>NZ_CP040058.1:1943333-2546666 GCF_005280655.1 Anaerostipes rhamnosivorans
TAGCCTTGTTTAACTCCCACTTAAAGTTCCACATCTGCTTCTATAATCAAAGTATTTTAGATCCCACTATTTTTATAGGAATTCTCGCAGCCTCATTGTTTACCTGTTCTCTGTATGATGCAAAATGAACGGCAGTAAATAAGAACATTTCTCAAAACATCTTCCAGATCTTAGTGCATCAAGTCGATTTGGTGATATACCAAAAATTACTAAGGAGCCGGAATTCTATCCGGCTCCTTTGAATAATATAGAATCAAGGTGTATAATAGTAAAGACTTTTTAACCACAACGAAGGAGGTTCCCCATGAAGATCAAGACAGAAGTGCAGTTTCAAGGCCATAACGTTTCTATAACGGATGTGGAAAAGATGGTAAAAGAAGATATTAAATCAAAAGGGTTCAAATTAAATTCCCTAAGCTCGCTGGAGATCTACTACCAGCCGGAAAACCGTTCCATCTTTTACGTAGCAGCAGCCAAAGACGGCAGTATCATCGACAATGAAGATGCATTGACCGTTGAATAATTTATGAAAGCCATACGGTAATACATATACCCCGCCATTTGGCAGGGGTATTTTGTTATGATCTGCGTCATTCCAGTGCCCCCTTTACCCTCTTTTTCCGTCTGCACATCCGGTCCTCCGCCTGTCTGACCTGGTTTGCATAAGCGTGCTTCCTTCCCTTCAGAAGAATCTTCCTTCCTTTTTCGTTTCTTGTATAGACCAATCTGTACGGGCCAATGCTCTTTTGCATGATCCAGGCAAATAAATCTGCTTCATCTCTATTTTTTGCAAACAGCTCCGGTACACAAAAATAATTCTGCATGCTTTTCCATCTCTTTTTCGCATAGAGCAGATACCGCTGGTTATCCACCTCTCCCAAAAATTCACTGACGCATGCGGCAAACAGGTCTTTTTCCCTGACTGTCCCTCCCGTGAGACAGACATAAAACATAAGGCCCTGTTCTTCCTCCACCACAACCTTGGTATCTGATTCAATCTGTTGTGTTTGAAATAGCGCATCCCGGATTCCTTCGCCGATGGCTTTTAGACGCTTCAGAGGAGTCATCAGCTTGACAATTCCGGCGCCAAAACGAACGGTCAAAAATAGAAACAGGACAGATACGGCTGTCACTGCCAGTAAGGAAAACACACTGTATGTATGTGCTGTTTTCGTATAAATGCTGATGGTAAAGATCTCCACAAATATATTCATGAGCTGAAAACCGATGAGATTAAAAAAGGAGACACCCGGCTTCAGATTCTCTTTCGGCACTCCGCATTCATCAGCCACTTCCATTTTTCTGTTGATGACTGTGGCTTGTTCCCATTTCTGCCGGAGGGATTCCCTGTCCGCTGCCCGTTCTGCCATATCCCTGTTGATCTTTTCCACCTGCTTCGGTGCAGGGACATCCCCGGCCAGTCCAAGTCTTTCGATTCCGTTTTCGATGATATCTCCGGTATAACTAACACCGAGAACTCCATCCATCCTGCGGGACAGCATGGCAAAATCTTCGGACACCAGGGTATCCTTAAGTCCCAAAAGCTGTCCCGTCTTGTCCTTCTTCTCTGGATCAATGCACACTAAATGCCAGATATTGCTCGTCTTCTTCGGATTTCCTGTCATTGTTCTGATAGCACGCCCCCTCATCTGGTTGCTGAGGATAAAGGAACCGACAAAGCTGGCAAGAATCAAGGTGTTGATACATGGAGAATCCCATCCTTCCCCCAGAAGAGACTTTGTCCCGACCATGACCTGTACATATCCGGCTTCAAAGACCTGTGTGGCCAGCCTTACTGCATCCTGTCTTCTCCCCCGGATCGTGACATTCAAATACCCCAGAGGAAGCCCTGAGCGATCATTCATCTCCCGGAAAACGATTCTGCCGCTGTCTATAAGCAGGGTCTGCGCCGCTTTCTCCAAAGCACCCTCCGCTTCAGCTGGAAGTATCAAAAACTCACCGCACAAAACACCAAGCCGGAGCTTTGGCGGCAATTCCCGGCGGAGCAGCTCAAATAAAGACAGGACTCCAAGCTTGCTTACCGGCTGTGACAGATCACCGATGGCAGTTACATATTCCCTGCGTATATAATCTGTCAGGATCAGCAGCTTCAAATCCTCCCCCAAAGTTCCGTATTCTGTCAGAACAATCTGTCTAACACTTTCCAGTTTCCCTGCGCTGTTCACCAGCATCTTTTCAATGGATGGATTGACAAGAAGCGTAACTTTCTTACGCTCAATACAGTTCCTCCGTTTCAGATCCCTATAAAGGTCATTGCGTAGACCGGGCTCCCACTCATAGCTGTCGGTATCATCAAACAGCATTCCCTGCAGGAGCTGTTCCAGTTTCGGGATATCAAAGCCGGGTAAAGAATGAATATTCAAGATTTTCAGCCATTTGTGCGGGTAATGGATTCCTGCTGAGTCCAAAAAGCTTAAAATAGACACCAGGTAGGAGGGATCTTCCAACAGTTCATCCGCGGAATCTTCCAGATTCATGATTCCCCGACGAGACACCACAGCCTTTTTCAATGACTCATTTTCAAGCAGTTCCCTGAAGATCTGTCCTGTCTCCCTGCGGAATCTGCTGATCGTTTCTTTTTCTTCCCTTGTCGGGCGGCTGAAATATACATAGTCCTGATGTGGGCACAGGCTGTGGTCCCGGACCAACTCAGGCACGATGATCTCCTCATCGATCTCCCCGCAGAGGCTGATATACCGTTTCCATGCAGCCGGTGTGGAGTCATAGGGAGGCGTGGCAGTCAGGGAAACCACCTGGATATCCCCTAATTGCTGTAAAAAACTCTCCAGTGCTTTCCACCACTCACTGCGCAGATGGTGGCATTCGTCCAGGCAGATAGTGCCGATGCCTGCCTCTCTCACTGTCCGTAAGAGATCAAAGCCTCTGAAATCCTCATCTGCCTGTGACATGCCGGAATAAAGCGACTGGTATGTCAGGGATGTGATCAGAGCAGGCTGACGGATATCGTCCGAGAGAATATTTCCGTCATCCCTTTCTAAAAAAGCTTCCCTGATTCGCTGGAGCCACTGCTGCCGGATTACCAGCGTCGGAGATAAGATCAAGCACGGTCTGCCCAGACGTCTGATCAGCTCGATTCCCAGAGTGGTTTTGCCTGACCCCGGAGGCGCCACAATGTGAATCTTTCCATCTTTTAAATAAGTGTCCGCAGACTCCAGGATCCGGCTCTGATAAGGCCGCCATGTTCCTTGAAAGCTTAGAATATTGTCATAGAGATTCATGCTTCCCCTTTCTGGATTGCCTCATGTTCTTTTCCGCCATCAAATTCTTTACTCATTATACCTTCGAACCACCGGTGTATCAAATCAATATTCATAAAAGCAAAAAAGACAAAGGAAATATCCTTTGCCTTTTTTCTTACAATTCTCCCCTGGACTCCCGTTCTGTCAATTCTTCCATAATATTCGGATACATCTTATCCAGTTTATATAGAAACAGTGTGATGATCACTGCCACCCACACGACCATAGGCCCAAATTTATAGATGTTAATAATCATATGTATAGCGCTGTCCGGCTGCACCATACTTCCGGCTGTGGAGCTCAGATAACCTGCAGCTGACAAAAGGCTTGTGATGATAGCAGAAGTCAGCCCTGCCCCAAGCTTCATCCCAACGGAACTTCCTGCAAAGATCAGACTCTCCTGCCGGATATGGGTCTTCCATTGGCCGAATTCTACCACGTCTCCAAGGAACCCGAATACTATGGAATTAAGAGGTGCCAGCCCGATTCCCCGGATCACACAGCTGAAGACCATAAATCCGAAATTCTGTGGATTGATAAAGAAGATTAGATGCCCTATAAATGCAAGGCAGGCACCGGCCAAGGACATATTCCTCTTACCAAAACGTCTCAGCAGCAGAGGACTCATAAAAGTTACACCCACAATGATCAGTGTCTCTGTCAGATACAGGGTGCTGTACATCCATGTGTCATTGTGGAAAATATATTTGCAATAATAAGGAAGGATTGTTCCAGTCACACAGTAGATACCATTCTGCATCGTCCACAGTATGACCACTGCCCAAAAATACTGGTTTGTCACTAAAGCTTTCAGTGCCTTCCTGGCAGGCACTTTGGACTGCTTTTTCTTGGCCTCGATCACGACAGTTTCTCTACACTTAAAAAAGCAGACTAGAAGCAGGATCAACGCGATAGAGGCCCAGAGAGCCATGGTTTTGATCCATGCAGCCTGGTCATTTCCGAATAATTTCACTACCGGCATAGTACAGGTAACTGCCAGGATCCTTCCGAATGGAGACAGCCCCATTCTCACCACACTCAGCATATCCCGCTCTGAAGAAATCCTGGTCATCATAGCGGACAGACTGCTGTACGGAAGGTTAATCGCTGTATAACAGACCGTGTTGCAGAAATTATAGGTCACGAACATATAGGCAAACTGCACAGTGGCTGTGCTGTTTGGAACCGCAAATAATAGAACCGCTGAGATAGCAAAGGGCACACACATCCAGAGCAGCCATGGTCTTGATTTTCCCCACTTAGTGTCTGTCTTCTCAACGATCACCCCCATAATGGCATCGGAGACTCCGTCAAACATCCTGGACAGAAGCATGACCAGACCGACCGTCGCTGCACTCACACCCACATAATCCGTATAAAATAACGTGAGCAGTGTACTGATCATACCGAAGACCACATTGCACGCGGTGTCTCCGCATCCGTAGGCAAATCTGGTTCCCCACCCGAGTCTCCCGGGGGCTAAATTTTCCTTGGGCTTATTCTTTTTATTCATTCTTATCTCCCTTCCTTATTCATCAGAGAAGCTCTTTCTCGATCCGTTCTCTCGCTTCCGGCGCCTGCTTCTCCATCTTTTCCGGGAATCCGAACATGGACACACATGCGATGTTGTCTCCTCCGGCTTTTGGCGCGTCTTTCTTTAACTGGCTGTTGGCAAAGTCCATATCCCTTAACGTCTCAAAGATCCCGTCAAAGTCCACGTCTCCCTCACCCATAGCTAAATGCTGGTGGATGGTCACATCCGCTTTTCCCCTTCCGTTTAACCAAGGCGGGTTGGCGATATAGCGGCAGTCCAACGTCTGGTTGAACGTGTCCGCAAACAGTACATGGGTCAGTTCTTCCCCTGCATATTGTAACATGGATTGCACATCTCCTTTTCCCTCGTCATAAAAGAATCCGTGAGGAGAAGAGTACACATACCCAAGGTTCGGGGAGCGGAAGGATTTCACCAGGTCACAGGTCTCATTGTTTAATTCACAGAAGTCATACGGATGGGACTGTATTTCCACCCGGAGCCCCTCCCTTTCAATAATCGGTAAAAGCTCTTCCATGGAGCGAAACCACATGCCGTTGCAGATCTCCTGCTGGTTGGGATCCCCGGAGAGTTCCGTGTTGATCACCGGAACTCCCATGTCCACGGCGATCTCAATCATCCGCTTCCAGTTGGCCACTGCCATCTGTCTCTGCTCCTCCGTGGGTCCCGACCAGCGGTACACCACAATAAAAGATGAAATCTCTATCCCGGTCTCTTTTAGGGCTTTCCTGTATTCTGCCTCACATTCCCTGGAAAACAGCGGGTGTTTATAGAATGGGTTGATCCTTGGATGCGGAGACTGTTCGATGTACTTATAACCCCAGTCCGCGACTTGATGCACCATCTGGTTGATATCCATCTGCTTTGCCAGCACATCCACATCAAATGCTATCTTCATAATACAATACCTCCTTTATGACAAAACGGATATTCATCCCAAAAAGGAGTTATGAATATCCGCTTATGTCTTACATACTCTGGTCTGTTTACTTGCTGATGGTCTGGTTCAGTGCATCGATAGAAGTGAGAACTCCTGCCTCCACAGACATGGTCAGGTCTTCCATCTCCAGGGATACATCTCCATCATATCCCATCATGCTGAGAACTGAGAAGAATTCCTTCCACCACTGTAAATCCTTACCGCATCCTACTGCTACATAGTTCCACACACGTTTTGCGGACTCTGTCACCGGCCTTGGCTCCAGGAGTCCATTGGTGTCAGCAAGACCCCGTTCAATACGGGCATCCTTTCCGTGTACATGGAAAATGCAGCCTTTCAGCGCTCTGGCCGCCGCAATCGGATCAGCCCCAAGGATCATCATGTGGGACGGGTCCAGATTAATGCCGATCATTGGATCTGTCGCTTCCCTGAGTTTTAACATAGTCTCGGCTGACCACACCATGGTTCCCGGGAACTCTTCAATGGCGATCTGTTCCACACCGCATTTCTTGCAGTGGGCCGCAAATTCCTTCCAGAAAGCGATGGTCACTTTCCACTGGTATTCATAAGCGGGTGCCATAAAGTCCGGCCATGATACAGTGGATGTGATCCAGTTTGGAGTTGTATCTGTCTCATTTCCGCCAGGAAGTCCCGCCATTGCAACAATTTTTTTAACTCCAAGCTTTCCAGCCAATTCGGCACATGCATACATGGAATCTTTATACCCTTCTCCGGTTTCTGAAGGCCACAATGGATTGCAGGACGTATTCAGTGCAGAAATCCGCATTCCTCTTTTTGAAAGTTCCTCCTGAAAGGCTTCCAGCTTAGCCGGATCTGAGAGCAACTCTTCGGTGTTACAGTGCTTACGTGCACCCCAGCCCCCTGCGGTCATTTCCACCGCATTAATTCCAAGAGATTTCACCTTGTCGAGCATATCTGTATAAGAAAGTTCTGCAAATACATCGGTACATATTGCTAACTGCATATCATTTCCTCCTAATTATTCAAAATCAACCCAGACTCCGCCTTTGTCAGCAGATTCTACACATTTGGTTACCCATCGGATGCCTTCAATACCGGCATTAATATCCGGATAAACGAGATTCTTTAAGGTCTCTTCATCGCCTCGGTCTTTTGCGTCCATTGCTACGGCAAATTTCAGATAAATATTTGCCCAGCTCTCAGGAAGACCTTCTGCGTGCAGTGCACCGAGCCGCTCATCTGCATTGCACTCTTCATACAGATAAGGCATGGAGCGGATCATCTTGCGGATCGGTTCCCCCTGTACCTGATACAGAAGTTCGTTTGGCTGATTATCTGAAAATTCCACAGATGCTTTGGAACCTACGATACGGATCCTGTGGCCGTCCATACATCCGGCGTTTACTGCGGATGCCCACATACGTCCTACTGCCCCGTTTTCATAGCGCATCATCACATAAGCGTTATCTTCCAATGGTGCACGGGATTTTACGAAACTCTGGCGGTCGCATAAGAGCTCTTTCAGTTTCAGCTCCGGGCATACCAGCTCGGACATATAAAATGTATGGGTGGATAGATCACCCAGTACAAAGGATGGTCCTGATTTTTCAGGGTCAACACGCCATTTCTGTCCTTCTGACTCCTTATCTCCGATCTCGTCACACGCAAATCCGTGAGTATACTGAAGTTCTACCATATGGATGTCTCCCAGATCGCCGTTCTTTACCATCTGGCGCATCTGTAAGAGAAGCTGGCTTCCTGAGAATCCGTAGGTAACTCCCACAATCTTGTTCATCTTTTCTGCCAGTGCTTTGATCTCTTCTCCCTGTTCCACCTTAAAGAATAAAGGTTTCTCACAGATCACGTGAAGCCCTGCTTCCAGAGCAGCTTTTGTAATCTCAAAGTGGGTAAAGTTCGGTGTTGCTATAGAAACCACTTCGATTCCATCCGGGCGTTTTGCTTCCTCCTCAAACATCGTCTTATAGTCAGGGTAAAGTCTGTCTTCGCTGACGCCTAAATTTTTACCAAAATCCTTGCAGCGTTCGTAATCAATATCAAATGCTCCTGCCACAAGTTCAAACGCCGTATTGTCTCTTAAAGCTCCCAGGCGGTGTTTATAGCCTACATTTCCTGTACGTCCGCCTCCAACCATAGCCCAGCGGTAAGGTCTTTTGATCTTCTTTTCACCGTTTAACATCTTACATATCTCCTTCACATAAACTTCATTATTTTTGTTTTCCTAATTGGACAGGGAATCCCTATTGATACAGAATGCGCATTTTGGATATATTGAACAAATTTTATGTATCTTCCTTGCTTTATTTGTTCATTTCCTTTACTGTAACTGCATTATAATCTATAATAGACTTATGGTAAATACTGCATCTTGTCTAAAAGTTCATCATTCTTGCTTTGTTAATAATTAAAAAAAGGAGAGATCATTATGAAAAGTGTTGACCCGGGGATTCTACCCCAGTCCGTTTGTTTTTCTTTTACCCCGTCAGAAACGGCGAAGCAGCTGTATTTCTATCCCACCTGGTGCGGGCACTATTTCTGCAATAAGAATTACTATATGAAGCGGCAGTCTTTTCCGCCTCTTCTGATCGTATTCGTCAGAGAGGGAGTCTTTCATTTTGAATACAGGGATATGGTATTTGATGCCCAGAAGGGCGATGTGGTTTTGCTGGACTGCAGTGAGCCCCACTATTATTACGCCGATGACGGATTGGAGTTTTTGTATATGCACTTTGACGGTTCCAATGCCCATGATATCTGCCAAAATATCTTAAACCAGAGCGGTCCCCTGATCCAGCAGGAACATAACGTACTAATCGGACAGCAGTTATATAGTATGGTAAAGTTTCATATGCATGACGGCATCGAGACCATGTTTCAGAGTTCCATGAGGGTGTATAAGATCTTTGAATGCTTGCTGGCCCCTGACAGGCAGCAGCTCAAAGAGGATAATCCCATTGACACTGTGATCCGCTATATCCGCTCGAATATAGGAAAAGATATTTCTCTGGAAGAAATGTCTGAGGTGGCAAATCTAAGCACCTTTTACCTGGCACACTGCTTTAAGCAGCAGACAGGCTTTTCACCGAAGGAATATGTGATCAATACGAGGCTTGACCAGACCAAGATTCTTCTCGCCAGAACGACCAAGTCCGTAGCTGAGATCGCCTATGAGGTGGGCTACTCCTCAAGCAGCAGCCTTACCAATATGTTTGTAAAGCGGATGGATATGTCTCCCCGGCAGTACCGGATGATCTATCAGAGTTCCTCCTAGACAGAGATTATCTTTCCCAGGCCGGAATATCCATATAAAAACACCTCTGAACGCAGCCTGGAAAGCTGTTTTCAGAGGTGTTTCCGCTTATTATTTTAAAACTAACGTTCTTCTTTTGTGTGATGAAAATCTCTTTTATTTGCCTTTTTGCACTGATACATTGCAGCATCGGCCTCCTTTATAATCTCATCCATCGTCATGGTATTATCTTTACCTTCTACATTCACCACACCATAACTGAAGCTTACGGGATATTCTTTATCATTCTCTTCCACAAACTTATTCAGAAGGGCCGCCAATCTCTCCTCCACTATCTTTTTATCATTATAGGGAAGAATTAGGCAGAATTCATCTCCGCCGATCCGTGCGAATACGTCCGAGCTTCGGAAGGAATTCTCAATATAAGAAACGAATCTACATAGATAATCGTCCCCTTCATTATGCCCATAATGATCATTGACAGATTTTAATCCGTCCAGGTCCAGATAGCACAGAGTAACAATCTGCTTTTCTTTCAAAAGTGTTTCCATATACTCTTCAAAGGACAGTCTGTTGCGGATACCGGTCAGGGAATCATAATATGCCTTGTTAAACAGATTGCTCTCCAATTTTTTCTCATCTGTAATGTCATCCACGATGTGGACGAAAGCATCATGGCCCGCCCATTCCGTGGCAAAGGTTGTGATCCGATAGTAGCCGTTCTGCTCATCCCCCAGTTCCCAAACCTTATACTGCTTGCCGTCCTGCCAATTTAAAATCTTGTCTCTGAAAAAAAGCCTGTCTTTACAGAATTCGCATAAGTCAGGATCCACCTGCTGTTCCTCTTTCCTCTTGTTGCAGTATACAATATCTCTGGTATCTGCATCCACTATCAGGATCCACTCTTCTCTCTTTTTGATGACATCCACCAGCAAGTTATTATATTCTTCGATTACCTGGGCTCTTTTGTTGGCTATTTCTGCTTTTTCTTTTAAAAGCGCTTCTCTCTCCTTTAGCTGGGCTGTCAGCGTATTAAAGGCCTCAGAAAAGTCTCCAAGATAAGATACACGCTGAGAATAATCCCCGGCCGCGACCTGCTTTGCCTGCCAGGTCAAATGATTCAGGTTTGCATGGAGATTTTTCATATTTGAACACAACATATTCTCTCTGGACGGAACAGGACCAGAGAGATTCCCTTGAGAAATATCCGCTGAAAATGTAAGCAGCTCCTCTACGGACTGCTGTAAGACCAAAAGCCCCTGTCCTAACTTTCTGTAGGGCTCATCCAGGGCTTCTATATCAGGCGCTGTGATCGGCCGTTCATACAGGATACTTCTCAGATATTCAAACAGCACCTCACAATTCTTGTTCTCCATGTCAACTCCCCACTACTTTCAACTTTTTTTCGGCTCTACCCGGAATCTGCACACCCTGTCCCCAGTGGCCCAGCAGTCAACTTCCTCTGCCGAATATTCCTTCTTCATGTAGACCGTCATGACCCCGGATATAAACCCCTCATCATAGTTACACACGGTCTCCCCCAAAAGCGGCAATCCTGAGCAGTCCGCGTCCTCTGAGATGGTCAGTATAAACTTTCCACTCTCTTCGTCATATTTTTCAATACGGAGAACACCGATCTTCAGTTCTTCCATGCGCTCCTGCAGCTGCGCTACAAATTGGTTCAGTTCCTTTGTCAGGTCCAGCATCTTTTTGGCGAAATACACGCCGGCTCGGAATCCTGCTCCTCTCAGAACACGGATCTGCTCCTCCCTGCCGTATCGTTCCTCCAATTCTTCCCTCAAGGAATATTCCATCAGCCGGTAAACAGCGACTGGAATGTCCTCCCCTAAATTGCCCCGGCCGTCCAGATTATAGTCCATATACTCCGCCAGCCCTAACTTTTTCTGATCCTTCAGAAATATATTTTCATTCATTGCATAACCCCTTTCCAGCCTTCTGCCAACATGGAGACATCCATTCTATCTTGTATTATTGTAAGCCTCCCCGGCAAAAACTTCAATGAGATCTTACTTTTTCTACATTATTTTTGCCTATTATATACATTCAGACTGGGAAACCTAGAACCGGACCTGCTTCACTCTCTGGTTGCTGGTATCAGATGAAAGTAATAGAGCAAATCGGGCAGACCTACATCATCTGACATAAAAATGCTCCCTGACAACATAAGATGCGTTCTGTGCATCGATGTCAGAGAGCTTTTTATAGAAAAATCGAACTATGGTTTAATTTCATTCAATTTCTGTGTTTTATTCATTGTGAAGCAGCTTATGCTCCTTTCCTTTTAAAAGGCCGTCATAGACAGTCGCAACGATAGGATTCTGGCTGGAAAGTTTGATCTGGGCCATTTTATCGATCTTGTAAAGACCCTGCACTCTCGCCTTCTTGGTTCTCGGTCCGATCGGCACCGGCTGGCCTCCTCCTGTGATGCAGCCTCTTTTGCAAGCCATGACTTCTACAAAATCATAATGTACTTCTCCTGCTTCTATCTTATCCAGCACCTCAGACGCACAGCGCAGTCCATTGACTACCGCAATCTTTACGTCACGGTCTCCAAGCTTCACGGAAGCTTCCTTGATCCCGTCCACCCCGCGTACACCGGTAAAACTGATGGCTTCCAGGTCTTCTGCCCTGTCACTGTTCATCAGCCGGCGCAGAACTGCCTCCGTTACACCTCCGGTCACACCGAAGATCGCACCTGCGCCGGAGGAGATACCAAACGGCATATCCAGTGCCTCCGGCTCCAGCTGAGCCAGATCGATGCCGGCCTCCTGGATCATACGGGCTGCTTCTGTGGTAGTGATCACATAGTCCACGTTCTGTTCTCCGTCATTAAAGTGCTCCGGCCTTGTGATCTCCGCTTTCTTTGCAGTACACGGCATGATGGAGACCACCATTACCTTCCTGGAATCACTGGCGTCATTCATGCGTGCTTCCTCTTTCATCAGCGCCCCAAACATCTCCTGAGGGGACCGGCAGGTAGAAATGTG
Source organism: Anaerostipes rhamnosivorans (assembly GCF_005280655.1). Taxonomy (NCBI): domain Bacteria; kingdom Bacillati; phylum Bacillota; class Clostridia; order Lachnospirales; family Lachnospiraceae; genus Anaerostipes; species Anaerostipes rhamnosivorans. The sequence continues at coordinate 1,955,365 of NZ_CP040058.1, forward strand.
ATCCTTAAACTGCGGATACCTGTTCTCACAGAATTTCACCCACGCAGGACAGCAGGAAGTAAACAACGGAAGGTTATCCCCCACCTCCAGGCGCTCTAACAGTTCTTTGGACTCTTCCATAACCGTCAGATCTGCACCGAAATTGGTGTCATATACCTCATCAAATCCGATCCTCCGCAGTGCGGCCACGAGCCGGCCGAGCACATTTTCTCCTTTTGGAATACCGAACTTATCTCCCACGGCCACTCTCACTGCCGGCGCGATCTGTACTACAACCCGGATCTCAGGATCAGACAGCGCATCCCACACCTGCTCGATATTCTGTTTGATCGTAATGGCTCCGGTTGGACAGACCGCACGGCACTGCCCACATCCCACACAGTCTGTTTGTGCCAGATCCTTGTTAAAGGCCGTCGTCACCTGCATCTTAGATCCGCGGAACGCAAAGTCCAGGATTCCCATTCCCTGGATTTCATCGCAGGTCCTGACACAGTCGCCACACAAAATACACTTGTTTGGATCCCGGATAATACATTCGGAAGACAAATCCTTCGGCAGCTGTTTTTTATTATTCGGAAAACGCACTTCCTTGATGCCCAGCTGCCTGGATAGTTTCTGTAGGACACAGACTCCGTTTTTCGTGCAGGTAGTACAGTCTCTGCAGTGGGAAGCCAGCAAAAGCTCAATGATCATTTTTCTGTGGTGTTTCAGTCTCGGGGTGTTGGTATAGATCACCATCTTATCCCGGGGAGTCTCAGAACAGGATGCAAAAATCCTTCCCCGGTCATCCTCAACGACACACATGCGGCATGCACCATATGTGGAAAGCTCTGAATGATAGCAGAAGGTAGGAAGATCTATTCCGGACTTGCGGATCACAGACAGAACATTTTTTTCGTCTGTAAATTCCACCCTTCTGTTATTGATCGTCATATAACTCATGTTCGTCTCCTCCTACCCTTCAATATGGATCGCACCAAATGCACAGGCGCTCTCACAGGCCCCGCATTTAATACATTTATCATTATCAATTACATACGGCTCCTTGATCTGCCCGCTGATGGCGCCGGCCGGGCAGTTTCTTGCGCATTTGGAGCATCCTTTGCACCGTTCCGGACTGATGACAAATCTCCGAAGAGCACTGCAGTTGTGGGATACACACTTTTTGTCGACCACATGCTCCACGTACTCATCCCGGAACAGTTTTAAAGTACTCATTACAGGAAGCGCCGCGCTTTTTCCCAATCCGCAGAGTGCCGTCTCTGTGATGGTCGTGGCAAGCTCCTCCAGAAGGTCAAGATCCTCAGGTTCTCCTTTTCCTCCCACGATTCTCTCCAGGATCTCCAGCATCCGTTTTGTACCTTCCCGGCATGGGACACATTTCCCGCAGCTCTCATTCTGGGTAAAGTTCATAAAAAACCGTGCCACTTCCACCATACAGGTGCTGTCATCCATGACAACCAGCCCTCCGGACCCAATCATGGCACCCATTTTCTTCAAGGAATCAAAGTCCAGTTTTACATCCAGATGGGGTGTGATCAGACATCCTCCGGACGGCCCTCCGATCTGTACGGCCTTGAACTTGCCGTCTCCCTTGATTCCTCCCCCGATGTCATAAATAACCTCCTTTAGAGTCGTTCCCATCGGAACCTCGATCAGTCCCGTATGCTTGACGCTTCCGGTAAGGGCAAACGCTTTTGTACCAGGACTTTTCTCCGGTCCGATCCCTTTAAACCACTGTGCTCCCTCCCCGATGATCATAGGAACATTGGCAAAGGTCTCAACGTTATTCAGTACCGTCGGCTTTCCGAACAGACCCTGTTCCACCGTCCTCGGCGGCTTCACCCGCGGCATTCCACGGTTGCCTTCAATGGATGCGGTCAGCGCGCTTCCCTCTCCGCACACAAAAGCTCCTGCACCCTTATTGATATGTAAATGGAAGGAAAAATCCGTTCCCAGGATATGATCTCCCAACAGCCCGCTTTCTTCCGCCTGTTCAATGGCACGCTTCAGCCGGCTGATGGCAAGCGGATATTCTGCCCGGACATAGATATATCCCTCTTCTGCCCCTACTGCATAGGCCGCAAGCATGATTCCCTCGATCATCTTGTGGGGATCGCCTTCCATGATACTCCGGTCCATGAACGCACCAGGATCACCTTCGTCTCCGTTGCAGACCACATAGCGCACTTTTTCCGGCTGTCCGGCCACCTGGGACCACTTATATCCTGTGGGGAAGCCTCCGCCTCCGCGTCCACGAAGATTTGACTCAGTGATCTCACGGATCACGTCTTCCGGCTTCATCTCAAATAATGCTTTCTCCAAAGCCTCATACCCGCCCACGGACAGGTATTCTTCGATATGCTCCGCATCAATGTGGCCACAGTTTTTCAGCACATTTCTTGTCTGTTTTTTATAGAAAGGAATGTCTTCCTGTTTTTGATACTCAATACCGTCTCTCTTAAAAAGCAGGTGACGGATCGGCTCCCCTTTTTCTATAGTCCTATGAAAAATCTCATCACAGTCTTCCGGCTGAACTTTCGTATATAAGATACCGTGGGGCTCAATCCTCATAAGCGGTCCCATCTCGCAAAATCCGTGACAGCCGCTTTTCTTAATGCCGATCTCCCCATCCCCGTGTGCAATCTCAGGGCCAAAATGGATCTCCACGTCAGGATATTCTTTTACCAGTTCACACATCCGGTCATAGATCTCCCCTGATCCGCCGGAAAGGCAGCCTGTGCCGGCACAGATCAGAACTCTGCATTTACTTTTTTTCACCTGTTCTCTGGAAGCTTCGCGGATCCGGCCGAGAGCTTCTCTGTTTTCTATCTTTTTCATGATTTAAGCTCCTCTCAGTTCTCGGATCAATTCAGCTGCGGCGTCCGGAGTCATAGCCGGATATACCTTGTCATTTACCGTGAGCACCGGCGCAAGTCCGCAGGCCCCCAGGCAGGAGACCGTCTCCAGTGTGAACAGCATATCGTCTGTGGTGGCTTTTTCCCCCGAAAGCCCCAGTTCACTGTACAGCCGTTCCAGAATAGCAACCGACTTGCGGACATGGCAGGCCGTTCCATTGCAGACTTTAATGATATACTTTCCTTTTGGCTCAAAGGAAAAATTCTCATAAAATGTCGCAACACTGTACGCCTTTGCCTCATCGATGGACAGTTTACCTGCCACATAACTCAAAAGCTCAGGCGGAAGATAGCGGTATTCAGCCTGAATGTCCTGAATGACCGGAATCAACGCCGCCTGTGTAAGCCCGTGAGACGCTATGATTTCATCTGTTTTGTCATAATAGGCCTGATCTAACATGTGATACCTCCTTCAAATTGTGCATTTTGGTTAATTTTTTATCAATCACTGTTAATTATATGTCAAAATTGTCGGATTATCAATAACAACGTTCTGATTCTCAGTAAAAAAGTACAAAAACAAAGTAGGCGGGTCCACTTCATCTCCCCAACCCCTCACTCTTTGAGGGACTTAGCAATTTTAAGCGCTAAATGCGATTGGTTGCGTGCATACTGACCGCAGGTTTTTTTTATTCCATAGGGAGAACTTTCCTATGGAACAAAAAACAGGCCCCCTTTCCTTAAGGGACCTGCTATTTACGAATTCGTCAATCTCCGTTATGATTCGTTAGTGGATACTAACTCAATTGTCACTGCAGAGGATATGGAGCTAGTGGAATGCCTGAAATATGTCAGCTTAGAATAAACTTTCCCTCTGACACGGACCAGATCACTGGAAGGTTCCCTTACCACCTAGTATTCTAATCTTATCCCCCTCAACCAATAATGCCTGGTTGTCATTTATCACTTTTAAATCCAACTCCTCGGAATAGTTATTGATAATCTCTTCTACCGCCTTTTTGAACTCCCGGTTCTGGTAATGGGGCACAACATAAAAGCCAGTCACGCTTAATCCCGAAGAATTCTGCAATTCCGGTGCCTTTTCTTTATGGTCCATTCGGGCTGAATACTCAATATCAGGGGCTGTTGCGATGGCCCCGGCAGACTCACCGATATAGAACTTCCCTTTTTCTATTTCACTTACCAGCAGCCTGTCCGCACCGGTCCTTTTTAATTCCTGCATCAAGAAAAAGGTATTGCCTCCGGTTACATAAATATAATCGTTCTTCTCTAACTTGTCTTTTATCGTGTCATAAGATGCGGTAGAAACTTCAAGTTCATCAACGGACAATCCCAGTCTCTTTAATCTCCATTTCCCAATTTTCACAAAGAACCCTAATGGCTCAACTTTACTGGCCGTGGGAATATAGGTTACTGTTTTGTTTTTTAGATCAGGTTCGATTGTTTTTAAGATATTGGCAACGTTTTGGAACATAGAGACTAACATCATCCTTTTCATTTTATCTCCCCTCCTCCGTTCTTGGCTTTTGAAACAGAAAATTATTGACTCTCTCTGTGACCCATATTTCATCGTCCGTGATCTTTAGGTTATAACCCGCAATCACATCATGGTCAAATCTGTTCAGAATGTCTTCAAATCCCCATGCAGTTTCCCGCTTTTTCGGAAAGCGGATGCTTGTTTCAAATCCATCTATATAGTGAAGCCCTGCCGCTTCCCCTATCTCTTCCCACTCTCGTTTTGTATAAAACTTTATGTGTCCGTCCTTTTTCATCTGCATGTATGCATCCACAAACCGTTCTGCATCATTTTCATTTGGTGCAGGATCCGCAACAAAACATCGGAAAGTGATGCAATGCATAACGGCTGATAACCGGTACCTGTACCCAGATCAAGGATCTTCCTGCCTGGTCTGACTTCCAAGAAATCCAAGATGAGCTTCAAGTGCTTTTCATCCTGTGTCTGGTTGTTATAAAAGTTTTCCGCCTGAAAGCTCTCTTCAAATCCTCCTCTTGTTTTATTGATGCTGTCTTCTATGTCATTGCTTATAATCCTCATTATCCTTTATTATAATCAAACCAACCATGGAAAACAATAAGACAGACTATAACAGCTGATAAAAGAAGCCGTGTTTTGTACACTGCCAGATCAGCATTCCATGTCCCACCGCAGGAATCCTTGTCTGGAGATCCCATTCGGGGTACAGCTTCTTTAGTATGATACTGTCTCCCGTAAGCAGTGCAGTAAATGAGATATAATGTTCTCTGGTCATTTCATGCTCCGATGAAATATAATAGTCATTTTCTATCATTTCCACCGTAAGCTGTTCATCCTTGGCTGCCTTTTTCGGCTGAGCTGCCTTTAGTTTTTTGCCGCAGCAGGTGATCCCGCTGTCAGTCATAGCTGTTATCAAGTTACCGCAGTCCGGGCAGACATAAAACTTCATTTTTTTCATATTTCCTCCTAAAATATCATTGGCGGACAGATCCCCTGAAAGCAGCTTCTCCAAATCAATTCCAAACAGTTCTGATAATTTAGGAAGTAGAGACACATCCGGGCATCCAAGGCCTCTCTCCCATTTTGAAACTGTTTTATCGCTGATATTCATACAGTCCGCCAGCTGTAATTGTGTCAGCTGTCTTTCTTTTCTCAATTCACAGATCAATCTGCCTATTTTTTTATTATCCATCTTTCTCACCTCATTTGTCATTATAAAAACCCCAGCATAAAAACACAATCAACGCTCCGTAGAGTTTACGACAAAACTCATTTGCTACGAAAAAAATCCGGTATAACCGGATTTTAAATGACAGCCTGCTATATTTCTGTTTTAATATCTTTTCTTAGCCACATAGCGGTCGACTGCAAAGCAGATCATTGACAATATGACCAGCGAAATAACATTGACCGCATCGCTGATCATATCTGACGTATAATCTTTCAAGAAATAGGATGTCAAATGATTAATTGTCAGGCTCACAGCAATGGCCAACAAAAATAAACCTCCGAACGCACCCCACAATCTGTGTTTTAATTGATAAAACAGAAAGTACATACACCAAATTCCTGCTAAAGAGACTCCTGAAACAGCAGAACCTAATGTATACACCAGAGGAAGATTTAAAATCTGCCCTAAAACAAACAGATAAATGAATATCGTAACGCTGAGTACATAAAGTGTCATCTTTATACAGCCCTGTTTCGCCTTTAATAAAGGCAATAAAAGCAGCCAGCTGAATACGAGGGAGGCAGTGACAACCAAAGACCATGTCAGCCTTCCTGTAATATAGAAATCACAGATAAAACAGATAAAAACCGTTAACAAAAACGTCACGGAGCAAAAAATCAATACCCCCATCTTAATCTTTTCCAATCTATTTTTACTCGTTCGATCCGAATATTCCAGTGCTTCTTCAATAATAGTCTCAGTTTTTTTACTGGGAGGTTCGCTATCTTTACATCCGTTTAACAATTCACTGGCTGAAACTCCTAAGATCCTTGCCAATGGTATGATCAATGAGATATCCGGACAGCTTAATCCCCTCTCCCATTTGGATATTGCCTTATCCGTAATATTCAACTGCTCTCCCAACTCCTTTTGGGTCAGATTATTTTCTTTTCTTAATTGTTGAATAAACGTGCCTATTTTTTGTTCCTTCATTTTTATGTACCGCCTTTTAGTTTTTATTTCCAGAGACCTGAGACAATCAAACTATATCAGCAAATCACAAAAGGCACAACCGCCCATGGGTTTATAAAGAGATAAACCAACAGTAGAATTGGCTGGATCAAGTACTTTGAACCTCTCCCCAACTCACATTTTATTAAAATCCACATAAAATATATAAAAAACTACTGGCGGTAATATCTGTATGAGCAATGAAGTTCCAGGAACCATGGTCCAACAGGGAAATACTATGAGAATCAATAATGGTTTCATAGAAGAAGTTTCCTGTTTTAATAATTCTAACGGATTTATATTAGTTTCTTACTCTGTGCGTGAAAGAAACAATATTACTTCTATACAAACGATCAGATTAAATCTCAATAGAAACACAGTTGTAATAAACACCAACGGACGAAATATGTGTCTATGCTGTCTAAGGGCAGGTATGTGGATTAATGCTGTTTTCTCATCGCGTATGACGAGGAGTATCCCTCCTCAGGCTAATGCTTTTTTAATTGCTGTTAGAAGAAATCCACAGCCATCTCCCTCTGTTACTACCGGACGGATTACTTTGATTGATTTTGACAACAACTTTCTCTATACAGAGAACCCAAACAACAGAAATAACCAAACTAAATTTATCATCACAAATACAACCACATTTACAAACCGTTTTGGATTGCCGATCAGATTCCGTGATCTTTGGCCGGGCCAGCTGGTGAGGATAACCCATGCTAATTTTCAGGCACCCAGCATTCCTCCTCAGACCACGGCATTTAATATCCAGCAATTATAACAGAGTCTGGGGCTTTTGTCCCAGACTTTCTTGCTGTCTCACATTCCTATTTTTCTTCTTAAAGGACTATAACATAATTGCAGCTAGTCATATCACTATCAGGAGGAATTACAACAATGGAATTTGATCTGGAAAAACTAATGTATGAATATTATTTGGAAAATGAAGACCAAAATAATTATCTGATTGAGTCTTCAGCAAAATTTGAATCTTCTTTGGATGACCTGGACCTCGACGACTGCTTTAAGTCAAAACTGTCTGATCTGAAAACCGAATACGGTTTCCAGTGCAAAAAACAGGGATTCCATTATGGTTATTGTACTGCACTAGAAATTATGAAACAGTTGATCAAGCAGTAGTCTGAAACCGAGGCGGTGAGCCTCGGTTGTGAAATAAAATTTTTCAGCTAAATGTTGCGTAGAAAATAAAGTTGAACCGTTATCGTTTGATCCTTATAATCTGTGTTTACAGCCATATTCCTAATGTAGGCATTCACATAATTTCCATTGATCCAGGCATTATATACTCGTAAATTGCTAGTTACACTCAGATTTTTGAATCTCAATTTATAAATCCAATGCAGTTGTGATATAGGAGGAAACATTTTTAGAAGCTCGGCAGTAATATGTACAAATTCCGCACTGTATGCATTTTTCAAGTGCACTCTTATCCAGTAATGAGTCTGATAAATTGTCATCTAATACATGAACAACTTTTGAGACCCTAATGCCTGCCGGACATTTTCTATCACACCTATGGCAATTTCTGCATTTATTAGCATTGTGTATTTCAGGAAGTTTTGAAAAAGCTGCAAAGTTTCCTGTGTATGAAAAATCTTCTTTTTGGCTGGCAACAGAACAAGAGAAGATTCCAGTCCCCTTATAAACTGTCTGCCCTGCACTGTGAGCAAATTGCTTTTCTAAAATACTTATGATGTTATCTGATGGGTATACATATGCGACTTTGGCAGCTGCATGTGATAAATCAGCAATTGTAATAAATCTCCCGCCGTCGTAACAGTTATTTATGATTTTTGAAATTTGATAAATGCTTTGAAGGTTTAGTACTAATATACCAAAGTCTGCTGGATATTGCCCTTTTTCTAATGGAATATGAAGTGTTTCTTTCATCAAAAAATGTTCTTCTCCCATCGGATACCTGGCCGGAACTTCAGCAACAGAATAATTATAACCAGGCTTTACATTTTTTTGTTTGACGGCTAGAATAATGTTGTTTAAGGATAATGTGTCCTTTAAACAGTCAATAGCATACACAATCTCTTTCATTCTATTTTTTAGCAGCCATTCGTCATGTACCAGCCCGGGATCGCATTCTACAGCATTAATAATTAAAATCCGATCCTTGGTGTCTGACGCAAGAAACCGTTTGATTTTATCGAACAGCAAATAACTGTTTCCACTCATTCCAGTGACTTTTGATTCCTGAAGTTTTAATAATAGTTCTTTGCTTGTAATCGACGAAGTCATATCTGGCCTTCTTTTTTCGCTTCCGATTAATATTTCTGAGGATAACTGAACCGCCTTTCCCAAATAACTTTTTAATGGCTTCCTTTTTCCCTTTCCATATTCCAGCTTTGCATTTTTGTAGGCTAACTTCAAACTAGAATTATGCCGCACGATGTTTTTATTGATCAACGCATATTGTTTCATCTTCTCTGTTCTCCTATGATATTTTCTGTAAAAAAATATTCTGCATGGGCTTTTAACAATTGTTCTAATTTTTCTTTATCACATTTTATTGTGTGGTACATAAAGAATGGAGAATACAACTCCATAGCAAGAACTTCTGCATCTTTCTTTACCATCACACCGTGGTCCATTAATTCTTGAAATATGAGTTTTTGAGAGTTAATAGGACAATCAATAAAAAATTCTTTGAATATCCTGGACATGTTTTCATTCTTAAATTGCTCAATCAACAGAATTCTGCGAAACATTACAATCAGTTCATCTTCAATCTGGAATTTAAACATGGAAAGGCACATCGTGACAAAGTCTTCCTTGCTGGGCGACATGGTATCTTGGGCATAATTGCATTGATCCATAAAATGTTTCTTACATTGATCCACGATCGCATCAAAAATTGCTTGTTTGCTTGAATAATGTTTATATAATGCGCTGTTGCCTATGCCGACGGAACTGGCAATCTTTCTTACTGATACAGCATCGTATCCATAAATGGAAAATAGTTTCATAGCTTCCTCTAAGATTCGTTCTTTTGTGGTCATATGATCCCTCCTGACTGATTGAAATTCTAGTGAACGACTGCTCACCTCTATTATAGTGAGCAGTCGCTCACTTTGTCAAGCACTAGTTTACCGTTTCTATTCTAATTTCTTACTAAATAAGTTTTTGAGACATCCATTTCTTTCTCATGAAAAAAGTTAATCCGGCGATCGCAGGCAGAATGGGAGAAAATGCCTGCCCGATGTAGACTCCAATAAACCCATATGGAAAGATAAATGCCAACAGCCCGCAGACAGGCAGTCGCACGGCCACAGCGTCTAACAGAGCATTGCACATCGCCACATTGGCGGAACCTACACCAATCGCAAAGGAATCAACCGTATACATTACCGCATAAATCAAGCTGTTGACACCACAACAAATACGAAGATACAGAATCCCTTGTTCAATAACGTCTGCACTGGCCGGATCAAAAAGCATAATGATGTCTTCAGCAAATACCTGGACCAATACGATAACCATCAGAGTAACAACTATATTGATCCATAAACCGCTCTGTGTAGTTTTCTTTACCCTTTCTATATTTCGGGCCCCCATATTCTGTCCGGCCATAGCAGTTACCGCCTGCCCTATGGCCCAGCACGGCATACCCGCAAAGGTATTCACTTTCAACCCAATTCCGGAAGCCGCCGCCACTGAAACGCCAAAAGTATTTAACATGCCTGTGATCAGCATATATGAAATGTTTACAACTATCATTTGAACAGCTGTCGGCAGGCCAATTTTTAAAATGACAATCAGTTTGTCTTTGTGAATCATGAAACTTTTCAACTTGAAATCGAATATAAAATTTTTTCTCTTCAAATACAACACAGAAAGGATCAAGGAAATCCCTTGCGAAAAAATAGTTGCATATGCTGCTCCCTTTGTTCCCATACCAAAAGGGCCCACCAAAAGTAAATCTAAAATGATATTAACTGCTGCCGCCACCGCCACAAAGTAAAGCGGAGTTTTGGAATCCCCGAATCCCTTCATAAGTGAGCAAACCGCGTTATAGCCAAAAACGAATACCGTTCCCATGCAGATGATCTGCATATAGCTACATGCATCATCCATGGCCTCCGAAGGGACATTAAGAAGCGAAAGGACCGGTGAATACAGCAGCAAACTTATCACTGTAACAATGAGCGAAGCAATAAACGCTAAGCTGAAAAGAGTTCCAACAGTATCCTTCTGTCCCTGTTTATCATCAGCGCCCACATATTGGGCTGCTAAAACAGTCCCTCCCATTATCACTCCAATACAAATCGAATTGATGATAAAACTGATCATTGAGGCATTACTGATCGCGGCAAGCCCGGCCTTTCCCACAATACGGCCCACAACCAACATATCCACAATACTATAAAATGACTGCAATAGATTTGCTCCAAGCAGAGGAAATGCAAACTGTATCAGCTTTTTTGGTACATTTCCTACTGTTAAATCCTGTTCGTTATTTTCCATTTGAAATTCTCCTTTCAAAAATAAAAGCGGAGGTACCCATCTACCCACAGGCAGGCCCTCCGCTTCCGATGCTTCGTCCATTGGACGCAAGCAATATAATTACAGACAACAAAAAGCCGCAGACAAAACATTGTCTACGGCCGAAAATTCAATCATTTAAGCTCATAAAAAGGTGTGTTAAATAGACTCTCAGACCAACACAAGCTGATCTAGAAGCCACCCCTCAAAAACTCATTTTTTAGATTAGGCTCTACACAATGTCTTGTTCTAAATGATTGTGTAAAGCAAAATCCAATACAAAACTTTCCAAATAACATTGCACTCGCCCCTTCCTATGCTTGTTATTAGTTTCATTATAGAGAAAGCAGACCAGCTTGTCAAACATCAGAATAATGTAGTCCTATCCGAATAAATAGTATGAAAGAAGCTTTATTTTTGTTATGAGTTATTTACCACTATTTCCGTCGCGCTTTTAAAATGCGCTCCTCCAATAGTGGTAAATAACTATCGTAGGTGGCGCCTTTTGTCTTGCAACAGCCATCTCCAGCAGACATTACGTCCATTTTCACCAGTTCGGAGGCCTTGCATTCGAAGGGTATGAGATACGGGATACCCTTTTGGATATACTATTATAGAAGAATTAAGAAAGAAGGAATCCCAATGGAAAAAGACTATTTTAAGGATCGTACGAAAGAATCAACATCTTATAATGCAATTCATATTGGAAGTAATGTATTTATATGTACCAAAGACAAGCAGAGAACAGCAAAAACCATTGATGATCTGCATTTGGTAAAAGTGACAGCTCATTTAACGAAACAGGCCATTCATCCCAGAGGCCAGAAGGTTAAAGGTGTCGACACTTCAACAGGAAAAACATTGGTTGGAAGAGTTGTCTATCTTACAGAGAACGGGAATCGTATCATCACAAAAAATGGGAACTTAACAGTTTCTGAATGGTATGATGTTCATAAGAATGATCTTTAGCGATCACTTTATTGCCTCCTTTTCTATAAGAAATGATCTTCTATAAGCTGGATTCTAAAATCAGCTTATAGAAGCAGATTAGGCCTTTAGTCAATTCTCTATATTGTTTAAAAATCTATTGTCTCTTCTCATAGAGACACATATATTTTCTTGAAGCTTCGTATACTTCTTTTTTAGTTTTAAAATCAATGATTAAGTATCTTGCACCTTGTACATATGTAAGATATAAATTTGTAATCTCATTCCAACAAATCTTTCCTATAAAACCATTACTACGAAAATAACTCTCTATACCTTCTGCATCTAATTTAATAATGGGTTTGGTCGTTTGCTTTTTGTAACCATATAAATATAATATCAGTATCAGCATGGATACAATAAGAAGAATCCATCCAACCAATCTTAAACCGAGAGGATTTCCAGTAAGGAATCGACCCGGCCCATTAATATGATATTCCGCTAACTCTTCATTGCTGTTACTTAATATAAAAAATCCGCCCAACATAAATGCTAAAGTTATCAAAGTAAAACTCTTATACTTTTTTTATCGTTGTAAATGAGATAGATTTTGTGACTGGTTTTAGACTCTAAAGATGTACCACACCATTCACAATACAAAGCATCTTCTACACTTTCTTTCCCGCACTTCGGACAAATCAATTTTTCTCCCTCCGAATTCTTTTTTGTCGTAATTATATTATAACATATGATTTGGATATAGAAAAAGGCTGGATATGGATGATAGTAATTTTTAATAACTTCCTTTCTCTTTTGGTTCAGACCAATGTTTTTAAGCCATTCCTTAGATCCTTGCCTTCTTAATTCTTAGAATATCGAAAAGAGATTTTCTTTTGTAACCCTAAAAATCTATTTTAACTATGGGATGCAGATAGACGCCATTCCCTCTGCAGTATATAATAATTTAAAGAAAAATCATTAGAAGTGAGAACTATGCAGAAATATTAATGGATTTTATAGAGGCGTATTGGAATTATTATCGGATTCAATAACTTTGCTAAAAAAACTTTCTTAGTCTTCTACACAATTTTAACTTAATTGCTATACTTTCCTTAAATTACGACTTAATTATACCATCATTAACCCATGATTTGAACCATTTAACTCATCGCTTTCAGCTTCTTCCAAAAGGGATCTTACCAAAGAATCCATAAAAATCACAGTTTTTATCATGCTAAGTATGAAGGAGGAAAAAGCCGACAACGATTTTTATCTTTTACGATGAATAATACTACCGGATGCCTAAATATGAATTGGTTACCTAAGCGATAGCGACCTTTATAGGAAAGGTTCCCATCCTTCTTTTTTTGACCCAAAATGCTTTTCCTCTTATTTAAGATATAGTAAGTGTCTGCTTAACCCAAGTGTAACATATAAGTAACATACGAAAATGATTTTGCAGTTTTTTATATAGTTCCTTCCATGTATTTACACAAAAAGGAATGGCCCAAAACCACGGTTTTAAGCCATTCCTTGATACTTTTTTTATCTTTTATTTAGAACTTACCTTCTTTAGCAGCTTCTTCAATCGCAACTGCAACTGCAACGGTTGCACCTACCATCGGGTTGTTACCCATTCCGATCAGACCCATCATCTCAACGTGAGCCGGTACGGAAGAAGATCCGGCGAACTGTGCATCAGAGTGCATACGTCCCATAGTATCTGTCATACCATAAGAAGCCGGTCCTGCAGCCATGTTATCCGGATGGAGTGTACGGCCTGTACCACCGCCGGATGCAACTGAGAAGTATTTTTTACCCTGCTCGATACATTCTTTTTTATATGTACCTGCTACAGGATGCTGGAAACGAGTAGGGTTAGTAGAGTTTCCTGTGATAGAAACGTCAACGCCTTCTTTGTGCATGATTGCAACACCCTCTGTTACATCATTTGCACCATAGCAGTTAACCTTAGCTCTTAATCCTTCAGAATAAGACTTCTTAAATACTTCTTCTACTTTACCTGTAGAATAGTCCATCTTAGTTTCAACATATGTAAATCCATTGATTCTGGAGATGATCTGTGCGGCATCTTTTCCAAGTCCGTTTAAGATAACCCTTAAAGGTTTCTGACGTACTTTGTTTGCTTTCTCGGCAATACCGATGGCACCTTCCGCTGCCGCAAAAGACTCATGTCCTGCTAAGAATGCAAAACATTCTGTCTCTTCTTCCAAAAGCATTTTACCTAAGTTACCGTGTCCAAGACCTACTTTTCTCTGTTCCGCAACAGATCCAGGGATACAGAATGCCTGAAGTCCCTCACCGATTGCAGCAGCAGCGTCAGCAGCTCTTGTGCAGCCTTTTTTGATTGCAATAGCGGCACCTACTGTATAGGCCCATTTTGCGTTCTCAAAACAGATCGGCTGGATGCCTTCTACCTGAGAATAAACATCTAATCCTGCAGCTTTTGTAACTTCAGCAGCTTCTTCAATAGAATTAATACCATATTCTTTTAATACAGCAAGAATTTGTTTTTCTCTTCTCTCATATGATTCAAATAAAGCCATGTTCGTTACCTCCTATTGTTTTCTTGGGTCAATGATTTTAGCAGCATCATCTACTCTGCCGTACTGACCTTTTGCTTTGTCTAAAGCTGTCTGAGCGTCATCGCCTGCTTTGATGAAGTCCATCATCTTACCAAAGCTGACAAACTGGTATCCGATGATCTGGTCTTCTTCGTCCAGAGCGATTCCTGTAACATATCCTTCAGCCATTTCAAGGTAACGAGGTCCTTTTTTCAATGTTCCGTACATTGTACCAACCTGAGATCTTAACCCTTTTCCTAAATCTTCAAGGCCTGCACCGATTGGAAGCCCGTCCTCAGAGAATGCACTCTGTGTTCTTCCGTATACAATCTGCAAAAACAGTTCTCTCATCGCTGTATTGATAGCATCGCATACTAAGTCAGTATTTAATGCTTCTAAAATTGTTCTTCCCGGTAAAATCTCAGATGCCATAGCAGCTGAGTGAGTCATACCAGAGCATCCGATAGTCTCTACTAATGCTTCCTGGATAATTCCTTCTTTTACGTTCAGAGTTAACTTACATCCCCCCTGCTGAGGTGCGCACCATCCAATACCGTGAGTCAGTCCAGAAATATCAGTTACGTTCTTTGCACTGATCCATTTCGCTTCTTCAGGGATTGGAGCAGCTCCGTGGTTTACACCCTGAGCTACAGTACACATTTGTTCTACTTCATGTGAATAAATCATGTTGAAACTCCTTTCAGTGAATAAATAATAAACATTCCACACTCATATGTAAGTAATGTTTTTAAGCTCATTTGCTCTAGTTTATTTTATCATATTGTTAAAATTAAAACAAGAAATTATCTCAATAACTTTGTTATGTTTTGTAATTTTTCGCGGAAATTATTTTAGGACAATAATCTTGGAAAACCGTTTTCGCCGAGCATCCCAAGCATAGCCCTGTATTCTGTTTTCATGTTCTGATAGATGTCTGACAGGTAAACACCGTTGGCATTAATTTGATCCATCAATGTATCATAATTGGAAACAACTGCCTCCGTAACTTCCGGGCATATCTTGTTTCTCTCTGCCATGTCGTTTAAGATCTTGATAGTCTGTTCTTTGGAGAACACCTGCTTATAACTTCGCTTTCGTATAAGAGCGCTGACAATGTCTGCCACGGCGCAGATCCTCTCCTCCTTAGAAAGGTCTTCCCCATGAAGCCCCAGAGGGTAGCCTGACCCGTCTAATTTTTCATGATGTCTGACTGCGATCCTATAGATGTCTGGGTGAACATACTCCTCCAGGATCTTTCCGCTCTCCACCACATGCTGCTTCATGATCTCAAACTCTTCCGGTGTCAGAGCTCCCGGTTTTTCAAGAATTTCCACCGGAGTGGAAACCTTGCCCACATCGTGTAGGAGCGCACCGTAATAAAGACACTTCTTCTGACTGTCTGTAAGCTCCATTACATCCGCTATGGCCATACTGGCGTTTACCGTAGTAATTGTATGCAGCACCATAAATTCGCTTCTGAAATCGATAGAGTAGGCAAGCATCTCAAGATAAGTGCGCTGTTCTTTCTCGGAAAACTGCATCTGTTCCACGCGCTCTTCGATCTCATCCAAAAACCGTTCGGAAGTGAGCTGGTCCCTGATGTGCTTTTTCTCATCTGCGGCGATCAGCAGTTCCACTGCTTCTGCAGAAAATACAGTTCCCTTCTTCTGTCTGATTTCATGCTTTATCTCTGATTTCATCTGCCATAATTGGTCTGCCCGGTCCGCCAGGTGAATAATATCCGCAAAAAGCAAGGAATTCCCGGTGACACCGTTATCTTTTAGGCATTTGTAGTCAGCGTGATGGTATAATACCGCCTCCACATAGTCATCCAGCGGTGCGAACATCTTAAGGAACAGACTTCCATAAATAGAATGTTCCCACACGTTTCCTGACTCAAACTTTACAATACAGTCAATCTCTTCTGTCTTATATGCCCCGATATCGTGGATCAGGCAGGTCAGAAGGATATTCTTGACCACGTCCTTTGGAAGTTCCCTCCCACTCTCTTCTAAAATCTGAAGTGCAATGTAGGCAACCCGCTCTCCGTGCTCTATGAGACGGGGATCCACCCGGTTTAATGTCCTCTTGATAATCCCCCAGACATTTTTGCTTCTGATCGCATACATAAAATTCTATCCCCTTTTATCCCTTCTTTTCTCTCTCTAATTTTGATTTATTTTAAAAGCTTCTTGATCTTTGAAAATGTCTTATCACTGACTGTGTAAAAGTCCTGGCTTCCTGACTTGTCTGTAATACATAATTCCTTGCTGTCTGAAAGAGACAGTGTCGTCACCGTGCCCTGAGTGTAGAAACGGTATTCTGTCCATTTGGAGGCATCATGCTTTCCTTTCGCTTTGTCCGCTTTCTCCAAAAGATTTGCTGTCTTGATGGCAGTGTCATTAAACTTTAAATCCTTATCCGTGACGATCAACGCTGCGTCCTTCATCCTGTCAATGGATGAGGCATATCTTTTTTCATTTTCTGCGTCGATTAATCCATCTCCGATCACACTTGCATTGTCAAAACAATACACATTTTCAGGGATTGAGTCAAATACAATGTAGCTGTTGCCGTAAACCTTAAATTCGTAGGTCGTATTATCTTCATCAATTAACGCATAAGAATAAATGCTGCCTGAGTAATTTTCCCTTAAGTCAGTAACCGTAAGGCCGATGATCCGGTAAGCATTTTTGACGATATTTTTCACATAGCTGCAGACAGGTTCATTGGTGACAGCGAAGCTTTTAAATTGTTTTCCTTTTTGAATCCGGACAAAGTCCGTCTTGGAAATGGTGCTTCCTTCCACTTCTTTTTTATACGAGGCTAACTTCTGATCGCCGGTATACTCATGGATCTCTTTGATCTTTTTGTCCAGTGAATCTTCCCTGGCTCTTGATTTTTTTAAGTCCTGGGTCAGCTTTTCATTCTGGTCCTGGAGCTTCTGATAGTATTCTGATTCAATGATTTCCTGTTTGGATGCTTTCCCGCATGCGGAAAGCGCAAAAGAAACGCAGATTAAAAGCGACAGCGTCATCATTCTTTTTCTCATGCTGTGAAATCCTTTCTTTGTCTTATTGTTTCTGGGCGATCTCCCCTGCTTTTTTATAAATACTGTTTTCCTCTATATAACCTCTTACCATGGAAAGTGGGTAAATGTTCGTGTTAGCTCCCACGATAGAGCCTGGATTTAAAACAGTACCGCATCCCACCTCTACATGGTCACCCAGGATGGCACCTATTTTCTTTCTTCCGGTCTCAATCTTCTCCTCCCCGCACTTGATCACTACGTTTGTCTTGTCGGACTTCACATTGGAGGTGATGGAACCTGCACCCATGTGGGATTTATATCCCAAAATAGAATCCCCTACGTAATTATAATGCGGAACCTGTACATGATTAAACAAGATATCATTTTTAATCTCTGTGGAATTTCCCACCACACAGTTTTCCCCGATCAGCGCATTGCCCCGGATAAAAGCTCCCGGCCTTACCTCTGTGCCTGCCCCGATGATGGTCGGTCCGTTGATCTCCGCGGTCCTTGCAACTGTAGCTGACTTTGCGATCCACACATCATCTCCGATCTGTTCGAATTCTTCTTTAGAAAGCGTTGGCCCTGTCTTTAAGATAAAATCACCGATCAGTGCCAGAACCTCCCATGGATATGTAGTCTGCTCAAATAGTTCCTTTGCGATGGTCTGGTCCATATCTTTAAAAATTTGCTGATTTGTCAGTTGTTTCAATTTCATTCACCTTTCCCTTTCTTGGTATTATAATACTGAGCGGTCTGATCAAACATCTGGCGCAGTACATACTGATGATTGGTCTTTTTCACTAAATCTGTATGCTTCGCCACAAAATGATTCAGCTTCTTCATATATTCTTCTTCGCTGACCGTGCCCTCCGCCACATAGGTAAGACCCTTCTCCCAGCTGGCTGTCAGCTCCGGATTCAGAAGGGATTGAATGGATCCCCTGACTACGTCAAAGATCATCTCCCCCATAAGTGTGGGCGTCACCGTCTGCGTCTTTTTGTTCAGTGCAATGTACTTGTTATTAATCAGTTTCTTGACGATCTCAGCCCGTGTGGCACTGGTGCCGATGCCGCTTCCCTTGATCTGTGCCCTCAGATCCTCATCTTCGATCAGCTGCCCGGCATTCTCCATGGCAAGGATTAGGGATCCGGAATTATAGCGCTTCGGCGGTGTTGTGGTTCCATCCTTGATCAGATGCTTTTTAATCGGAAGCTTCATTCCCTTTTTCAGGGAAAGAATGGCGTCAATCTGTTCTTTTGAAACAGAATCTTCCTTTTTGGCTTCTTTTCCGCCGGCTACCGTAAGATATCCGGGATCCACAAGCAGCTTAAAGTTAGCCGTGAAGGTTTCGCCTGCTGTTTTTGTAACAAGCTTTATCTTAGAATATACAGCCGGAGGCAGAAAGATACATAGAAACCGCCGGACAATCACTTCATACACCTTTTGTCCGGTCTGCGAGATACTTTTTAAATTGTTCAGGGCCTGTCCTGTAGGAATAATGGCATAATGGTCTGTGATCTTTTTATCATCCACATACCTGGTTTTGGCAAGCCCCGTGTAGGACTTTTTTTCCAGGATGTCCGCTGCCGTTTCCGACAAGATCCCATAATTCTTTAAGCCTGATAGATTTTTATAGATTTCCTTGCTGACGGCCGTGGACAAGACCCTCGCGTCGGTCCTTGGATAAGTGACCAGCTTTTTTTCATACAGCTCTTGTACGATTTTTAAGGTCTCATCAGGGCTTAGCTTAAACATCTTAGAGCATTGATTCTGAAGCTCTGCAAGATTGTATAAAAGCGGCGGATTCTTTTTCTCCTGGCGTTTTGTGGAAGCTTCCACGACCGTCTCCATGCCGGATGCTTCCTCAATCTCTTTTATAAAGGCTTGTGCGTCCTCTTTTTTCAGAAAACCGTTGTCCTTGTATAATTTCTTTGATTCAAAATACCTGGATCCTTTGACCGCCTTCCACTCGGACTCGATTTTAACACCCTGAGGTGTGATATGAGAGAGCACCTTATAAAACGGTGTGGGCACGAAGCCCCTGATCTCTCTTTCTCTTTTGACGATCATCCCGAGAACGCAGGTCATAACCCGTCCCACTGCCACCACGACACTTCTCTTCTGCTTCATAAAGTTTCCCAGCGTCCATCCATACTTTAATGTCAAAACCCTGGAGAAATTGATCCCCATCAAATAGTCTTCCTTGGCTCTTAAATACGCGGCAGACGCCAGGTTATCATACTCATCTAAGTCTTTGGCCTCCCGAACACCCCGGAGTACCTCCTCCTTTGTCTGGGAGTCAATCCAGACCCTCTTCTTCCGCTTTCCCGTCACGTGGGCTTCCTGGTCCACCAGCCGGTAGATATATTCCCCTTCCCGTCCGGAGTCAGTACAAACATAGATGGTATCGATATCTTCCCTGTTCAGAAGGGAACTCACGATGTCATACTGCTTCTTCACCGCCGGGATGATCTCGTACTTAAAATCTTCAGGAAGAAACGGCAGTGTTTCCAGTTCCCAGCGTTTCAGCTTTGGATCATACTTGTCCGGATATGACATAGTGACCAGGTGACCCACGCACCATGTGATCACAGTATTTTCACTCTCAAGATATCCGTCTCTGCTGGACGGTTTTAGGTCTAATGCGTTGGCAAATTCTCTCGCCACACTTGGTTTTTCGGTAATAAATAATGACTTCAAACGTAATCCTGCTTTCATTTTTTTCTTTTGCTATTATACCATATTTAAGTCTCCTGTGATACAATAATATCCAGAGATAAAATCAGCAAAGGAGTGTGTTTGATATGAGTATGGAAAAAGCAAATGAAGTAACTGCGGCAACAATTATCAAGAACATGGAAAAAAGAAACTTCACAGGGGTTTACTGTGCTACAAAAGAAGAAGCTTTAGAACAGGCTTTATCCTACATAGAAAAGGGATCAGTCGTTTCATGGGGAGGCTCCATGAGTGTTGCAGAGATCGGCCTTTTGGATGCCGTAAAGAATTCTGCCGATTATGAAGTGGTAGACCGGGCGGCAGCCAAGAACTATGAGGAACAGCGTCAGATTTATGCCAAAGCCGTTCTGGCGGATACTTATCTTATGAGTACAAATGCCATCACCCTGGAAGGAGAACTGATCAATATTGACGGTTCCGGAAACCGGGTTGGATGCTTAAGCTACGGTCCTAGACAGGTAATCCTGATTGTCGGAATGAATAAGGTCGTAAGCACCGTAGAAGAGGGTGTGCACCGCACAAGAAGCAAAGCTGCCTGTCCAAATACCATCCGTCTGGGGCTTACGACCCCTTGTTCCATCACCGGACACTGCGGAGAATGTTATGGTGATTCTTCCATCTGTTCCCACCTGCTGATCACAAGAAGATGCGGACAGAAAGACCGTATTAAGATCATCTTAGTAGGGGAAGATCTGGGATATTAAATCCTTAAGACCGCGGTGTATGACCAAATTAGACACACCGCGGGTTCTTTTTTTATTCCTTTAAAATGTCTGGACTGATGTCCCTGAAATCTTGTATAACTCCTGTTACTCCCGGAAGTAAGCGCAGTCTCTTATGCTCCTCCTTGGGCCCAATGGCTATGATCTTTCCAGCCCCCGCTCTCCTTGCGGCTTCAATTCCCGCATCCGCATCTTCAAAGACAACACATTGGGAAGGCTTAAGGCCGATCCTCTCCATGGCCAGCAGATAGATATCCGGCTCCGGTTTCCCCAAAAAGGTCCCGTCATCGTACACGATATTTTCAACAGGGACCCAGTGGTCCAGATGCATATGCTTTATGTAAAAACGGACATTTCCGATAGCTGAGGCCGTGGCGATGGCAAACGGAATCTTCCTCTCCTTCAGCTCCGTGAGAAATTCCGGAAGCCCCTGCGTGAAATTCATCCCTTCCGGGTCATTCAGACACATATTACGGTAAATATCTTCCTTCTCTTCCGTCAGCTTATAAATCTCATCCTCGGTAAGTTCCGGATTTAAAGCCATCTTCAACAGCTCTCCTCCGTTGACACCATGGATCATTTCATGCAGCTGTTTCACCGTATATTTCCCTTCTGCATATTTCTGAAAGAATTCAAACCATGCGGCCTCCTGTTTGTCTCCGTCAATATACATAGTTCCGTTAAAGTCAAATATAATTCCTTTTAAGTCCATTTTTTCTTCCTATCTTTCATTTTTTATTTTCTGGTAATCTTTCTGCCTGTATTGGATAGAAAAGTCTTTGTTGGATATCTGCAGACAGATTAAATCCTCATGCGCTGTGGCTCCGTGCTCTGCGATACACCCTTCCTCATACCATACCATGGTGCCCGGCCCAAAGTACTCATCATTTGATTTCAGCTGCCCTGACAAAACAAACAAGCCATGGGCGGAAGGATGGGTATGGGTATCTGTAGTGAATCCCGCTGGATAATTGATGTAGTTGATCTGCATTCCGGTTGCCTCATCCAAATGCAGTTGTTTTTTTCCGAACATCTTTCCGGTTGTGCTTGCCATGCGGTAAAACCACGGCATTCTTCCCACGTCGCTAATAACCGGCTGGATTCCTTTGTCCAGCCGTTTCTTTTCTTCCTCATCCTTTATGTAATGAATCGAAAAGGCCTTGTTGGAGATCAAGAGCACCGTGGCATCATCATGCTGGGTGGCGCCGTGTTCGGCAACACATCCTTCCGGATACCAGATAAGGGTCTCCGGCCCGTAAACACTGCCGTTTGTTTTGATCTGTCCCTCCAGAATATAAAGTCCATGGCCACACGGGTGGGTATGGGTCACCGTCTGAAAACCTGCAGGATAGCGGTTCATAACGATGCTGACTTCCATATCCTTATCCTCTACCAGTGGTTTTTGTCCAAATACTTTTCCGGTGACTGAATTAGGGCGGTAATTCCACTCCATCCGCCGGACGTCCATGATTTGTTGTTCTTTCATTGATTCCCTCCTTAAATGCAAATTTATAGTTCCATCTCTCTCAACTGGTTAAGTCTTATCTTTTCATAATACTCCATGGCAAGATAGGCCGCTCCGAGCATACTCTCATTTCCGGTATTCTTTGATTCACAAATTATGGTTTCCTTCAGCAGGTCCTGATTTAAAATATCCTGCCTCTTTAAGGCTTCATCAAGCAGCATAGGCAGGTCCCTCACCGTCCTTCCCCCCAAAAGGATGATCTCTGGATTGTTCCAGACCATCATATCCTGGATCAGAAGCGCTGTGTATCCTCCAAGGCGGGTCATCAGTTCTTGTGCCCAAGGTTCCTTCCGGTCATATGCAGCTGCAAGATCCGTAAGGTCATTACACCGTCCTCCAGCTTCCTCTGCCTGGTTTAAAATTTCCTGGACAGAGAGGTAAGCTGAGACACAGCCGGATTTTTCGCAGCTGCACTTCCGTCCGCCGTAAACCAAAATCTTATGGGCAATCTCCCCGCAGGCTCCCCCTATGATCCTGCCTTCGTTCATAAACGCTGCTCCCACATCAATGCTCAGGCTTAAAAATGCCAGACGGTTTACCTGCAGTTCCGGAAAATGAAAGTATTCCTCCAGGACAGATGCCTTCACATCATTTTCCAGACAGATATACAAACCCGTTTTCTTTCTGAGAAGTTCTTGGAAGTCTGTCTCTTCCCAACCGGTGAACCTGGATCTTATAATACGTCTGCCGTCTTCCGAGACCACCCCCGGGAAACTCACTCCGGCTGCTTTTACTCTGTCCATGATTTCCGGAATCTCTGATCTGCATTTGTCAAAACAATCTTTGATCAGCTCCGCTACTTCTTCCGGGCTTCCGGCCACAGGCAGCATCCATTTTTTTATGGCGAGGATCTGCTCTTTGTAATCCATGACCAGAAAACTTATAAAATCCAGGCGTACCAGGATACCAAGGCTGTAAAAGGCATGGGGATTTCTTTCCAGTAACAATGCTTTTCTTCCGACGCCCTTGGAATCTCCCTGGGATTCTTTAATAAAACCCAGATCTGACAGGTCCCCACAGATCCTGGTCATGCTGGTAGGACTCATTTTTAATTCCTTGGCCAGAGAGGCCCGGGAAACATTGTCAGATGACTTGATTTGGTTGAGTACCAGCTGACGGTTGCTGATCTTCATCTGCAGCTGGTCTTGTTGTTTTTGATTTTTCATATTATTTTCTCCACTGGTGTTATTAATTATATTATAAGAGAAGTCCCATCTGTTGTCAATGCCATAAAAAGAAGCGCCAGAAATCACATTGGATGACTGGCGCTTCTTTTTATACTGCTCTGCTTAGTTTACTCATATAAAGGATATTTTTCTGTCAGTTCTTTTACCAGCTGTTTTGCCTCTTCAAGCTTCTGGTCTAAGAGTGTGAAACGGATAGCCTTTGCGATGGCTGCCATATCCTCTTCTTTTAATCCTCTGGTTGTCACAGCCGGTGTTCCGAGACGGAGTCCTGATGTGACGAACGGGGATTTCGGATCGTTTGGTACTGTATTTTTATTACATGTGATATGGACAGAATCTAAAACCTTTTCTGCCTCTTTTCCGGTCAAATCATATTTTTTAAGATCTACCAGCATCAAATGATTGTCTGTTCCGCCGGATACGATGTCAAATCCTTCTTCCATCAATGCTTTTGCAAGTGCTGCCGCATTTTTGACTACCTGTTTTCCGTAGTCCTTGAAGTCATCAGACAATGCCTCTTTAAAGCATACTGCTTTTCCAGCGATCACATGCATCAGCGGACCGCCCTGGATGCCTGGAAAAATAGCTTTGTTGAAATTATATTTTTCATTGATCTCATTGCTGCACAGGATCATGCCGCCGCGAGGACCTCTCAATGTCTTATGGGTAGTTGTGGTTGTCACATGAGCATAAGGGATCGGGCTCTGGTGCACGCCTGCTGCCACCAATCCTGCGATATGTGCCATATCCACCATGAGTACAGCTCCGACTTCGTCAGCGATCTCACGAAACTTCTTAAAATCAATGGATCTTGCGTATGCACTGGCACCTGCGATGATCAGCTTCGGCTTACATTCCTTTGCGATCTCAAGTACATTATCGTAGTCAAGGAATCCCTCATCGTTGACACCGTAAGGTACACAGTTGTAGTATTTTCCTGACATATTGACAGGGCTTCCGTGGGATAAATGTCCGCCGTGGTCCAGGCTCATTCCCATATAAGTATCTCCCGGATTTAAGACAGCGAAAAATACTGCCATGTTAGCCTGGGCTCCGGAGTGGGGCTGAACATTGACATATTCACAGCCAAACAATTCTTTTGCGCGTTCTCTGGCCAGATTTTCTACCACATCCACGAACTCACAACCGCCGTAATATCTCTTTCCAGGATACCCTTCCGCATATTTGTTGGTCAGATGACTGCCCATGGCTGCCATGACTGCTTTTGATACTAAATTCTCAGAAGCAATCAGCTCCAGATTATTTCTCTGTCTGGATAACTCGTCCTGCATTGCCCCGGCAACTTCAGGATCATAATTCTTCACTTCGTTAAAATCGAACATCTCTGTGTCCTCCTATTATATTTATATGTTAATCTTGGAATTGTTCCTTTAACGCTTCCACAGCTGTTTCCACACGGCTTTCTCTGATCAGGACTGTGATCTTGATCTCGGATGTATAGATCATATGGATGTTGACGCCTTTGTTATAAAGGGCTTCAAACATTTTAGATGCTGCCCCTGAGTTTGACATCATTCCCGCACCAACGATGGAGACGATCCCTACGTTTTTGTCGGAGACGATTTCTTTGTATGAGTCTTCCTCAAATGTTTCCTTCAAAGTCTCCACAGCCGCATCAGCATCTGACTTTTTCACAACAAAGGAAATATCCTTGCTGTCTTTTCTTCCGATGGACTGTAGGATCAATTCTACATTGATCCCTTTGTCTGCGATGGCAGTGAACAGTTTTGCCGCAATGCCCGGTTCATGCTTTAATCCCTTGATCGCCACCTGTGCAACATCTGTGTTTGACAACACGCCGCTAAATAACATTTTCTCCATAATCTGCTTCTCCTTATTCCTCGTTCGTATCGTTTTCCTTTATTTCGATTCCAAGCTCATCAAGCTGCACTGTGACCACTCCGCCCGGTGCCTGTGTCATCAGACAGGAAGCATCTTTTACCTTCGGGAATGCAATAACGTCACGGATGCTGTCCTCGCCGGTCATCCACATGACAAGACGGTCCAGGCCGTACGCCAGGCCTGCATGAGGCGGCACCCCGTACTGGAAAGCCTCCAGGAGGAATCCAAACCGTTCATTGGCATCTTCTTCTGTAAATCCAAGAGATTTAAACATTGCCTTCTGGATGTCATCACGGTGGATTCTGACGGAACCTCCGCCCAGCTCTGTACCATTCAGTACAATATCGTAAGCTTTGGCTCTGACCTTACCCGGATCCGTGTCAATGTACTCAAGATCTTCTTCCATCGGCATAGTAAACGGATGATGCATGGCTGTATAGCGGTTCTGTTCTTCGTTCCATTCCAGAAGAGGGAATTCTGTCACCCAAAGGAAATTGTATAGGGATTCATCGATCATATCATACTTCTTACCGATCTCCAGACGGAGATTGCCAAGGACATCATAGACCACAGAGTCCTTGTCCGCAGCAAATAAGAGCAGATCCCCCGGCTTTCCTTCCATGGCGTCGATCAGCGCCGTCATTTCCTCTTCTTTCATAAACTTGGCGAAGGAGGATTTTACACTTCCGTCCTCTTTTAACTGGATATAGGCAAGACCCTTGGCACCGAATTCCTTGGCGAAATCCACAAAGGCGTCAATCTTTTTACGGCCCAGATCTCCGAGTCCCCTGGCGTTTAATCCTCTAACGGAACCTCCGTTTTCCAGTGCCCCTTTAAAGACCATAAAGTCACAGCCGGAAACTGTTTCCGATACATTGACCAGTTCCATTCCAAACCTTGTATCCGGCTTGTCAGAACCAAACCTGTCCATGGCTTCCTGATAGGTGAGACGCTTCATGGGGATCTGTACATCCACGTTAAGCACGTCCTTAAACACTCTCTTAAGCAGCCGTTCATTGACATCGATCACGTCATCCACGTCCACAAAGGACAGCTCCATATCAATCTGTGTAAATTCAGGCTGGCGGTCTGCCCTTAAATCTTCATCCCGGAAGCATTTAGCGATCTGATAGTAGCGGTCTACGCCGGAACACATCAAGAGCTGCTTAAACAGCTGCGGTGACTGTGGAAGCCCATAGAAACTGCCCGGATGTACACGGCTCGGCACCAGATAGTCCCTGGCCCCCTCTGGCGTACTTTTTCCAAGGATTGGGGTTTCTATCTCCAGAAATCCTTCTTCTGCCAAAAAGTCTCTCGCTGTCTTTGTGACCTGGCTGCGGATCAGAAGATTCTTCTGAAGGTTCGGCCTTCTTAAATCCAGGTAGCGGTATTTAAGGCGCAGCTCATCCTTGACTGTCTGTTGATCATCTACAGGAAACGGCGGTGTTTTGGACTCAGAAAGGATCCTTAACTTGGTTACCTTGATCTCTATATCCCCTGTTTTTAAATTTTCATTGATCGCGGCGCTTCGTTTCTGCACTTCTCCTTCTGCCGCGATCACGTATTCGTTCCGCAGGGAATTGGCTTTTTCATAATCGTCGTCTGCCAATGTATCTTCATCAAAAACCAGCTGCAGCAATCCTGAGCGGTCTCTTAAATCAACAAATATAAGACTTCCTAAATTTCTTCTCTTCTGTACCCATCCCATGACGGTTACTTTCTCACCGATATTTTCACGGCTCACTTCTGTACACCTGTGGCTGCGTGATAGCCCGGCCATTGACTCTGCCATGTTGCTTCCTCCTTACATATATTAAACCTGTTTGTCATTATATCATAAGGAATGGTTGAATTTCAATGAAACTTATGAGTTATTTACCACTGTCTCCGTCGCACTTTTAAAATGCGCTCCTCCAGCAATGGTAAATAACTTCCGAAGGCTGCTCCTTTTTCTTTCCCAGTTACTTTATTCAATAGAAAAAAGAGCAGTATCTGCCACCCAACAATTGTTTCTTAAATTCTGTACTTTTAAAGAAAAATGCATTATAATGGTAAATACATAAAAAAGGAGGCAAGTAACATGAGTGAATATGCAATTGTTGCACCAGAGGATTTTGACCAGAGTGCCTTCCGCCTGATTGGGAAGGACTGGATGCTGGTAACCGCCAAAAACAGCGAGGGCAAGATCAACACGATGACCGCATCCTGGGGTGGATTCGGAGTCATGTGGGGCAAGGACGTAGCATTGTCTGTGATCCGTCCGCAGCGCTATACAAAAGAATTTATCGATAATTCTGATACTTTTTCCCTGTCATTTTATGACGAGGCCTTTAAGAAGGATCTGACTTATCTTGGAAGTGTGTCCGGACGGACCGAAGATAAAATCTCAAAGACAAGGCTGACTCCAACCGATGCCAACGGAATTCCGTATTTTGAGGAAGCAAAGATCGTCCTGATGTGTAAAAAGCTGTTTTGCCAGCCCATGGACCCGGAAGGGTTCATAGGAGACGCAAAGGCACTGGATGCACAGTGGTACGCAGATAAAGATTACCATACTTTATATGTGGCAGAGATCGAACAGATCCTCGTAAAACAAGATTAAAACAATAAAATCCGATGGAAACCGTCAGGTCTCCATCGGATTTTATATTTATGTCATAAGAAATTCCTAGTTCTTATATCTGACAAACTTTATGAGGGTTCAGGATATTTTTTGGATCAAAGGCTGCTTTGATTCCCCTCATGATGTTCATGGTTTCTTCCTCAAGGGATTCATTGAGATAAGGTTTTTTGGCATATCCGATCCCATGTTCACCGGACACCTGGCCGTTTAATTCAGCTGCCTTCTGGTAAATCTTATCCATAGCCATCTTCATCCGTTCCTCCCACTGCTCATCGGTGAGATCGTCCTTTAAAATATAGGCATGGAGGTTACCGTCTCCTGCATGACCGAAACTCTTGATCCTGATATCTACCTCATGATGAAGGTTGTGCATATACTCGACCATCTCACTAATCTTATTTCTCGGAACTACCACATCTACCTCATCCATGTAGGTTGTGGATCCCTTAATCGCCTCCAAAAATGCCCCCCTGGCTTTCCAGATGGATTCGTCTCTCTCCTCCGTATCGGAGATGAGCACATCCAACGCCCCCTGGCTTAAACAGAGCTTTGCGACCTTATCATAATCGGCCTCGATCTCTTCCGCTGAATTTCCGTCAAACTTCAGCAGCAAGTAGGCATCCGCCTGATGGTCAGGAAATTTCTTACCCAGATACTCCTCCGCGTCCTCGATGACTTCCCTCTGCATAAACTCAATAGCCGTAGGGATCGACTTAGACTTAATGATTTCCGGCACCGTTTGTATCGCTGAGTTGAGATCTTTAAAAGGTATCAGGAGGCTGATGGCTTTTTTCGGAAGCGGGAGCAGCTTTAAGACAGCTTTCGTGATGATCCCCAGTGTTCCTTCCGAACCGACCATTAAATCCTTCATCGCATATCCAGAGCTGTTCTTAACGATCTTTCCGCCGAATTCCACGATGCTTCCGTTGGGCAGCACCACTTCCAGGCCACGGACATAATCCCTTGTCACTCCGTACTTCACCGCCCTCATTCCACCGGCGTTTGTACTGATATTTCCTCCGATGGTGGCAGATTTTTCACCTGGATCCGGCGGGTAGAAGAAATCGTGTTCCTCCACAAAAGCGGATAATTCCATCAAGAGCACTCCCGGCTCTACTGTGACCGTCAGATTTTCTTCGTCCAGCTCCAGGATCTGGTTCATGAGACTCGTATCAATCATGATGCCATGTTCCATTGCCACGGAAGATCCCACCAATCCAGTGCCCGCTCCTCTTGGGGTGACAGGGATCGTATGCTCATAGGCATAAGACATGATCTTTGAGATTTCCTGGGCATTTGCGGCTTTCACTACCACATCGGGATAACTCTGAGTGCCGGAGAGCTCATCATGGCTGTACTCCTCATTGATATGTTCCCCGGACAAAATCCTCTCGTCATCGTTGATTACTTGTTTTATGTATTCCAGATCTTTCTCATCTAATTTTTTATAATCCATAGTTATGCCCCCTGACTTACTTTGATTTTTTCTATGAACTGAGGAATGATTTCATATAAATCTCCCACCAGGCCGTAGTGTGCTACTTTAAATATAGAAGCTTTCTCATCTTTGTTGATAGCAATGATCTGATCCGAATGGTCCATTCCGGCAACAAACTGAATGGCTCCGGACACGCCACAGGTAATCATCAGTTTCGGCCGGACGGTCCGGCCGCTTAAGCCTACCTGCTTTTTGGCGTCCAGCCATCCGTTTTCTGCCACGGGCCTTGTACATGCCACCTGTCCGCCGAGCAGGTCAGCCAGTTCCGTCAGCATCAAAAGATCCTCTTCTTTTTTGACACCTCGGCCTGCCACCACAAGCACATCGGCAGATTCAATGAATTTTTCCTTTTCCTTTAACACAATGTCCAGTACTTCCACATTGGTCTGAAGTTTTGGTTTGTCAATGGAACATTCTATGATCTCTCCGTGTGCCTCTTCCATCCGTTCTGGGGCATTCATCACCTTGTAGCGCACTGTCGCCATTTGAGGACGGTGGTTTGGCGTGGTGATATGGGCCATGATATTTCCACCGAAAGCCGGGCGTATCTGGGAGAGATCTGTATTTTCGTTCATCTCAAGGATCGTACAGTCCGCCGTAAGACCTGTCTTCATTCTTGCGGCTACCCTCGGAGCCAGCTGTCTGCCCACGGTTGTGGCACCTACTAAAATAGCTGACGGATGCTGTTTCTGTATAAAATCCTCAAACACTGCAGTGTACGGCTCGATCTTAAACCGGTTTAGTTCCGGGTCGTCATACAAGAATACCTGATCGACTCCATAGTGAAGCAGCTCTTCGCTTTCTTCCCTGATTCCGCTTCCGATGAACAGTGCATACACAGGATGGGAGATCTTCCTGGCCAGCTCTCTGGCCTTCCCAATCAGTTCATAAGTCACCGGGTGGATCTTTCCGTCCACATGATCCACATAGACTACGATTCCGTTCCAGGCAGATTTGTCGATCTCCTCTTTCTTCTGGTCCTCCACGTAGGTTACTGCTCCTTCGGGCCCTTTCTTTACGCACAGCTTACACATCTTGCAGGCTGAATTGATCTCCAGTTTTCCGTCCTTTTCTTCCATGGCCCCAAACGGACAGAGCTTGATCATCTCTCCAAGATCATTTATTTTTTCCTGGTTAATTACTAACTTTGCCATATATATTCCCTCCTAAATGAGTGCTTTTACAGCTATCTACGCCGCACTTTAAAATAACATCTTTATTTGACAGTTTGTCTGCTTTCGTAGGATTCTTAGAAACAAGAGGCACCTTTCTTTTGACAGAATCCCTTCTCCAGCAGATATTACCTCCATTTTCTACATGATTGGAGTGAGGCATTCTAAGAGCTGAACGGAAATCATGTGGAAAATGTCATATAAATTTCAGTTCTTTTACTTTGTGAAACAGCTTTTCTGAAAGAATACTGCTCTCCTCGTTCCACAGTTCCCTATGGTGGTTTGTTTCCGGAGGGAAAATCTTTTGGACCTGTGTAGGTGAACCATTCAATCCGTAATGAGTTTCATCCTGGTCATCCATGTCATCCAGACTGAGCATAACGATTTCCGTATCTGCTTTTTCCATTTTTCTCACATAAGATGGAAGTCTTGGCTGAAAAATGTCCTTATCCACTGCTAAGAGACATGGATATGTAATTCTGGTGATCTCAATGTCATCCGGCATATCCATCTCGACTGTGATATTCTGCTCATTAGCCTCGGTAATCTTCCGGACATTGGATACGCTTGGGATGCCAAGCCATTCAGAAATTTCCGGACCGACCTGGGCTGTATCTCCGTCCGTGGTCTGCTTTCCGCAAAGGATCAGGTCAAAATCTCCCATTTTTTTGATTCCCTGTGCCAGAGTGTAGCTTGTTGCCAGCACATCGGCTCCCCCGAATCTCCGGTCAGAAATCAGTGCCCCATGGTCTGCTCCCATGGCATAGGCTTCCCGGATCACCTGTGCTGCCTGAGGAGGCCCCATGGTAATCACACTGACACTTCCTCCCAGTTCTTCTTTTAACTTCATTGCGGTCTCTATGGCATAGAGATCATAAGGGTTCATCTTGGATGCCGCGCCGTTTCTCTTCAGGACACCAGTCTTAGGATCTACTTCCACCTTGTTGGACTCCGGTACCTGCTTGATACAAACTAAAATATTCATATCTTCGTTCCTCCTGCCTTCACGATTGGTCCTACCAATCGTCTGAAAAATAATTGGAAATGATTGTTCATCTCCAGGTTCCTTGTTTTGTGTATTGGCCCTACCAATTTATATTCATTATAAACGTATTTGTATTTTCCGTCTAGTATTATTTTTAAATTCCATTATTTTTGGTCATATTGCACAAATTATCTAGCTTTCATTCGCTCCAAGGTCTTGTTGATAATGTCAAAGTGGTCCTCGATTGCTCTTCTTCCGCCTTCCAGATTCTTTTCGATCATACATTTTGCAATCTCTTTATGAGTCTGCTGAAGCTTTTCTTTGTTGTCATCCTTAAAGATCTCCCGCCTCATATCTGTGATATAGGTGTCCAAAACATCGGACAATGCCTGTAAAATATCAATAATCAAAACATTGCGGGAAGCCTTTGCTATGGCGTAATGAATTTTTTTGTCCCAGATCACACATTCTTCCTCGGTTTTGCCTCTGTCCAAATTTGAGATATACTCACCGATCCTCTGGATCTCCTCCTCGCTGATGTTGTCCACGGCCAGAACAAAGGCCTCCATCTCCAGCGCAAAACGCAGCTGTGTGATGGAACCGTAGTCCAGTTTGTGCAGAATAAACATCATAGACATGGATTCCACCAGATTCTTTTCAAAGTTACAGGAAACATAATTCCCCGCACCCTGTTGGCTTGAGATAAAACCCATCATCTCGAGCATGTGGATCGCCTCGCGTACAGAATTCCGGCTGACGCCAAGGTTCTCTGAAATTTCTCTCTCCGGAGGCAGTTTCTCCCCAATGGTCAGATCATGATTGATGATCTGTTTCTTAATGTGCTCTATCACCTTTTCATATGCTTTTCCCTGCTGCATCTCTATCCCTCTTTCTATGAATACACTTGGAGAAAATTATACCTTTCAGGTATCCCGAAATCAAGGGAATTTGTATTATTTCCGGCTTTTTCATCAGATTTCTGTCTCTTCCTGGCTAAATATCATGTTTTTGGTGTGGAAAGAAGAATCCATGACGTTTTTTGAATATCATGATATAATTGTAAATAAGTATATTAGCATACACGCTGGAGATTTATGGGATGGTAATAAATATGAAAACATTTGAATTTGACGGAGAGAAATATAAAAAGGCTTCAAAGCACCAAAAAGAATGGGGCAATAACCTAATTGACGAATTGTCTTTAACTGGTGATGAGGAAATACTTGATTTAGGCTGCGGAGATGGCGGTTTAACCGAACAGCTGGCTCAATCCGTACCTAGAGGAAGAGTTTTGGGAATTGACGCTTCAGCGGGAATGATTGCTGCTGCCCAAAACCGGCTGAAGTCAAATTTAGTGTTTATGCAAATGGATATTAACACAATCGATTTTCAGAATAGGTTCGATGTTATATTTTCAAATGCAGCTCTACATTGGGTTAAGAACCATGAAAGACTTTTAAGTAATGCTTTTAGAGCATTAAAAGAGAACGGCTTACTCTTATGGGATTTTGCAGGTGATGGGAATTGTTCTAATTTTTTTGAAGTCATGCGAGAAACAATTCATAGTAAAAAATACAAACCATATTTTCGAAACTTTGAATGGCCTTGGTATATGCCGACGAAAAATATTTATGAAAAAATCATAGCAGCTTCTGGTTTTACTACATACAGTATTACAGAAATAAACCGGGATAGGTTTTTTGCAAGTGCGGATGAAATGATAAAATGGATAGACCAGCCGAGTATCGTACCCTTTATAAGCAATATCCCAGAGGAAATGAAAATGGAATTTCGAGATGATGTCATTCAATCAATGATAAAAAAGACATTACAGCCAGATGCTGCTTGCTTTGAAACGTTTCGGCGTATCCATGTAAAAGCAAGCAAAAATTGATGAGGTGAAAAGATGATAACAGGATACTATTGCACCAATATTTTTTCTGAGCACGCAAAAGAACTAATTGAGTTTTATACACTAAAATTGGGAATCCCCATTATGAAAACTGATGATGATAATACAAATGGGGTTTACCTCGGTTTTATCGAACATGCTCCCACTCTTTGTATATGGGATTGCAAAAAATGTAATGTACAGCCGACGGGACATCAGTCCTTTGTTTTTCAAACCCAAAATCTTGATTTAACAATGGAAGATCTAACGGAAAAAGGGCTTACATTGTCCGAAGCCATTCGGTATGATTGGGGAACCTATGAAGTTCGCTTTAACGATCTTGACGGAAACGAAGTCGTGATCGCAGAATTTGTGTAATTGTCAAATTTTAAATATCACAAACAATCGGGAAAGAATTATGAATTATATTATTAGAGAGATAAAACAAAACGAGATTAATCTTCTAGATAATTTTCTATATGAAGCAATCTTTATTCCAAATGGAGTACAGCCGCCGCCGAAAGACATTATAAAGCAGCCAGAGCTGCAAGTATATATATCTTTGTTTGGGAAAAGAATCGGCGATTACGGTTTTGTCGCAGAAGTAGATCATGAAGTTGTTGGTGCTGTATGGGTACGGATCATGGATGATTATGGTCATGTAGATGATAAAACTCCATCATTTGCTATTTCAATTTATAAAGGATATAGAGGTTATGGGATCGGTACAGATCTAATGAAAAGAATGCTTGAACTATTAAAGAAAAACGGATATAAACAGACTTCCTTGGCAGTTCAAAAATCAAATTATGCTGTAAAAATGTATAAGGATTTAGGTTTTTACACGATTGCTGAAAATGATGAAGAATATATAATGATTTGCAAACTTTAAGATGATAAAAATATTCACAGAAGTTATATAAAAGGATGGAGAGGTATAAATGAAAGAAATCATCAACTTTATTGAGACGAATGTGGATGGCAAAACGCTGTTTACAAAGGAATTAGTTTACGAACTGGAAAACGGTGCGTTACAGGGCGTTTACTCTGATCAAATATCCTTTTCTAATCTAAAATACTCCCAGAGTGGATTTCAGTTTGATATGTTTATTATATCCAATGAAAAGATATGGCTCATAGGAAAGGATGAACATCGGGAGAAACTAAGAAAAGATTTTAGTGCTGTATCCCTATTCCGATTTGAGCTGGCAAAGAGAAAAAGCACGAACGATATTACTGGATGTTTTCGTTTCATTTCAGCGTCAGGAAAAAGTGTGGCGGCAGAGGCTATCGTAAGTGGTATTTATGATGTGCGGCTTGAAGATGATGTGCTGAAATTATCAGAAAGCCAGGCATTGTACCGAGATCAGCCGATACAGGAAGAGCGCTTCAAGCCAGTTGCATTTCAGTCAGAACATCGTTTTTATGTCAAAGAGGAAAAGCTACACTATGAATACGATGGCAAATCTTTTGACGTGGATGTAGAAACCATGCAGCGCAACGATAGCTATGATACCTTTCCTCCATTTATTTCAATTGAGAAGTAAATATTAACATGAGGATACCTCCTGCCCTGGAATACTCCTGGGCAGGAGGTGCATTAAGATGGTCAATATGCATTAAGCATAGAAACACGCTGGTTTATTCTGCTTCCTTTCTCTTCTTGATCTCTTCGATCATAACAGGAAGCACATTTACTACATTGCCTACGATGCCGATATTGGCCACTTCAAAAATAGGCGCATCTTCATCTTTGTTGATGGCTACTATATAATCGGAATTCATAATTCCTGAGACATGCTGTGTTGCGCCGGAAATACCGCAGGCGATATAGAGCTTCGGCGCTACGATCTTTCCTGACTGCCCTACCTGGTGGACTCTGGAGATCCATCCGTCTTCGATGGCAGGTCTTGTGGCTCCCACCACTCCGCCCAGCAGATCCGCCAGTTCTTTCACCATGGAAAAGTTTTCTTTGCTTCCCATACCCCGTCCGCCGGACACAATCACCTCGGCGTCTTCCAGGTTGACAGTCTCGGCTATTTCTTTGACCACATCCTTGATGTCCAGATGGATCTTTTCGTCAGAAACTGAAATGTTTCTTTCGGTGATGGTACCCTGGACCGGATTTTCTGCCTTTTTAAAAGCTCCGGATCGCAGCACGGCGATCTGCGGCACAGACTCTTCCAAGGCCACATCCTTTAAGACACATCCCCCGTAGAGAGGACAAGTATAAACAACTTTCCCGTCAGCAAACTTCATATCCATCACATCAGAGACACAGCCTGCTCCAAGTCTTGCCGCCAGTTTCGGGGCAAGATCTTTTCCGTCCTGAGTGCCGCCGACCAGTACCGCAAACGGCTTCTCTTTAGCTGCCACGGCCTCCAAAACGTTTGTATAACGGTCCAGATGGAACATTTTATACTGCGGATCTTCAACCAGGATAACTTCATCCGCACCGGAAGACGCCGCTTTTTCGGCTGCTTCCCGGATCCCGTCTCCAATCATGACCGCAAGGACCTTTCCTCCCAGTTCCCCGGCAATTTGTCTGGCGGGGGAGAGCATTTCCAGGCCGACCTTGACCGGATTTTTTTCCGTGGTTTCGATATAAACCACGATATTCTTATATTCTGTCATATCCATTGTAAACTCCTCCTTAGAATACTTTCGCGTCTGCCATCATGGCCACAGCTTTTAACGCTGAATCCTCTGCTGTCTCTTCCTGGATTTTGATTCCGGCCTCTTTTTTCGGCGGTTCATAGAGCTTCAGAGTTTTTACAAAGGCTCCGGCCTCCCCTGTTTTTTCAGGTTCCAGCATGGTCAGATCTTCTGCTTTTAAGGTTCCAATGGGCTTTTTCCTTGCCGCCATTTTATTTTTGATAGTTGGGTATCTCGGATCATAATCCGGCTTTGTCACAGTGAGCACACAGGGGGCTACTGTTTCTATCAGACGGTATCCCTCCTCTGTTTCCTGCTTTGCGGTCACACGGCCTTCAGAGGAGTCCACTTCAATCACATTGGTGACAATTCCGATACCCATCATCTCCGAAAGGCTTACACCTGTCTGACCAAGGGCTGCGTCCGTGGCTTCCTTTCCGCAGAAGATCAAGTCAAACTTCTTTCCCGTATCTTCCTCTATCTTTTTGGCCGCACACATTAAAATATGGCTGATTCCTCTGGAGTCCGAACCGTCAAACTGATCCTCCCGGACCAGATACGCATGGTCGGCTCCCACTGCGAGGCAGTTTTTTAATGAATTCCTGGCTTCCTCACCGCCGATGCAGAGGGCCGTGATCTCCCCTTCTCTGGCTTCTTTCAGGCGGGCTGCCATCTCCAGCGCATAAGTGTCAAACGCGTTGACCACAGGCGTAATATTGGAAAGATCCGGTTTTCCTTCGTCTGTCAAATGTACCTCCACAGAATCATCCGGCACCTGTTTTACACACACTAAAATTTCCATAATCTTCACTCCTTTGTTCAGTCGTTTTCTTATCTGCCGATGGTGTTATTTGCGATGACGATTCTCTGGATCTCATTGCTTCCCTCAAAGATCTGGAAAATCTTCGCGTCGCGCAGAAGTTTCTCCACCGGATATTCTCTGCTGTATCCGTATCCTCCGAACATCTGGATGGCTTCGGATGCCACTTCCATTGCAATATCACTGGCATAGCATTTTGCGATGGCTGCCTCTTTAGAATGTGGGAGTGAGAGATCCATTTTGGTCAGTGCGTGGGCCACCATCTGGCGTGCTGTCTCTGTCTTGATTGCCATATCTGCGATCTTAAACTGCAGTGCCTGGTTCCTGATGATCGGTTTTCCGAACTGGATCCTTTCTTTTCCGTAGGCGATAGCTTCATTAATGCCTCTCTGTGCGATTCCTGCGGCGACACATCCCATCCATGCCCTTGCCTGGTCAAGTGTCTTCATGGCAATTCCAAAACCTTTTCCTTCCTGGCCGATCAGATTTGCTGCCGGGATCCTGCAGTCTTCCAGCACCACATCACAAGTGTTGGAAGTACGGATTCCCATCTTATCTTCTTCATTTCCGGTGCTCAGTCCCGGAGTTCCTGCATCCACAAGGAACATGGAGATTCCTTTGACACCCTTGCTTTTGTCTGTCATAGCTGTAATACAGTAAAAAGAAGCGATACCGCCGTTTGTGATAAAGCACTTCCGTCCGTTTAGTATGTACTCATCTCCATCTTTGACCGCGGTTGTCGTTCCTGCCCCGGCATCAGAGCCTGCTCCCGGCTCTGTCAGACAAAATGCCCCAAATCCGCCTTCTATAATCTGGCTGCATACATGCTGTTTCTGTTCTTCATTTCCCGCGATTAAAACCGGTTTTGTTCCCAGTCCGCTGGCAGAAATGGTCGTGGCAAATCCTGCATCCGCAATAGCCATCTCCTCGATGAGAGCCGCCACATCCACTCTGGAAAGTCCTGGTCCGCCGTACTCTTCCGGTACCTCCAGGGAGTGAAGCTGCATTTCGATGGCTTTATCGTAAATCTCCTTCGGCCATTCTCCTGATTTATCAAATTCTTTGCACTGTTCTTTTACTTCGTTTTCACAGAATTCTCTCACGTCCTGCAGTAAATCGTTTGCTTCCTCTGAAATTAAATATGCCATGATTGATTTCTCCTTTATATTTGATATTGTTTCTTTATTTTTTACAGTTTATAGCAGACTTTTCCCGGATTTAGGATCATATTCGGGTCAAAGGTATGTTTTACACCTTCCATGATCCTCATGCTGACCGGTCCCGCGGATTCTGCCAGATAGTCCAGTTTTCCGTGCCCGATCCCGTGTTCACCGGAGATCAGGCCGCCGAACTCCGTGGCTTTCTCATAGACCTTTTTCATGAAAACAGACACTTGTTTCCTAAACTCTGCCTCTTCCATGTCATTGCTGCATGTATAAATATGCAGGTTTCCGTCTCCAGCATGGCCAAAGCTTTTTACCCTGAAGTCTGCCTCTGCCTCCAGCGACTTTGTATACGTCAGGAATTCCGCGATCTTATTTGTAGGCACTACCACATCACATTCATCCAAAAGCACTGTATCCGCCTCGATGGCTTCTAAAAGTGCACTTCTCACTGCCCATGCGTCACGCTTAAGTGCCGGAGTATCCGCTACCAGGACATCGATAGCTCCAGCCTCCAACACAACCTCTGACGCGGCTTCGATAATATCTTCCAGCTGCTCTTCTGAATCCCCGTCAAAGGTGGCCAGCAGATATGCTCCCACTTCCATGCCTTCCATTTTTTTTGGATAGACCTTCTTTCCAAGGAACTTTTCTGTGTCCATGACAACATCCTTTTCCATGAACTCCAGCGCCTGGGGATGCAGATTGTTCATGAAAACCTGGGGCACTGTGGCAATACAGTCTTCCAAAGTCTCGTAAGGAATGATCAGGCTGATGACCGCTTTGGGCTGAGGGATCACCTTTAACGTAAGCTCTGTGATCACTCCCAGAGTTCCCTCAGAACCGATCATCAGATTCAGCAGGCTGTAGCCGGAGCTGGTCTTAGATACCGTGGCACCGAACTTTACAACCTCGCCTGTGGGGAGCACTACCGTCATTGCCCTGACGTAATCCCTTGTGGTGCCGTATTTTACTGCTCTCATGCCTCCTGCATTGGTTGCCACATTTCCTCCCACGGTGGCAAATTTTTCTCCCGGATCCGGCGGATAGAGAAGTCCCTGCTTTTCGGCATCCTCTGCCAGATCATTTAAAAGAACCCCCGGCTGGATAGTTACCACAAAGTTTTCTTTATCATATCCCAGGATCTTATTCATCTTTGTGATGGACAGCAAGATTCCGCCGTGGATGCTGACAGCTCCTCCTACCAGTCCAGTCCTGGCTCCGCTCGGTGTCACAGGGATCTTGTGCTCATTGCAGAGCTTCATCACTAAAGCCACTTCCTCCGTGGTCAATGGCTCCACAACCGCTTCCGGCATTGCCTTTCCGTAGATTGACATCTCATCATGGGTAAAGTCATCGTTGATCTCATCCCCCGTATAGACACGCTTCGGAGCAATTTCCTTCAGCTGATCTATGATTTCTTGTGTCACTTTGCCATATTGATATTCACTCATCTTATCCTCCTTGCTCAACCTTGGTTTTTATTTCTTACAATTACCGCGACACCGTCCGGTATCACAGTGATCTTACTATTTTCTCTGCCCAGATACTCATCTGCCAAACGGATCGCGTCCTCTACGCTGTCGGCATAATCCATCTGCATTTCCTCCACCATATCCTTCGGAGCCTGTGTCACCATGATGACCTTATATTTTAACAAGATACGGCATAAGATCTGGGATTCCCACTGGTCCGGCACGGTAGAGTTCCGGTCCGTTAAAAGAAATCTCTTCATAATCTTTTCTTTGTCCTTTTCCTTGGCAAACGTATCATACAGTTCCTTGCCGCCGTGCCCGTCTATGCAGCTTGCAGCCATGATGATCACCCCGCCCGGCCTGCAGGTGGCTTCCGCCGCAGTCATACCTTTGACTGACTGGTAAATATTTTGGTCCAGAGGATAGCCTCCGTTGGTAGAAATGACAATGTCGGACGGTACCGCATCCACTCCAGAGAGTTGATCCACGAATTGACATCCCTTTTCATGTGCTTTTTCATAATGTCCTGCGAAAGCCTCGATGACTTTTTTATCTTCATCCAGAACCACATTTACGATAAATGCAAGTTTGGCCTTTCCCGCCGCGTAGATCATATCCCGGTGAATGGGATTGCCCTCAAGGATTCCTGTCCTGGCATGAGCATCATCAATGAACTCTGAACAATGGTTAGCCAGCACTGTGGTTCTGCTGGATACTCCGGGAAGAACACTCTTTCTTCCGCCGGAAAATCCTGCAAAAAAGTGAGGTTCAATAAATCCCTCCGAGATCAGAAGATCGGCCTCCCAGGCAATCCTGTTGATCAGGAGTTCCCCTCCCGATGGAAGTGTACCAAGGCTTACCATATCTTCGGACTTTCCGCTTTCATGTACCACGAACCTGATGGCCGGATGGTCCACGATCTTCTCCCCAAATTTTGCGATCAGTTCTTCTCTTGTGGTAGGACGGTGAAA
Source organism: Anaerostipes rhamnosivorans (assembly GCF_005280655.1). Classification (NCBI taxonomy): domain Bacteria; kingdom Bacillati; phylum Bacillota; class Clostridia; order Lachnospirales; family Lachnospiraceae; genus Anaerostipes; species Anaerostipes rhamnosivorans. The sequence goes on from NZ_CP040058.1 coordinate 1,996,268, forward strand.
TCCTGTGGCGATCAAAACTGTTATTTTGGCATCAGGATTCCCCTGCCTGATCTCCTCCAATACAGCCGGCATGATCACCTTGCTCGGAACCGGACGGGTGTGGTCGCTGGCGATCAAAACGATATTGTCTTTTCCTCTGGCTAATTCCCTGAGCCGCGGGGTTCCCACCGGATGCAGCAGGGCGTCCCTCACAAGCTCTTCTTCCCCCATCTTGGCCCGGTAATCGTGGGCTTTTGACAGAAGGATGCCTGCCAGGCGCTCCTTCGGGATCTCAATGGTTAATTTCCCTTTTCCGTAGGGAAGGTTGATTCTTTTCATAAGTTACCTCCGTCGAATGTTTTAGATGAACCGAAGTCCTGTAAATGCAATCACTCCGTAAAGTACAATAAACAGAATGAAGTATTTTATGGATCCGTTCAGGATCTTGCTCTCTTTTCCAACTGTTCCGGTGGCAGCTACGGCAATGGCAATACTCTGGGGTGAAATGATCTTTCCTGCCGTGGACCCCACCGTATTGGCCGCTGCCAGCCAGACATCGTTCATACCGAGGGTATGGGCTGTCTGGACCTGAAGTCCGGTAAACAGCACACTTGAGGATGTGGCGCTTCCCGTCACAAAGGTTCCAATAGAACCGATCAGCGGTGCCACCAGCGGATAAAAGGAACCGGTGACTGCCACGATCAAGGCCGCGATGTCGCTGATCATACCGCTGTATCCCATCACTTTTGCCGTTGCCAGTACGGATACGATGGTCAGAACAGTCTTAGACATCTGGATCAAAGTATCTTTCAATACCATTCCGATCTCTCCCCAGGATGCGCCCTGTGCTTTTCCTCCGATCAGAGCCGCCAGGAAGATCAGGACTCCGGGGGTTGCCAGCCATGTAAAGGTATACGGGGCGGCTCCGGCACCTGTGTAGATCTGCACGGAACTCTTCACGCTTGCCAATGGGTCATGAATGGCAGGAACCAGGCTGGAAGTGACCAGGAGGAAAACCAGGATCAGCAGAAACGGAAGCCACGCGGTCACAGCCTTTTTTAACCCAAGAGGCTCTTTTTTTGTGAGCTCCGAATCGTTTAATCCCTCCAGGATATATTCCGGGTCTTCTTTTCTCTTCAAAAGCTTTGCGGAAAGGATCGTGACCACCATGCTGCACACGGAGCCGATCACAACCGGGAGCTCAGCCCCCACAAACTTTGCTGTGAGGTATTCCGGGAGGATAAAACCTAATCCGGAAAGCAGTGTGATCAGGCCGATCCCCTTCAGTCCCTTTATGGAACCTCCGGTCATGATCATCATCAGAAACGGAGTCAGGATCACTAAGACTGCCAGCTGCAGGACAACAGCCACTGCTACGCTCCCTGGATCCAGTCCGCTCACGGAGGCTGCCGTGATGGTCGGAATTCCGATGGAGCCGAATGCTGTCGGTGTTGCATTGGCAACCAGACAGACCGTCGCCGCAAAGATTGGATTAATTCCCAGCCCGCATAGGATACTTGCCGGAATCGCAACCGCCGTGCCAAACCCGGCCATTCCCTCCATGAATCCTCCGAAGCCCCATGCAATGATGAGAATCAGGATCCGTTTGTCTCTGGATACGCTGGTCAGCATCCGTTTGATCAAATCCATATGTTTTGTATGTACTGTCAGGTTGTAAGTAAAAATGGCCGCAATGATGACCAGACAGATCGGCCATATTCCCATGGCTGCACCCTCAAGTGTTCCGGTGAGGGCATCTAAAAGCGGCATTTTCCAAAGAAGCAGTGCTAGAACTAGTGTAATCGCAAGTGAAATAGGACAGGCTTTGTATCCAGGCATCTTTAAGCCACTTAGGGCTAACATGAGCCAAAGAATAGGAAGCAAAGCCAAAATAAATTTAATGAACATCACGAGCAGAATCTCCTTTCTGTTCAGGACTACGGGTTACACCCAAATAAATTGGTTCTACCAATCCCCTTGTTGCCCCTTATGGTAGGACCAATTTCAAAAGTTGTCAAGTCCTTTTGCATGAATAGAGGATTACATTATTGAATTTTATTGTGCAACATGCTGAATTTCAAATTTATTATTTCCTTTTATCCCCTTCTGGAATGATAGAAATTTGGAATTTTTTCCTCTCCGTGAATATACTCTCTTTCTGAATTTCATGAAATCTCACAAAAATAACAAAGTTTCCAAATGCGATTTGACGCAGTCAAATAGTTTCCTCACGCATTTGTGTGCATAATGCCCGCAGGGCTTTTTTGTTCCATAGGGAGGTTCGCAGAACTTTCCTATGGAATAAAAAAAGCTTCCTTGACCTCATCAACAAGATCAAAGAAGCTTTTTGCTTCAGCACAACATATATTTTATTATTTATAAGGCTTTTCCGATTTCGTCCAGAGAGATCTCTGTCTCTTCCCCGGATTCCATGTTTTTAAGCCTGCCCTTATTCTCCTGTAATTCGTTTTCACCTATGATGATCGTATTTTGTGCGTGCAGCTTATTGGCATATTTCATCTGGGCCTTGACTCCACGGCCAAGGTAATCGGTCTCCACCTTAAAACCTTCGGCACGCAGGCCCGCAACAATCTCGTAAGCTCTGGCCTTGGCTTCTTTTCCAAGGATACCGACATACAGGTTCAGCGGCCGGCCCATCGGAAGCTCCACACCTTCCTCTTCCAGGAAATATAAGATACGTTCTACTCCCATTCCGAAGCCGACAGACGGCATAGAAGCTTTTCCGTCGATCTCATGGACCAGATTGTCATACCGTCCGCCTCCGCACAGGGTAAACCCATCCTCGTTTACAAACTCAAACACCGTCTTCGTGTAATAATCCAGTCCGCGCACAATTCCCGTGTCCACCTCATAAGGGATATTCAGGCTGTCCAAAAGGCTTTTAAGCTCTTCAAAATGGGCACTGCATTCTTCATCTAGATAGTCAATGGTTCTGGGCGCGTCCTTGATGATCTCCTTGCAGTCAGGCACCTTGCAGTCGATGACACGCAGGGGATTCTTCTCCATTCTCTCACGGCAGGTCGGACAAAGCTTGTCCTCATGCTGGTGAAGATAATTAAGCAGAGCTTCGTTGTAATCTTTTCTGCAGTTTGAGCATCCAATGCTGTTGATATGGAGTTTTGCGTCCTGAAGCCCGATCTTTTTGATAAAAGATGTGACCAGAGTGATCAGTTCTACTTCCGCCAGGGGACTTTCCGCCCCCACAAACTCAATGCCAAACTGATGGTGCTGTCTGAGCCTTCCGCTCTGAGGTTTTTCATAGCGGAAAGCCGGGGTGATATAAAACATCTTTACTGGCTGGGGCTCATTCTGCATTCCGTGCTCCAGATAAGCACGGATAGCCCCTGCGGTCCCTTCCGGCTTTAAAGTAATGCTCCTGTTTCCCTTATCCTCAAATGTGTACATTTCCTTCTGTACCACATCAGTCGTCTCTCCTACGCTTCGCTGGAACAATACCGTATGTTCAAAAACCGGCGTAATGATCTCATGGATATTGTATGTCTCGCATAAATCCTTAAAGACCTTCTCCAGGTATGTCCGCTTCTGCATCTCCTCTCCAAACCAGTCCTTCGTTCCTCTCGGTGCTTGTGTTATCATTCACAGTTCCTCCTTTAAGTTGTATCTGTATCGTGCAGATTACTCTTTTCTAATATTGTAAGCATTTCTTTGGAAAATGCAACCCGCTGAAATGCGAGAAACACTTTCATGTCAAAGTTCTTTACTTCCTCAATCATAACTTCCAGGGCAGTTTCCACAGAAAAACCCTCTCTATAATCCCGATTGGCGATCAGGGCTCCAAAAATGTCGCATACATGCATGATCCTTCCCACCAGCGGGATCTCATCCCTCTTTAAATTGCTGGGATATCCAGTGCCGTCATAGTGCTCATGATGGTACAAAACCGCATCCAGCACAATATCATCATACCCATGCTCGATCAAAATAGAATGGCCGATGGTGGAATGCATTCGCAGATAGCGTGTCTCATCAACCGCAAGGATCTGCTCTTCCTTTTCATTCATGTAAAAATTTAAGCGGACCTTCCCAATATCATGTAACAGTCCTGCCACAGCCAGGTCATAACAGACCGCTTCGCTAAGGCCCAGTTCCTTTCCCACACTGTATGCAAGATTGCTGACAACGATCCCGTGTTCAATAGCATCATCTAAGGTAACCTGGATTGGAGTCTCCACATCCCGGGATTCATATTTCATTGGCATAATGCAACACCACCTAACACATACTTTTTAGTAATTTATCTTTCCGTAAAATCATCTCGCCGATCCGTTCTGTATACTGTCTGACATCCTTTAAATTTTCCACTCTCTGGACATTCTTTCCAGGGCCTAAAAACTTAGACGAGGCGCCAGCTCCCACTGCAACGATATCGTGCAGTTCCTCCATAATCAGTATATTATAAAGGCATTCTTTTTCTTCCAAAGAAAAGCCGATATTTTCAAAATTTCCGGGAATATTTTTCTGCCTGTACATGTAGTACGGCTCCATCTCCATGGAAAAGCATGCATCCTGTGCATACTGGATCATCTGCTCATCGGCACCGAAGGAGTACTGCTCCCTCATCTGGTTTAACGGCGCACTTCTTTTGATCGCCAGGGCATGGACTGTAATACTGTCGGGCATTAGCTGCTTTAGCGCCCCAAAGGTCGTTTCAAGTTCTTTTATTCCCTCCCCCGGTAATCCACAGATGGTATCCATATTAATATTGTCAAATCCTAACTTTCTGGCTGTCTCAAAGCTGTCCGCCACATCCTGCGCCGTATGGTTTCTTCCAATCCTCTTTAAGGTATCATTGTTCATAGTCTGGGGATTGATACTGATCCTGGTGACTCCGTTCTCTGCTAGGACAACAAGCTTCTCCGGCGTAATGCTGTCCGGCCTTCCGGCTTCCACCGTGATCTCACGGATCCTGTTAAAATCAAAACACTGCCTCAGTTCTCCGAACAGAGATCCCAGCTGTTTTGGTGAAAGAGTGGTAGGGGTTCCGCCTCCCACATACAAGCTGACCACCTGCCTGTCCTTGTACTGGTCTCCCACATAGCGGATCTCCTTAAGCAAGGCATCCAGATACTGGTCTACATACTCCTTGTACGCAGAAATAGGGTATGAGGTAAAGGAACAGTACAGACAGGTACTGGGACAGAACGGGATCCCCACATACAGACTGTACCCTTTCCCGTAAGCGATATCCTTCAGCAGTTGTGTCTCCTTTAAACCCACAGTGACACAGAGCTCCGCCTTTTCTTGGCTGACCAGATACTGTTTCCGAAGCTTAGCTTCCATCTCTTCTCTGCTCTTTCCTAAAGCACAGTCCTCAAACACAAGCTTCGTAGGGCGGATGCCGTTTAAAGTTCCCCACGGCAGTTTTTTGTTCAGATGGCGGGAAAGAAGCCGGTACAGTGCCGCTTTCAGCTTATTCTTGAATTGCTTTTTATCCCTGCAGTTTCCCTTAACTTTTTCTGAAAGAACCGTCTCTCCGGCACAAAGCTCCAGGAGAGTTTCCTCCTGTGCGTAGAACACTCTGCATATAAAATCATAGATAGAATTGTCAACTTCTTCGGAAGACAATTCTATCTTTTCTCCAATGCAGAACGCCAGGATCAGGCTTCTGATATCATATTCATACAGGGTTTCATTCTGGATCAGTCCGATCATGGCTTTACAAGAAACGGATTAGTGCGTTTTTCCAGCCCAATGGTCGTGCTGTTCATGTGGCCTGGATAAACTTCTGTGTCATCCGGCAAAACAAACAGCTTTTCCCGGATACCGGACAGCAGTGCTTCCGTATCCCCTGTAGGAAAATCTGTCCTCCCAATGCTCTGGCGAAACAGGGTATCCCCAGCGATCAGCCATCCCTGTTCTCTGAAATAATAGCAGACCCCGCCTTTTGTGTGGCCCGGCACATGGATGCATGTGATCTCGGTTTCCAGGAGATTTAACACCTGTCCGTCCCTTATAATATGATCTGCTTCCATGGAAATGGGCTCCCCAAACATGGAAGTCAGATTCAATGAGGGCTCCCTGAGCACATCTACCTCGTCCTCATGCAGGTAAACCGGCAGTCCCGGTTTTTGTTCCTGTAAATACGGCAGTGCCATCACATGGTCAAAATGTCCGTGTGTCAAAAGCACCGCCGAAAGCTTAAACCCTTCCTTGTTCAGCATCTCCATAACACGGAAGCCTTCATCTCCCGGATCAAATACAAGCGCCTCTTTTGTCTGACGGTTGCCGACAATATAACAGTTGGTCTGCATTTGTCCAAGGCTCGCTCCCAGTAAAATAATATTATCATTCATAGCTGCCAAACTATCCTACCTTTCTCTCTATATCTACCACACCTTCAATGTTTCTAATCCTTGCGATCACTTGGTTGAGCTGGGCGACGCCATTGATGTCAAATGACATACTGAGCGTAGCCCTGCCCTTTTTAGAATTTGAAACGTTCATGGTCAAAATATCAATGTCCAGTTCCAAAAAAACCTTGGAGACATCCGCCAGCATTCCCTTGCGATTGTTGGCGTAAATAGAAATCTCCGTCGTATAAGTCTGCCCGGAGCCCTCGGAGCCTTCCTGCCATTCGGCCTCAATCAGCCGTGACCGGTCTGTCTCTGACATACTCAGCAGATTGACGCAGTCTGTCCTGTGAATGGAGACTCCGCGTCCCCTGGTGACAAATCCCACGATCTCGTCCCCCGGCACAGGATTGCAGCATTTGGAAAACCGCACTGCCACATCATCCACACCTTTGACGACAATACCGCCCTTCTGCTTTTCTTCTGGACGGCGCTCCCGAACATGTTCTGACGCCTCTAACACCTGTTCATCGGTGACCTTCTGCTTCTGGTCCTTATTAAACTCTTCCACCAGCTTGTTGACGACCTGGCCCTCCTTCAGCCCGCCGTGCCCCACGGCGGCACAGACAGATTCCCAGTCCTTAAACCCGTATTTCAACTGTACCTTTTTAATATATTCCGGCTTTAAGTAATGTGGCAGTTCAATTCGTTTCCCCTTGCAGTACTTCTCCAGCATATCCTTGCCCTTGACAATGTTCTCTTCCTTAAACTGGGTTTTGAACCACTGATTAATCTTACTCTTAGCCTGCGTGGACTTGACGATGCCCAGCCAGTCCCTGCTGGGTCCCTTGGAATTTTGGGATGTGATCACTTCCACCCGGTCTCCGTTTTGCAGGTGATAGTCAAACGGCACTTGTCTTCCATTAACTCTGGCTCCCACCATGGTATTCCCCACGGCACTGTGGATACAGTAGGCAAAGTCAATCGGCGTAGAACCGTTGGCAAGGCTTTTCACATCTCCGTTGGGCGTAAAGCAGTAAACCTGCTCAGCAAACAGATCCAGATTGGTTTTTAACAGGGATAAAAACTCCTTGTTGTCGTCCATATCCTGCTGCCACTCTAAGATCTCCCTAAGCCAGGAAAGCTTTTCTTCTTCTTTGTTGACACCTACGTTATGGCTGTCTTCTTTATACTTCCAATGGGCCGCTATACCGTATTCCGCAATTTTGTGCATCTCAAATGTCCGAATCTGGATCTCAAAGGGATGCCCCTCCGGCCCGATCAGTGTTGTATGCAGTGACTGGTACATATTCTGCTTCGGCATAGCGATATAGTCTTTGAATCTTCCGGGGATTGGCTTGTACATTTCATGGATCACTCCCAGAGCCGCATAACAGTCTTTTACAGTGTCCACCTTGATGCGCACCGCAAACAAGTCATAGATCTGGTCCAGGGTCTTATTCTGGTTCACCATCTTTTTGTAAATGCTGAAAAAATGCTTCACCCGGCCATCGATCTCCGCTTTGATGCCGCTGCGCTCAATATGCCCGCTGACCTCATCTACAATATCCTTGATGTAGGCTTCTCTTCGGACCTTCTGTGAATCCAGAGAATGCTCCAATTCTTTGTAAACATCCGGCTTTAAATACCTTAAGGACAGATCATCCAACTCCACCTTGATCTTGGAAATACCAAGCCTGTGGGCGATTGGAGCATAAATATCCATAGTCTCCCTGGACTTCTCCTTCTGCTTTTCAGGCTTCATAAACTGCATGGTCCGCATATTGTGCAGACGGTCTGCCAGCTTGATCAAAATGACCCGGATGTCCTTTGCCATGGCCAGAAACATCTTGCGAAGATTCTCCGCTTGTACTTCGATCTTATCCTTGGAATAGCTCAGCTGTCCTAACTTCGTGACACCATCCACAAGCTGGGCGACTTCCACCCCGAACTCCCGGACCACATCCTCGTAGGTCACATCCGTGTCTTCCACCACATCGTGCAGAAGGCCAGCAATGATCGTCTCTCGGTCAAGTTCCAGTTCCGCCAGGATGATGGCGACACAAATAGGATGAATGATATAGGGTTCCCCAGACTTTCTCTTCTGATCCCTGTGGGCTTCATAGGCCATGTCATAGGCCTTTCCCACCATCTCTATATCTTCATCACTGTATAAGCTCTTCATGGTATCCATCAGTTGCAGACGGAGTTCCTCAGGAGCTGTAAAACTCTTCGGATTGCTGATATCTTTTTTTACACGGTTTATTTTTGTTTTGCTGTTTTGCTCCATTGGCAGCCACTCCAGTTTAATTATTTTTTAATTTTGATTCACAGTAAATACACCTGTAAACCTTGTTCTCTTTGTCCACAAGCTTAAAAGTATGATCGATCTCCTGTTCTATGGATGTGATGCACCGCGGATTCTTACATCTTGCAATGTTGGTGATGACCTCAGGAAGCGCCACCTTATGCTTGGACTTTAATTTGCCGTCCTCGATGATACAGACACTGGCATTGGGGTCCACATACCCCAGGACATCCAGATCGATGTCAAAATTGTCCGAAATTTTAATGATGTCTTTCTTGCCGAGCTTGTTACTCTTGGCGTTCTGTATGATGGCAATGCTGCAGTCCAGCTTATCAAGCCCCAGCTGGTAGTAGATATCCATTCCTTTTCCGGCTGTGATATGATCTAAAACGATCCCGTTCTTAATACTATCTATGTTCATGCCATAACCCCCAATAAATCCATGATCAACGCCATCCTCACATGCTTGCCGTTTAACGCCTGCTTAAAGTAGCACGCCCTCGGATCTTCGTCCACTTTTACAGAGATCTCATTGACTCTCGGCAATGGATGCAGGATGGACAGATCAGCCTTCGCGTTTTTTAACTTTTCAGGATCCAGGATGTAGCTGTCCTTTAAACGCACATAGTCAGCCTCATTAAAGAAACGTTCTCTCTGGACTCTGGTCATATAGATGATATCCAGTTCAGGCATGACTTCTTCCATTCTCCTGGCTTCGCGGAACGGGATATTTTTCTTTTCAAATACATCCTTCTTCAAGTATTCCGGTATCTGCAGTTCTTCCGGTGAGATCATGATAAACGTAATATTTTCATATCTGGAAAGCGCTTTGATTAGGGAATGTACGGTACGGCCGAACTTTAAATCCCCGCAGAAACCGATGGTCAGATTATTAAGGCGCCCTTTCTCCCTACGGATGGTCAAAAGATCGGTCAGTGTCTGTGTCGGATGGTTATGACCGCCGTCCCCGGCATTGATAATTGGGATATCCACATGCTTTGATGCCACATACGGAGCCCCTTCCTTTGGATGCCGCATGGCAATGATGTCTGCGTAGCAGGCCACCGTGCGCGCAGTGTCGGCGATACTTTCTCCCTTGGCCGCGGAGGAAGAATCAGCAGAAGAAAAACCAAGTACACTGCCGCCTAACTCCATCATGGCCGCTTCAAAGCTTAACCTTGTCCTGGTACTTGGTTCAAAAAATAAAGTCGCCAGCTTCTTATATCTGCATACTTCCCGATACTTTTCCGGCCTTGACGAGATCTCATCCGCAAGATTTAACAGCCTGTCGACGTCATCCACAGACAAATCCATAGGATCGATTAAATGTTTCATTGAAAGTACCTCCTAATCTTATGTTATAATAATTCTACATTTTTAGACCAATAGTGTCAATGAATTACTTATATTTTAGCAGTCCTTTTTCCAGCAGTTCCGAAGGCCTGTAAGAAAGCTTTGCCTTCCGGAGTCCTTCTTCTCCCAGGTCCTCTTCCCTGTTGATATATTCGTAATCCATGGCCTCATGCAGAATAAACTGCTGGTTGATCATCGGGTAGGCGCCCTGAATCTCTCCAAAAGCCTTTTCAAAGTGGACCACAAAGGTATCGTCTGTTGTGCCCTCTCCAATAGCAAACGCAATGATCTTACCGTCACTTCTCAAAATCCCGCCTTTTAAATCCAGTTCCTTGTAATACATCAGGGCATTTTTCGCTGCACAGATCTCTTCATGCTTGTCGGAATCTTCCTGCTCTGTGGCCTCATTTGCCATTTTCCATTCCATAAGCATAGTCAATGCCTCTAAGGCATTTTCATCATTTAATGACTCATAGGACCATTCATGGTTTTCCTTAAACCGATTGATGTGATTCCTTTTTCCATGGAGCTTCTTTCCTTTTAATGTGGCAAGAGACTCCCTCTCATAGATATAATCAAAAAGATCCCGGTCATATTCCACTGTGAAAATATCCCCGAACATCTCCTTCATCTTTTCTTCTGTCTCTTTCAGAATGCCGTGCATGGCAAATGGAATGCCCTGCTCTTTACAGTATTCCATGACAGCTTCCACGGCCTTTTTAGCGTCTCCGTCCCCGATCGGGTAGCTGAAGGTACAGCCGCTCTCGTCATCGGACCGGATGATGAGCATATTTTCTGCCATAGCATATGACATATGATAATGATCCTTCCATAGAATCAAAGTTGCCGCTGAAAAATCAGCGCTCCGGTAATTCACTTTTTTAAAATACTCATCCAGCATTTCTTTATCTTCCAACTGCGGTGTCTTAAAATCCATTGTAAACTCCTTTAATTATTTATGATAAGGCTGACGGTTGATGATCCGAAAGCCCCTGTAAATCTGCTCTAAAAGGACGGTCGCGCACAATTCCGGGGCCATATGAAAGGACGAGATGGAAAACTCCGAGAAGTCATGCTCTTTGCTGAACTCCCCAATATAAAAGCAGATATTAGAACAGCCGTCTATCATCCAACGGCTGATCTCATCTGCAAATGCAGTGCTCTCCATACTCTTCCCTAAACTGGACACGAAAAAATGCTTTCCTTCCTTCTCAAAGATTCTTCCCAATTGTTTCTCTTTTTTTACATACTTGATTTCTATTGTACAATATTTTCCCAGACGTTTCAAATATTCTTCCATTGCCTGGACATAAAATGCGTCTTTGTTCTTCTGTAATATGAAAATAGAAAACTTCATGATGATTTGCCTTTGTCAAAAAACTTTTTAAGCTTCTTATCTGATTTCAGCGCCTTTTCAAACGCATTGTTTGTCTCCTTGATCAACTGTTTTACCTTTTCTTTTCCTAATGCTATATTCAGGGCATTCTTGATCTGGTCAGTATAGTGTTTTTCATTGTTATAAAGCTGAAAAGACTGGCCCTTTTTCACAACATAATACTGGCTCATCCCAGGCGCAGACGTCTTGATGCCGCGGATCTTTGTGTTGTAGACGGCATAGACAATATAAGAGTTGTCATCTGCACCCTCCTCAACATGGAATGATAGATCCTGATATGCTTCCACATACTTATGTAACTTTTTGACCGTACGGCTGGAAATCAGTTCCTTGGGGTCCTCCGTCATGGCCTTGAGGCCTTTTTCATCTCCTGCTTCCAGTTTCTTATAGTAATTCTTCATGAACGCAAGGACTTTATCTGTTTCCGACTCCACTTGCCGGGCCGTGGCAGATACATCTGTATTCTCCTTTTCTGAGGCTTTTGTCTCTTCCCTGAATATTTTTTCATTTGTGATCTTTTCTGTATGCTCCTTGTCCAATTTCAGAAAAATCAAAAAACAAGCGCAAAAAAATAAAATCCAGCTCAAAACGATAACGGTGACTGTTGATTTCTTTAGCTTCACTTACCATGCCTCCATATAAATAGTTTTTTTAATTATAGCACATCCCTTTTTTTGATACAAAGAAAACATAAAACCGCATCCCAGCATATCGTACGCACTGCGCAGAAATACGGCTGGGATGCGGCTGTAAACGACAGCTGATCCTCCGTTACTTTTGTTCCCTGAAACCAAGCTTCAGCAGGAAGTCATGCACCTCGTCCGGACTTTTAATGTTCGTCAGGGATGAAACTACAATATATGCCGGATGAGTGCCTGTCTTGTCGGTTGTGGTCTTGCCCGTTTCATATATTTTCCCGTCATAATATATAAGGTATGCTTTCCACTGCCCGTGCATGTCACTGGGATTAGATCCGTCACTTTTTGTAGCGATCAGCAGGGTACCAAAGGAATTGGAAACTCCCTTGGAAGACAAATAATAGGGCTGCCAGTAAAGCTGGTCTTCCAGCTGGTCAAAGTACTTGGATGTGAGGAAGGAGGAGTCTACCGGCATATATCCGTTCCCATGTTCATGCATATACTTCATCAGGGACTCCCTGCCGGCCCAGTTGTTTATCTTTCCCTCTTTATAGAGCTGTTCTACCAGCTTTTCATACTCATCCACGTATTGGTCCAAAGGGGTCAGGGCGTTTTCGTTGGAGATGACGTATTTGACACCGGCATCCTTGTCATATTTTACACAAAGCCCATTTTCTGCTTTATAGGTCAGCGTCTGAATCTTCATCTCGCTGTCATCAAAAAAGATACTTCCCTTAAATGTCCCGTTCACTCCGGCCATGGATAATATCTGTTTTTTATCAGCTCCCACGGAAGTCAGCCTGTTTTTTGAATAAAGTTCCATATAAGCGCTCTGGGAAGCTGCCACCACAAGCTTGCACTCCGACTTGGCATCCGATTCTTTCTGTCTTTGCAGATACGCAGTGAAGGATGGAATCGCGACCGCAGCTAAGATGCCGATGATCACAAGGACAACTACCAGTTCCACCAGTGTGAACCCTTTTTTATTTTTGAAAGTCTGTTTCATCCTTCTTCCTCCTTACAGGCGTTGACAGCTTATAAGTCTAATATACCTGATTTTGGATCAAATTGAAATATGAAAAACGTCTATTTCGGGAGGAACGAAAAATCGGACAGGATAATGGGACGTCCCGATTCCTGTATTGACAAACAGCTTCATCCCGTTTACAGAATAAAAACCGTTCGTATATTTCTTAGCGAGCGAGGTTTTCATCTTAAAAAAGGGAAGCTTCACCTGTCCACCATGGCTGTGGCCTGCCAAAATCAGATCAGCATTTTGGGCCGGAAGGCGGTCCGCCGCGTCCGGTTCATGAAGCATTAGAATCCTGTAGTCGCAGTTTTTGATATCCGCTGAATCCATCAGTGTGTAATCCGGTTTGCCGAACAGCACATCGTCCAGTCCGCCGATACAGATTTTCCTGCCGTTGGGAAGACGCACGGTCTCAGTCTCATTGGTGAGAAGCTGAAATCCTCCCTTTTTCATAATATCCGGGTAGGAGCGCATGGCACCGCCTCCATAGTCCCGGTTACCCCATACAGCGTATTTTCCGTATTTGGCATGGATTCCGGCCAGGGCCCTCTGCACTTTTTTTTCTGGATGGTAAACTGCATAGTTATCGTACAAGTCTCCGGTAAATACCACAATATCCGGGGACTGGCTGTTAATCTTCTCGACCAGTTTGTCCAGCCTGTTTTCTGTGTAGGATTCACTGACCTGAATATCTGATATATGGACGACTTTAAATTTTGTATTTGACGTTTCTTTTCCCAGCTGATAGTCATGGACCACAAGACGGTACGGTTCTATTTTCACTGCATATGCCGCTGACAGACCTGCTAAGACCAGGAGCAGCAGAATAAGCAGAACAATTCTTTTAATAATCTTCAATGAGGTTCTCCTTTTGTTTCTGTGATTATAGAACAAAGTAGGCAAGCCCACTTCAACACCCCAACCTCTCACTCTTTGAGGGGCTTGGCAACTTTGCGCGCCAAATGCGATTTGACGCAGTCAAATGATTTCCTTACGCATTTGTGTGCATAATGCCCGCAGGGCTTTTTTCTTCCATAGGATGCACTTTCCTATGAAATAAAGAAAAAGCCGCATATTGCTATGCGCTTCTTTTATTGTTAGACGATCAATGCAAATTTATTTATGTTGTTTTTAAGTATACATGATAGAATGCTGAATAGCAAGACAGGATTAGCCAGTGCTTACTTATAGAAAAAAGGGAAAGAACCGTAAAAATCACACGGTTCTTTCCCTTTTTTCTATTAATTCCGGACATCTTATGATCACAATCCGAGACTATCTGCCCATGTTTTGATGTCGTTTTGCCCTGCATTAGCATTAAATCGTTTTCCTGCCTTTAATATAGCTCCAGGACAAGACTTTTTTAGTTCTGCATTGGTATTTCCCATACCGCTGCTTCCCGATGTAGCAAACGGAACCACCGTCTTTCCGGTCAGATCGTACTGCTCAAGGAAAGAATTAATAATCGTAGGAGCGACATACCACCAGATCGGAAATCCGAGATAGACCGTATCAAACTGTTCCATATTCTCTACCCTATTTGCAATAGGCGGACGGAAAGAAGCCTTCTCTTTCATCTCAATACAACTGCGGCTTTCCGGATTCATCCAATCAAGATCCGCCTTGCTGTATGGCCGCTCCGGCTGTATTTCATGCAGCTCGCCGCCGACAGCTTTCGCAAGGTTTTTTGCCAGTCCCGCGGTTACACCACTTGCAGAAAAATACGCTACTAAGGTTTTGCTCACTTTTTATTCCTCCTTAATCAAAAATAAGATGTACCTTTTTCTGGCACATCTTTATTCTAACGCTCTGTATGAATGATGTAAAATGCCTATGTTGAATAGGCGGCGATTCATTTTTATATCAAGGTCTGCCCTTGAATATAAAATGCACCAGGCAGGAGTCGAACCTGCGACCAACAACTTCGGAGGCTGTCACTCTATCCACTGAGTTACTGATGCACAATGCCGTGATTTAACGTCCGTGTTATATATTACAACATTTTGATTTGATTTGCAATCCTAAATTTTAAATCTTTACATATATTGTTCCAGATCCTGGAGATCGTTTGTATACTTTTTGGCGGACTCTTTGGATATAATTCCTTCCGCCACGAGTCTTGAGAGATCCCGGTTTAATGTATGCATGCCGTGGGCCATGCCGGACTGCATGATCGTATTGAGCTGGTGGCATTTGTTCTCACGGATCAGGTTTAAAGCAGCATCCGTACCCATCAACACCTCAGTCGCGGCAATCCGTTCCATGCCGCTTAACGTAGGGATCAGACATTGGGTCACAACTCCGGCAAGCACACCGGCAAGCTGTGTACGAATCTGGTTCTGGCTCTCACCGGGACACGCATCAATGATACGGTCTATGGTCTGGGCCGCTCCTGTGGTATGAAGCGTTGACATGACCAGATGCCCGGTTTCCGCAGCTGTGAGGGCAGCGGAAATCGTCTCATAATCTCTCATTTCCCCTACCAAAATCACATCTGGATCCTCTCTCAGGGAGGACCTCAGCGCGGAGGCAAAGTCTTTCACATCAACCCCGGTCTCTCTCTGGTGAATGATGGACTTACGCCTGTCGTACACGTACTCAATGGGATCCTCCACCGTGATGATATGTTCCGCACGGCTGTTGTTGATATAATCAATCATTGCCGCAAGTGTGGTGGATTTACCGCTTCCTGTGGGTCCTGTGACAAGAATCAGCCCCCTGGGCTGGTCTGCCAGATCCTTTAGGCACTTGGGAAGCTTCAGCTCACTGAGTGTGGGGATATGGTTGCTCAACAGGCGGATGGTTGCCGCTAATTTCCCCTGCTGGCGGAAAACATTGATCCTCTGACGGTTTTGGTCCGGGGTCTGCAGTGCGAAATCGGCATCCTGCCCTTGCTCAAACAGTTCCTTCTGTGCTTTCGGCAGCAAATCCAGGATCATCTGCCGGATCTCTCCGTCAGACAGTTCTATCCCGCTGTCCACAAGACGTCCGCAGCTCCTGAAAGCCACCGGCATACCTTCTGAAAGATGGATATCTGATACATCTCTTTGTCTGGCGGTCCCGATCATCTCTTCTATTGTCATAAAACCCTCCTATACATAGTAAGCAATCTTCCAGAATTCTTCCATGGTCGTAACACCCTGTTTTACCAGCTGGGCGGCACTCTCCTTCAGTGTTCTCATGCCCTGCTTTCTGGTCACATAGTCCTGGATATCGTCGATTGACCTGCTCTCTGAAATCATCTTACGGATGTCCTGGTCAATGACCGCGATCTCATGGACAGCGATCCTTCCCTGGTATCCGGTCTGATTGCATTTTGAACATCCAACGGCCTCTTTGACCGTACCGATATCCGCTCCAAGAATCTGCCGGTCCGCCTCTGTTGCTTTTACTTCCTTTGCACAGTCCGGACAGACTTTGCGGACCAGTCTCTGAGCCACCAGGCCGATCAGGGAATTGGCTACCAGATACGGCTCGATCCCCATATCGACCAAACGCACAACGGAAGATACCGCATTGTTTGTATGCAGGGAGGAAAGAACAAAATGCCCGGTGATGGCGGCCCTCACAGAGATTGCCGCAGTCTCGGAGTCCCTTGTCTCTCCCACCATGATGATATCCGGATCCTGGCGGAGCAGTGCCCTAAGACCGGTCTCAAAGGTCAGACCGGAAGTATTATTCACCTGCATCTGATTGACCCTGGTGATATTCTTTTCCACCGGATCTTCTATGGTTGAAATGTTTGCATTCCTTTTTGACAAATGTTCCAGAACCATATAAAGAGTCGTTGATTTACCGCTTCCAGTAGGCCCCGTGATATACAAAATACCATTGGGTGACTTTAGCAGGGACTGAAACTTCTCAAAGTTTTCTTCATTCATGCCAAAGTGATCCTTATGGTCGATCGGCGTGCGGTTACTTAAAAGACGCAGCACGGATTTCTCTCCGTAAACGGTTGGGATCACTGACACACGCATATTGATGTTGTCTTCCTCCAGCCGCATCCTGAAATGCCCGTCCTGGGGAATCCTTTTTTCCGCGATATCCATTCCGGCCATAATCTTGATCCTGGCCGTCAGAGAAGCGTGCAGTGAACGTTTCAGGGTCACATAGTCTACGATAGTTCCGTCAATCCTCATTCTGACCACGGTCTCTTTTTCAAACGGTTCGATATGGATATCACTGGCATTGGTATTATATGCCCTCAGGACCAGAGTATTTAGCAGTTTGATGATCGGTGCATCGCTGTCCCCCTCATTCTCCAGGTCATCCAGAAAAGAAATATCTTCTACCTCCTGGGACGTCTCATTGGCCTGTCTGGCCGCCTGCCTGGCAGAAACTTCGGCATAATAGTACTCCAGCGCTTTTTTTAGCGGATGAAGCTCCGCAAGAAACACTTTCAGCTGCATTCCCGTGAGCTGGCGGATGTCCTCCATGGCATAAAAGTTCAAAGGATCATTGACTGCGATATATAACTGATTGTCTTTGATGTCCAGCGCCAGGATATTATATTTTACTGCCAGCTGTTTTGGGATCTTTTCTACTGCTTCACTGTTGACCGGATAACTCCCCAGATTGATGTGGGAAAGCGAAAGGCGCTGGCCCAAAGCCTCCAGCATCTGCTGCTCCGTGATAAACTCCAGTTCCATGAGGATCGTCCCCAGACGCTTCCCTGGATGCTCTTTCTGATAATCCAGCGCTTGATGAATCTGCTCCTCTGTGATATATCCGTACTGTTGCAAAACTTCCCCGATTGGAATATTCTTCATTGTCTTCCCCGCTTTCTAAGAATTACTTCCGGCACATATAAACTTCCAGCACCAGAGACAGAGTTGATGCATCCACGACTTTATTCGACGTAGTCAATGCCGTCTCGGAACTCATGCCGTAACTGACAATACGAATGGAAGGATAATCTGCATATATTTTATCAATCAGCTTCTTTGCATTTGCTTTTGTCCCAAGGATGTTGACAGAAACCGGATAAGAATACAGCACACTCTGCGTAATGCTGTTTTTGCTGCTGTCCTCTGAGCTGCTGTCGTCGCTGCCTTTGGTTCCCAGACTTTTTGCCAGGGAAGATTCCAGATAAGGGGTCAGCACGCTGACTGACGGTTTGGCCGCGATCTCAAAATCCCTGGAGGAAAGACCGCATTTTAATATCAGCTTTGTAATCATGCGCTCCACCTTATGGGATTCCATCATTGGATAAATGTCCTTGGTCTCTTTTTCAAAATCAGTTCTGGAGGCCTTCAGCCGGGCTTCCTTCTGGGGAATAGAGGCAATGGCATTTTCCATTGTCTCTTTTGTCTGCTGTTTTTCTTTGAACTCCGCAGCCAGATCGTTTCTCTGTGCCAGCAGTGGACGGATCACAAAATTAGCAAAAAGTACAATGATCAGTATAACAGAAAGCAGACTTAACAGTTTTTTATCCCGATTTGTTATTTCCATGGATGTTTTCACCTACTTTCCTGCATTTTCACTTAGATAAGTGCTGATATGAATATCATATTGTTTCGTTTCTTCTGTATAATTGTAACCGGAATACTTCAGGTCTGCGAACAGCTCCGACTTCTTCAGGCGGTTGATAAAATCATAGATACTCGTAACTTTCGGTGCCATAGCGACAAACTCATACATTCCGGTCGATGCGTCATATCGGTCCACCGTTATGGAGACCTTTGTCCCCGCGCTGTTTTTAACCATTTTTTCTACCCGGCTGTTAGCCTGCGGATAGGAGTCAAGGACCTGTTTTACAACGGCCAGCTGTTCTTTTCCAGACTGCTTGTTGGCAAGTTCCAGATCCAGGTTTTTGGCATTGGTGTAGTCTGCCTGGTTCCCTGAATCCTCAATATAAGAATCCATCTCATTGATCTTAGAGTTGTTAATCATGTTCATGCCGAAGAGCACTGCAGATACAGCCAGGCAAAGCACCAGGACGCCTGCAGCGGCGAAAACTCCAGGATATACCTTGGAAGATTTTTTATGATCTTCCTTCAGCTTGATCCTCTGCGCGAAGTCAATATCCTGTTTTTTATCCGAGATCAATGCTCCCACGGCAAAAATATAATGATAGAATTCTTTCTCGTCCGGCAGCTGATAACCTGTCAGCTGAAACGTGTTTCCTACTTCCAGCCCCAATTCCCGGAGAGGGGCCGCAAGTATCCCTAAATCCTCTTTCGGAAATCCTCCCAGATAAATATTCTTTATTTTTTCCCCTTTTTGCTCTGTGGCGAGAAACTGGATCATAGAACTGATCGTATTCCCCACTTCCCCGGCAATACCGTCCGTACCGTGCTCTGCAAATATTCTCGTGCGGTTCAGATATTTGTATGTACCCTGCACAAATAATGTGCTGATCAAAATCTCCCCGTCAAGCTTAGAAAAGATAAAGGTTTCTTTCCTTAAATCCTGTATGCGTTCAAACGCTTTTAACTGGGCGTTCAGGGCAATATCCACGGATTCTACTTCCACTTCCATGGACGCAAATACATCCAGATAGCTTTTCAGCATAGTCTCCTGGATGGCCGCTCCCAGAACTGTTGCCATTCCACTTTTTTTATCCATGTCACAGACACGGTAGTCGTAGACATAATTCTCCGGATTTTCCAGACTGGTAAGCTCTTTTTTAACCACTTCCAGAGTCTTTTTCTTATTCATTTTCGGAATCGTCATCATCTTAGCCGCGATCTGGGTACTGTCAATGACCAGGCTGATCTTTTTTGACAATCCTTCCCTTTCCCACAGCTTCAAAAGCTGGTTTTTTAATCCTTCTTCTGATGTGATGACTCCATTGATCAGGCTTCCTTCCCGGATATCAAACTGAATAAAATTTTGAACCTGGATCTTATTCTTTTTTGCCTCCCCCACAGCGATCTGCACTCTGTGGTTTGATAAATATACTGATGTCCTCATAAAAAAGATCCCCCTTTAATATCCCTGGTCAATGGTAGAGTAAGATTCATAAATCGGCAGAATCACTGCCACAACTACAAACCCGATGATCAGTGCCATCAAAATGATTAAAATCGGCTCCATCAATGTCACCAAACGTTCCAATGCCCTTTCGGCCTCAAACTCCAAACTGTCGGCAATGGAGTCCAGCATCTCATCCAGGCTTCCAGTTTCCTCTCCTACTAAAATTGAGGAGGACAGTTTTTTCTGAAATCCGTCGATTTGCATCAAAGAGCCGGATAGGGATTCTCCCCGCCGGATCAGATCGATCACCCCGTCAAACTGGTCTTCTATGTACCGGTTCCCGACAGTGGAACTTCCAATCTGCAGTGCCTGTATGATCGGGATACCGCTGGAATACAGGGAACACAGGGTCCTCGCGAATCTCGCCGTATATATTTTCCGAAGCAGATTTCCGATGACCGGAAGCTTAAGCTTTAACTGGTCTTTCTTCCACTGCACTTTTGGAATGCGGAACAGAAGATTCAGCCCAAACACCAAAACTACTACAGCCAAAATAATAAACGGCCAATACTTCTGAATTCCGTCACTCATGCCAAGCAGGATCACTGTAGGCAGCGGCAGGGATTCCATTGTATCAAAAATATCCTGAAATTGAGGTACCAGATAGGACAGAATAAAAATGATCACGCAGACCAGCAGCACAGACAAGATCATAGGATAGATCATCGCATTTCTTACTTTGCCGTTGAGCCTGTGTTCCTTGTCGTAATGTTCTGCCATACGCAGTGAGGTCTGGTCCAGATTACCATTGGCCTCCGCAGAACGCATCATACTGACTAAGAGCACCGGAAATGTTTTCCCCTGCTCCTCCATGGCTTCCGACAGGGGGACACCCTGGCGGATAGCATTGAGCAGATTCTGGTAGGTCTCCTTGTCAGCGCTTTTCACACCAATCTCATTGGAGATGATATTCAGTGAGCGAACAAGAGAAACTCCCGCCTTTAAAAGCGTTCCTAACTGTCTGGAGAAGTCCGCCAGAACAGCGGTTTTCATTCTTCTCTTGGATTTGAGTTTGCTTTCTTCCATGTCCTTGCTGGAGATTAAATATCTCCCGTCAGCTCTCAGAGCTTGATATAAAGCCATTTCATCGGCGGCTTCAAAAACGCCTTTCGATATTTTCCCGTTACTGTCTTTCGCTTTATATTTATATTTCGGCATAGATAACTTCCCTCCCTGAGCATAACTTTTACAGCAAAAAACCAAGATACCAGCTGATCACCTCATTACCACAGCATATGGCAGCCCAGATCCCTGCACATAAGAATGGTCCAAACGCAAAATGGTCTTTGCCTCCTTTTTTCTTTCCGGCCAACAGATAAATCCCATAGACTCCTCCCGTAAGGACAGAAAAGAAGAATGCGGCGGCCACAAGCTTCACACCCAGAAGCAGTCCGGCAGCGGCCATCAGCTTTATATCTCCTCCTCCGAACGCGCCTGGAATCAGCACGGCCAGAAGCAGCATGGGAACGCTGACAGCAAAACAGCCAGCTGCTCTCATGGCGATGGAAACATCCGGAAACAAAAAAACAGACAAGATACCCAGACACAAAAGTGCCAGCACAAACCCATTGGGTATTTCCATTGTATCAATATCTACAAATAAAACCGCAGTCAGCAAAGCTGCCACAGATAGTAACAAAAAAACTCTGCATAAATAGATGCCGATCCCCGCATCATTTAGTGGAAAAAGCATTGCCGACTGAACGGCCAGTCCTCCTCCCAGAAGTTCCACCAGCAAATACCGAAATGGGATTTTAGCTCCACAGTTTCTGCATTTTCCTCTGAGGATCAGATAACTCAGAACCGGTACCATATCATAAGGCTTTAATCTGGCACTGCAGGACGGACAAAAGCTTCTGCCGCCCACAAATGAGATGTTCCTCGGCACCCGGTAAATTAAAACATTCACAAACGAAAAAATAGATGCTCCGATCCAGAAGAAGATAAAATATACAAGTCCCATGGTTCCCCCTTTTTACAAACAAAGTGGGCAAGTCCACTTCATCTCCCCAACCCCTCACCCTTTGAGGGGCTTGACAACTTTGAGCGCCAAATGCAATTTGACGTAGTCAAATAGTTTCCTCACGCATTTGTGTGCATAGTGCCCGTAGGGCATTTTTGTTCCATAGGGAGGTTCGGAGAACTTTCCTATGGAAGAACAAAGAAAGAGCACCCCAGAAGTAAACTACTTTTGGGATACTCTTTTCCTAAATATCTTATGAATCCCCGATCATCTGGTCCAGGCGGTATACCTTCCAGACTGGCTTTCCCTTCACTTCTTTGTATCTGACGATATAGCCGTCCTCAACGTATACAAAATCAGTCACTTTTACATCCCGCCTGTCATAGGCAATCGTGTCAATCCTTCCGTGGCTTTTAGCAGTATCCAGAATCTCCGTCTCTACTGATTTGGAGAGTATCTGGCGTTTCCCCGCAACAGGGACTTCCCCGCCCTTTGCATATGTATCGTAGAAACAAATCTGTGCGGAAACCCGGACATCCTTGGCGTTTCTTAAAATGTTCCTTGCTTTCTGCCGCTGGATCGATGTCTTAACATAAGGAAGCACTCCGAGAAACAAAACGGACAAAAGCACTAGAAGCAGAATCCATTCTATGATCTCTATGAACTTCTGGTTTTTAAAGTTTCTATTTGTGCCCAAGGTTTACCGTCCGCCTTCCGAAAATATATTCCTTAACTATTTTTTGTTGTGGTCCATGCAGAACCGTCAAATGTTGCTGTAAATTTCTTTCCTTTGTAAACCAAATTTGATACAGTTCCATCGGCATCAAAAGTGATGGAAACACTCTCATACTTGCTGGCTTTTACCTCTGCAAGCTTCTCAATGCTCGGATCATCCGCAGCTGCGCCCGCTGCTTTAACATCTAACGTTGTAATAGTTTTACCACACAGATTTTTAGTGGCCGCATCACTATTGTAATCATCTGCAGCAACAGTCTTAGCCGCCATTAAAATTTGTCTGCCTTCTGTAGCTACTTTTTTCTTATTGGCACTATCAATATACCCTGTCAAAGTAGGTACCAACAGTGCAATCAGGATCGCCAGGATAACTAATACAACGATCAGTTCTACCAGAGTGAACCCCTTCTTGTCCTTTCTCAGTTTTTTCTTTAAATCAAATAACTTCTTACTCATAATTTCCCCTTCCTGTCATTAAATTTTTCCTAAATCTTATAGATAAATTATATGCCGAATCCCTATACTTGTCAAACAATATCGAGTTTATAATATGTGCAGCTTTTCCGCTTCTTCAAGTTTCATCCGGAAAGCCTGAACCTGTGATAAAACCTGATTCATCCAGCTTGTAACACTCCACTACTTTTGTCCGTTTATACGACTGACCGGTCTTTACATTGCGGACATTTAGGATAATCTTTACAAGATTTGTATCCTTCTCCCTCTCGAACTTCAGATTCTTGATCTCCTGGTTCATATACGTTTTTCGGGAAAAAGTCCAATCCACTCCCTTCTTTGCCGCTGCGCCTCCCTCAGAGATGGAAGCTGCCTGATAATGGAGTACAAGACGCTTCTCCCCCTCCTCTTCTTTTGCATACATGATTACTGTACGCCCTTTTTTATCCGTATAGGTGATCTTTTCTCCTCCAGTATCAATCTGCACCTGCCCGGCTGAACTTCCGATCTCCCCGCAGATCTTTTCCAGAAGGATATCCGCGACACTCTGGGCCCTGCTCATATTGGATATTCTGGCCATAACATTCATGGCAGGTGACAGTGTGGTGATAGCGGCTGTCATCAGGATGCCCAGAAGAAGAAAGGTGACCATCAGTTCCACGAGTGTCAAACCACCTTCTGAGTTTAAAACCTTTTTAAATACTGCCCACTTTTTTGGCCGATGTTCCATCATTCACTTCCTTCCTGCCCGAAGAAATAGATAAAATATCCATCACTGCTCTTGGCTTCTCCAACCTGAACTTCCATGCCCCATTCTGCCACAGCATCCTCCGAGTCCTGTCTTTTCACGGTCAGCAAAACAGTCTGCTTCTCCGTTGATTCAGAAGACTTTTTCTCATAGAATTCGGACACAGCCTGATCCGACTGCTCCTGCACCTGTCTCGCCTTCCTGATCTGGTTTAACGACATAACAGTACTTTTGTAAAGAAATGCAATGCCCATCAACAGGATGGAAAAAGCCACAAGAACTTCCACTAACGTCATACCGCCGCGCTCTTTTATGAAATTTTCCCAAAATCTCTTCATATGATCACTCCTGCCATTGCTCAGCCCAAGTCCATTTCTCCGGTTCAACTGTACTGATCTTCAACGAGTATCTGGTTGTAACATGATATTCTTGTTTCCGAGAACTTGAACTGACCCTTGTGACAAGCACCGTCTGGTCAAGGGGCGCATCCTTTTCAGACTCCCAGTAGATCGTGACCTGAATCTCTCCAAGGGTATCCTTTGCCGACTGGATCATCCCTATATCCAGCGTACGAAATGCCTCTTTCTCCCCATGGCCGTCTTCCTTATCGTTGTAATACGCCCACTTGTCATTTTTGATCTGGTCATACAGGAAATATCGTATATTATCCTCGGCCGTTCCCTGCCCCTTGGCATCCGTGATCTCCTTTTGAAGAATCTTATTAAATGAGACAGCCGAAATCCTGCACTGGTCTTTCACGGCGGACTGCTGTGCATTGGTAAGGACCTGATAGGAGACCATGATCATGATCAGTGCCACTGCCATAAATACACAGAGGATGCACATAACAAAGATCAGCGCACTGCCTTCATTCCTTTTCTGATATCTTTTCATAATCTACACCCTCTCAGTTCACACCGTTATAATATCCCTGGATCGTCTTTTCTAGTTTCAGATAGTACTCTTTTAAGTTATTTATTGTGAGTTTCGCCGGGTCAACCGTAAAGTTTTTGATGGTAACCATCGCTCCCCCGTCTGTCCCTGATGCTTGATAATTCTGTTCCCCTATTTTTTCGACCGTCAGCGGGATTCCGACAGTGTTATTCTGTGAGGAAGCATCTGCACTGACAAAGTAGTAACATTTAGAAATATCCGCTTGATTAAATTCCATGCCTGCAAGCGGATGATCCAAAGGTGCAACCCCAAAACACTGAAGGAGTTTCAAATTTTTGGCAGGTCCTTTCTTTTTGCCGATCATTCCTGACATCTTTGTTTTATTAGCCGGAAAGCCATAATTTCTGCTCCGGCTTAATTTCGTGTTTCCATCGGTCAGATCCGCTTCGCCAACGATACCTCCTGCGGTTTCTGCTTCCAGCAAAGCCGCGTTGACACATTCGATCACAGATAACTCCAAGGTGTCATCCTGGGTACCCTTCATCTCATCAGATAAACCGATGATGCCTCCGGCCATTTCTTTTTTGCTTTGTATCATCACATCTGCCGCCGCAGAGCATCTGCTTATCTTTCCTCCTTTTACCACGGATCCTGCTACACCTCCGGCTGCCCCCTCTTCAGAAGAAATTGTACAGTCCTCTACATAGGCTCCTTCAATGGAAGGATCTTCTGCACTGCCGGCAATTCCCCCGGCATTTCCATATTCAGAGCTGACATCTCCTTTATTTCCGCTGTCCATGACGATCGTACCGGACGCCATCAATCCACAAATACCTCCTGCGTCTCTAAGAACAGCCGTGATCACCGCGTGATTTTCAAATCCTTTCAGTTCCTCTTCTCCTTTTTGAAATCCCGCAACCCCGCCAACGCAGTCATTGCCAAACAAATATCCTTTGACCTTGGAATAATTCCTTATCTTACCATTCTTCTCATTGTATCCTGTGACTCCCCCTACATAGGTATCTCCTGATACAAATGCGGTTACTTCTGAGATCTCGTCACTTTCAATGATTCCGTTATTATAACCGGTGATGCCTCCCACCTGGATTCCTTGTCCTCCGTATTCAAGCAGTGTTTTCCGGATCTCATCCTTGGAATCCTCTTTCATTTTCATTTGGGAAGTACAGTTTTGAATCTTTCCGGTATTGAGTCCGGTAATGCCTCCTCCAAACTGGCCAAATCCATTAGAAGAATCCACTACAGTAATGATACCGCAGTTGGTCCAATTTTTTAAAACCGCCTTGGAAGTATACTCCTCTTTATCCACAACAAAGTTTCTGAGACTGATGTCTGTGTTTAAAATATTGGCCGCACTTCCCTGAACACTGCCATTGACTCCTGTAATGCCGCCCACATACTGGCTTCCGATCACATTAGAATAATTTTTAGATCCATTTCCGTCCATGACTAGTTCTGAGTCAATCACACCTGTGTCCGATGTTTTCATATGGAAGCCGGTAATACCGCCTACGTACTGATTTCCGGTGACAAAACTCTCCTCATCTTGTTTTCCAGTACTGCACTTGGTGATGGTTCCATGATCGTTAAGTCCCACGATCCCGCCTACAAAGTCTCCCTTCAGCTGGCCGTTCTTTGCACTTTCTTTCAACTCCACAATCTCTTTTTCTGTGAGTGCTGGTGCGCTCAGGCATTCCTTAATGGAGGATTCTTTATTATATCCAAGGATTCCTCCGATACACTGCCTGGTGCCCGTGACATATCCAAAGTTTTCACACTCTTTGACCGATAAACTGCGGACTTCATCCGGTTTTGCAGGATCTTCTATATAGATTCCATTCAAATATCCGACAATGCCTCCCACAAACTTCTCTCCCGACACCCGGGCGCTGTTTTTCAGAGACTCATAGGTCCTCATAGTCCCCACTAAAATCAGCTTTTCTGTTCCGGTATCCAAAGGTTTTCCTGTAATATCGCTGCCCGCAATGCCTCCCACAAACTCCTTGCCGGTCACAGTGCTCTTTTTGTCCACGGAAATATTTTTCAGGGTTCCGTAATTGACTCCGCATACGGTTCCAACATAATCGGTTCCCTCCGATGTGATCTGTTCAAGGATCAATTCCCTTACGGTTCCTTCATTCACCTCAAACAGTCCTGTCGGGGTCTTCTGGTCCTTTTTCCCAAACCTGATGTTCTGGATCACATAAGATTTCCCGTCCACATCCATCCCCTGAAGGGTATGCTTCTGATTCAGTTTGCTGACGGAAGGGAGGGGAGTATCATCCTCTAAAGCTGACAGCTGTCTTGTCTTATTGAACAGAAAACCTCCTGCTGCCATGCCTTTATCACCGTTCCAGCTTATATCTCCAGCCAGACGGTACAGCACGGTCCCATCCTTTGCTTCCTCTTCCTCAAATCTCAGATTATATAAATGTCTTCCATTTTTAAGATCAAAGACTTTTGTACTGTCTTTTTTTATCTCTTCTTTGGCGAAATAAGAGTGTTCCGTATTGGTCTGTTCCCACTGGCTGGGCCGGTAGCCGCTGCCTGACGCCTGCATCCGGACATACAGAGTAGTGCTGGAAAATCCAAGCCTGCGGATACTGTAGGTTCCATCATAATCCGAATCCTTTTCGGAGAGCTGGGATGCAGACTCCAGATCCACGGCATCCAGCATCAACATCATCTGCCCGTCTTTGTCCGTATAACCCATGAACTTCATATTCTTTTTGGTATCCGTGACTTTCCCATCCCCATCATAAAAAGAAACATCACAGGTCAAAGTAAGATCTTTGTCTTTGCCCTCTTCCCGTAAGATCGTCTCCGTTTTATCCAGGTCATTGATCTTAAAGGAGCAGACCAGCTGATCCGTAGAAGCGTCATAAAGCTTCAGCTCGTATGCAAGGCTCAGCGCCGAAGCCTTATATGCATCCTCAAGCTGCCACTGGATCGACAGTGTCTCCTTGTTGGCAAGCTTTAACTCTTTAAAAATAGATCCCTCCATAGGCTGCGGAGTTGTGGATATGGAATCCACCCCATAGTATCCCACAAGCTCTTTATATCGGTCACCACTGCTTCTGCCGCTGATATCGACACTGCCGTCCCCGCCTTTTGGCTGGGTATTTCCATAATAAAAACTTTTAGCTTTGTTTGAGTAACAGACGCCTAGGGCAATCCCTTCGTTTGGATCAAACTCTACACAAAATGAGGCATTTAAGACATCCGCATCATAGATATACGGCGCGATCATGTCATAGACAGTCTTTTTTGCTCCTTCATAATCCGCCCGGTTTTCTCCTTTTTGGAAGAAAAAATAGTACATTCCCTTGGCATCATCCGCGACCGGCGCCCCGTCATCAATCATTGTTCCATTCAGCTGGTTTTCTTTATATTTAGACGCTGAGAGCTCCTTCGTAAGATCATCCAGGCTCCCTCCGGCTTTGGCATGGGCCATAGACGACTGGAGCGCAGTAAAGATCGTCTGAGCATATTCATTATTCTTTTTAAACGCAGAGTGCTTCTGATAGGCTGCGATCCCTCCTCCGGCAATTGCCAGAAGGATCCCGAAAATGACCAAAACGACCATCAGCTCTACCAATGTATATCCTGCGCTGTCTTTCAGCTTATTTTTCATCGAAGCTCCCCCTGCTATCCCGATTTTTTCCTGTTCTTAAGCTTTGTACTTGATTTATCGTGTACTTTTTCCTAAACAGACTTATATCCTTTATATGTCGGATTATACCATTGATTGAAGATGAAAACAATCGAATTCATCTGCATAAGCGGAGGATCTTATGGCAGGTGCGCCAAAAAACGGTTTGTACAAAAGGATACCCTCTTTTCAGCAAGAAAGAATTGGACATATCAGGATATTTTATTATATACTGATAAAATCGACAGAGAAAGAAGGGATGATTTCATGTACACATCAAAAATCACTGTAAGATATGCAGAAACCGATCAGATGGGAATTGCTCACCACAGCAATTATCCAGTCTGGTTTGAGGTGGCAAGGACCGATTTTATAAAGGCTTCTGGTATCAGCTACTCGGAAGTGGAAAAGGCCGGCATCATCACTCCGCTCACCGGGCTGACGGTCAAATACAGGCAGGCAGCCTTTTATGAAGACGAACTCTTCGTCCACATAAAGCTTACGAGGCTGACGCCGGTAAGGCTGGAATTTTCTTATGAAGTGATTCGGGAAACTCCTTACGCGGTCATCGCCACAGGTACCACTTCTCATGGAATGGTCAGCAAAAACTTAGTACCGGTCAATGTAAAGAAGGAACATCCCGAGATCTACCGGATGTTTGAAGAGAGCATGGACAAGGAAAGATCTTAAAAAATGCCAGGGGCTGCTTCCACAAGCATTCCCCTGGCATTTATATATTTACTGACCTTCATATAAAAAGAATTTCATTTCAACCGTCTGATTCCGGATCTCAAAGCTATCCATATGCTGCTGTCTTCTTTTCATCCCCTGATGTTCATAGAATTCATAGCTGCAGCTTGTGTCCGTGAATAGAAAAAAACTACGGATCTTTTCACGCTCCATATAAGCCCTCATCTTCTGGAACAGCATTTTTCCAATGCCGCTGCCCCGGAATCTGGGATCTACAGCAAAAAATGCGATCTCACCTTCGTACTTCTTTGCTGAGTTCTTAAGCAGCTTTTGATCTATGCCATTGATCCTTCCAAAGATGTTTGAGATGCGCCTTCCCTCCTTTGTCAGGTAGAGGGACAGAACCGATAACAACTGCCTGATCCGATACCTGAGCGGACACCGGTATGTTTTTATATTTTTCCCCATGATCACTCCCACCGGCACTCCGTCCAACACTGCGACCTGTACATAAGTCTGGTTGGCAAGACAGCTGTTTAAATACACCTCTGCAAGTTTTTTTGCCGTCTTTGGGCCGGTCAGTTCATCATACTTCCATGTCTTTCTGATCACATCCTCCAATGGTTTTCTGTCCATTTCCTGAAATTCTCTCAAGATTACCTGTTCTTTCATTTATTACTCCTATTCTAATGCACGTTGCTGGTATATAATTACCTTAAAGTATTCAGTAAGTGTAAAGTCAAGGAGGAAATCACATGAACCGCGACACGATAAAAATGACAACGGCACAGTTTGCAAAAATGCACCAGGTCAACAAAAGAACTCTGCATTACTACGATGCCATTGGTTTATTCTCTCCTATCTCCAAGGGCGGGAACAACTACAGGTATTATGATTATTCTCAGGGAATTGAATTAGAATATATCCGCATGCTGAAAGAGCTGAATATGAGTCTGAAAGAAATTAAAGAATATTTGAATCATCCGAATGAGGCATCTTTTTTATGCATCGCTGATTCAAAGTTAAAAGAGATCGACCTTGAAATAAAAAGACTAAAAGGAGCAAAAAAAGCCCTTGAACAGAAAAAGCAACAGCTGGAACTATGCAGCCAGATCAGACATAAGGAGATCCGGATCATTCACTGCCCGGAAGAAAACTACTATGTGATTCCGCTCCCATATGGAAGTGAGGACATCGAGCAATGGTATGCTCTTGTGAAAGATACCTGGCATACCGAGCAGTACAGCACAGGAATCGGAAGCTATATTTCTGCTGACAAGATCAGAGCAGGAAACTTTCAGGATTATGACGGCCTGTTCACTGCCGCACCGAAGAGAGCAAAAAACAATACCTCAAAAAAACCCAAAGGAACTTATCTGTGCGGTTATTTTAAAGGGGATTGGAGCGGCCTTCCTGATTTTTATGATGAAATACTGGAGTTTGCGCAGGACAGAAATCTAAGCCTTACCGGATATGCCTATGAAACGGGGCTTAATGATTTTGCGGTCTCCGGTTTGGATGACTATGTTACCCAGATCATGGTCAGGGTTGAGGCACAGGGTGATCTGTGAGTCTGTCAGTATAAAGGCAGTTCAATATCAATCCAAAGCCATCCATTGCTCCACCGTGCGCCGGCTGTCCCTCCCATCTGCTCAGACAAAAGTTTTGCAATGGAAAGCCCCAGTCCTCCTGCCCGGCTTCTGGCACGGTCTTCTCTGTAAAAGCGCTCAAACATCCGTTCAGTGTCCACCTTTTTTGCAACGCGGTTTCCAAATGAGAATCCTGCTTTCTCCTCCCCCTCTACCGTTACTGTCACATCTGATTCCGCATAGAAGATACAGTTACGGATGAGATTCTGTATGATCCTTATGAGCATCTCCTGGTCTGCCAGCGCATAGACGGGATTTGTCTGCTCTATTTGGATTCTGATGTTTTTTTCCTCCAGGACCGGAATCATTTCTGCGACGCACTCAGTGATGAATGCCCCAAGGTTTATTTTTTCAAGGTAAGGTTCTGTTTCTTTATTGGCCCACAGGGAATATTCAAAAAACTGCTCAATTAGTTTTCCCAGCTCATCCGCATGCTTCTGGGCGATAAGAAGCCTCTCCTTTTGACCCTCGTCTGTCAGAGACTTAAGGAGCAGCTGCTGATATCCTTTGATCGCTGTCAGCGGCGTCCGCAGATCATGGGACAGATTTGCAATCATCTCTTTCTGTTCCTTTTCTTTTTTAAGGCTTTGCTCCTTCAGTTTCTCTTCATTTTTCAGGCACTGGTTTATATTTCCCGCAAGGCGGATAAGCCCGGAATCCATCAATTCCAGGCTTATGGGCTGTCTTGTATTCTCTTCTCTGCGTTTTTCAAGCTGCCGGTTTATTTTATGGATCTGCTGTCTTTGCAGCACCACATAGACAGCCAGTATGACAACACCTGCTGCCAGTATGATTATCATGTTTTTTCCCCCTCTTATTTGATTTCAGCTCTCTTAAAGACTAGAAAAGTGATCAACACCATCAATACCGCAAATCCACCCCCCGCCGCAATACTTTTGAAAAAGATTTCCGACTTTGCATTCATAGACAGCTGGATTAAATATTTGCCGTAAAATGGAGTCAGGGAGATCATTTTCTCAAATGCCTGGTTTCCGCCGCTGGCCTGGAGCATTCCGCAGACTAAAGAGATCAGATATCCTATTCCTATCACAGGCACCGGTTTCCGGAAGATAAATGACAGCGGAAGACAGATGCTCAGCTGTCCGGCATAGACAATGCATACTGTAACTGTGATGCCGATGATCTTCAGGACAGTGGAAAATGTCATTGGATTTCCAGCCTCCATGCATATCATCGTCAAAAATACGGATGGAATATACAGCTTAAACTGGCTGTCCACAAAGAATGCGGCAACAGTCACCAGAAAGTACGGGAGTACCATCAGGAGCAGGACAAGAAAATAGGAAACTGCCTTTCCCAAAATGATCTCACCTCTTCCGGTACCGCTTGACACTGCGTCATGTATGGTTTTATTTTCAAAATCTCCGCATAAAAACAGTCCCGCGGATATCGTTCCCAATAGGGCCACCATCTGGGCGTCTGCCAAAAAGGAAGCGTTGCCTACAGCTCCCTGGCCCAGGGTCCCGCTTTCAAACCAGTGCGCCGCCAGCACCATGAGCACCGCTCCCGCTGCAGAGACTAAAAACAAAACCTTGAGTGCGGCAGACTTTTTCAATTTCAGTATATCGGCTCTTACAACATTAATCATTCTGACCGCCTCCTATCACAGATATAAAGTAATTTTCCAGACTATCTCCTTCCAGAGAAAAGCCGGTCACCGCCAATCCATTTTTGTATAAGATAGCTGCGACCTGATCCTGCTGATCCAGATGGTCATACAGCTTCACCACTCCGTCCGGCATTACCTTATAGTCTGTGGTACCGAGACCTTCCTCCAAAACAGCTGCCAGCTTCGCTGTTTCCTGACACTGAATTCTTATATGCCGCTTGCAGTTTTCATCCAGCTGTTCCTGGCTGAGAGTTTTTAAAATCTTTCCTTTGTGTATGATAATATAGTCTGTGGCAATCTGATAAAGCTCCGGCAGATTATGGCTGGAGATCAAGATCGTGATATGACGGTCCCTGCAAAGTTCTGTCAAAAGCCTTCGGATCTCCACAACCCCCAGCGGGTCCAATCCATTGACCGGCTCATCTAAGATTAGAAATTCTGGATTCCCAATCAGTGCATCCGCGATCCCAAGCCGCTGTTTCATTCCCAGAGAAAAATTCTTTGCCTTTTTCTTTCCGGTATTTGAAAGCCCTACCAGCTCAAGCATCTCATCCTCCAATTCCTTATTGGGAATCCCCTTTAAGACCCTGCGGACTCTCAGGTTCTCCTTTGCACTCATGTTTCCGATAATCCCGGGATATTCTATCATACAGCCGATCCGTTTTCTTTCCTCCTTAAGCTCCTTTTCTCCCTGATGACCAAACAACGAAAGACTGCCCTGGGCCGGAAAACTGAGTCCGGCCGCCAGGCGCATCAGGGTCGTCTTTCCGGCTCCGTTTTGACCGATCAGACCGTAGATTTTACCCGCCTCAAGCTTTACGGATACTTGATCAAGGGCACGGAATCCGCCGAAGTCTTTTGAAAGGTTCTCTGTCTCTAATACATAATCCATGCTTCTCACCTATCCTTTCCTTTTTCTGCTACAAGTAGATTATAGATGCCAATCGTCAAGAAAAGGTTAAGCTTTCCCGTCCTCTGGTAAAGAATTGGTCAATTTAAACCTTGAACAGCCGGTAACCGATGCCCCATACTGTCTCTATGTATTGTCCCTCAGGATTTGCCCTCTTTAACTTGCTTCTTAAGTTGCTCATGTGAGTCTTTACCGCGTTGTCATCCCCCAAATAATCATCTTCCCAGACCGTCTCGTACAGATTTGCTTTCGTATAGACCTTATTGGGATGTTCCATCAAAAGCTCCAGAATGGCATACTCCTTGGCTGTAAATTCCAGATCCCTTTCTCCCAGGAAAACACTTTTTGCATCCTTTGAGAGCATCAGGTCTTTATATCTGAGAGTCTGCTCCTTCTTCCTCAGAGAACTCCGCCTTCTGAGATTCGACAGGACTCTGGCTTCCACTTCGCCCAAGTCAAATGGCTTCGTTATGTAATCATCTGCCCCTAGTTTTAACAGGTCGATCTTTGTGCCAACCATATCCTTTGCAGAGATGACGATCACCGGGATATCAGAAAATGTCCGCAGCTCTCTTAACACCTGGTCACCGCTTTTGTAAGGAAGCATCAGATCTAACAACACCAGATCAAAACTGTGTTCCCTGAGCTTTTTGATCCCGTCTGTGCCGGTTGCTGATATTTCAGCCCTATAACCTGCCTCTACAAGACATTCAAGCAGCATAGCGCTCACATCCTTATGGTCTTCTATGATCAAGATTGTCTCCATCATTTCTCCTTTGTTCCTGATACCGTTACAAGCTGTTCCAAAAGAATCAGGCGCATCAGCTGATGGGGAAAGGTCATACGGCTGAAGCTCAGCTTCATGTTTCCTCTTTTCTGGACAGCCCTGCTAAGGCCCAGGGATCCTCCGATGATAAAAACAACTTCCGCATCCTTTTCCCGGTTCCAATTCTCCCATCTACGCCTTAGTTCCTCTGTTCCCATCTGTTTTCCATCGATGCATAAAGGCACCACGAAGCTTCCCTCCGGAATCCTGCTAAGAATCCGCTCTCCCTCAATTTGACGAATGCGCTCCTCCTCTTTTTGGCTTGCCCCATCCGGTGTTTTTTCATCCTTCAGTTCAATGATTTCCAGCCGACACCGGCTGTTTAAAGTTGTTTCACAGCGTTCAATGAGCTTTCTGAGGTATGGTTCCTTGATCTTCCCCACACAGATGAGCCTGACCTTCATGACTTCTCCCTCGCTGGTTTTGTCACATCAATCCACTCCCTTGCCTGTGAACAGGTAAACAATTCTTCTTTCGTGAGTTCAATAGCTGAACTTGCGCTCCCGCAGGCCGGAAAAACAGTCTGAAACCGCTGTAAGGACCGATCCAGATAAACTTTTGCCCCCTCCGGATTCGCAAACGGGCAGACACCGCCTCTTTCATGGCCCGTCAGTGCTTCTACATCTTCTCCCCTGAGCATCTTTGCCTTCATTCCGAAGAAAGATTTAAACTTTTTATTATCAATTTTAACGTCTCCGGCCGTCACGATGAGAATGCATCCTTCCTCCTGCCCATAAAACGACAAGGTCTTGGCGATCCTGGCCTCCGCAACTCCCAGGGCTTTTGACGCAAGCTCTACTGTAGCGCTGGAAACCTCAAACTCTTTAGCCCTCTCGTCCATACCATATAATTTTAAATAATTCCTGACTGCTGTTACTGACATGTCCTATCATCCTTTCTGTCCTTTTCGTTTTCTTTTGATTATTTTAAGCTTTCTATGACCAAATGACAAGCCACTTCATCTCCCCAACTTTCCTATCGAACAAAGAAAAACCCGGAGCCTGAAACACGAAATGTTTCAGACTCCGGGCAAATGGAATCAATAAGCTTAATCGTCCCTGCTGCCTCCGAATAAAAGCACCAGACGGAGAAGACTTAAAACAGCTGCCGCCGCAGACGCCACATAGGTCAAAGCTGCCGCTGACAACACCTTTCTTGTATCCTCCAGTTCATCCTCGTACATCATAGCAGAACCCCGCAAAGCCTTCAGCGCACGACTTGACGCATTAAACTCTACTGGCAGCGTCACCAGCTGAAAAAGTACAGCCAGAGAAAACAGCAGAATCCCTATGTTCAGCAATGTCTGGTTAGCTCCTAACACAATACCAAGAATAATAAATACCCATGAGAGGTTGGAACCAATACTTGCTGCCGGTACCAGGCTTCCACGGATCTTTAAAGGGGCATAGGATTCTTTATCCTGCATCGCATGACCACACTCATGTGCCGCGACTCCGATCGCCGCAACGGATGTGGCGTTGTAGGTTGCGTCGGAAAGCCTCAAAACCTTACTCCTTGGATCATAATGGTCAGTCAGATTGCCGGACACACGCTCCACCACTACATCAAAGATTCCTGCCTGATTTAAAATCTTTGTAGCCGCCTGCGCTCCAGTCAGCCCGGTGTGGCTGTGTACCTTGGAATACCGGCTGAATGTTGAGTTCATCTTACCGGATGCAATCAATGTGATAATGATGCCGATAATGATCAATATATACGTTGGGTCCCAAAAAACTCCATACATAGGAAACATAATTAATACCTTCCTTCTCCATAGGCCTGTGTACTCCGGCCTTCTTAGTTATCTGTCTTCTTCACCGGATAAAACCCGGTCTGTTGTAAGATGCATTATATCTGTCTAAGGAATTAAAATCAATAGAATTTATAGTAATTTAAGATTTTTTATACTAACATTCTATCCTTCCAGGTAAAATTTCATGCAGGAATTGCTGTACTCCCGTTATCTTCTAATTTTTACCGCTTTTGTTTTGCTGTAACTGCTATATATCTTTTTACCGTCTGCCGTTTTATATGCTCTCATACGGATCCAATACTTATTCCCCTTCTTGAGTTTAGATACGATTTTCTTAGATAAGGTTCTCTTTACCGTATACTTTTTCAGCTTTTTAAATTTTGAGTTGGATGCCACATAGATCACATACCCGCTTGCCCTTTTGTTTCTCTTCCAGCTTATCTGCAGTTTCTTTTTCTTGATATTTTTAGCTTGCACTGCCGGACGCTTCGGTGTTATTGTAACCGTAATGTTTTTTGAGGCACTTCCATAAATCCCTGACTTTGGAACAGACGCTTTCACCACAGCTTTTCCTGTCCCTCTAACCGTCACATAACCTCTGCTGTTTACAGAAGCCACTTTACCATTACTTGATTTATAAGCAAGTACTCCAGACCCTGGCGTCTTGGCATTTAACTTAAATGATTTGGAGCCGTATACTTTTTTGTAGGAAACTATCCCTGTAATTTTACGCGGGATAGAGCTTTGCTTATATATTGCTTTTTATCAAATACCGCTCCATATCACTATTATAACATAAAAAGACCTTTCATTGAGGTGTTGTTCCTCAATGAAAGGTCTTCTGGTTTATCAGAATTATTCGTCCCAATTGTGCCAGACATCCTGAACATCATCGTCTTCTTCCAGTAAATCTAATGTCTTCTGAAGATTCTTGATATCGTCTTCCGAGGTGAGATCTACCATGGTATTCGGGATCATGGTCACTTCCGCGCTGGCCATCTCAATGGACTCTGCCTCCAGTGCTTCCCTGACTTTAGAAAAATCATCCGGATCTGTAACGATCTCATAGCTGTCTTCCTCCGCAGCAAAATCTTCTGCCCCTGCGTCCAATGCGGTCATCATCAGATCGTCCTCATCCATCTCACAGTCTTCTTTTGCGATCAGGATCTGGCCTTTCTTTTCAAACATATAGGAAACGCATCCCGGTGTTCCGATGCTGCCGCTCCCCTTTGTAAAGGCGCTCCTTACATTGGAAGCCGTCCTGTTTTTGTTGTCTGTCAGAGCTTCCACGATGATGGCAACTCCGCTTGGGCCGTATCCTTCATATGTAATTGATTCATAGTTGACAGCGTTTGCGTCCCCCGCCGCCTTTTTGATGCTTCGGTCAATGGTGTCATTGGGCATATTATTGGCCTTTGCCTTAGCCACAATGTCACGGAGCCGGCTGTTGTTTTCCGGATCCGCTCCGCCTTCCTTAACTGCCACTGCGATCTCTCTGCCAAGCTTTGTAAAGATCTTTCCCTTTTTTGCATCGTTCTTTTCTTTTTTGTGTTTGATATTCGCAAACTTACTATGTCCTGACATAACTGTAATTACTCCTTATCTTTTTCATTTTCTTCTTTTTTGGTGCGCTTCTTCTCCACTTTCACCTGTTTGATCACATTGTCGTGGATATCGACGGACTTAAAAGACCATCCCTGATAGATGATCTCCACCTCTTCTCCCTGGTCCGGAAGATGGCCCAGCTGGTCAACTAAAAATCCGCTCAGTGTTTCCACTTCTTCTGTGTCAAACTCAATCCCGAGAACCTCCTCGATCTTTTCCAGCCTGGTGCTTCCCCTCATCAGAAAAATATCAGCCCATCCAAGCTTGGTGATCTCCCGGTCTTCCACATCATACTCATCCAAAATATTTCCCACGATCACTTCCAGCATATCTTCCATGGATACTATGCCTTCGGTCTGGCTGTATTCGTCCACGACGATCGCCATATGGATTTTCTTTGTCTGCATTTCCTGGAACAATGCCGACAGATTCATGGTTTGATGCACATAAAAAGGCTCTCTGGCAATCTCATAAAGTTCCAGATCCTTATGGTTTATATAGGCATCGATCACGTCCTTTAAATACAAAACCCCGATGATGTGGTCGATATCTTCCTCGTACAGCGGAAATCTGGAATACGGTTCATCCAGCATAAAATGCAGTACTTCCTCCAGAGACATGGTACATCCAATCCCTGCGATCTTCTTTCTGGAAGTCATGACATCGGTAACATCTTTGTCCCCGAACTCAAAAATATTGGTGATCATCTTGGCTTCATCTTCCAAGATTGCTCCCTGCTCATGCCCTTCATTGACGATGTTCATGATCTCTTCTTCATACTCATTGTCACCGTCGTCATCCGCTTCTCGTTCTGTCTGTTCGTTCAGCTTCCCCTTGGGCTTATTTTTGCGTTTTGTTCCAATTATGTAGCCGATGACGGCACCTAACACCAGCGTCAGCAACGGTATCAGAATCATCATGGCACTTAAATCTTCCATATACATCTCCTTTATTCATCAGTCGTAATAAAATATACCATTTTACGAAGAAAAGGTCAATCTGTCCATCTATGTATCAAGACTTAAACTGATCCTTAATGCCTTGTCAACTTTCTCTAATATAGAACTGTTCAGATGACAGACCTTTTCTCTGAGCCGGCTTTTATCAATCGTCCTAATCTGTTCTAACAGTATGACGGAATCTTTTTCCAGCTGGCATTTCCGGCAGTCCACCGGCACATGGGTCGGAAGCTTTGCCTTGTTCATCTTGCTGGTGATCGCTGCGCAGATCACCGTCGGACTGTAGCGGTTGCCGGCATCGTTCTGTAAAATAATGACCGGACGGACGCCTCCCTGCTCTGAGCCAACCACAGGCCTCAAATCCGCATAAAAAATATCTCCTCGCTTAATTACCATAAGCCTAATCACTCTCCATCTCTTTCATAATAGTTTATGAAGAGTATTAACATTTCTTTCAGTTCTATTCAATATATATTCCATTTTCACCTGTTTTCCGGCTTGCTGTGTAAAGGACATGGATTTCTAATCTTCCAGATAGTCAACTGCTTCTTTTGCTTTGCCGTCCTGAAAATACACCCGTGGGACCCGCTTCCCGATCCCACACACGAATTCATAATTAAAGGATCCCGCCAGATTGGCTGCCTCTTCTACTGATATGTTCTTGTCTCCGTCGGTACCTACCAAGGTGACCTGATCCATGACACAAACACCTTCGATATCCGTTACATCCACCATAAACTGGTCCATACAGATTCTCCCGATGATCGGTGCATACTGTCCTCGGATGATCACTCTCCCTTTGGAAGATAGTGCCCTGGGATAACCATCCGCATAGCCTACCGGGATCGTTGCGATCTTAGTCTTTCTTTCTGTGACAAAGGTCGATCCGTAGCTGACCCCTTCCCCCGGCTCCACTTCCTTTACATGGATCACGTGGCTGATCAGGGAAAGGGCCGGCCTCAAATCAATGGCCGACTTGTCTACCTCTTCGGAGGGATACAGTCCGTAGGTAATGATCCCGGAACGCACCATATCCATACGGCAGTCGCAAAGATCCATGATAGCGGCACTGTTGGAAACATGCTTGACCGGGATCTCGATTCCTTTGTCCTCAAGACTCCGCACAAATTGATCAAATAGCTCCTTCTGATGTCTGGCCGATGTCTTATCTTCCTCATCCGCGCATGCAAAGTGGGTGAAGATGCCCTGAATCTTTATATTCGGAAGCTTTTGTATCCGCTCCACCTGCGAAACGGATTCCTCCGTCGGTTTAAATCCAATCCGGTTCATTCCAGTGTCCACCTTGATATGTATGTTTGCATCTTTTTTCATCGTCACCGCAAACTTGGAGATTGCCTCCGCCATATCATAGGAAAACACCGTCTGCTCTATCTCATGCTGAATCAAAGAGGCATACTGGTATTCTGAAGTATAACCCAGGATCAGTATGGGCTTTGTTATTCCCTGTTTCCTCAGGGCGATCCCTTCCTCTATGATCGCCACTGCAAACCCGTCAACGCCGATCTTGTTTAATGCCTTTGCCACCGGAACTGCCCCGTGGCCGTATCCGTCCGCCTTGATCACCGGCATAATCTTCGTGTCCGTTCCAACAATGTTCTTTATCTCACTGATATTGTGGCAGATCGCATCCAAGTCTATGGCTGCATACACTCTATAGTATTGATTCATCATTGATTCCTCCTAAAATACTGCTGAGAGCTTCTATGATGTCGGAAGCCAGCATACTGTCATATCCAAGTCTCTTTGCGGCCTCGTCTCCCGCAAGGCCGTGGACGTACACACCCAGAGCCGCAGCTTCCAACGGTTCCATGGCCCGTCCTAAAAGGCTTGTGATGATGCCGCCCAGCACATCGCCGCTTCCTCCCGTGGCCATTCCGTGATTTCCGCTGCAGTTGTAGTAAACAGGCTCATCTGCTGACACTACCAGTGTTGTGGCATCTTTGAGCACCACCACACTTTGAAACAGGTCCGCTGCACGATGTGCTGTTTCAGGCAGGTTTTCTTTCACCTCTTCTGCTGATGTCTCCAGCAGTCTTGCTGCCTCCTTAAGATGCGGTGTCAAAATGCACCCGGCCGGATAATCGATCCGCAGCTTGTAATGGCTGACCGTATTTAAACCGTCTGCGTCCAGAACAAGTGGTTTTGTTCCGTCGGACAGTACGGTTTCTAAAAGCCTTTTTGTCCGCTCAGATACGCCCATTCCAGGACCGAATAAAATACAATCACACCATCTAAGAGAAGCTTTTAGATCTTCCTCTGCCCCGAACAGCACTTCCGGAAGCATGGACAGAAGGATCGGGCGGTTGGAGGCGTGGGAAATCACCTTTACCAGCCCGCTGCCCATGCGCAGGGCACTTTTTGCCGCGAAATAGGCCGCTCCTGACATGGATTCATTGCCTGCAACGATCAGGACCTTCCCATAGGTTCCTTTGTGGGAATCTGCGGTCCTTTTGGGCAGTCTTTTAAGATCTTTTCTGTCATAAGTAAATCCCCGGGCATATTTTTTTAAAGTCTGGTCAAAGAAACCAATCCTCTCCACAAAAAGCCGGCCTGTATGATCCTTGCCCGGATAGAGAAGATGCCCCGCTTTTGGGCCTCCAAACGTCACTGTGGCATCCGCTTTGACAGCACACCCAAGGACCTTTCCCGTATCCCCGCTGATGCCTGAGGGAATATCCACGGACATTACCTTGGCTTTGCTTGCATTGATTGCCTCTATGGCAGTACGGTACGAACCAGAGATCTTTCTGGAAAGCCCCACACCGAACAGCCCCTCCAGGATCCAGTCATAATCATTATAGTTGACACTGGTTTCCGCCTCATAACCCAGTCGGTTTAAGATGCCCAGCTGGGTCTTTAAGTCTTTGGATGCCTTTTCAAGATTTCCTACCACCGCGAAATCTACTGAGTAGCCTTCCTCCAAAAGAATCCTGGCCGCCGCCAGCGCATCCCCTCCGTTGTTTCCGCATCCTGCCACGGACAGAATCCTGTCCTGTTTTTGGACAGAAGCCTTAATCCTGCCAGCAATCTTTTCGCTGGCCCGCTCCATCAGTACAAGGCCCGGCACTCCGATGTCTTCTATTGTTTCTTTATCCACGTTCTGCATTTCCTGGTTTTTTAATACATATTTCATAGACATTCTCCTATGACAAAAGCCTGTGCCAGTTCTCCTGTATTAGTGATTGACACATGAAACTTTGTGATCTTTTGAGCCGAAGCCATCTGTTTGGCTCTCCCTGAAAGTTTTAAATAAGGCGCTCCTTTTTCATTCCGTAACACTTCGATCTCATAAGGCTCCAATCCGAAGAAGCCGGTTCCAAATACCTTGGAAACGGCTTCTTTAACTGCAAAATTCCCAGCAAGAGTCGTACTGTCTGAGCCCGCGTACGCCAGTTCTGATTCTGAAAATATCCGGCTGAGGCCTTTTTTCCTCTCAGTCATCTTCTGAATCCGCCCAATCTCAACAAGATCAGTCCCAATTCCCACGATCATGACGCTCCTCCCGTCTACTCCCCGGTGTCTTCGTTGTCTTCCCGGCTGTGGATATTGTAAGTCAGTGTCATGAGAGATTCTGCCAGATGCACGTTTTCTACGGTAACGCTGTCCGGCAGTGTAAGATCCACCGGCGCAAAATTCCAAAAGCCTTTGATGCCCCAGGATGCCAGCTCTTTGGCGATCTTGGGCGCCTGGTCCTGCGGAAGTGTCAGAGCAGCGATCTTGATCTCATGATTTTTAATAAATTCTTCCATATCATCGATATCGTGAACTTCCACGCCGTGCACAGTGATGCCGATCAGTTTCGGATTCACGTCAAAAAGCGCGATCACCTGGAATCCGATGCTGTTGTTGTTGAAATCCTGATAGTTGGCCAGTGCCTGGCCGAGATTACCCGCGCCCACGATGATCATCTGGTTACTCTTATCAAGCCCCAGGATCTTACCGATCTCCACATAAAGATTTTCCACGTTATATCCGTATCCCTGCTGCCCGAAACCTCCAAAATTATTGAGATCCTGGCGGATCTGGGATGCAGTCACCTTCATCCGCTCACTCAGTTCTTTGGAGGAAATCCTTGTAATGTTCTTTGCTTTCAAGGCTCCCAAATAACGGTAATATCTAGGTAATCTCTTTATAACTGCCGGTGATATATTCTTATCCATTGATGACATTATTACCCTCCCACTTATTTTATCAACTTCCTAAATTAAATAAATTATATAAGATTGTCTAATATCTGTCAAACTTTTAGTGCGTTTTTTCAGAAATTATGTTATGCTAATAAAGAATTTTTATTGCTAAGAAGTTTTGAAGGAGTACACTATGGTTTTATCTTGTCAGAATATACATAAAACTTTCGTTGACCAGGAAGTCCTGAAAGGAATATCCTTTCATATTAATGAAAAAGACCGTCTTGCCGTGATCGGATTAAATGGGGCTGGGAAATCCACCCTTTTAAAGATCATCATGGATCAGATGACCCCCGACGAGGGAGAGATCCACAAGAAAAAGGATGCCGAGATTGGTTATCTCGCACAGCACCAGGACCATACTTCCTCCCTCACCATTTACGAAGAGCTTTTGACCATCAAGCAAGATGTGATCGAACTGGATAAAAAGCTTCGGTCCCTGGAACAGATGATGAAGCATTTAAGCGGCAAAGAGCTTGAGGATAAGATGGAGGAATACACCAGAGCCACCCATTTATTTGAACAGAAAAACGGGTTTGCCTATGAAAGTGAAATCACTGGTATCTTAAAAGGCCTTGGTTTTAAAGAGGAAGACTTCCAGAAGCAGATCGCAACTCTCTCCGGTGGTCAGAAGACACGGGTTGCCCTGGGAAAGCTTCTGCTCATGAAGCCTGAGATCCTTCT
Source organism: Anaerostipes rhamnosivorans (assembly GCF_005280655.1). Taxonomy (NCBI): domain Bacteria; kingdom Bacillati; phylum Bacillota; class Clostridia; order Lachnospirales; family Lachnospiraceae; genus Anaerostipes; species Anaerostipes rhamnosivorans. Next base: position 2,039,659 of record NZ_CP040058.1, read on the forward strand.
TCTGGATGAGCCCACCAACCACCTGGACGTGGAATCTATTCAGTGGCTGGAAACTTACCTAAGCCACTATGAAGGAGCTGTGATCTTAGTCTCCCATGACCGGTATTTCCTGGACAAGATCGTCAACAAGGTCATGGAGATCGAGGCTGGACATGCCATGCTCTTTGATGGAAACTATTCTGCATTTATCCAGAAAAGAGACCAGGTAAAAGCCATTCGGTTAAAGGAATACGAAAACCAGCAGCAGGAGATCAAACATCAGAAAGCGGTCATCGAAAAACTCAAACAGTTTAACCGGGAAAAATCGATCCGCCGTGCTGAGAGCCGTGAAAAAATGCTCGATAAGATCGACGTGATCGAGAAGCCAATGGAGATTGACGGGAAAATGCGCTTTTCCATCGAACCGTCCATTGTCAGCGGGAATGATGTCCTCACTGTGGAACATCTGGAAAAAAGCTTTGGGTCACATACGTTGTTTTCCGATATCGATTTTGAAATCTTCCGGGGAGAACGTGTGGCGCTGATCGGCGCCAACGGTACTGGAAAAACCACCATGTTAAAGATCATTTGCAAGCAGATGGCAAAAAACAAAGGACAGATCAAACTGGGCTCCCAGGTGTCCATCGGATACTATGACCAGGCCCAGGACAACCTGCACCCGGAAAAGACCATCTTTGACGAAATATCAGATTCCTTCCCAGAACTGACCAATACAAAGATCCGCAATACCCTGGCTGCTTTTCTTTTTAAAGGAGAGGATGTCTTCAAACTGATCTCCTCCTTAAGCGGCGGGGAAAAGGGACGGGTATCACTTGCAAAGCTTATGCTCTCCCGTGCTAATTTCCTGATTCTGGATGAACCGACCAACCATCTGGACATCCATTCCAAAGAAATTCTGGAATCCGCCTTATCCCAATACACAGGAACTGTTTTGTATGTCTCTCATGACCGTTATTTCATTAACAAGACCGCCACAAGAATCCTGGAGCTTTCTCCTTCCAAAGGGCTTCACTCCTATTCCGGGGATTACCAGCATTATCTTTTTGAAAAGGAAAAGGAAGGAACAGAGGAACTACAGACAGCCGAAGGTGAAAACGTCTCAGACACCAAGCTTAACTGGCAGAAGCAAAAAGAGGAAGAGGCAAGGCGCCGCAAAACTAAAAACCGGCTGAAAAGGGTGGAGTCGGAGATTGAACGGCTGGAAGAGGAAAACACAAAACTGGAAGAAGAAATGTGTCTCCCGGAAAACGCTGTAAACACACAAAAGCTGCTGGAACTCTCCACAGCCAAAGCCCAGAATGACCAACAGCTTGAAACATTTTATGAAGAGTGGGAAACCCTCTCTGAAGAAACAGAGTAGCAGATAACGTTGTTTAGCACTGCTGCCAACGCGCATTTCATACCCTTCGGGTGAGCGTGCTCCGCACTGGCAGCTCGTTAAAAATAGTGTAATATCTCACGAAAGGCGCCAATCTACGCTAGTTTTTCTCCGCTGTTGGAAGGAGGCCTTTCCAGAGCCGACTGAGAACAATGGAGAAAAACTTATAGCATTTTTTCGTTTGTTTGTTTATAATAGACAGAGTACCATTTTTAGGAGGTTACAAAATGAAATTATTATCATTCGCCGTACCGTGTTATAACTCTCAGGAATATATGAGACACTGCATCGATACTTTACTGATCGGTGGTGACAAAGTCGAGATCCTGATCATTGACGATGGTTCTACAGACAATACCGGCATGATCGCCGATGAATATGAAAACAAATACCCTGGCATCTGCCGTGCAATCCATCAGAAGAACAAAGGGCATGGAGGTGCCGTGAATACCGGTATTGCCCATGCCAAAGGAATCTACTTTAAGGTCGTGGACAGCGATGACTGGGTAAACGAGCACGCTTATGAAGAGATCATGAAGAAATTGGAGACATTTTACCGTCAGGGAACGATTGTTGATATGTTTATGTCCAACTATGTCTATGAAAAACAGGGCGTGAAGAAAAAGACGGTCATTCACTACCGCCATTCCATCCCTATTGAGGAGCTGTTTACATGGGATGATGTGAAGCGTTTCCCACTGAGCCAGTACATTTTAATGCACTCCGTCATCTACAGGACTTCTCTGCTCCATGAGTGCCGCTTATGTCTGCCGGAGCATACATTTTATGTAGACAATCTATATGTGTTTAAACCGCTTCCTTATGTGAAGACGATCTATTACCTGGACGTGAATTTCTACCGATATTTTATCGGCAGGGACGATCAGTCTGTCAACGAGAACAATATGATCAAAAGAATTGATCAGCAGTTCTTTGTCACACAGGCAATGATCGACTACATGAGCAGCTTTGAGCTTGTGAACAAACCATTATACCGCTATATGAAACATTACCTGAGTATCATCATGACTGTCTCTTCTGTGATCGCCATCAAATCCGGCACCCCGGAGCACATTCAGAAGAAAAAAGAGCTGTGGAGATACCTAAAAACCAAAAACAAAAAACTTTACCGTCAGATCCGCGGATCTCTGGTAGGAAATGCCGTAAACCTTCCGGGATATGGAGGGCGGAAAGTCGTTATCGCAGCCTACAAAGCAGCCCGGAAATTTATCGGCTTTAACTAAGAATTATAAAGATGACATTGGATCCTTATCGGTTTCAATGTCATTTTCTATTATCTGCTCTGTTCTTCCCTCCACTATAACACCAGGCTTTTTGTTTGTGCTACCATGAAGATAGAAACGGAGGTGGAATCATTATGAACACTTATAAAACATCTGAAATCGCGTCCATGATCGGAATACACCCAAACACCGTAAGGCTGTATGAAGAATCTGGGCTGATACCAAAACCGGAGCGTCAGGCCAACGGATACCGTATCTTTACCGATCTACATATTGCCCAGCTTCGGCTGGCCCGTCTGGCTTTCCAAATCGAGGTACTGCAGAACGGCCTTCGGAAAAAAATCGTACAGATGGTAAAGGTATCTGCCTTGGGGGATTATGACACGGCACTTCTTCTGACCAACGAATATCTGGACCAGATCCGTAAGGAACGCTTTAACGCGGAAGAGGCCATAGAGATCGTAAATCAGATCATATCCGGCGAGAGTTCAGAAAACACTCTTTCCCTTAAAAGGAAGGAAGTATCCGAACAGCTAAACATCACGATGGATGCCTTAAGAAATTGGGAGATGAACGGCTTGCTTACAGTCAAACGGAGACAAAACGGATACCGGGTGTATACTGGAGAGGATATCAGACGGCTTAAGATCATCCGTTCCCTGCGCTGCGCAAATTATTCTTTAGAAGCGATCCTAAGAATGCTCTCCCACCTTTCTAAAAATCCAAGGGCAGATATCAAATCGATATTGGACACGCCGAAATCCGATGACGATATCATCGCTGTGTGCGATAACCTGATCTCTTCTCTGGCAGATGCGGAAGAAAACGCCATAGACATGATCCGCATGCTAAAAGAAATGAAAAAATTTTTTTCCTAAACCCTCCACTTTACCACCAGCGTTTCTGTTGGTGGTATTCTTTTGTTACAAAAAACAAGGAGGTATCAATCAATGCAAGAAATCATCAAAGTCAGTCAACTGACAAAAACATACTCCGGGACTCCTGCGGCAGATCAGATCAGTCTGTCGGTAAACCGAGGAACCGTATTCGGTCTGATCGGCGCCAACGGTGCCGGAAAGAGTACTGTGATCGAGTGTATGTTAGGCACGAAAAAAGCTGACAGCGGCAAAATCTCCATTCTTGGAATGAATCCGCTTAAAGAAAGAAAAAAACTCTTTGAGAAAGTGGGAGTTCAATTTCAGGAAACAAATTATCAGGACAGTATTACCGTACAGGAGCTCTGTCAGGTCACTGCTTCTCTTTACCATGAAGCTGAGGATCCCCTGGAGCTTCTTTCCAGGTTTGGAATCGCGGATAAACTGAAAACCCAAGTAAAGGATTTATCCGGCGGTCAAAGACAGCGTCTTTTCATTATCCTTGCACTCATCCCAAAACCTGAAGTGGTTTTTTTGGATGAATTGACAACAGGGCTTGACGCCAGAGCCCGTCGGGAAGTTTGGAACATTCTTTCCCTGCTCAAAGAAAGCGGACTGACAATTTTTCTCACATCCCATTTCATGGACGAGATCGAAAAGCTATGTGACTGCATCTGCATTTTGAAGAAAGGAAAAATCATATTTTACGGCACCGTGTCCGAAGCAATCGACTCAAGTCCCCACAGTCGATTTGAGGACGCTTATCTTTGGTATACTGACGAGGAGGAACTGACATATGAAAACTTATAAGACAATGCTGAAAAATGAGTTAAAAATATCCCTGAGAGGTATGGATATGGTCATCTTTGCGATCTGCGTCCCAGTTGTGGCCCTGGCTCTCATCGGAATCCTTTACGGAAATAAACCTGCTTTTTCAGGTGCGGAATTTACTTTTCTGGAACAGTCCTTCGGGGCTGCTGCCACAATATCAATCTGCGCGGGAGGAGTCATGGGGCTTCCGCTGGTAGTGTCGGACTACAGAAACAAAGGAATATTAAAACGCTATAAAGTCACGCCGGTACACCCTTCCATGATCCTGCTGGTACAGGTGACAGTCTATACCTTATATGCCATAACCTCTCTTTTGCTCTTATATGCTGAGGCAGTCCTGTTTTTTGGATATCAATTCCGTGGAAATATCATCAGTTTTCTGGGCTGCTATCTCTTGGTCATCGTCTCTACGTTCAGCATCGGCATGATGGTCGGCGGAATCGCCCCCAACGCCAAAATAGCAAGTGTGATCGCCAGTCTGCTCTACTTCCCTATGCTGATCTTTTCCGGTGCAACACTGCCGTATGAAGTTATGCCGGGAGCACTGCAAAAGGCAGCCAATCTATTGCCGCTGACTCAGGGAATCAAGCTGCTGAAAGCCGCTTCCTTGGGAGAATTCTTGGGCAGCACTGCAGTTCCGGTTATTTCAACTATTTGTGTAGCCGTAGTCTGTAGTCTTATCGCTCTTAGATTTTTTAAGTGGGAATAAAAAAGCGGCCGGTTATTTGCTGGGGTTAGATAGCGATACTTTTTACATCTACCATGTTGCGGCGGTCATGGTTGACAACTTGCGTCGGCTCCTGCTCGGTATCAACCTGTCCGACAAAGCTATAATGGATTTCGATTTTCCGGGTGTTGGTTTCCCGGTCTAATTCATGTATCAAAATACGGTCGATAAACTCATGGACGTTTTCATAGGTCAATTCCTGTATGTCGCTGTATTTCCCGACAATCTGAATAAACCTTGATATATCCCTTTTTCGCTCGGTAACGGTTGCGATCTGCTGTTGTAACTCGTCTATCCTTGCGGCAAGGGATTTCTTTTCGTCCTCATAGCCGGAAGTTAGAAACACAAACCGTTCATCTGTCAGTCTGCCTAATGCGTTGTCCTCATACAGCTTGCGGAAAAGCGTGTCAAGTTCGGTCATACGCGCCTGTGCTTTGAAAAGTTCCTTTTGCTGCTGCGCTAATGCCTTTCTCGCTTCCATGTCGCCGTACTCGGTAGCTTTACAGATAAAGTCCTGTTCGTGTTCCTTAACATACCGCAAAACCCGCCGCATATCTTCCAGCACTAAATCAAGAAGTACGTTTTTGCGGATATAATGAGAGGTACACTCGCTGCCTGTCCTTGCCCTGTTGCGCCATGCGCCGCAAGAATAGGAAAACTTGCGCGGCTCGATATTTACGCCCTGTTGGTAATACATCTTATGTCTGCAACCAGCGCAAAACAGCAAGCCGGAAAAAATATCAATCTCCGCTGCTTTTGTCGGGCGGTGGCGGGTAGCAATCCGCTTTTGCGCAAGTTCAAAGGTTTCCTCGTCAACAAGCGGCTCATGGGTGTTTGGGAAGAAATAGCGTTGTTCTTCTTCGTTCTTCCGGGTCTTTTTCGACTTGTAGGATACCTTGTGAGTTTTCGCGGTTATGGTATGCCCTAAATATTCCTGCCTTGCTAATATGTCATAGAGCGTTTTGTCCGGCCAAGTATAGGGGGCGATCATTGCCCGCTGATACCGCGCCTGTCCTGTACGCTGATAGCGCAACGCTCCAATCGTCAAGACTTTGTTTTCCGCAAGCCATTTTTGGATTTCGCACATACGCACGCCGCTAACAAACATAGCGAAAACCTGTTTGACAATCGGCGCGGTTTCCGGGTCGGGTATAAGGTGGTGGCGGTTGTTCGGGTCTGGGATATAGCCGTATGGATATTCCCCGTTGACGCGCTCGCCTTTTTGCGCCTGTGCCTGTTTAACTGCGCGGATTTTCTTGCTTGTGTCGCGGGCGTAAAACTCGTTAAACCAGTTCCGCAAGGGGGTAAACTCGTTATCCTCCCGCGCTGTGTCAACTCCGTCGTTGATCGCGATATAGCGTACTCCGTTTTCGGGAAATACAATCTCTATGAGTTCGCCCGTTTTCAGATAGTTTCTGCCAAGACGGGAAAGGTCTTTGGTAATGACCGTCGCCACTCGTCCGGCTTCCACTTCCTGCAACATCGCTTGCAGCCCCTCGCGCTCAAAACTCACGCCGGAAAATCCGTCGTCCACAAAAAACTTTGTGTTCAAAAAATGGTGTTCGTCCGCATAGCGTTGAAGTATCATTTTTTGGTGCTGTATGCTTCCGCTTTCTCCGGCTTGCATATCCTCTTGACTTAAACGGCAGTAAAGGGCGGTGATTTTATTCGACTGTAACATTAGTCCTCCTTTCCGACAGCCGAATAAACAGGTATAATGTGTTGCTATCATTATACCATATCCCGCCGCCTAATGCACTACTCGGACGCTAAAAATCCCGGATTTCCGGGCTTTTTCTGCAAATCCTTTACAATGAGTTTCTCAATCTTTTTATGGATTGTATCGGTTGCCTTTTCACTCGGCAACGCTTGAACAAGATAGGTGATTTTCCCTATTTTGCGTTCGGTTGTAATTGTCTGTTTTTTATCCATTAGAAAAACCTCCTTTTCCTGTATGGATAAACTATATTCGTCAAAAGGCAAAAACGGGCGGTTGTTAGCTGCAACCTCACGGGAGTTTCACCCCGGCCCATGCTTATGGGTGCGCCGCGCAATACTTTGAGGGTGTTCAACGCGGGAGTATCATTGTGCCGCCTTGTATGTCGTCGCCCACAAGCTGCTAAACCTGTTTTACGGCGCGGTAGTTCTCGCTCGGCTTTTCCCCTATGGGGAAAAGCTGTCATGGCGTACCCGCCGACTGGCTCGGTACAGACGGAATGTACCCGTTTGCCTGTTATGCTGCGCACCAAAGGCCGCTTTCTTTGTCAAAGAACAATAGGCTTTGTCGGCCTGCAAAAGCACATCAACAGCGGATATGCTTTTGCGGAACGACAAATAGCCCATAACGGGAAGCGTGGAAAGGGGACACGCTCCCCGCATGGGCTAAAAGATTATCCTACATGAAAAGCAAGGGTGCGGGTAATAAGGCGCACTTGCAGCCTGTTACGCATTTCCTCGTCCACATAGGAATAGGTATTGCCCGCGTCGTCTTTCAGCGTGCGGGTACAAAGTTTCGCTATGTAACCCTCGTAGTGCTTCAAGATCGCGCACATGGCGGTTGTGTCGCCGTTTGCCGCTGCGGAAATGACAGGGAACGGCAACAGATTTTCAGACTTCCTAACGGTATTCATCATCTGCTTTTCCCTCCAAATACTGTTTGATTTTCGCAAGCGCGGATTTCCTGTGCCGGAAAACCGTCGTGCGTACAACATTCAGCAGTTCGCCAATTTCCGCGTCGCTCATATCCAAGAAGTAGGACAAAAGGATAATGTCGCGTTTCCTTTCGGGCAAAGCGTTAAGGGCTTCGGCAAGCAGTTCATTTTTGACGAGTACATCAAAGCCGGACACTTGAAAACGGAAATAATCGCTTTCGTATTCGTCCGTTGTGAAAAGCTGCGCGAGTTCGCTTTCGCTCAAATCCGAAAAAGTAACTTCGCGTGCTGCGCGTTTCGCAAGAGTGCGGCGGTGGCTTTTCGCTTCGCCGACCAAAGTTTTCTTTGCTAATGCGTCGTACTGATGTTGTATTCTTTCCTTGTCGGAAGAAGATAGCTCCATAGAGTTCACCTCCTTCCCGCGTGGAGTAGAGGACGGGAGTTAAGGGCTTGTCCTCTCTGCCCCTTTCGCTCCGTACCCGTTCGGGAGATGGCTCTTGAGTGCGCTTTTCAGAAAAAAGTTGAAAAAAGCAAAATGCGCCCGTCCGCAAGACGCGGACGGGCGCAAAGGAAATGTAAGCAGTAGCTAAATGTATTGACAGTTCACATTCATAGCCGGAATATCCCGCTTGCGGAGCATAGCTTTTTTTGACCGCAAAGCATTAGGCGGGTTACAGTAAATAAAAATGGACACGGCGATACCTCCCCGATACCGCCGTATCCTTAAAAAAGGGCGACTTTAATACACTACCCGCAATCCATTCTATAATAGGGAACAGCGGCTTTTGCGCAATATTAAATAAAAAAGCCGATAACACATAGGTTTTTTGACCTAATGCGTTATCGGCTCTGCGTCTATGCGTCTGGCACTTTTAATCATTTTTTTTTGAATTTATTATATGTGTTAGCTAACTGTCCACAAGCCGCGTTAATCTCTCTGCCATGAGAAACTCTCATAGTAACTTCAAGTCCTGCTTGCTCTAATTGATGTTTGAATGCAACTATTTCCCGTTTCTGTGGTGCTTTAATTCTTGAATTGCTTGTTGGGTTGTATTGTAACACGTTAATCATAACTTTTTTGCCCCGAAACCATTTTGCAAGTTGTCTTACATCTGAGGGCCGGTCATTTATACCCGGTAAAAGCAAATACGCAAAGACAATTTTGCGATTATGCCTTTCAGAATAGGATAAGGCTTGCTTAACAACATCTTCAATAGCATATATGCGCATGTGAGGAATAATACGATTTCTTGCAGATTGTGTTGCTGCGTGTAAAGATATTGTCAACTGAATTTTAAGATGTTCCTCGCGCAATTTTTTTAATTGATCGACCGGACCAACTGTTGATATGGTAATGCCGTCGGTTGGAAAGTTGAGCCCATATCTATCTCGGAGAATATGGATTGCTTTTATCAAGTTGTCATAATTGAATAAAGGCTCTCCCATACCCATAAAAACGATACGGTTTACTTTTCGACGCAACAATATAATCTGTTGTACGATTTCTGACGATGTTAGATTACGAACAAAGCCATTTCGCCCGGACTCACAAAAAATACAACCAACAGGACAACCGACTTGTGTGCTCACGCAAACAGTTCCACCATCTCGCCGCTTGATAAAAACCGTTTCAATGTATTTGTTGTCTTTCAGTTCGTAAACATACTTTTCAGTATCACTGCTTTTGCAAATATTTTTTACCAACATTGATAGATTTTTTTTGCGTGGTAATTGCTTATATAATTCTTCATATAAGGCTTTTGCTTCATTCTCGCCAATAACTTCCGACATTTCTTTGTAAGTAAATCCGTATGGATCATTCCGTACTTCCGCAGGCGTATATTTAGGTAAACGTTTCATTTTTATATCCTTTCTTCTAAATAATAAAAGTTTGTTTTTCTGTATTTTTGATTACAATCTCTAATTTTTCTACATCAATGATATGCGTCAATTTGCATTTAGGGCAGAAAAGAGGAAAATCTTTTAATACAGTATTATGAAATACTTGAACTCTCGTCTTTCCGTTACAAATCGGACATTTTATCCAATATTTTTTAAGCATTATATTTCACTCGTCCTTTTTACACAAAAAAATGCAGGTCAATCCTCAACATGAGCATTGACCTGCATTTATAATGCACAGAGCAGTACAACAAAACTAAGGCATAGCTTGCACTATGTCTATACTATATCTATACGTCGTTAGTTTTTTGTATAGCATCCGCAAAATAAGCATGACAAAAAAGCCCATGTTGAAAATGGGAAAATCCTTTTTTTCAATGCTTATCTAATACGCATGCTATGCAACATAAACGCCGCCTCCTTTTACATAAATTTTATTTTATCAGAAAATCAGTCTACTGTCAATACACAACAGGAAGTATTTAACCTAATGATATGAATTGTGTGGACATATCCAAAAAGAAAGGTGAACTGTAAAATGTAACAGGGTGAATGAAAATGGCAAAAAGACCCGTACCATTGTACGACTTTAAGGCTTTCGGGGCAGCTATAAAAGCCGCGAGAAATGAATACGGCGAGAGCCGCAAAAAGGTAAGCGACGAGTTATATATTTCCCCGCGCTACCTTGCGAATATCGAGAACAAGGGACAACAGCCGAGTTTACAGGTATTCTATGACCTTGTAACCCGGTATCATATTTCGGTAGATCAATTTTTCTTCCCGAACAGCAATGCGGAGAAATCCACCGGGCGGCGGCAGCTTGACGCGCTGCTGGACGGTATGAGCGATAAAGGCATACGGATTGTAACCGCAACAGCAAGGGAGATAACGGAAGTCGAAAAAGCAGAGGATTAACCTCACAATATGAGAAATCGGGAGATTGCAGCGCATGGCGGCTGCAATCTTTTTTTGCGTCCAAAATCAAAGGAACGCGCAACAAATACCGCCTTTCGGTGGGGGTATGGAGTAGATAGCAAGCACAGCAAACGAGTACCCGTTTGCGGAAAATGCTTGTTGGGATAATCCCAAACCCTTATACCGAAAGGCGGTGCGGAAATGGAAAACCGAAAGAGAAATATACAGATGAAGTTTTACGTTACGGAAGAAGAAAAGCGGCTGATCGACGAGAAGATGAAGCAGCTTCCCATAAAGCAGTATGGGGCATACTTCCGTAAAATGGCGATAGACGGGTATATTCTTGTCGTTGACCGAAGCGACACAAAAGCATATATCCGGGAACTGCAAGCGGTGAGCCGGAACATCAACCAAATTGCAAAACGCGCCAATGCGACGGGGACGGTTTACAGGCAGGATATAGAGGACATTAAAAAGGCGGTGGACGAGATATGGCGGTTACAAAGACGCACCCTATTAAATCAACCTTAAAGGCTGCGATAGACTATATCTTAAATCCCGAAAAGACAGACGGGAAGCTGCTTGCGTCCTCTTTCGGCTGCGGGCTGGAAACCGCCGATATTGAGTTTGCATGGACGCGGGAAGCTGCCGGAGATCGCGGCACACATTTAGGGCGGCACTTGATACAATCCTTTGCGGTGGGAGAAACCACACCGGAAGAAGCGCACAAAATCGGCATGGAACTTGCCGGGGCGGTATTAGGCGGCAAGTATGAGTTTGTTTTGACAACTCACGTCGATAAAGACCATCTGCATAATCACTTGATTTTCAACGCGGTTAGCTTCGTTGACTACAAAAAGTACCATTCCAACAAGCAAAGCTATCACTTTATCCGGCGCACCAGCGACAGGATATGTAAAGAGCATGGGCTATCCGTCGTCGTACCGGGACAGGACAAGGGAAAAAGCTATGCAGAATACACCGCCGAAAAGCAAGGGACAAGCTACAAAGCAAAGCTGAAAACGGCGATAGATACTCTCATTCCCCAAGTGAAAGATTTTGACGAACTGCTGCGCCGCTTGCAGGAAATGGGGTATGAAATCAAACAGGGCAAATACATTTCCTTTCGCGCTGCCGGACAGGAACGGTTTACCCGCACAAAGACGCTCGGCGCGGCCTATACGGAAGAAGCGATAAAGGAGCGTATCAAGGGCGTGTATGTTGCCAAAACAAAAACGCTGCGGGAAGATAAGAAAATCCGGCTTGTCGTCGATCTTGAAAACAGTATCAAAGCCCAACAGTCGGCGGGCTATGAACGGTGGGCAAAAATCCATAATCTGAAACAGGCTGCTAAAAGCATGAACTTCCTAACCGAAAACAAGATTGAGTATTATAGCGAACTTGAAAGCAAGATAGCCGATATTATGACCGCTCATGACGCGGCGGCAAAGGCGGTTAAGGAAGTGGAACAGCGTATGTCTGATTTGTCGCTGCTTATCAAGCACACCACCACATACCGACAGTTAAAACCGATTTACGATGAATACCGAAAATCGCCGGACAAGGAAAAGTATCTGCGGGGGCATGAAAGCGAAATTATCCTGTTTGAAGCTGCGGCAAGGGCATTAAAGGAAATGCAGATAAAGAAGCTGCCCGATCTCGCCGCGCTGCGCAAGGAGTATAGAAGCTTAAACGACAGGAAAACCAAATTGTATGAAGATTATCGGCAAGCCAAGAAGCAAATGCAGGAATACGGCGTTGTCAAAAAGAACGTCGATAGTATTCTTTACCCGTCCCAAAGCAGGGCGCGGGAGCAGGAGCGATAAGGCGCAAAACATGGGGTGGCAAGTGGAATGTTAAGGGCTGAAAACGCCTGTGTTTCTGCGGCTTCCAGCGCATGAAAACGACATAGACGATAAAGTATATTCAAACCCGCAAAAACGGCTTTCTAATTGTCCACGCAAGGACAAAAAAAGAACAGGGGCGCGGTGCCGGAAATCGGCAACCGCGCCCCTGTTCTCTATGGGCTATTCCTCGTCGGTCAAGATAAACTCCCTTTCGGAAAACTCGCTGTCCGTCATGGCTTGCAGCTTGTTCACCGCTGCGGCGGCAAGCTGGCGCATATCCTCGTCCATGTAGGGCATGGCGGCAAGGATATTTTCAAGCGTTGTTTCCCGGCTGTCCTCGGCGTAGATCGCAACAATGTTTTCTTCCTCAATGGTAAAGCGGGTATTCATGCTATCAAACCTCCAAATCCTTTTTATGCTCTTTCTGTTTATCTTTCGGCTGCTGCGCCGCCTGTTTCTTGTATTCGTCCAGCTTCTTCAAAATGGACGGTTTTTTCTGCGGCTGTTCCCGTTTCTCGGCTTTTACCGCTTTTGCAAGGTCGGTAACGGAAATCGCTTCCCCCGCCTTTGCCCGCTGCTCAAAATCTGCAACGGTGGGCGTTTGCGGCGTATTGTTGATAAGCCCGTCAAAATTGTTGTCGTTCTGCTCTATGGTGTCCTCGACGTGCTTTAAGGGATTATCCCGCTGCGGCTGCTCGGCGGCTATGGCATAAGCCTGTGTGCCATTCCCCATAATGAGATACTTCCCGTCCTCCGACGCATGGTGAAAACCAAATCCCGCCGCTTCGATCTGTTCACGGCTCATATCGGTAATATGAAAATTGCCCCTCGGCGTTCTAACGGTTTCACCCGTCAAAAGGCTGTCGGGGGTCGCTTCCGGCTGCTGCTTTTCAAGCTGCCCGTCCTTGTAGGAATATCCTTGCGCCGCGATTGCTTCAAGGGTCTTGCCCGTAACGTCGCCATAAATCCGCTTGTCTGCGTCAACCAGCATTTGCAAAGTGTCTTGTACGGTGTCGGACAAGGCTTGCTGCTGTTCGGGCGGCAGCTTGTCAAATACGGGGGTCTGCTGCTCCTGCAAAAACTCCGGCACTTGCTGAAAACCGATACTGTCTACATAGTGGGCGGTGTCCTCGTCGTTCTGATGAAGCACAACAATGTCGGAAACGGAAAGGCTATGCCCCTTAAAGTCGGCGGGGTGGTCGATATTAAACCTTTCCCAAATGTCGCCCAGCGTCATATCCTTTGTAAGCGGTGCAGTATAGACGAGTTCATAATTTACCCGGTCAATGGTAAGTCCAGCCGCTTGCAGACGGTCATAAGGCTCAAAGCGCAAGTCCCTTGTTTCGTCCCCGCGCTTTAACTGATAAATGGAAAAGGTATCGCCCTGCTCCTGCTCGGCTTGCCGCTGCTGCTGCAACTCGGTAAAATGCCCCTCAATCTCGGTAATGAGTTCCTTTGCGGTGGTCTGTATTGTTTCAAGGGACGCTTTTAACTCGGTCATTTCCTTGCCGCTGCTCCAACCAGCCACATAGCCGAAAGAGTAATCGGAAGTATCAAGGCCGAAATGCTGGCAAACCGTATAAGCGACGCTTTCCGCTTCTACCTCGCAGGTATGGCGGTCAACGCGGTTTTGCTGCTCCGGCGGGGCGTTTAAGTCTACGTCGTGCAGCTTCGCATGGGCGATTTCGTGAATGGCGGTCTTTACCGCCTGTAATTCACTCACGCCCTCTTTGATTGCAATACGCTTGTCGGTCAAACTGAAATACCCATTTGCGCCGTTTGTGATCTGCTCAAATGCAATCGGGACGGGGGACGCTTTTTCAAGGGCGGCGAAAAAATCCTCGTACTGCTCCACATCGGCAAGCAGCGGTTTAACGGAAAGGTCGGGAAACTCCTTGCCCTCGGTCTGCGAAATATCAAAGACGGTTATAACCTTAAAGGCGGGGACGGTGATTTCCTTTTCTTCCTTTACCACTTTTCCCTCGCGGTCAAGCATGGGCTTTCTCGTTTCGGGGTCGATTTTATCAACCAGCTTTTTCACCTTGTAGGGCGCGGGGGCAAAGATTTTAATGCCTTTCTCGCCTTTCTTTACATGGCGGTCAAACTCCTTTTCCCATTGACGGAAGCCCATTACCAAATTGCCGCCCTGCATAGCAATTAGGATAGTGTTATTCAAACTATAATCATGGAACTTTGACATAGCGGTTAGAAACTCTTTGTAGCGGTCGCTGTCAAAAATCGCCTGTACGCCCTGTTCCAAACGCGCGGTGATCTCCTTTACCTTTTCGGCGGGCTTTTCGGAAGTAAGGATAATGGGGACGACGGGGCGGGGCTGCTGCGGCTCTGCGGCCTGTGCGTCTGCTTGCTGCGTTTCGGCTGCGTCCATATAGGCTTTGTCCTGTTCGCCGCGCTCCGGCTGCGGGTAACTCATAATGCGGTATTCTTCCGGCACTTCGCGCCCCTCAAACTGCCGTTCCCACTCGTCGCCGCTTTCCACGATATAGCCGTACTCGGTAAACGCGCCTTTTTCCTGCGCGGCAGCGTTCCTGCCAAAAGTAGAAAGGTCAATGCCGCCTTTCCATTCTTCGGGCATTTGTACCATGCCGGATTGATTTAAGTAATAGTCGCCCAAATCGTGGTAGTTATGTACTTCGGGGATATGGACGTAAAAATCCACGTTGTAGGTGAAGTCAATTACCTGTCCAATATTTGCAAGCCCGTTTTTCTGCTGCAAAGCTGCGTTCAGCTTGCCAACCTCGGCGGGGTCAAGCTGTTCGAGCCGCGCCGCAAGAAAATTGAGTTCGTCCACGTCGGCGGCGCATACCATTTCATAAGGCAAGGCAATATGTTTCTCCGGGTCGTCGGAATAGCCGCGAATGGAAAAATCCTGCGGGTTGTCGGCGGTAATGCCGACGTTCCGCATAGCTTCGTGCAACTGCTCCTTTGTGGCGGGCATATCCAACCAATAGCCGCCGGGGTCGCCCGCGTCAAAGCGGCTGCGGTTGCCTATCATAATAGAAAACTGTTCGCTCATGTGTTCACGCTCCTTTTCCTGCCCGGTATTTTCGGGGATAGCTGCCGCCTGTTGCTGCTGCGGGGGTTCTTCGCCCTCTATGGTGTAGTCCGGCATGAGCATACCGTTTACTTTGAAATAGTCGGCGTACTCCTGCGGGATAGGCGGGGAGATTTCCGTAAACAAGCGGTCATACGCTTTGATACGCCCATTCAGATACTTTTCCATAGCTGCCTTGTCGGTGAAAACCTTTCTATCTTGTCCGGCAATCTTCGCTTGGGTTCTGCTTGGGCTGTTGGTGCGCACGCTCCATGTAAGCGTCCATGAATACGGGATAGATTTCTGCGCTTCTTTGTCGTAGCGGGTATTCTCGTAAATGTAGTAATTCATCTGATATACCCGGTTGCTGCGAATATGGCGGTTATGCTCGGTGGTCTGCCACTCGTTAGCGGTGTGCTGGACGTGCGGCGTTCTCACATATTCAAGTGTTTTATCCAGCAAAAGCGTTCTTCCCGCCTGTTCTTCCCATGCGGCGGCGCGTTCTTTAAGGTCGTCAAAAATCGCCTGTTCTGCCGCCGCGCTTTCGCTGCGCATGGAAAGTAGCTGCGCAATCGGCAAGGAAGCATAAGGGGCAATCTCCCTGTCCTTTGCTTCAAAATATATCCGGCGTTCTATCCGCATGGTTTCGGCGGCTTCTAATTTGTCATGGTCGTATGAGGAATACGGCATATTCTTTCATCACGTCCTTTCTCGGTCATATAAGGGTTTGGGACTATCCCAACAAGCAAAATGCCCGCGCTCTCTATGGGAAGCGCGGGCATTTCTCGCAAACGGGTACTCGTTTGCTGTGCTTGCTATGTAGTTGTTTTTATCCGTAAACGCCTGTTTCTCTCGCTTTGGGCTTTCTGTCTGCGGCGTATCTTTGCCGCGCAATCGGGGCAGTATTTCGCCCGGTTGCTGCCCGCCGCAAACGTGCTGCCGCATACCGCGCAACGCTTCAAATCGGTTTCCCCGCTGCGGGTGATCTGTTCGCAAAGCTGCCTGTCGGCGGGTAATACCGCTTCGCGGAAATAGCGGCATAGCAGCGAATAGCTGATACTCTGCACACAAACGCAAGTTTCCCCGTCGTCCAGCAGCAGACAATTCCCGCAATCGTTGTTTGCACAAGCGGCGCGGGTCATTTTCTTTACGGCGCGGTATTGCTTTTCATCAAGCCTTATCATTTTCGGTTCTGCTCGACGCGGAAGTTTACATACTTGCCGCCTGTGTCGGCAAGCAGCACAACTCCGTCAAAGGTCTTTCCCGTCTTGGTCGAGTACATACCTTTGATTTTTACCTTTCCGTCTTTCAAAAGGGCGGCGGCAATCGCCTTTGTGAAAGCCTTTTTGCGCTGCTCAAAAAAGCGGTCATTCTTCCACATCACAAAGCTGCAAGCCCTGTCGGAGCAGTAAAAGTTTTTCTTGCCCTCGTAAACCGCCGCGCCGCAACGGGGGCAAGTGCCGATTGCTTCCCGCTGCGGGGTAAACAGCTTCGCTTTATCCTCGGAAATCGCGGAATAGGTCTTGACAAGCCCCGCTGTCATTTCCTCAATCCCGCGCATGAAGTCGGCGGGGCTGTCGCTGCCCTTTGCAATCCCGGTAAGGCGCGTTTCCCATTCTGCCGTAAGCTGCGGGGACGTAAGGCTGTCGGGCAGAATAGCGACAAGGTTATACCCGTCCTTTGTGGGGATTAGCTTTTTGCCCTTGCGCTCGGCAAAGCCCGCGCTAATGAGTTTTTCAATGATACCCGCCCGCGTCGCGGTGGTGCCTAACCCTTTGCGCTCCGCGTCCTCCGGCGTGTCCTCCTTTCCCGCACTCTCCATAGCCGAAAGTAACGTATCTTCGGTAAATGCCTTTGGGGGCTGCGTGTAACGTTCGGAGATCTCCGCTGCCGGATTGTCAAAGGTCTGCCCCTCGGCAAGCGGGGGTAAAACCGCTTCCGGCTCTGCGTCCTCGTCCTGTTCCCCGGACGCGGCGCGGGATAGTCTTTCAATCTCGCGCCAACCCTCGCAAAGCGTCGTCCTGCCCTTTGCGGTAAAGGTATAGCCGCCGCAAGTGAAAACCGCCGTAACCGCTTCATACTCATAGGGCGCGGCAACGGCGCAAAGCAGTTTTGCGCACACAAGGGTCATTAGCTTTTTCTCACTTTCGGCAAGGGAAGAAAAGCCCGTTTTCACAAACTCCGCTGTCGGCAAAATGGCGTGATGGTCGGTTACTTTGCTGTTGTCGCAAATCCTCGCAAGGTCGGCTTGCAGCTTCACGCCCTGCATAAAGGGGAGAGCAGCGCAAAGGCCGGTGATAAGTTCCTTTGTGCTGCCCTCCATATCGGAAGTGATATATTTGCTGTCGGTGCGGGGATAGGTCAAAAGCCGTTTTTCATAAAGGGCTTGCGCATAGTCAAGGGTCTGTTTCGCCGTAAACCCATACAAACGGTTTGCTTCCCGCTGCAAGGCGGTGAGGTCAAACAGTTTCGGCGGGGCTGCGGTCTTTTTCTCTTTTTTAAGGGAAGTACAAACGGCCTGCGATTTCTCGCAAGCCGCTTTCATCTGCCGCGCCGCCGCTTCGTCGTCCTGCCTTTCGGAAAGGGCGGCAACGCCGCCAACGTCCAGCCGGACGACATGATATTTCTCTTTCTTAAAGCTGCTGATTGCATAGTCGCGGTTTACCAGCATAGCAAGGGTGGGCGTTTGCACTCTGCCGACATTCAATGTTTTATGGTAGAGGATAGAGAAAAGGCGGGTCGCGTTAATGCCAATGAGCCAATCGGCCTTTGCTCTGCAAAGCGCGGATTGATAGAGGTTGTCATAGCCGCGCCCGTCTTTGAGATTTGAAAAGCCCTCGCGGATTGCACTTGCTTCCATGCTGCTAATCCAAAGGCGGGAAAAGGGCTTTTTGCAATTCGCCTGTTCATAGACAAAGCGGAAAATGAGTTCCCCCTCGCGCCCGCTGTCGCAAGCATTGATAATCTCGGTAACGTCGCTGCGGTGCATAAGGTCTTTGAGAATGGAAAACTGCTGCTCCTTGCCGCTGGCAACAATAAACTGCCACTCCTGCGGGACAATGGGAAGATCGTCGTACTTCCATTTACGGAATTGTTCATTGTAGGTCGCCGCGTCTGCAAGGCTAATCAAATGCCCGATACACCACGACACAAGGTAGCCGCCGCCCTCAAAATATCCGCTGCGCTTTTCATTCGCGCCCATAACGGCGGCAATCGCCGCCCCGACGCTCGGTTTTTCTGCAATTACAAGTTTCATAGATTATCGTCCTCCTGCTCGGTCTGTTCGGTTTCGACTACTTCCGTTTCCTCGTCGTCCTCGTCAAAATCAAGGTCGTCAAGGCTGCTGCTGCCTTTCGCCGCGTCCTTTTTGGGCTTCAAAATCTTAAAGTAGTAGAACGCGCCGCCGCCCGCTGCGGCAACAAGCAGCACGACAAGCAGAATACCCATGCCGCCGCCTTTTTCTTCTTCCGGCGGCTGCTCGGTTTCTTCCGGCTCCGGCTCGGCTTCCACACCCGCGCACTCGCTCATGTTGACGCTGCAAACCGGGCAAGCGGTGTTGACGCTTCCGGCAACGCATTTATCGGTGCAGCTACAAACGGGGGCTTCGGTCTGCCCGTCCTCCATAAGGGCGGTTAAATCCGCTTCGTCCACTTGGTTAAGGAAATGGACGGTATTTTCCCCGTCCTCGGCGCGGTCAATGATGATGTAAAAATAGTTGCCACTTTTGGTAACGACGGTGATAAACTGCTTGTCGCCGGACGCTTCACCCGTTATATCGTCCACAAGGGACATATTCCCGTCCGGGGTAAGGGGCTGCGGCTCATAGCCGCCCGTCGTTTCTTCCGGCTCGGTTTCCGGCGCGGGGGTTTCCTCGGTTACGGGGGTAGGCGTGTCGTCGCTTTCATCGCCACCGCCCGCATAAGCGGTAACAGAAAAGCCGCACATGATAACCAGTGCGGCAAGCAATACGGTAAACTTTCGGATTATCTTTTTATTCTTCATTGTCGTTGTCCTCCTGTTCGGCGGGGTAAGTGGCTTCCGGCTGCGGCAAGGTGATTTCGCCGCTGGCGTAAGCGGAGAGGAACGCGGCAAGCTGCGTCCCGTCAAGGTGTACCGCCTTTACCATTTGCACGATCTGCGCGTTTTCTTCCTCGACTTTCTGCGCTTCAAGGTCTTTCAGCTTCTTTTGCTGTTCAAGGATTTTTGCCCTCGTTTTCTCAATATCCCTTTCGATACGGTCAAGTTTCGTGTTCGCCATAGTCATTTACTCCTTTCCAAACTGTTCTTTCCATGAATAGCTGCGCCCCAATCCCTTAACGGTTTTAAGATAGGGCATAGCGTTTTCTTCCAAAGTCGCCGCCCGGTTAAATAGATCGGGATAGTGTTCTTTGAGATATAAAATCTCTTGTTTCTTCATGCTCGGACAAAAGAAACAGGACGATTTACCCGGCTGCGGCAATCCTGCCGCTTTGATTTCCCGGATACAATCGTCCCTGTTCCAGCCCCATTCTTCAATGAGGGGGTAGCGGTTATGATATTTTTTGTCGGCTTCGTTGTACTTGCGGGAATGTTCATACCGTTTCACTTCTCCCGCGTCATAGCCGATATAGCGGTTGACTTTCTCGCCGCGCTGCCATACTTCGCGGCAAGGCGCATAGTGGTTGCAAAACTTTTCCTGCGGTGCGATTTTGTGTTTCTGCGAACAACGCTTATGCCCGTAGGCAATCGACGGGAGCGTATGAGAGCGCAAGCACTCGGTTTCAAGAGATAGGCGGTTGCCGTAGCGGTCAACATACTGCACAACGGTAATCTGCGGCATACCGTGTTCCGCAAGCCATTGATTGATTATCTCGATAAATTGATAGGTATGCGGGTGTTCCGCGCCCGTATCGGCAAAGGTGATAAGGTCAATCGGGATTTTGTGCTTGTATAGGCCAATAAGTAAGGCGGCACTATTCGTGCCGCCGCCAAAAGATACAATATTCATTTTTCAACTCCTTTTAATTGTAATTTAACCGCCCGTAGGCGTAAAAGTGGGATTGCCAATAGCTGGTGTCCAGCTTTGAATACTGGATAGGGTCGCCACAATGCAGCATGACGGGGCTTCCGTCCCCGTCCTCGCCCACATAAATCCCCACATGGGAAACGCCGGGGGTGTCGTATGTACCCGTAAAGAACACCAAATCCCCCGGCTGCGGGTTAGAAACAGGGGTTGAGATGTTGTAAAGCCCTTGCGCCCCAAGTCTGCCCGTATTGTATAGGCCGCTGTTCGTCAACACATAACTCACAAAGCCGCTGCAATCAAAAGAGGTTTCCGGGGTGCTGCCGCCCCACACATAGGGAAAACCGACGTATTTATCTGCTTCCTCCATGAGCCGCGCAAACTTTTCATCGGAACCCAGCAGCGCGGCGGGTACTTCATAATCGGCGGGCGGGTTTTCATAGTATTTAGACACATAGCCGGATTGCGGGAAAAGGTCGGGTCTGTTTCCCAGCGACGACATATACATAGCGTACATGGATAGCTGTTCTTCGCCCATGATGTAAACGGGGACATGGGAGAGGTTGAAGTTTTCCAAATCCACATGAAGAATGTAATAGTTATAGGGGACTTCAACCGTATAGGGGTTGCCCTCGCTGTCCGTCCTTGTTTCGGTGCGGTAGCGTACCTGTACTTCTTCCTCGACCGTCAAGATATACTGTTTCTCAAAGAGCATTTCAAGGGTGCTTTGCACTTCATCGAGTGTAAACACGCCCTCATGCCACGCGGAAAGGATAGAAATTAGCACATAGGGGTCATGCTCGATCTCGTCCGCGTTTACCCGGTATTCGTCATAGCCGGGGTATTCGCTTTCGATATTGTCCAGCATATCTTGTAACTCGGCTTCCATAGCGGCATACGCGCTTTCCGCGCCCGTTATATCCGCGTCCTCGGAGAGATAGGACGACGCAATCAAGCCGCTGCCGCTGTTGCCGCCAAAGAGGGAGCAAGAGGACAGCCCGCCGAAAAGCAGCAGCACGATAAAGGCAATCCCGCCCACAATCAAGCAGCCTTTCCAATGCCGGACAACAAAGAACGTCGCCCGTTTGGTTTCCTGCGCGGTTTTCTTCGCCGCCTTTGCGGTGGCTTCAGCGGTTTTTTTCGCTTTGCCGCCCGCTTTCAGCGTTTTTGCATACTGCTTTTTAATGCGCTGCTTCTGCCAAAAACGGGAAATGGGGTTGGAGTGCGCAAGCGCGGGGTTATCGTGCAACGCCTTTTGATAGAGAAAATCTGCGTTTGCCTTTACCGCTTGTTTTTCCGCTGCCGCCGCTGCCCGGTAGGGTTTCAGCTTATGGCGGCGTATGCCGCCCTTAACTGCCCGCGCCGCCATGCCGCCCGCTTTCTCTCCGGCAAGTTCTACCCGGTGCCCGCTTTCCACACCGACGTTTTCTTTCTCTACCTCGTAGATTTTCCCATGTACGGTACTGTTTAACTCCTGTGCCGGACGGGATAAGGGGTTATGCCGCAACTTGCCGTTTGGGGGCTTATCCGTCTTTTCAAAGGAAAGGCGCGTCTTTGCCTTGCCTTTCGCTTCGTCAAAAACGCGCTCTTTCTTGATTTTGGTCTGCTTGGGGATAGCCGCCCGCGCTGCGTCTAAACAGTCTGCCGCCTTATCCGATTTCTTGATCGCTTTTTGAAGTTCCGGCGTTGCCCGTTCCGCTTCGGAAAACTGCAAGCGGGAAGAATGGGTTTTAGGCTGCGTCGCGTCAAGGGCTTTTTTCTCCGCGCCTTTTGCTGCGTGTCGCTCAATCTCTGCGCCGATATGCTGCACAACCTTTTCCGCTGCCACCCCTGCGGGGGCTGAATAGTTTTCTTCCTGCGGCCTTTCGCTGATACTGGACGTTTCGCCCGTCGTGAGGTTTTCCGCAACCGCACCGTCGCGGGTCATTTTTTGCGTTACCTTGTCGGGGGCTTTCAGTTCCTTGCTCAATCTTCATCACCTCCAATCCGCTGTTTTGCAAGTTCGCAATAGTCGGGGTTTAACTCAATGCCGATATAGCGGCGGTTAAGCCGTTTTGCTACCATGCCCGTCGTGCCGCTGCCGAAAAAGGGGTCAAGGACAATCCCGCCGATGGGACAGCCCGCCAAAATGCACGTTTCCGCAAGTTTCGGCGGGAACGCTGCGAAATGCCCGCCATGATAGCCGACATTGTTAATCTGCCAAACGTTGCGGCGGCTGCGGACGGGAGAAATCAACTCGTCGGCGTATGCGCCCTTTTCGCGGGGGCGGTTGATTTTCTGCGGTTGGTTTTGCCCCGGAACAGTAACGTTATACTTATTTCCTTTGCTAACTCCGCTTTTCAGCCGCCCCGCCGTTGTGGGGGCTATCGGCTCGGCTACTGCTTGCCAATCGTAATAATACTTCTTTGACTTGGTAAGCAGAAACACATATTCATAGCAGCGGGTCGGCCTGTCCCGCGTGCTTTCCGGCATGGGGTTTGTTTTGTGCCAAATGATAGAACTGCGCAAATACCAACCGTCGCCCCGCAAGGCGAGGGCTACAAGCCACGGAATACCAATTAAATCTTTGGGCTTGCAGCCGGGGGCGCGGTGGTTAAACGCCACTTGCTGCCCGTTCCTGCCTTTGGGGTATTTGGGGTCTTGGTGGTCGGCTTTGCTGCCTGTGCCGCAATAAGTGTCCGCGATATTCAGCCAACAAGTACCCTCCGGCGTAAGCACCCGCTTTACCTCATGGAATACCGCCGTAATACGGGAAACATATTCCTCCGGCGTTGCTTCCCGTCCGATCTGCCCGTCTGCGCCGTAGTCCCGCAAGGCATAGTAGGGTGGGGACGTTACGCAACAATCAACTGCATTTTCCGGCAAGGTTTGAAGCACCTGCAAGCTGTCGCCGCAATAGATTTTGTCCATTTCTATCCTCATGCCGACACCTCGCCGGGTTTGGTCGTCATTACACGATAGAGTTCCGTATCTTGCGGGAAACGGTCAATAAAGGGCAAAATCACGTTGCCATAGAAGATAAGCCCCTCGCCCGCGTCGGAATGGGTTACATAGGTCATTTGCTGCTGCGAAATGTTAAGCTGCTTTGCAAGGATTTCCCTGTCGCCCTGGGCTTGGTTGAGCATATACACAAAATCGCTGTTTTCAAAAATGTTCTCCACCTCGCGGGACGATAACAAATCTTTCACGTTTTGGGTGATACCTGTCGGAATACCGCCCCATTTTCTAAAACGCTTCCAAATCTCAACGCTGTACGCTGCGGTCTGTTCCTCTTTGAGCAGCAAATGAAACTCGTCGATATAGTACCGCGTCGCCTTGCCTTCGCTGCGGTTTATGGTAACTCTGTTCCAAACTTGATCTTGGACAATGAGCATACCGAGTTTTCGTAGCTGGGTGCCGAGTTCTTTAATATCAAAGCAGACAAGGCGGTTGTGAATGTCAACGTTTGTTTGGTGGTTAAACACGTTCAAACTGCCATTTACATAGAGTTCCAATGCCGACGCGATACGCTGCGCTTCCTTTTCCGGCTGCTTCTTGATTTCATTGTAGAGGTCGCCCAAAATCGGCATATTCTCCGGCTTCGGGTCTGCAAGGTAGCTGCGGTACACGCTGATAACGGCGCGGTCAATCAAAGTCTTTTCAACCGCTTCCAGCCCGTTTTTGCCGCCCATAATCAACTCGCAAAAGGAAAGGATAAAATCGCTCTTTAAGGCTATGGGCGTGTCGCCCTCGCTGTAATTGAGGTTTATATCCATCGGGTTAATGTACTGCGTGCTGTTCTGCGAAACCTTGATAACCTGCCCTTTCAGCCGTTCCACAAGGGGGTAATATTCCGCTTCCGGGTCGCAAATGATAATATCGTCTGCGGTAATGAGAAAAGCGTTGGTGATCTCGCGCTTTGCCGAAAAACTCTTGCCGCTGCCGGGTGTGCCGAGTATCAAGCCGTTAGGGTTCTTCAGCCTTTTCCTGTCGCACAAAATCATGTTATTCGATAATGCGTTTAAGCCGTAATACAACGCTTCGCCGCTTTGGAACAGCTCTTGTACCGTAAAGGGGACGAAAATGGCGGTGCTGGAAGTCGTCAAGCCCCGCTGGATTTGGATTAGGTTTTCGCCCAATGGGATAGAGGACATAAGCCCCTGTTCCTGCCGGTAGTCAAGGCGGGTGAGCATACAGTTGTATTTCTGTGCGATACTTGCGGCCTGAAATACGTCGTTGTCCAATTTCTGCTTTGTGTCTGCCACATTCAAAACTAACAGCGTAAGCAAAAACATTCGCTCGTTCCGGCTCTGCAAATCCCGCAAAAGGTTTTTCGCTTCGCCGCCGTAGGTGGCAAGGTCGGACGGAATTATATCCATATCGTAGCCGCTGCGGATTGCCTTTTTCTGTTCCTCGATTTTCATACGGTCAAGGTCGGTGATTTTCCGCTTGATCGTCTTGATCGCTTCGTTGTGGTCGATACTCTGAATGTGCAGATTGACGACAATCCCGTTTTCCGCTTCCATGAAGTCGGCAAGCATACGGTCTGAAAGTTCCGGCGCGGCAATCTGCAAAAAGGAAACCGCGCCAAACTTCCCGCCCATTTGAAACATTCGCCCGTCGCCAAAACGGAAAGAGGACGGGGCAATAAAGTCTTTGACGGAAAGGCCGCTTACGGGTAGCCATTCCCACGCAAAGTTGAAGCGTTCCCCGTCCGGGTGGAAAAGCCCATGCAGCACTTCAAGCCGCTGCTTCCCGTCCAATACCCGCGCCGCCGCGCCGATCACCTTAAAATGGTTGAGGGTGTCCGTTTCGATACGGGCAAGCCGCGCCCGCGCCGATTTAATATCTTTTGCTTCAATGGTAAAGGTGAGAAACTTTGTCTTGATAAGCCCGTTGTTGCCGCGTTCAAGCTGTGTTTGCAGCATTTCGGTGTATTCGGCTCTGATACTGTCAAAGTCGTCATTCTGTGGGGCAATCGTGATACTGCTCTTGAAATCCTCCTTGTTCGCATGGCGGCTGATTAAGGAAAGCTGCACACTGATAGAAGCGTCAAAAGAGTTATACATATCGCAAAGGGCTTCAAAAATGGCGGTCTTGTCGTCCGGCTGCGCAAGCTGATAGTTAATATCTTCAAACTCAATGCACTTGGAATACCGCCCGTTTGCAAGGCGGCAAATCCCGTCCTTATACATTCGTTCAAACGGTATGCTGTCCTGCGCCGTATGGGGCTTCCCGTCGCCCTTTGACTGCCGGATAAGCGCGTCGATCTGTTTCTTTTCCTGCCGCGTAAGTTTACGCTTTTTGTTTTGGGTCTTTCCCTTTTCCTTTGACAATCGCCCGTACCTCCTTATCTAATCGCTCCTGCCGCGCAAGGGCGGTATAAAAATTGTTGGTCTGATAAGGTCGCTCTTTGGGGCGAAGAAACTTCACTTCCACAAATTGCCGTATAATCACTTCCAGCGGTTGCCCGTTCTTCTCGTACATAGCGAGTAGGAACATGGGCAGCATGGCAAGCACCATGCACAAAGCCGCCGTTGTCGTTCCCGCGCTGTCCTTTGTCAAAAAGAATAGCGGTAGCCCGATAGCCACCGCCGCGCCGAAACAGAGTAATTGTCTTTTGGTAAGGTTGAACATTACCTTGCTCTTGATTTTGGTTAAATCCTTTGGGACGGTTACATACGCCATTTCAAACCTCCTTTCCGGCAAACCGTATGTCGCTTTTGATTTCATTTCCCCATACGTCCCAACCAGGGGTATGCTGCCTTGCAAACAGTTCAATACGCGGTAGGTCGCCCATAAGGGCAAGTATCTTTTCCCGCGTTATATCCGGCTTTTTGCTGTGCTGCTCAACAGGGGAAATAATAAATTGATGTACCTTGTTTGATTGTCGCTTCGGGTGTCCTTTGGTAGCAAGCAAGCAGATTTCCGCATTTCCTCGCGTCCAAAAGCCCAAGCCATAAAACCAAGTGGGCGATTTCCGATTTTGCTTTAACCATACAAAGGCAACGGATTTATAGGTAAATCCCCAAGCCTTGATTAACTGCAACGCTTCTTTAAGCTGCGGGAACGTCGCCCATAGGAATAAAATACAGTCCTTATCCGCAATTTCTTTGACGGGTAAAGCGCAAAGTTCCTCAATACTCATAGTGGGATAGTGCTTTTCCGCTGCGCCCTGTACCTTGCTTCTCGCGTATCTCCAAGGGGGATCGGCGTAAATGATTTTGTATTTCTTCATCTGCACCCCCTTAATGCGCGCTGAATACGGATTTTGCAAGGCTTCCCGTTTTGAAAAGCGTAAAACACAAGAGGACGGTATAGCCCATGCAAGACCAGATCGCGCCGGATATGTCATCGGTTGCTGCGATTGTCTGTATCAAAACCGCATAAATACCGACGCACACAAGAATTAGAAAAGCCTGAAAACCGAGGGCAAGCAAGGATTTT
This sequence comes from Anaerostipes rhamnosivorans, assembly GCF_005280655.1. NCBI lineage: Bacteria > Bacillati > Bacillota > Clostridia > Lachnospirales > Lachnospiraceae > Anaerostipes > Anaerostipes rhamnosivorans. Next base: position 2,066,509 of record NZ_CP040058.1, read on the forward strand.
AAGTAGTTCTGTCCCATGCCGCCCCATTCACGATTTACCATTGTCGCAACGGGGATAGGGGCGATACTCGTTACAAGGTATATTTCAATCATGCGCCCGTACACCACCAGCATGATACAGATAGACAACGCTTTCATGGTAAGCCCCACAAAGAGTGATTGAAACCATAGCCCCAAAAGCCCGCCGACGCTCATAGCGTCCAGCTTTGCTTCTATATCGGTGATAACGGTTGCAATATCTATGCTTGTGTCGGATATGATAACGCCCGCGCTGTCGTTGACGACGCTCTGTGTAATGTCAAATACGCCCATGACGATGTTCCAAGTATTTGTTACCAGCAGCACCGCAACAAAGGTTTTGAAAATCCACTTGAAGAAAATCCAAGTGTCGAGATCGTGCAGATTGTTTTTCTCAATTACAAGCTGGATTAGTTCGTAGCACATGACAAAGGTAATGATAACGCCCGCAATCGGCACAATGACGTTTTCCGATAGGCTGCGTATCATATTGAATATGCCCGCGTTCCACCCGGCGGGGGTTGTGCCGACTTGCGTTGCGATTTCTCCAACCTCTGTATTTACGCTGTCGAACAGCCCGGAGAGATTAGAGAGTATTCCGTCTGTCAAAATGCCGCGAAACCAATCTTCAATCATCTGCCATATCAAAAGCTAATCCCTCCTTTCCCGCGCCCTCCCGCGTGAAGCGGGAGAGCGCGGCGGGTAGTGTTAGTTTGTGGCATTATCCAAACAGGCCGGAGAGCAGCGGGACAAGGGTAAGGCCGATAAGGGCAACGCCGCCGCCCGCCATCAACTGTTTCATGCCCTGCGACTTCGCGCCGGGGTTATCGTTGCCGTACCCCTCCATGAGGTTAATGCCGCCCCAAATGCCAAGTCCTGCGCCAAGCGCGATTACCAAAGTCTGCAATACGTCAACTGCGCTGTTGAAAAAATCCATATAAACCTCGCTTTCTGCCGCTAAAACGGCTCAAAAAATGTTGTTGGAAATAAAAATGCCGCCGTTTTTATTCGGCGGCTGCGTCCTCGTCGGACAAATCTATTTCGTATATGTCAAAGGGTTCGTCGGGCTTTACGATTGCCGGACGGGTGGACATATACCGTTCAACGTCAAAAGCGTTTTTCTTGTCGAAGTCGGAAAGGTATTTGTAGTTCGGGTGCTGCGTTATATCGTACTTATCGCTGAAAAAGGGGCGCACGCCGCGCAACTGCAAAATACATTTTCCTCCGTCCATAACTGCGATTTCGTCCTGTGTCATCAACTCCTTTCCCAATTTCTGATAATTGAGGCCATGAGAAACCTGCGTGCCGCGATTTTCGGAAGTGTTGAAACTGTCGATTGTTTCACGTCCCAAGTTCTCCGAAATATCCTTTGCATTTTTCCCGCGCCCTCCCAAAAACAAGGTGCTGTCGGCATTGTCAAGTATGATTTCTGCCGCGTCCTTGTAAATGGCTTTTAGCTGGCTCTGCGATTGCAGAATGATAGAAGCCGAGATTTCCCGGCTGCGGATTGTGGCAATCAATTTTTCAAACTGCGGGATTTGTCCAATGTTTGCAAACTCGTCTAACAGGCAGCGAACATGAACCGGCAGCTTGCCGCCGTATTCGTCGTCGGCCTTGTCGCACAAGAGATTAAATAACTGCGATTGCAGCATAGCGATAACAAAATTAAACGTGCTGTCCGTATCGCTCATAATCAAAAACAAAGCTGTTTTTCTGTCGCCTAACGTGTCAAGTTCTAATTCGTCGTAGGACATAAGATCGCGCAATTCCTTTATATCAAAAGGAGCGAGCCTCGCACCGCAAGAAATGAGGATTGATTTTGCGGTTTTGCCCGCCGCCAATTTATATTTTCGGTACTGCTTCACCGCGAAATGGTCGGGGTCGCGTTCTTCCAAGTCGGCAAACAGCAAATCGACGGGGCTTTGATATTCCTCGTCGTCCTCGCGGGCTTCGCTGGCGTTGATAAGTTCCAACAGGGTAATAAAGTTCATTTCCTCGGCGGGGGCTTCGTACCAGATGTAGCCCACCAACGCGCAATACAAAAGCCGTTCTGCCTTTACCCAAAAATCCTCCGCGCTTTTTTCTCCCTCACCTTTGGTATTCGCTATCAACGTATTTACCAGCTTCAAAATATCTTTCTCGCTGCGGATATACACAAAGGGGTTGTAGTGCATAGATTTTTTGAAGTTAATCGTATTCAGTACCTTAATGCGGTAGCCCGCCCGTTGCAGCAGCTTCCCGCACTCAATCAAAACCGTACCTTTCGGGTCGGTTAAGACGTAAGAGGAATGAAGCTGCATTAGATTAGGTTTGACAAAAAATCTTGTTTTTCCGCTGCCGCTGCCGCCGATCACGACGACGTTCTTATTTCTCGCGTACTTCGGCTGCTTCGGGCGGCTGTTCATGGTAAGCCGTTCCGTCTGCGTCAAAATGATGTTGTTTTGGAAATCCGGGTCTATGTAGGGCTTTATATCTTCGGCGTTTCCCCATCGGGCAGAGCCGTACTCCGCGCCCTTGCGGTATTTCTTCGCGTTTTTCCCTTTGACATAGACTATCAAGCGGATAATCACCGCACCGACAATGCCGACAAGCAAATCCAACGGGTAAACGCTCGGCAAGGCGTTTTCAAAGGCTGCGGAAAATCCTTGTGTGATATTCAGTATCTTTGCAGAAATATCCGCGCCGGGGGCAAGCCGCACCGCCTGTCCGACTTTATCAAAGAGATAGACAAAGAACACATAGGGGATATTCGGAAGTATCAGCTTTTTGTAGTTGATCTGCTTCATATCTCGCGCCCCCTGTCCATTTTCTTTACCTTGTCGCGGGCGGCGTTAAGCTGCTTCGCCTTGTCCTTTGCAGCGGCAAGGGCTTTGCGGATAGAGGGCTTTTTCTCCCGGTTCAGCTTCTTTGCGGAAAACTCTTGAAACGCTGCGGTCATAACGTCCGCGTCCCGGCCTTTGAAAAACACAAGGTAACGGGTCTGCTCGCCCTTAACCTTTTTTAGCGAAAAATCTATGTTGTATTTCTTCGCCGTACTCTCAAAGGCTTTAATATTGCTGTCGGTGATCTCGATGTTGGAAACACCCGCGTTCTGCTTCATAAGCTGCCGCATGGTCTGTTTCCCATGCGCGGGTTTGCTTTTCTGCTCCAAAAACTTTTGGATTGCTTTCTGTAACGCCTGTTCGGTAAGCCGCGCCGCGCCTTTTCCCACTTTGACGTATAGGGCAATCGTTTTTTGGGTTACTTCCTCCTGCAAGGTATCAACTCCTTTCCCGGTAAAGTGCGGCTATGCTCATTCGCCGCCGTATAAGTCGTGATTGACAAGGGCGGTATAGTAGCTGTCAATGGTACTCGGCGCGTTGAACAGCACCGCTTTTAGATACTGCTTGATGTTGCGCACTTTGGTTGTGTTCTCCCTCATGCAATCCAAAACAAACTCAATATGGCTGCTGTTCAGCTTCAAAAACTTGGATTTCACCAATTCGGCGGGGTAGTCGTCCCCGGCAATACGGATTGTCTTTCGGGCTGTGCAGACGGTTTCCAGCATAAGGTCAACAATCTCGTCCAAACGGTCTTTGTCAATTTTGCAGTTTTGAATGAGATGGTCGTATTCGATATTGTCCTTGATAATCTCCCTGTAAATCTCTACTGCGCTATTGCTTTTCGCTTCCGTTCTTTTCCTTTCCGGCGGCGTAGCCGCTTCGCCATGCGCAAAGGGCAAGGGGTTTAGGGAATGGAAAGGAATGGAATCGGTACTTGATAAATCAGTAATTGATTGTTCTTTACTTAATATATCTTTATTTAATTGCGTTGGATTTTCCAACGTAGGTTTTTCCTGCGTAGGTTTTTCCAACGTTGGATTATCCAATGTTGGATTTTCCAATGTAGGTAAATCCAATATAGGCGGCTGTCCGCCGCTGGTAGCTGCTTCCGGCTCTCGCGGCTGCGGCTGCTCGTATATGACGTAATCTGCGCCCCGCAAGCGTCCCTTTTCGTCGCGCTCCCGGCTGCGCACGATATATCCGGCTTTTTCGAGTTCCTTTACCGCTTCGCGGATTGCGTCGATCTTCTCCCGGTTGATATGGGATAAGCCCGCAAGGGTATAATCCCAATCTTCGGGCAGCGAAAGCATTTGCGACAACAAGCCCTTTGCCTTTAAGGACAATTCCTTGTTTCGCAAGTGGTGGTTGCTCATAACGGTATATCCCGTATTTCGCTCCACTCTGAAAACTGCCATATTTCCTCACTTCCTCTCTTGGTATGCGTGGACAATTAGAAAGCCGTTTTCGGCTGTTTTGGTATTGCAATATGCCCTTTGCCGTTTTCGCGTCTGCAAAGCCGCATGGCACAAGGGCTTTTGCCCGTCTATTTGTCCATGCTGGCGTGCGTTTTCCGCGTCCTTTTGCCGGGGCAATAGGGACACTCTTTGAAAACGCAAAACTCATATTTCCACCCGGGGCGGTAGAAACGGCAAGTGCCGCAATCTTCATCATCTCCGGCACAACCGGATTGATAGCGGTCAAATCCCGGCTTCTGCTGCATGAGCAATTCAAACGCCCGCTGCTTGCCCTTTGTGAAATACATTCCGGCTGCACCTCCTTTCCTGCGGGCATAAAAAAACGGCGTTACTTTCTCCCCCAAAGGGGTTAAGGTAACGCCGTTTGTGTGCGTATTCAGTTTTTAACACATTCCCTGTCTATCCGCTGTCCGCAAAACCATTGATTTTATTAGCTTTTTGCCGCTATCGCTATCACACCTCATTATTCAACCGGCCCTCATATCTTTATAATTCTGACTGGACGGCTGACGGCCGTCTACGGCTGCAGTCCAAAGCTATTTGAGAAAAACTCATGTCTTTTCTGTTTCTCCGGCGTATCTTATAATATAACACTTAATTAGGAGACAGTATTTATGAAGCTTATATCACAGATGATCCATGCGGATATCGCCCACAAACATGGCTTCTTCGGGGATAAGATCGGAATCGCCTTTTTGGATACCGGTATTTCTCCCCATAAAGAATTTTATCCGGCTGATCAGCGGATCGCCGGATTTATAGATTATGTCCATCACAGAACATCACCCTATGACGACAACGGACACGGGACCCACATCACAGGGATCGCCGCGTCCGCAAACTTTGGCGTCGCGCCAAAATCACATATCATATCTATTAAAGTTCTAGACGCACTGGGAAATGGAAACCAGAGAACCTTTTTAAACGGCCTTTCCTGGATCCATCACTTTCACAAACAGTACGGCATCCGTATCGTGAACATTTCCATCGGCACTCCTGCCTCCGGCAGTGATGAGGCAGCCAATGCCATTGTGCAGCAGGTAAACCAGCTCTGGGATGACGGGCTTGTGGTCTGTATTGCCAGTGGAAATAACGGTCCTAGGGATGGTTCCATCACCGCTCCCGGCAACAGCCGCAAAATCATTACCATCGGCTCCAGCGATGATGCCGCCCGCCCTATGGGTTCCCAGCGCTTCGCAAAAAATTATTCCAGCCGGGGGCCTACGTCCTCCTGTGTCATGAAACCGGACGTTGTGGCTCCAGGAACAAATATTTATTCCTGCGGCTTAAACGGCGGGCACAGTATAAAAAGTGGAACTTCTATGGCCACTCCGGCAGTTTCAGGAGCCATCGCCCTGCTTTTGGAACGATATCCATACTACACAAACAAAGACGTAAAAATGAAACTGCGGTTCAATTGTGACAAGCTGTCCACGCCAAGAAACCATCAGGGCTGGGGACAGATCAATGTCCAGAAACTCCTGGATTTATAAAAGGAACTCTACCATCACTTGATTGCTCAGAAACAGGGCCTGTTTTGGAATCCAAATCCTGTCAGTATCCTGTTTCAGCAGTCCTTTTCTAGTAAGCTCGCGGATTGGTGTTCCGTAGACATCAAGAATGCTGATGCCAAACCGTTTTAGGAATGCTGTTTTTGTGATCCCCGTGATCATCCGAAGGCCTAAAAACATATACTCTTCCATCTCTTCCTTCCGGGAAAGCATTTCTGCTTCGGCGAAATATCTGCCATGATCCTGGATGAAAAGATATTCATCCATACAGGAAGGATTTGAAAAACGTTTCCCCTCAAAATAGGAGGATGCAGCAAGTCCAAGTCCCAGGTACGGAGTTCCAGCCCAGTAACCGCAGTTGTGCCTGCACTCAAAATCTGGCCTTGCATAATTGGACAGTTCATACCGTCTGTAACCAAAAGTGTCAAGCAGTTCCCCGGTTCTCTCATACATGGCTGCATCCTCATCCTCTGAGGGCAGAAGATCCCCGATCCCTTTCTCTTCATAAAAGGGGGTTCCCTCTTCTATGATCAGGCTGTAGACAGATATATGTTCTGGGTTCAGCTTTGCGGTCTTTGTAAGGGTCTGTTCCATGGTTTCCATCGTCTGAAGAGGAAGCGCACTCATGAGATCCACATTGATATTCTCAAATCCGCATTCTCTTGCCATATGAAATCCTGAGACAAAGTCCTCGAAGCTGTGTATCCTTCCCAAGATCTTTAACTCTTCTTTTCTTGCACTCTGGAGTCCGAAACTGATCCGGTTGATGCCAGAACTTTGGTATGTCTTAAGCTTTTCTTTTGTGACCGTGCCAGGGTTGGCCTCTATGCTGCATTCCATGTCCCTGGTACAGGAAAAAGAACCTCTGACGGTATCCATCAAAGATTCTATCTGTTTTGCCGGGACCAGGGAGGGGGTTCCCCCTCCAATAAATACCGTGCTCACCGTCCGGTCCGGATAACGATCTCCCCAGTAACGGATTTCCTCTTTTAGTTTGTCCATATATCGTTTGATCTGTCCATCTCCAGCAGGAAACGAACAAAAGTCACAATAATTGCATTTTCTTTTGCAGAACGGAATATGGAGATACAGTTCTATTTCTCTAGTCTTCATCTAACTTCAGCACGCTCATAAACGCTTCCTGAGGGATTTCAACATTTCCCACCTGTCGCATCCGCTTCTTTCCCTGTTTTTGTTTTTCGAGAAGCTTTCGTTTTCTGGAAATATCACCGCCGTAGCACTTGGCCAGGACATCCTTCCTCATGGCTTTAACTGTCTCTCTAGAAATGATCTTACTTCCCACTGCCGCCTGGATCGGGATCTCAAATAAATGCCTCGGTATTTCCTCTTTTAATTTTGAACACATCTTTCTTCCGCGCTCATAGGCTGTCTCAGCGTGGACGATAAAGGACAGCGCGTCCACCTCTTCTTTGTTGATCAGGATATCCAGTTTTACAAGCTCTGACTGCTGGTATCCCTTCATCTCATAATCCAATGATGCGTATCCCCTGGAACGTGATTTCAGAGCGTCAAAAAAGTCATAGATGATCTCATTGAGCGGCAGCTCATACCTTAAGACAGCTCGTCCTTCCTCGATATACTCCATTCCGATATACACGCCTCTGCGCTCCTGGCAGAGTCCCATAATAGCTCCCACATAGTCAGATGTCACCATGATCTCCGCAGATACGATGGGTTCTTCCATATAATCGATCTGGGACGGGTCCGGAAGGTTGGACGGGTTTGTCAGCTCAATCATCGTTCCGTCCGTCTTGTACACCCTGTAGACAACACCCGGCGCAGTGGTCACCAGATCCAGATTGTATTCTCTCTCCAGGCGCTCCTGGATGATCTCCAGATGCAGAAGGCCTAAAAATCCGCACCTAAACCCAAATCCGAGAGCCACCGATGTCTCAGGCTCAAACTGCAGGGATGCGTCGTTTAGCTGCAGTTTTTCCAGGGCATCCCTGAGATCCGGGTACTTGGCTCCGTCTGTGGGATAGAGTCCACAGAACACCATAGGGTTTACCTTTTTATATCCCGGAAGCGGCTCAGCACAAGGGTTGTCCGCATCTGTGATCGTATCTCCCACTGTTGTATCATGGACATTCTTTAAACTGGCTGTCACATATCCTACCATGCCGGCGCTCAGCTCTTCTGCCGGAATGTACTGACCCGCACCGAAAATCCCTACTTCTACCACCTCTGCCACTGCGCCCGATGCCATCATCTTCATCTTTGTTCCCGGCCGGATGGTTCCCTCTTTGATCCTTGCAAATATAATGACACCCTTGTAGGCATCATAGATGCTGTCGAAGATCAGGCCCTGTAGAGGTCCCTCAGGGTCCCCGGACGGCGCTGGGATCTTAGCTGCGATCTGCTCCAGCACATCTTCTATGTTGATGCCGTTTTTAGCTGAGATCAGAGGTGCATCCTCAGCCTCGATTCCAATCACATCTTCGATCTCAGTCTTCACTCTCTCCGGCTCTGCACTTGGAAGGTCGATCTTATTGATGACCGGCATGATCTCCAGATCATGATCCAGAGCCAGATAAACATTGGCCAGAGTCTGTGCCTCAATGCCCTGTGCGGCATCCACCACAAGGACAGCCCCCTCGCAGGCCGCCAGGCTTCTGGAAACCTCATAGTTAAAGTCCACATGTCCCGGTGTATCTATCAGGTTAAAAATATACTCTTCTCCGTCTTTCGCCTTATAGACGATGCGGACAGCCTGTGATTTGATGGTGATCCCCCGCTCCCGCTCCAGGTCCATATTGTCAAGCACCTGTTCCTGCATCTCCCGGTCCGTGAGGGTTCCTGTTTTTTGAATGATCCGGTCCGCCAGCGTGGACTTTCCGTGATCTATATGCGCAATAATACAAAAATTGCGGATTTTACTCTGATCGACTGCCATAGATTCCTCCTGTTACAAATAAAGATATTCGATTCAGTATAGCAAAAAAAAGGCTGAAAGTCCATTTCAACCTTTTTCTTTCCTAAAACGTTTCCAGATAGATGGTTTTTGAATGCTTTGTAGCAAAATCGTTGTATCTCCAGTTGATCCTGACAAAGTTTTCTCTGACGCCGGAGCATTGATTCTGCTTCAGGCACTGGTAGCTGTAATCTGAGAACTTATTGTATATAGTCTTATATCCGCTTCCCGGCCCTTTGTTCTTCCAGGCCATAAACTGGATGGCACGGTCAAAATTCACCAGTTTATTGTCCTTGATGACCGGATAGTAAACGCCTGATCCCAGGATCGCACGGTAATTTCCTTTTTTTGTTCCAGAGATGACATTGCCGGTGATCTTTGCCGACTTCCAGTTCATCATGCGGATGGCATCCTTCTTCATGCCCTTCATAGTACAGTTGCTGATGGTGATATTGGTGTGGTATTTGCCGCCGCTGTACTTATGGGTGCCGATGGACCTTCCCATATTGCTGAAATAACACCGGTCGATGGTCACGTTCATGTTCGGTGTCTTATCGTACTTGCTCCACGGCTGTGACCATCCCTTAGTGGCTTTATCCGGCGTATCCAGATTGATCGCTTCCTTGACCATGTCTCCTTTGGCGTTGGAAAAACTGCAGTTGGTCACCGAAGAATTCTGGTTGGCATCCATCTCAATAAAGTGTCCGTTTTTCATATTACGGAACTTAATGTTATTGATCTTGATGTTCTTATTATGTCCGGCTATGATTGCAATGCCTTTATTAAAATACTTCAGGTCAATGGTCACATTGCCCTGCCCTTCAAACGTAACATTCTTGGTTCCGTTATATTTGCCGTATACCTTCTTTTTCTTGCTCTTGCTGGGCTTTACCAGCTGGAAGATGGAGGTAGACGGTTTCAGGCTTCTTGCCCCGGTCTTGGAACCTTTCTTGATCACTACGCCGTCCTGGAAGATGATCTTTACATTGGACGGCACAAACACTGCGTTAGTGTATGTATAGGTACCCTTCTTGAAAATGATTGTTCCGCCCTTGCTCTTCTCAAGCGATTCCAGCCGGTCTCTCAACGTGTAATAGTTCTTTGTATACTTCGTATACTTGTTGGACTTGAGATAATTTTTCTTTTTTGGCTTTGACTTTGGCGTGATGGTGTAAGTTTTTCCTTTTGCTTCTACCTGCTTTACCTGCTGTACTGATTCCGGCAGCCCGGGAGCTGCCAGGAGGCCGGTGACAAGTGCTGCCCCTGTAATAAATTGTATCCATTTCTTATTCATATGTATCTCCCTTAATCTTACTGTTTTGTCTGTTTTATTATAGCACATTCTCTATGGAAACAATACATCATTTAGAATTTCTGCCAGCGGTTTCATTGCATTCTTTGCCTGCTTCACCGTGTTATTCTGGGCTCCCAGCTCGATCAGAAGACTCCTGCCTCTGTAGTGCAGATTGTACCGGTATCCTTTGATGTAAATCTTTCTTGTAAGTCCGGGATATTTCTTCATCGCCTCCGCCTGGAGCTGCAGACTGAATGCCAGGTTTGTTTTTTTATTTGGATTTTTCAGGTATTTGATATCTCCGTTTTTGGCAGTACGGCTGATACCATTAAAGAACATAAACTGGGCCATCTCCACCCCGTTTTGTTTTGTCACAAGCTTTGTGCTTTCTTTCACACCGTCCCGGTGCAGATCGATCACCACCTGGATGCTCGGATACTTCTTCAGATATTTTTCTACGGCTGCGGCCGCATAATAATATGCTTTGGACCGGTCTTCTTTTCCGTTCTTTACATCATAAATTCCCCTGTCGTGGATCACCTTGATCCCATACTGCTCTTCCAGGAGTTTTGTAAGAACATCTCCGGCTCCGATGACAGTGTCTGACTTTTCTCCTTTCCTGCTGTCCTTGTACGCTTCGCTGCCGTGAGTATGAAAAATCAAGATCTGCGGTTCCTTGGATTTTTTCAGGGAAAGGTCCTTATTTAAAAGAACCTTTCCGTTGATCTCACTGTTGGTAACCATGGTAGTGCTGTCTACCTGGTAAATATATTTTCTTAAATAATTGGGATTGTTCCATTTCTTGCTGTTAAACACCGTCTTCTTGACCGGCACCTCTTCCACATGGACTCCGCTCTGCTCGTTTCCCTCCAGGTCGTAGAACTGATTGGTCACCAGATCGGAACTTTTGACCTGGGAATAATTTTCACTGAAACAGATGGACGGGACAATGTCATTCCTGTAGGTCGTTATGATCTTATTGAGCACCGACCCGTAAATCGGCTGTCCGCCGCTGTGGTAGGACGGGACCAGTTCATTCACCGCTTTTAGATAATAGTTCTGGACCGCAGTGGACACCATGTCCGGATGCCCAGAAAAATAGCGGATTCCCATGATGATGAAGACAGCAAACAAAACACATCCTGCTGCTCTTTTCTTTTTCCCCATATCATCATTTTATTCAGCTTTTATATGATTATGCAGTAAATGATTAATTCCCTCGGAAATCGTATAGCTGATGCGCTTGATAGATTCATCAATGTTTTTTGGTGTCACATGCATGGATGCAAAGTCTTCATCCAGCATCTCCAGGATATCCCCATTGTCTGTTTCATTTCCCACAATATCACTGATGATAGCAGGCACTGAAATGACCGTCGGAACTCCAATGGCAAGGACTGGGATCCCCACTGTTTTCTCTGTGATCTCATTTCGGTGATTGCCCACTCCAGACCCAGGCGCGATACCGGTATCACTGATCTGGATGGTTTTATTAAGCCTGGATGAACTCCTGGCCGCCAGGGCGTCCACAACGATCAAAAGATCCGGTTTGATCTTTTCTGCCAGCGCTTCCAGTACTTCCGACGTCTCAATGCCTGTCTGTGCCATCACTCCAGGGGCAATGGCGCTCAATTCTATGGCATCCTTTAAATACCCCTCTCTTTTCAGATGGCGGGTGATCCAGAGATTACCCACCACCTTTGGGCCCAGAGAATCCGCTGTCACATCAGAATTGCCAAGTCCCGCCACAAACACCTTTGCATTTCTTGGGATCATCTCTTTTAAATTCAGGTACAGTGCCTCGCTCATCTCTTTGTGGTAGCTTCCGTCGTTGGCTGACAGATCCTTCGTCTCTATGGTAATATACTGGCCCATAGGCTTTCCGAGCACTTGTTCGCCTTCTTTATCTTTTATGGTAATCCTTGTCTCCCTGATATGATTGGAAGCATCAATCCTAGTCTTCATGGAGACACCTTTTAATTTGGACTCTTCCTCTGCTTCTTCCTTCAATTCTAACGCTAAATCTGTTCTGTTCTGCATCCTATTCTCCTTTCTTCCTGTCCTTAGTATGAAAAGAAACCAAAAAAATATGTAAAAACAGGTAACTTTGCATTGACAGAACGGATAGATTTCTATAAAATAGAGAAGTATGTTTATAGAAGCTATACCGTGTCTCGCTTCGATATAAACACCGAACGAAAAGATAAGTACAATTATTATATGGAGGTGCCCACATTGGCAAATATTAAATCTGCAAAGAAGAGAATTCTTGTAATCAACACAAAAACAGAAAGAAACAAAGCGATCAAAACGAAAGTGAAAACATATATTAAAAAAGTAGAAGCAGCTGTCGCAGCAGGAGATAAAACTGCAGCAAATGAATCTTTAACAGCATGCATCTCAGAGATCAATAAAGCAGCATCCAAAGGAATCTACCACAAGAACACTGCTGCAAGAAAAATCTCCCGTTTAACAAAAGCTGTCAACAACGTAGCTTAATTTAAAAATACCGCAAAAAAAGAGCCAACCGTCAGCTCTTTTTTTATTGCTTAATATGATCCTAAAACATCACAGCAAAGACTAAGATAACTCCCCACAGAACCAGAAGGATGCCAATCACTCTGCAGATCAAAGAACAAGTTTTGATAGGCGTGGTAAAAAACGTCTCAAAGGAAAGCATGGGATAAGGAAAGATCAAAAATGCAGTACCTGCAAGGATTTGTCCCAGATATGCGCCGAGCATTCCCAGTCCACCCTTTCCAAACAAGGCGCTGGCCAAAAACCCCAGTCCTCCGGCAAAGATCATCAGAAACATCGGAAGTTTATATTTTTTATCCTGCCGGACGTAACGTTCCATCCTGATTTTACAATCCTGTCCACATACATCAAACTCTCTTGTATGTGCTTTTGCTTTCATCGGATCCCCCGGTAATCTTTTCCCGCAGTAAATGCACTTTTCCATGCCTGGCACCCCCTTCTTATTTTGTACGGTAAGTCTTAAATGCATGCAGTACAGCACCAATTTGTTCATCTGTCAGCAATACTGGACTTCCCAGCGCTTTTGCCCCACAATATAGTCCGGCAACGAATTCGATCTGCTGTGCAGTATCAAACGCATAAGAAATGGTTTCCCCGACAGACAGCAGTCCGTGGTTGCCAAGGAGACATGCGTTACCTTCTCCCATAGTCTTTAGAGCCGATTCTGCCAAGTCCCATGTCCCGAACTGCACATATTCAGAACACGGCACCTCTTTTCCGGCATAGGCAGTCTCATAGTGCAGAGGTGGAATGCTCCAGTTCAGACAGGAAAGCACTGCGGCGTAATGTGAATGAGTATGTACCACTGCCCTCACATCCGTTCTGTTCAGGTAAAAAATCCGGTGCATATCCAGTTCACTGGAAGGTTTTCTTTTTCCATCAGCCACCGTGCCGTCCAAAGACAATACGACCACATCTTCCGGCATAGTTCTTTCATAGTCCAGGCCGCTTGGGCTGATAGCCATGAGATGCTCTTCTTCATTATATATGCTGATGTTTCCAAAGGTACCTTCAACTAATCCCGCCCCTTCCAGTTTCTTTCCGTACTCAACAATAGACTTCCTTTCCTTTTCTAATATCATAACATCTCTCCTAATATCCCAGTTCTCTTCTGTTGACAACTCTTCCGTATGTTCCGCTTTCCACCATATGATCGATCTCTTTCATCAGCAGATACGGTGATCTAGGAATCGCATCCACCGTTGTGCCTGCCAGATGGGGTGTTACCAGAACATTTTTACATTGTAGCAGAGGATCCTCTTTCTCGATCGGCTCTGTCTCAAAAACATCCAGCGCTGCCCCGAGGATTTCTCCATTTTTTAATGCTTCAGCTAATGCCTTCTGATCTGCCAGGCCCCCTCTGGCTGTGTTGATAAAATATGCCGTCTTTTTCATCTTACGGAAATAATCTCTGCCGAAAAAGGCCTGGTTTTCCCTGGTCAAACGCATATGCAGACTTACAATATCTGATACTTCTAATACTTCGTCGATGGATTCCGCAATTTTAATATCTGGAAATTGTTTTGAAAATTCCTTTAAGTCCATGTACGGATCATACATAACCACCTGTACATCAAGTGCCCTCAGTTTCCCTGCCAATGCACTGCCAACGTTCCCGGCACCGAGCAGTCCGACCACATGCTGGTCTAATGTCTTAAAGTGATCTGAATTATAAAATGTCTTTTTCCACCGCCCTGCTTTTAATGCACAAAAGGAATCTGATATTCCCCTTGTGACCGAAAGCATCAGACCAAGGGCAAAGTCCGCCACCGGTTCTGCATTCCGGATGACATTCACCACCGGAATCTTACTTTTTGACGCTTCCTCCACACAGATGTGTTCCAGCCCTCCCCTGCATGTAAAAATTGCTTTTAATCTGGATGCTTTTTGAATAAGTTCTTTTGGTACCGGGCAAAAATGCGTCACCAGGACCTCAATGGATCCGATGTCCTGTTTCAATTCCGGCACATAAGGGACTGCATCCGGGCCTTCCCGCTCAATATGTTGCTGTCGTCTTGTAAATTCCTGCCGGTCATGGCTTCCCCAAAAGTATTTTTTTATTTCAGAGGTCCGGAGGCTGCTGTTTTCCAACGCATCCGCCATATCTTCAGGGTCAACAAAAACATCTCCTATCACTGCAGCTTTCACCGGATGCAAAAATAGTTCTTTCATAAATAATCACTCCTTGGAATAGTTTTCTGCGCAACTCTCCATCCAGTCGGTAAATCTTCCTCTGTTCTTTTTAAATATATAATACAGAACAAAATACACAGAGACTGCCACAGCGATTAAAATAGGATTCTGGCTCCAAAATACATAAAACAAGCCTGCAATCAGTGGATGACACATGATCCCGAAACTGGTAATAAAAACTCCGGTCTGGTCAAGCTGGAATCCAGCTTTTAACGCAACCTCTGTAAATGTAGGTGCAAGCTGTGAACAGATCACCATTCCCAGGCTGAACCATATGGCTCCCATAACAATGGTCTTGGCTATATTTCCATTGGACACGCAGCAGAACACTTCGATCATATATGGCAGGGCAACCAGATCCGCCATTGGAAGCACTTGATTTCCCGGCAGGACAAAAGCCAGACCTAACATGATCGGTATCAGGATTACACCTGCAACCAGAGTATTGGGTTCTCCATAGCCGACTGCATCATTGACAGACAGATACCATTCACGCCCCTCCCCTTTCTGTACCGCCTTTTGTTTGTATGCGTCTGTGAGACTGGTGAATGCATTGGCAAAGATACCCGCCACCTTCGGAAAAACTGCCATGATCGCTGCCGTGGACACTGCCGCCGATGAAATCGTTCCCCACGCCTGTAATGTGCCCAGAGCATTAAAGTTTCCTATGACCGCGATCACCGCTCCGACGATCAGCCCGATAAACATGGGCTCACCGAACAGTCCCAGTTTTTTTTGCAGACTTTGGGCATTGATTTTGATCTTGTCAAATCCTAGTTTTCCGAGAAGCAGATTCATGCCCACCGCAAACGGAAAGGATTCCAAATGGTGGGGTGCCGTCATACAGCAGTTAGGATATTGATAGTAGGTAGACCACCGCTTTGCGCATGCCTCAGAGAACAACAGTATATAAAGCAGCTGGGCCACCATGAGTCCCAAGGACAGCCAGAGATTCTTTGTCAGTATGTATAACATGGATCCCCATACCATAAAGGAATAATTATTCCACAGGTCGGAAGCCATAAAGACGTCCGTCCATTTTGTCACAAAGAGAACGATCTGTATTAAAATTGCGATCCCGATAAAAATCAGCCCTATATTTGTGGAGTATGCAATGACCGATGTGGACTGCCATCCCATATCCAGCACCGGCAGATTCACACCGGCATTCTTGACCATCTGGTTCACCACCGGTGAGATCACACCGCTGTAGCTGTTGATGACCAGATTAAATCCTGTCAGTCCGACGGCACATAACAGCGCGGATTTGAATGCTTTGTTAAAAGGCAGTCCCATAATCTTGGCGATGATAAAAAGCATGACCGGAACAAAAACCGCAGCGCCCAGAGTTGAAAATACATTACTTAATGTTTGAAAAAAAGCTGCCATATTGATATCCTTTCTTTTCTAAAAATTTCGTTATTTGTTGTCCAAGATCTTCAGACATTCCTCTATTACCTGATTTTCCGACATCCCCGTGAGCATGCCGACCGCATTGACTTTCGGTATGCCAAAGTCTTGATACACCGGGCTTACGCACGCGATCAGATCATAGGTGTCACCGGAGAGCGCTGTCTCAACACCGTTGGGACTCGTCTCCACCGCATGCACTTCCCATCCTCTTTCGTTCAGCTGCTCCGTGATCTTCCCCGCCACCATGGCAGAACTCACTGTTCCCGATCCGCACACGCATAAAATTTTACATTTTTTCATCTATGATACTCCTTTCTTTTATCAATCCTCATTCACCGATATATTTTGCTGCCACCTGATAAAGTTGCTCCGCATCCTGGGCATCTTTGAATTTCTTCGCAATCTCCGCGTTTTGAAATACTTTCAGCACTTTTTGCAATGTTTCCATATGTTCATCCGGGTTTAAGATCGCCATCATAAACAGCAGCTCCGCCTCTACCTGTTTTTCAGGCTCTCCCATATGGCAGAATGTTACCGGCCGTGAAAGCTTTACGACACATACCCCCGATCTGGACACATGCGGCGGATCTGTGTGAGGCATTGCCACCCCGATGCCGTCCAGCTGCAGTCCTGTGGGGAATCTTTCTTCCCTCGCCACCACTGCGTCAACATAACTGTCTTTGACAAAACCATTTTCATAAAATAATGCCCCGGCTTTTCTGATTGCCTCCTCTGAATCCCGCGCTTCCATATTCACCGCGGTCAGCTCCCTGAATACTGTCTGCATTCTTTTTCCTTTCTTCCATGTCCTGGTGTATAATTTTATCTTTCCAAATCTTTATTCCTTATGTTATATTTAACTTAACAACGAAACCTGATGTATGGTTTCATTTCAGAAAGGAATTATAAATGGAAAATCACAACGATTTGCTCGTCCATATATCTCAGCTCTATTATCAACAAAACTTAAGCCAGAATGAAATTGCCAAGATCATCGGTATTTCCCGCCCCACAGTGTCAAGACTTCTCGACGAAGCGCGCCAGACCGGCGTTGTGGAAATCATTGTCCATGACCCCATACGCAAAAATCCCGATCTCTCCATTGAGGTCCGCAAAAAATTTGATCTGCGGGAGGCAGTGATCATCTCCGGGAATTTCAAGCATGATATCGCCATGGAACGCTGTGCGCAGGTTGCCGCCCAATTTCTGTCCGGCATACTGGAGAACAATATGTCCATAGGATTTTCATGGGGACGTGCCATCACCGCTGTATGCAATGCCATCAAACCAAAAGAATATTACAATGTGACCGTGGCACAGATGGCAGGATGC
This sequence comes from Anaerostipes rhamnosivorans, assembly GCF_005280655.1. NCBI lineage: Bacteria > Bacillati > Bacillota > Clostridia > Lachnospirales > Lachnospiraceae > Anaerostipes > Anaerostipes rhamnosivorans. The sequence continues at coordinate 2,084,036 of NZ_CP040058.1, forward strand.
CTGGCAACCGGCAATCCACACCTAGACGGTATGGAACTTGCCATGGATGTGGCAAGAAAGTTCAACGGCACATATACAAATGTGGTCTCTCCTGTATTCGTAGACCATCTGCTGGTCCAGAATGCTCTTCTGGCCACACCGCAGATTAAAAAGGCTCTTGATATCGCTTCCAATCTTGACATTGCCCTCACTGGAGTGGGTACATTCAATGACAAAAACAGCACATTGCTGCTCTCCGACTGCTCCACGGAGGAAGAACGGGCAGAAGCTATCCAAAACGGCGCCGTAGGCCACATCCTCGCACGCTTCATCGACAAAGACGGAAAAGAAGTCTTCTTTCCGAACCATTATCCAATCACAGTACCTCTGGATGCACTGAAAGTCCCAAAATGGTCCATCGGGATAGTGGTCACCTCACAAAAAGCAGAAGCCACCCTTGCAGCCATACGAGGCGGTTATATCAACAGCTTGATTGCCGATGAACCTCTGGCTCTGGAATTATTGAAATTAGCCGAGACATTAGAATGATGCTATTCTAATGTCTTATCTATATATATCACCCCTTTCGCCCCTTCTCCCCGGACCGCTTTTTCAAATCCTTCTTTCCAATTCTTTAGGGATACCATAGCAGTCACCATATATTCCGGAACAATTTTGCCCTCTGCAAGCATCTGGATCGATGTTCTCCAAGAACTCGGTTTTTGGCTTCTGGATCCCACATAGACAATCTCTTTGTTCAGGATCAGATCAGCCCGTATCGCTTCCTTTGCATTGGGAAAGACCCCCATCTGAACTACAGTTCCTTTTCTCTTCACAAGCTCCAGCGCCTTGTTTAAGGCCGGCACCGCCCCGGAACATTCAAAACATTGATCCGCCCCATCTCCTTTGGTCATTTTCATGACGATGTCATTCAAATCTTCTTTCGTCTGGTCAACCGTGCGGTCAATCCCGGACTTAGCGGCAATTTCAAACCTTTCCCTGTCGTTGGGCAGCCCTGCCATGATGACAGATGCGCCGCATCCCTTCGCAACCTGTGATACCATCTGGCCGATTGCTCCGGCACCGAATACCACACATACATCCCCCTTTCCTACATTCCCTTTTTCTATCACTGCATGAACTCCGCAGGCCAGTGGTTCAGTCAGAGAAGCGGATAATAAACTCACATGATCCGGCAGAACATGCACACTTTCTTCCCTGCTCAGCAAAAATTCTGCCATAGATCCATTTACCTGGGTTCCCAGCCCCTGCCGTTCTCTGCACAAATTATAATCTTTGCTTTTACACATAGCACAGGTACCGCAGGTTTTATATGTAGTTTCACTGGTTACCCTGTCACCGATTTTGACTTTTGTTACATCCGGTCCCACTGCCGTGACGATCCCCGAGAACTCATGACCGAGGATCACAGGTGTCCTTGTACTGGGATACTCCCCTTTGTAAGCGTGCAGATCGGTGCCGCATATACCGGAGTAAGCCACCTTGATCTTCACCAGGTCATTAACTGCCGCCGGCTCATCAATCTCTTGATACTCCATTTTGTCAAAACCGTCTGCGGTTTTTACGACTGCTTTCATTGTTGTGTTTTACCTCCTTTTATTTTACATTTGTTCACTTTTAAGAATTTTTGTAATATGATAATAGCATTGTTTTCCCATGAATACAATCTTTTTTCTTTTATTTTTTTCTGATAATTGTTATTTTGTATAATTATCTCAATAATTCTCAGACCTATTTGTGCATATTTTAGAAAAAACCAGATTGACATATGTTTATACCAGTGAGATACTGGTTATATCATTTGTTCATCTTTAAGAAATAATGTATCATATCATTTGTTGAAATCGAAAGGAGCTTCTAATGAGTCAAAAAGCTACAGTGGATGAAATACAGAAAACTGCGGACAGTATCCGCAGACAGATTTTAAAAACCGCCCTGGATAAAGGCGGCTGTTATCTGGCACAGGCTTGTTCCTCCGCGGAACTGGTGGCCAGCCTCTATATGGAAATCATGAACCTGGGACCATCTGCCGGCGAATGGGAACCCATTCCCTTTCCGGGCGTACCTGGTCCCGGCAATATGAATTATCAGCGGGGAGCTGCCTATCACGGGGTACCTGCTCCTGACAAAGACCGATTTTTTGTATCCTGCTGCCATTATGCATCCGTTATCTACTGCGCACTGGCTGCAACCGGACGGATTTCTCCCGACTGTATGGAAAAGTTTAATGTGGACGGGTGGAATATGGAAATGATCGGAGCCGAGCATTCCCCAGGGTTTGAAAACACTGCAGGATCCCTGGGACAGACGGTGTCCATCGCAGCCGGCACCGCACACGCCAGAAAAATGAAAGGTGAAACCGGCAAAGTATTCTGCCTGCTCGGAGACGGAGAACTGCAGGAAGGACAGCTCTGGGAATGTATCCAGTCTGCCTCCTATTTTAAATTAGATAATTTTATTGTCCTGGTGGATGCCAACGGCCAGCAGGTAGAAGGTGCCACAGACCATCAGACAAATGTTGAACCTATGACTGACCGGTTTGAAGCTTTTGGAGCCGTCTGCGTCTCCTGTGACGGCCATGATATCCAGGCTGTCATTGATGCGGCGTCAAAGACCCCGCACAAAGATAAACCACTTGTTGTCATCGCCAGAACCAACGGAACAACTGGTATCCCGCCGCTTCAAAAAAGATGGCCGTTTTTACATTTTGTACGGATCAAGGAAGATGAGCGGGATGAATTCATAAAAATATATGAGGAATTATAGAAAGGAGTGCCAATATGAAAATTGAAGTCAATACACACGAAAAGTCTATGCTGGCGTTCGCCGAAAAGCATCCGGAAACACTTGTGTTATCGGCAGATCTTGGAACATCATGTGAAGTCAAAAAGTTCAGGGCGCAAAAGCCGGAATCTTATTTAACGATGGGAATCGCGGAACAAAATATGTGTTCCTGGGCTGCAGGGCTTGCCAGAGAGGGATACCGCCCGTTTTTACATACCTTTGCGGTATTTTTGTACCGCCGCATTCTGGACCAGCTGGAGATGAGCGTGGCCTATCCAAATCTCCCAGTTGTTTTTGTAGGATTCGTTCCCGGCATCACAACTCCAGGCGGGGTAACCCATCAATCCATCAATGATGTAGCTACCCTGCGGTCTGTTCCCAATATGGCTATTTTTGATATCGGGGATGCCACAGAAATTGAAGGGGTCCTGGATCTTGCATATGAATGGAACGGCCCCGTCTATATCCGTATGCTCCGCAAGGAGGTCCCCAGATTGTTCCCTGCCAACGAACCGATGCAGTTTAATCATGCCCGGGTGCTGTCCGAGGGAGATGACGTAGTGATTTTTTCTTCCTCCATCTGTACGGAGGAAGCCATGAGAGCCACTGCCGCCCTGAAAGAAAAAGGAATTTCTGTCCAGCACATGCACATATCAACGTTAAAACCCTTCACAGATCCCAGCGTAACGGCCGCGATCAAAAAAGCGAAGTACGGGGTTGTAACCATTGAGAACCATTTGACCACTGGCGGTCTGGGAACCGCTGTTGCCGATGTCATCGCGGAGAATGGTCTTGGCAAGAGGCTGATAAAGATCGGCCTAAAGAGCTATCCCCACGGAGCCTCTAAGATGTATCTGATGAAAAAATACGGAATTGATGCCATGAACCTGGTCTATGCCGTTGAAGATCTGACAGGAAAAAAGCTGAATCTAAACGAATCCGATTTGGAGGACGTCCGGTTTGTGGATTTCCTGGAAGTTTAATTTGCAAAGGAGCACCTAATGTTTTTAGAAGAGAAAAAGAGAATCATCGAAGCAGGAATTAAATTAGACCGGTACGGTCTCATCTCGTTGGCAGGAGGAAACATCAGTACCAAAACAGATACAGGTGAAATCCTCATGACACCTTCCGGCATGATTTATGAAGATATGGAACCTGATGATGTGCTGGTCATGGATCTTGAGGGGCACATCATAGAAGGGACCAACAAACCATCTTCCGATATGGACGGAATTTTATATATTTTCAGCCGCCGGCCTGACATTTATGCGGCAATCCATACCCATCAGCCATATGCAACGGCTATTTCTTTGATCCAGAATGAATTCCGGGCGGATCTTACGACACTGGGGAATGCGTGCGGCGGTAATGTGAAAGTGACTCCTTACAGTTCTCCCGGCTCCACAGAAATGGGAATGGATACGGTAGAGTATCTGGGAGAAAGTCTCGCTGTTATTTTAGCCCATCACGGTGTGATGACCGTGGGAAAAAGCTTAAAACAGGCATTGACCGCAGCCGTCTATCTTGAAGAGACCGCAAAGGCATATCTCGCGGCAAAAGCATGCGGACCAACAAAGGAATTAAGCGATGCCCAGATCAGGCAGACGGTAGAAATCTATAAGTATGTAGGACAGGGGACGTCTCAAATGCCAGAGGGCTTAACGGACCGGATCAGTTGATCCAATATCCAGCCAAAAAGCCGGGAAAACGTAATTCTTTTTAGAATTTACGGTTTCCCGGCTTTCATTCGATCTATTATACCCATAGGACACACCGTGTTTTATACCATTCGGCTCTTAGGTAGTGTCTGCTGGATAAGGATGACAGCGGAACAGAAGGCACCACTACGATAGTTTTTCTCTATTATCGGAAGGAGGCCTTTCCAGAGCCGACTGGAGATAATGGAGAAAAACTCATTATCTGCTGAACTCAACCAGCAAAAGTTCCACTCCGATCCGGTCTCCTATCTTTCCAGTCTTAATCCCCTCGTCAGTGGCCGCGCATTTCTTTATCATCGTATACAGTTCTTCCTTTTGAAACAGACGGACCTGCTGTTTTAGCTTTCCTGCCACAAAAGGCGGTACTTTTAATTCCTTTGCCATCTCACTCTGGGATTTTCCGGCCGCGGCAAGAGACTGGGTCTGTAACAACTGGTTACACTGTCTTACTAAAAGGGCAAGAATACCGAACGGTGATTCTTTTAATTCAATCAAATCATAGTAGAGCTTTAATACAGTGTCCCTCTGCTTCTTCGCAATAGCCTCCAGCATGACAAAGATCTGATTGGTCGTCTGGGAGGTGGTAAGGGCTTCCAGATCCGCAGCAGTTATGACTTCCCGGCCCCGGGTATAGTCGATCAGCTTTACGATCTCATTTTTTATGGTAAACATATCATGCCCCGTCTTATAAAGAAAAAGCTGAAGATCCTTCTGGGTCATTTTCCTGCCTTCCTTAGCAAGCATCTGGGCAATCCATAGAACCAGTTCTTTTTCCTTCGGCGTCTCAAAGGCTACTGCACACCCCTCTTTGTTGATGTACTTATAGATCTTGGATCTTTTGTCTGCCTCATCCTCTATGATCAGAAGAATGGTAGACTCAGGGATATCCTTCAGCGCTTTTAAAAAATCTTCATTGCTCTTTTTCCCAAGTTCCGTCTGATCCAGCACGATAAGACGGTGGTCATTAAAAAACGGCATGGTCTGCATAAGCTCCAGGATTTCCGGAAGATCTGCCTTTTTCCCCTCAAAATAAGAATAATTCATCGTATCTTCCGCGGGAATCAGAGCTTTTTTTAATCTGTCTCTCGTCTGGGCAAGCAGATACTTTTCTTTTCCATAAAACAGATAAAGATTCTGATAATTTTGTTCTTTTATATGTTCCAATACTCTTTTCATGGTCACAGTCTCTCTCTTCCGTTATATTCAATACACAATGCCGTAAGCTCCGCGAGCATGGCCTGCCCTTCATCCTCTTTCCTGAAAGCCAGATAAAGAGTCCTCTCATTCTGCTCGAGATCTAAATAAAAGATCAGGAGGTTTCCTTTTTTTGCTTCCTCCTCCACAGCTTTCAGAGGCATGACAGCGATTCCCATCCCCATGCTCACCGACCGCTTCATAATCTCTTTGTCGTGGATCTTTGCCGCCACATGCAGAGTCTTTAAGTCGATGCCGTGTTCTTCTAAAAAGCGGTCCTCATCTTCCTCCGTGTCATCGGTCAGTTCCCTTAAGATAAACGGTTCCCTTAGGAGGCCCTCCAGGGTATATCCATTTTCCAGCAGGTTCCGATACCTCTCACGGTTGGGGGCGATCACCACCTGCTGGTCACAGCCGTACGGAATGAAGGTAAGCTCCGGCACATCTTCGTGCCTCCCCAGAAATCCAAGATCCGCTTCTTTTGTAAGGAGCATCTCCACCGTCTTTGCACTGTTCTTCTGAATCAGGGCAATATCTGTATCTCCATGCAGTTTTTTGAACTTCTCTAAAATGTCCGGCAGAACATACTGGAGGGCAACAGAATCCCCTGCCAGCACAAGGGATGTCTTCTCATCCCCGGAACGAATAAACTCTTTATATGCTTCATTCCTTAAATCCAGCATCTTTTTGGCATATCCGTATAGCTTTTCTCCCTCTTCTGTAACCTCCACATGCTTTGTTGTCCGGTCAAACAGCCTGCAGGATAGTTCCTGCTCCAAAGACACCACATGGGCACTGACCGTAGGCTGGGACAGAAACATCTCTTTTGCGGCCTTAGAAAAGCTGTGATGCTGCACTACATTTACAAATGCCTCTAGCTGTCGAAACTCCATGTCTTTACCTCACTCTGCCGTAATATTCCATCAGTCTCACATAATCCTGGGGCGTGTCCGTATCCAGCATACAGCCCGGGTCATCCTCCACAGTCACCAGAACCGTGGATTCTAAAAATTGCAGGAGCGCCCGCCTCAGCCCTCCACTTCCCCGGAACTTTAAAAGATAAGGAAAACACTCACAGGAGATCACCGGAGGATGGATTCTCCTCCCCTCTTTGACAGGAATCACAACCAAAGGCGCCGCTGCCTCAAACCAGGCAAAAAGCGTCTCATAAGTTCTCCCGGAGATCATAGGCATATCTCCTGGCACGACCACAGCGCCGTCAAACGACAGGGCCTGTGCCAAACCTAGCTGCACTGACTGCATCATATCACCGTGCTCAAAATTCTGATTATATACAAACTCTACTCTTTCAAGACCGGAAAGCTCCTCTTCAATCTCTTTGCTCCGGCATCCAACAACCACTATGACCTTACAAACCCCGGCATCCAGAAGACTTACTACCGTGGCCCTGATAATGGTGCTGTCTCCAAATGGGAGCAGCGGCTTAAAGGCTCCCATCCTCCGGGAAAGACCTGCACATGGGACGATGCCGGCAAATTTCTTCTTTTTATTCATTTTCTTATTATATCAATTTTAGAACGTAAAAACCAGAACATCCTGCTCTAAATGAACAGGTATTATACGGATCAGACATTTATAAATCAATAAAATAATTTTGTATACTCGGTCTGTGTATCCGCTATATGATAAATATATACAGTTTTATCAATCTTGCGGTAAATCGCCACCTGTTTTTCGCAGATGATCATACGGTATCCCCGTTCATTCAGCCATTTATCCGGGGTCAAAGACCCCGAATCAGGATATGATTCCAGCCTTTCAATCGTATTCAAAATATGATCGCTGACTTTTAACGCTGTTCTAACATCAAATTGTAGTATATACCAATCTTCGATACGTTTTAAATCTTCCCACGCTGTTGGAAGAATCCCAACTTTATAATGCATCAATCCGATCCCTCAATCTCTTTCTCGCCTCTGTGACGCTGAGTGTTTCTGCGCCGCTTAGACGTTCCAGTTCCGCCTGCAATACTTTTTCCCGAAGATCCAGCATCTGTTCTCTCTTCTCAAAGGCATCAATATTCATAAATACTCCATCACCTTCGCCGTTTCGTGTAATATAAATAGGTTCTTTTGTTTCTTTTGCCATATCAGAAATAGATGAATAATCATTTCTCAATGCAGCGGATGCTTTTATAATCATTTTTCACACCTCCATATCTATAATTTGATATAATTATATCAAATTATAGATATGGAGTAAATAAAAACACTTTTTCTTCGTATTCACAAAAATTTATATCATCTGTATGAATGTAAATACCACCGCTTTCTTTCCATAGAAAACCACAGCATTCCTTGTTTGGATGTTTCGTAAATCCTGCACTCAGAAGCTTTCAGTCGTTCTATGGTCTCCCTGTGCGGATGCCCATACCGGTTGTTTTTCCCAGCAGACACCACAGCAATTCCAGGTTTTAACTGTCTAAGCAGTGCTTCCCCCGTCCCATTCCTGGATCCATGGTGCCCTGCCTTTAAAACATCTGCCGGTTCCACTCCCTCCTGCACCAAAAGCTCCTCCCCTTCCTTCTCCAAATCACCGGTCAGGAGAGCGGAGAATTGTCCCACTTCCAGCCGGAACACCAGGGATGCCGCATTTTTCTCCAGTTTGTCATCCGGTTTTGGATGCAGGCATTCCATTGACCAGTCCTGCCCGGAAATTTTACTGCCCCGTGCCAGATACGCTACAGGGACATGATTCTTCTGCGCCAGTTTCTCCATCTCCTTATAAGCCTGATCCTTTGTTACATCCGGCAGATAAAGCCGTTTGATGATCCCCATGGACAGAAGCTCCTGAATACCTGAATAGTGGTCCGAATCCAAGTGGGTGACCACAGCGGCACTGACGGCTTTGTAGCCCTGGGATTTTATGTAGGGAGCAATGAGGTACCGGCCCACATTCTTTTTGGAGGAGCTTCCCCCGTCCACCAGGATCATGTCACTGCGGTTCAGGGATAAGGCGATGCAGTCTCCCTGCCCCACGTCCAAAAAAGAAATTTTATCCGCTCTCTTTTGTACCCCTAAAACCAGAAAACAGGCTCCTGCCAAAAGACAGGCATACTTCCAAAAAGGCTTTCCCTTAAGTCCCTGACAGACAAAAAACAGCTCCAGATAAAATACAATGATCCAAAGAAGTGGAGGCTTTCCTAAAACAATATTTGAAAAAGGAAGACATCCAGCCAACCGGGTTGCAGAAAGAGTCACAGAAAACAGCATAGAAGCGGGCACAGAAAATAAAAAGAACGGAAAAAAGGAACTGAGAAAACCAGCAGTGAATCCTGCCGTTACCAGTGGCAACATAAGAAAATTAAAAAGAAAAGAGTATAGATAACACTCATACTGGAAATATAAAAGAACCGGTGCCATAATCACCTGAATTACACAACAGAAGACAAGACGGCTTTTCTGTTTTTCTAACAATGTCTTCTTTTTCCCTCCGCCGAATATCTCCCCATAGATCCCCGCAGAAATGACTGCACCCATGGACATCAAAAAACCTGCGTCCGCACATCGAAACGGACACTCCAACAGCAGAACAATGCCCGCAACGCCTCCCGAGGAGAGCAGGTCATAGGAGCGTCCCAAAGCTTGGGATAAAAGAAAGATCAGAAACATCAAAAATGCCCTTTCAGAAGATCCAGACATACCCGTCATGACACAGTAAGAAAACGCGAACAGCAGTCCGAAAGTCCCCGAAAACCAAAAGGGGAAACTGGCCTTTCTCAGCCTGCGCAAGATGCCTCTTCCGACCAGAGAAATATGCAGACCTGAAATTGCCAGAATATGAACAATGCCGCTTTCGGTGAATGCATCCTTGGTATCATCTGAGATTCCTGTCTTATCTCCCAGGATCATAGCCTGTGAAACAGAAAGGATCTCATTTGTGTATTGAGAAGACAGGTTTTTAGACATTTGCTCCCGTAACGAAAACAGCACATTCTTCCATATGTTTTTCTCCTGCCCCACGATCTCCCGGTCCCTTGGAAACATGGTAAACTCGACATTCCTGGAAAGATAATAGACTCTCATATCGTTCTCCCCCAGATTTGTGGGGCCCTCGTGGGGCTTAAGCTCCCCTGATAAGGAAATCTTATTTCCGGAAAGCACCCCGTTAAAATCGTCGTCATATACCATAATATCCCCATCCAGATAAAGCTTTTGTTCAGGTAGAAAGAGATGAGAGACCAGCAGGTACTCCTTCGTTTTTGTCTTTCCCTTCCATTCAACCGTGCCCACTGCTTTGACCTGCCCTAGGCCTTCCAGTGCCTTTTCCTGTCCCCTGATCCTTTGGTCCTGGTAGGAAAACACAAAGCCTCCCAAAAAAAAGCCGATCAAGGCAGACAAAACAGCGCCTCTCATAAACCAGGTCCTGTTCTTAAAAAAGAGCACAAGGATCCCCGGAAAGAGAAGCGCGGCAAACACCATCCAGACGTTTTTACATGCTGTGAGTTCTCCAAGCCAACAGCCTGCAAACAACGCAAGAAATGGTCTATGATTCATTTAATTTTACTCCATCGGAAGTTCCCCGAACAGAAAGCTGTCACGGTTCAGAGCACCAATCAGTTTCCCGTCTGTATCTATGATCGGCCGGCCGGAAACAGTGAATTCCACATATCCGACTCCTTTCAGCTGCGTCAGCGTATAGACGATGGCAGCCTTGCAGATGACATCTTCATTCGGTTCTATCTTCTTATATCCTATAGAAAAATCAACATATGCGATATTGTTGGAAACCGTCACATTGCTGATGACAATATTGTCTGGTATGGCAGTTTTATATTTGCTGCTTTTTTCGACCTTTTCCATCTGGTCCAAAAGCTCTTCTGCCCCGAGCTGGCTGTTCATATCGACATCGATCTTTTTGTCTTTTTTAATCAGCTTTGTATAGCTTCTGTTTGTATAGTAAATCCCTGTCCCGCCTTTGGTCTTTGTGCTGTCATCTTCCTCTTTGGAACATCCCGCACAGAGAAGCAGCACACAGGTAAGGACAAAAAGGATACATATAGAAATCGTTCGTTTTTTTGTCACTGTATCCCTCCTCATGCCTGATATTTTAGAGGAATTCTCACCGTAAACGTGGTGCCTTCCCCTTCTTTGCTGTATAACTTAATCTCGCCGTTGTGGACAAGGATGGCATTTTTAGTAATGGCAAGTCCAAGACCTGTTCCTCCGGTCTCCCTGGACCTGGCTTTGTCAACCCTGTAGAAACGCTCAAACACCTGTCCCTGGCAGTCTTCCGGTATACCAACGCCGGAATCGGCCACCTTCACATAAAAATACTTATGGTCCGCATTCAGGGATACCCTCACCCATCCGTTGTCCTGGTTATATTTGATGGCGTTTTCGATCAAATTGGACAGCGCCAGGCTGAGTTTTACCTCGTCAATCTCTGCCGTCACCGGACGGAAAGATTCCAGAATCAGTTCGATATTCCGCTGGCCGGCAATCGGCTTGAGCCGTTTCATGATCATCTCCAGCAATTCATTAATTTTCACGCTGGAAATCTCCAGCTTCGCTGCCTTCTTGTCCAATTTTACAAGGGAAAGCAGATCAGATATGATAACATTCTCCCGGTCGATCTCTGCTACGATGTCATTCATGAATTCACGGTAGAGTTCCGCCGGTACACTCTCTCCCTGCTGTAAAAGTGAATCCGCAAGCACCTTCATAGAGGTCATTGGTGTCTTCAGCTCATGGGACACGTTGGAGACGAACTCCTGACGCGAATTTTCAAGGACCTGTGCCTTGGCAAGAATCTCGTTGACACTGTTGACCATATTTTTCACTTCTGTACATCCGACCACGCTGATGGTCTCATCTTCATGTCCGGAAGCGATAAAGTCAAGATCCTTTTGGATCTTTCTGTAATCCTTGGTCAGCCAATAGCTCAACAGAGCTCCGGCGGACATTCCGCAGATAATGAACGCCACCATAAGCATATTCCTTTGCTGCTTCATCTCATTGGAGACTGCAACAATATCACTCTTGGGGATCGTGGCAATGACACTGCCCAGCACCTTTTTCTTACGGCTCCCCTTGTTCATGATCGGTATCATGATCTCCACGTTTTTACCCGCCTTGGAAACGATCCGTTTCTTGTTTCCGTTCATTATTTTAAGCAGATCATCCGAAATATAAAACTTGTCCTGATAATCTGTCATGGTATCTTTTACGATCTTATAATTGCTCTTTATGACGATAATCCGCCCATGCAGGCCTGCCGCCAGCTCATTGGTCTGATTAGAAATAGAGTTGGAGCTGTCATCGATAAGAAAATCCACCCCAACTACCTGGCCGGCCAGCCACTGGCACTGGCTGACGACCCCGTCTATCTTCTGCTGTTCTGCTTTTTCGCTGTATGAATCATTCAAAAGCTTGCTGAACAAGATGACCACAAATACTGTGATCACCAGCACCGAAATAAAAATGAGGAACTGCATGCTCTTCAGGTAGGAAAATCTGTCCTTCTTATGCCTGGAAATAATAACCTACCCCCCATTTTGTATGTACATAGTCAGGAACCCCTGGATTCACTTCGATCTTTTCACGCAGCCTCCGGATGTGGACATCCACAGTCCTTGCATCTCCCGGATAGTCGTAGCCCCACACTGTGTTCAGCAGGTCTTCTCTGCTGTACACTTTGTTCGGATGGAACACCAAAAGTTCCAACAGGTCAAACTCCTTAGCTGTCAGATTGACCTCTTTTCCATTGATGTGGACCCTGCGGCTGTCACAGTCGATCTTTAAGCCGCGGCTCTCGATGACTCTGGGAGTCTCCGCCGGAACCGCATGGCTTATGCTTCTTCTTAAAATCGCTTTGATCCTTGCTTTGACTTCCAAGATGTTAAACGGCTTGGTTACATAGTCATCAGCACCGTACTCCAGTCCCAGGATCTTATCCATGTCATCACCCTTTGCTGTCAGCATGATGATCGGTACGGTTGAAAATTCCCTGATCGCCTGGCACACTTCATATCCGGTGAGCTTCGGGAGCATAACATCCAGGAGAATGATATCGTATTGGTTTCCCTTTGCCAGTTCCAGAGCTTCCTCTCCGTCATAGGCGCAGTCCACCTCCATCTCATCCTGCTCAAGGCTGAACTTGATCCCTTTTACTATCAATTTTTCGTCATCAACAACCAGTACCTTTTTCATATTTTCACCTCAAACTAAACTGTTATCATGTCCTTGATCTTACTGTAGATCCCCTGTTTGATTCCACGGATCTTCATAATATCCTCTGGTTTTGCAAAGCTTCCGTTCTCTTCCCTATAGGAAATGATATCAGAAGCCTTAGCTTCTCCGATGCCCGAAAGCTTCATCAGCTCTTCCTTGGATGCAGTGTTTAAATTCACTCTGTCATCTGATGAAGAGCCCTTCTCTGAGGAACCCTTCTGCTGCTTTTGGGCTTCCTTTCGTGAGGGAACATAAATCTGCTGCCCGTCCTTCACATGTTCTGCCTGATTGACATCTTCCTTAGAAGCACTCTTTGTAAATCCTCCCGCCGCAGCTATGGCTGAAACGATTCTTGCATCTTCTACGAGTTCATAGACCCCCGGCTTTTTGACACTGCCGCAGACATAGACACAGATCTTATCCTCTTTTTGTGTGTCGGCAGCTTTCTGGACCTCTGATCCCTTTTCCACCTGCACTCCGGACTTTTCTGTGCACCCTGCCGTACAGGCTGCAAAAAACAAAACGGCGGCCATACATATACTTTTTGCTTTGAACATTAAGGATCCTCCTTAGCTGAACAAAGCGTCATCTATCCAAGTGTAAAATCTCTATTGCTATTGTAACTAATCTACCTCATTTTTACAAGGACATCTTTCAGGATAAGTTTAAGATTTCCATTTGAAAATAAGGATGCCCCCTACAAACAAAACAACTCCCAAAAGCTTCATCCACTGAAACCCTGTTTTTTCGACGCCAAACAGCCCAAAAACCTCAATCAGATAGGAAACGATCAGCTGCGCAGCCACAATGAGCATGGCAGATTTTGCCGGCCCCAGCATGCCGATGCTTTTGATGACCGTAAAGGTGATCCCGGCTCCCATGATACCACCGAGAAGCACATATTTCGGTGATACCTTCGCAAGGCTTAAAAAGCTTGTACCTCTCTCCGCAAAGAGCCAGACTGCGAGACAGGTGAGAAGACCTGTAAATTGTACAAAGGAACTGGCGGTCCACAACCCGGTCTGTTTGGAAACTTCCGTGTTAAATACCCCCTGAATGCTCATGAGGGCTCCTGATACTAACGCTATTATAAATCCAATCATAAAAAAACCTCCAAAGATTTGTTATCCATAGTTTGTCCTTGGAGGTTTTTGTTTATTCATTTAAAACGATGCTCTGAGCCTTTCCGCCATCAGATCCACATGTTCATTTTCGATCACAAGCGGCGGGACAAACCTTAAAACATTATTTCCTGCCGAGATAAGGATCAGGCCGTTTGACAGGGCTTTCGTTACGATTTCTCCGACCGGCTTCTCCGGCGAAAACTCCAGTCCCTGCATCAATCCTTTACCGCGATGGGCAGTGATAAAATCAAATTCTTCTTTTAAGCCCTCAAGCTTTTCCCATAAGTAACTGCCGATCTCCTGTACATGGGATACCAAATCAAGGCTTTCAAACTGTTCAAAGACAGCGTTGACTGCCGCGCCTGCCAGAGGATTTCCTCCGTAGGTGGTTCCATGGTCTCCCGGCACAAGAATGCCGTCCGCCTTTTCTCCTACCACAAATGCGCCCACCGGAACCCCGCATCCCAGCGCTTTTGCAAGAGTCAGCACGTCAGGTTTCACACCGTAGAGATCATGTGCAAACATAGAACCACAGCGGCCCATACCACACTGAATTTCATCAAAGATCAACAGAAGATCTTTTTCATCACAAAGCTTCCGAAGACCCTTTAAAAACTCGGGATCAGCCGGATAAATACCGCCCTCGCCCTGGACCACCTCGCAGATGATGCCGCAGGTTCTGTCCGTTATTTTTGATGCCACATCTTCCAGATTGTTAAATTCCGCAAACACTGCCCGGAATTCTTTCGGCACAAACCCTTCCTGGTACTTTTCATTTCCTGTCACGGACAGTGCCCCCTGGCTTCTTCCATGAAAAGACTGATTCATAGCGATAAATTCATACTCCTTATTGGGATCCTTTCGATAACCGTATTTTCTGGCAACCTTCAAGGCGCCTTCAATCGCTTCGGTACCACTGTTGGTGAAAAATACTTTTTTCATCTTGGAGGCTTCTACGATCTTTTTTGCCGCTTCTATGGACGGAACATTATAATAAAGATTGGAAGTATGGATCAGTTTGTCGATCTGAGTTTTGAGCGCATCGTTGTATGGTTTGTTTCCATAGCCCAGGGCAAAGACCGCGATCCCTGCACCGAAATCCAGATATTCTTTTCCATCAGTATCATAAAGGCAGACTCCTTCCCCGTGATCCAGGACCACCGGAAAACGGTTGTAGGTTTTTAATATGTATGCTTCGCCTTCTTCTATAAAATGATTCATAATTTCCTCCTAAAAAATCGGATCTTTCAGGATCGCTGTTCCGATACCTTTTTGTGTCAGGAACTCAAGCAGCAGACAGTGGTCCAGGCGTCCGTCCAGGATATGGACTCTGGCAACACCGTTCTCGATGGCCTCAATACAGTTTTTAAGCTTCGGAAGCATACCGCCGCCCACAACCCCTTTGTCCACAAACTCGTGTGCCTGGGTCAGATCCATCTCAGAGATCAGGGTACTCTTATCCTCCGGATCAATAAAGACTCCTTCAATATCAGTCAAGAAAACAAGCTTTTCTGCGTTCAGCGCAGACGCGATCGCACAGGCTGTGTCATCAGCATTGATATTGTAACCAGCATACTCTTCTCCCAGTCCGATTGGGGAGATGACCGGGACAAAATCGTCTTCGATCAGAGCTTCCAGAAGGTCCGTGTTGACCTCTTTTACTTTACCCACATATCCCAGATCTTTCCCCGGGACCTCCTTCTTTTCTACCTTCATCATTTCCGCATCTTTACCGGAAAGTCCAACAGCCTTGATCCCCTGCTGCGCCATCATAGCAACCAGCTCCTGATTCACTTTAAACAGAACCATCTCAGCGATTTCCATAGTCTCCTTATCTGTGACACGCAGACCGTTATAAAACTCCGGTTCTTTGCCGGAAAGCTTCACCCATTTGCTGATCTCTTTTCCTCCGCCGTGTACGATAATCGGTTTCATACCGATCAGTTTCAAAAGCGCCACGTCACGGATTACATTTTTCTGCAGGTCTGAATCCAGCATGGCACTCCCGCCGTATTTGACCACCACGTATTTTCCGCTGAAATAACGGATGTACGGCAAAGCCTCTATTAATATCTCTGCCTTCAGTGATTCTTCCTCTAATAATTTTTCGTCCATGATTCCTCTCC
The DNA here is from genome assembly GCF_005280655.1 of Anaerostipes rhamnosivorans. NCBI lineage: Bacteria > Bacillati > Bacillota > Clostridia > Lachnospirales > Lachnospiraceae > Anaerostipes > Anaerostipes rhamnosivorans. The sequence continues at coordinate 2,100,175 of NZ_CP040058.1, forward strand.
TTAACTTCTGTAATCTGCGTTGATTGATACATATTCATGGGTCAGGTCACATCCCCATGCAGTTGCCTGTTCTTCTCCGTTATGAATATCGATAATGGCTTTCACCTCATCTTCCGATAAGATCAAGGTCGCCTTTTCCTCTGAATAATCTGTTGCAACTCCATCCTTTACGATGGCAAGACTTCCGCTTTTGCTCTCTAATGAAATATCAACTTTTAAAGGGTCAAAGGAAGCGCCGGAATAACCCATAGCGCATAGGATTCTTCCCCAGTTTGCGTCCTTTCCATAGATGGCCGCCTTTGTAAGACTTGAAGTGACCACGGATTTGCTCAGTGTCTTGGCACAGTCTTTGTTGGGCGCATGGTGCACCTGGACTTCAAACAGCTTGGTGCAGCCTTCCCCGTCCCCGGCTATTTTCTTTGCCAGCTCCCGGTTTACATAGAAAAGCGCTTCTTTGAATGTCTCATAGTCTTCATTCTGTTCTGTAATTTTAGGATTCCCAGCCATACCGTTTGCCAGAACAAATACCGTATCGTTGGTAGAAGTATCTCCATCCACAGAAATCATATTAAAAGTATCCTCAATCAGCTCTCTTTGAAGCTTTAAGAGCAGATCCTTGTCGATGGAAACATCGGTTGTGATAAACCCAAGCATAGTCCCCATATTGGGATGAATCATCCCGGAACCCTTGCAGATGCCGCCCACGGTCACTTCTGTTCCAGAAATTATAATGTTGACAGCGGCCTCTTTGGTCTTTGTATCTGTGGTCAGAATCGCCGCCGCTGCGTCTTTACTGCTCTGGCGGTCATGTTTTAGTTCAGGTACCAGAAGCTTTACTCCTGTCTCTATCACATCCATTGGCAGCTGCTGCCCAATGACACCGGTAGATCCAACTAGAACCTCTTCTTTTGTAATTCCAAGCTCCTCTGCTGCCAATTCCGCGGTTTTTACCGTATTCTCATAGCCCTTTTCTCCGGTACATGCATTGGCGATCCCTGTGTTTACGACCACTGCCCGGACTGTTTTCTGCTCGTTTACCAGTTTCTGTCCCCAAAGTACCGGGGCCGCCTTTACGATATTTCTTGTGAAGGTCCCGGCTGCCGCCGCCGGTGTCTCACTTAAGATCATTGCCATGTCTTTGTTGGTCTTTCCAGGTTTCATTCCGGCCCGAAGTCCTGCTGCCAGAAAGCCTTTTGGGGCTGTCACGCCTCCGTCTAATATCTTCATCATTTCCTCCTTTATGTGATCCTACGGAAACATCGGGACAAGTTCTAGTCCCTCTGTCTCAGGCAGTCCGAACATCAGGTTCATATTCTGTACCGCCTGGCCTGCTGCCCCTTTTACCAGATTGTCCATGGCCCCCATCATAATGATACGCCCTGTCCTCTGGTCGATCTTAAAATTAAGATCCACATAGTTGCTCCCTTCCACCCATCTGGTCTCCGGGCATACATTTTCCGGAAGCACTCTCACAAACTTTTCTTTCTTATAATAAGAATCATAGATGCTCTTCACCTTCTCATAGGTAACGTCCTCTTTCAGAGAAGCATAGGCGCTCACCAGGATTCCTCGGTTCATAGGAACCAGATGCGGCGTAAAATTAAGCACCACCTGCTGTTCGGATGCATACCCAAGCTGGTCTTCGATCTCCGGCGTATGCCTGTGGGATGCCACCCCGTAAGCTTTGATATTTTCATTGACTTCACAGTACAGATTATTCACCTTGGCTCCTCTGCCTGCCCCTGAAGTTCCTGATTTGGCATCAATGATAATGGTGTCCATGTCGATCAGACCTTCCTTTGCCATCGGATAAATGGAGAGGATGGAACAGGTCGGATAACATCCCGGGTTGGCGATCAATCTTGCTTTCTTTACATCCTCTCTATTTATCTCGCAGAGACCGTAGACAGCCTCTTTGATAAAATCTCTGCTCGGGTGTTTGATCCCATACCACTCTTCATATCGGTCTGCATCCTTGATCCTGAAGTCTGCGCTTAAATCTATGATCTTTGTCTTTGAGAGGACCTCCTCTGACACAAGAGAGCTACACAGTCCCTGAGGAGTTGCTGTGAAAATCACATCCGCTTTCTCGGCCAATTCCTCCATGTTGTCATCCATACAGTCCGCATCCACGATCTCAAACATATTATGGAAGACATCGTAATACTTCTGATCTATGTAGCTTCTGGAACCATACCAGACAATCTCTGCGTCCTTATGCTGCATCAGCAGACGGACCAGTTCCTGCCCTGCATAGCCCGTAGATCCTATAATTCCTGCTTTTATCATAATATTCTCCTCTTTTCCTGCATTTACGAATTGTTTATAATTATACAACTCTGTTATGTAATATGCAACACCTTTTTTACTGATAAACCTGAGTTTTTAATTCTTTTGTCGGAAACTTATCATTGCATATTTATACATTTATACTTGAATATATTCATTTATTTTGAAATTTTATGCACTTTATTTTGAAAAAGCCCTTGCATCTTCTTCCGTTATCCCGTATATTATTGAATAGAACACAGACGAAGATCTGATGGTACGAACTATATGAGGAGGAACAAACATGAAAGAAAAAGTTGTATTGGCATACTCCGGCGGACTGGACACCACCGCGATTATCCCTTGGTTAAAAGAAAATTATGATTATGAAGTCATCTGCTGCTGTGTGGATGTGGGACAGGGAAATGAATTAGACGGCCTGGAAGAACGCGCGAAACTCTCCGGAGCCACAAAATTATATATTGAAGATGTCGTTGACGAGTTCGTGGATGACTATGTGATCCCGACGGTAAAAGCCGACGCAGTTTATGAGAACAAATATTTGCTCGGTACCTCTTTTGCCCGCCCGGTTATCGCAAAAAAACTGGTTGAAATCGCTAGAAAAGAAGGCGCAGTCGCTATCTGCCACGGTGCCACAGGTAAAGGTAATGATCAGATCCGTTTTGAGTTATCCATCATGGCACTGGCTCCGGATATTAAGATCATCGCTCCATGGCGTGAGCTGGATACATGGAAAATGGATTCCCGCGAAGATGAGATCCAGTACTGCAAAGATCACGGCATTGACCTTCCGTTTTCCGCTGAAAACAGCTACAGCCGTGACCGTAACTTATGGCACATCAGCCATGAAGGATTGGAATTAGAAGATCCGGCTGTGGAGCCTGATTACAATCACTTATTAGTTTTAGGAAACTCACCAGAGCAGGCTCCGGAAGAGGGAGAATACGTGACCATCGCCTTTGAATCCGGTGCACCGGTTGCAGTAAACGGCGAGAAGATGAAGGCATCTGACATTATCCGCAAGTTAAATGAACTGGGCGGCAAACATGGCATCGGCATCATCGACATTGTGGAAAACCGTGTGGTTGGAATGAAATCCCGCGGTGTCTATGAGACTCCGGGAGGAACCATTTTAATGGAGGCTCACCAGCAGTTGGAAGAATTAGTCTTAGACCGTGACACCATGGCATTCAAGAAGATCGTTGCAGGCAAATTCGCTGATCTCGTCTATGAAGGCAAATGGTTCTGCCCATTAAGAGAAGGATTACAGTCATTCATCGAGACCGTCGATAAGGACGTAACCGGAGAAGTAAAGTTTAAGCTTTACAAGGGCAATATCATCAAGGCAGGTACCACCTCTCCTCATACACTTTACAGTGAATCTCTGGCAAGCTTCACAACAGGAGATTTATATGACCATCATGACGCTGAAGGATTTATCCGTCTGTTCGGCCTATCTATGAAGGTAAGAGCTTTAAAAGACCAGGGACTCGCAGACTAATCTGCACATCTGATTAAACTACATAAAAAAGAAGACGCGTCTTGAATCATTTTAAAACTGATTTAAGATGCGTCTTCTTTTTTACATTTATCACTTGTCTGTCACATTCCCGTTGCCGTTCACCGGGATTGCTTTTCCCAGATATTTTGGTTTCGGCTTTAGAAGCGTATATCCGAAGTCCTTGACCCTTGCTATGGCTTCTCTGAACTTTCTGGCTTTGTCCCCTTTGTAGACAGCCTTGTCACAGGCAACACCCTTTACCTGAAGCCCCAGAGCCTTTGCGTCATACACCGCACGATACAGATGATACTTCTGCGTGACCACGATGACGTTTCGTGCCTGAAATACCTCTCTCGCACGGTACATAGTCTCATAGGTAGAAAATCCTGCATGGTCTTTAAAAATGCATTTGGACGGCACTCCCTGCTTCACTGCGTACGCTTTCATGGCGCTGACTTCATCATACCCCTGGGTCCCGTGATCCCCGCTCATGATGATCCGGTCTGTAAGCCCCTGCTTGTAAGCTGCAATCCCCATGTCCACACGTTCCTTCAGCATCAGACTCATACTGCCGTCTTTTCGGACCTTTGCTCCCAGTACAATAACCGCATCCGCTTTCTTCTCTTTCCCTCTTGAAATATATTCCCATGCTTCTATGCTTTTATCAGCCCGGTTCAATACAAACAGGTTGATTCCTCCCACAGCCAACAGACCTGCGGCTAAAAAAACCACAAACAATTTCAGCCAAAACCTCATCTGTTTTCTCTTTCGACTCATCCCAACCCCCTAACTTTATTTCCAATACTTCGCTGACATCCATTCCTTTTTTAGATGAAAAAGAATCCCTCGTCGAAAGACATCCTCTGTCTTGTAGCAACATGCTCTAGCAGACATTACGTCCATTTTCTACATGATTGGAGTGAGGCATTCTAAGAGCCGAACGGAAATCATGTGGAAAATGTCATAGTTTTAACTTTGCGAATGCATCAGCAAATGCGTTATTGATCGGCTGTTCTGCTTCGGCCTGCTGCTTTTTCAAATAGCGGTTCACTTCTTTTTTGCTGACACCCGCACCGTCTTTTTTCTTGCGCTCCTTAAAAGCACTGAGCTTCTCCTTGTGGCCGCAGACACAGACAAACTTCTGTGCCTCCCCTTCGCCTACCATCTCCATTTTCTTGTGACAGACCGGACAGCGGGCATTGGTAGTCCTTGAAAGTGTTTTCCTGCATCCGCACTCCCGGTCCTGGCAGACTAAGAAGGTCCCGTGCTTTCCTTTCACCTTCAGCATAAACTTCCCGCATTCCGGGCACTTATGGCGGGTAAGATTTTCATGGCAAAACGTCCCCTGGGCATGTTTGATCTCTTCGATGATCTGCCTTGTATATCCACTGATCTCTCCCATGAACTTCCTGTCATCTTCCCTACCCTCGGCGATGGCTGTGAGCCTTTGCTCCCACTGCGCCGTCAGCTCCGCTTTCCTAAGGTCCTCCGGCACCAGCTCTAACAGCTGCTTAGCCTTTCCAGTGATCACCACATCATTGCCATTCTTTTCAAGAAGAAAGCTGGAAAACAGCTTCTCTATAATATCGGCACGGGTGGCTACCGTTCCAAGCCCCTGTTTTTCCATCCTGGAGATCAGAGTTCCTTCTGTATATCTGGCTGGAGGATTGGTGGTCCCCTCCGTGATCTTCATAGAGTCCACCGTGACCTGTGTTCCTTCCCTGAGCATGTTAAGCTTATCCTGAGGCAGAGCTTCCCCTGTGCTTTCCTCTTCCTGATATAGTTCCTTCCATCCGGCCTTGACCATAACGGTGCCTTTAGCCTCAAATATTTCCCCGTGAATAGTCCCAGAAATAGAAGTCTGCTCGTACTCACATGCCGGTGATAACACGGCAAGGAAACGTTTCACAACCAGATCATAGATTTTGCGCTCGTCAAAACTCATATCCGTCAGAAATACCGACTGCTCCGTTGGAATGATGGCATGATGATCCGTCACTTTGCTGTCGTTAATAAAAGAAGCCGAACGATTGACCTTTTTTGACAAAAGTTTTGCTGTCCACTTTTTATATGGACCTACGCTGATTGCATTCAGCCGCTCTTTTATCGTATCTGCCATATCGCTGCTCAGGTAACGAGAGTCGGTCCTAGGATAAGTAAGGACCTTGTGGTGTTCATACAAACTCTGCATCAGATTCAGGGTCTGTTTGGCTGAAAATCCAAACCTCTTGTTGGCATCTGTCTGAAGGTCAGTAAGGTTGTAAAGCGATGGAGCATGGGTTTTCTTCGGTTTCTTAGAAATCTTTCCAATCAGAAGAGTTTCTCCCCCTGCCGTTTTCTTTATTCTGTCTATTTTCTCTCTGTCAAAGCTCTGGCTGCTGCCTGACATTCTGTCCTTCCATGTAAATGTCATTCCCAGTACAAACGCCTTGATCCCGTAAAACTTCTTCGGCTTAAAGGTACGGATCTCCTCTTCCCGTTTTGCGATCATGGCGAGAGTCGGTGTCTGGACTCTCCCGCAAGACAGCTGTGCGTTATATTTACAGGTCAGCGCTCTGGTGGCGTTGATCCCCACAAGCCAGTCCGCCTCTGCCCTTGCCACTGCCGCATGGTAAAGGTTCTCATACTCTTTTCCAGGCCTCAAATGTGCAAAACCTTCCCGTATGGCTTTATCCGTCACAGAGGAAATCCAAAGTCTCTGTACAGGCTTTTGATTTCCTGCCTTTTTAAGGATCCAGCGGGCAACCAACTCTCCTTCCCGTCCTGCATCTGTGGCGATGATAATATCCGACACGTCATTTCTGAAGATCAGTTTTTTAACAGATTGGTACTGCTTTGATGTCTTACCGATCACCACGAGCTTCCACTGTTTAGGCATCATAGGAAGCGTTTCCATGCTCCACTGCTTGTATTGGTTCCCGTACTGCTCCGGATCTGCCAAGGTCACCAAATGCCCCAGCGCCCATGTCACAATATATTTCTCACCCTCCATAAAAGAAGAACCTTTTTGCTTACACCCCAAAACCCTCGCAATATCTCTTGCCACCGAAGGTTTTTCTGCGATCACTAAATGTTTTTTCAATTTCTTATCCTCATTTCCTATTTCTACCGCCGGCTGCGGACCGCCCTGTCAAGCAGCACACGGATCTTTCCCAGATACCGTCTGGTCTGCTTCTTTTCCTCGTCCGTCAGCCGGTTGTCTTTCATATCTGCTTCTATATTCCTGCGTCCCATTTCAAAATAGTCCTCTGCTGTTTTTCCGTCCTGATTCACTGCCGATGGATCGGCCCCTGCATACAAAAGACTGCGGATGTTATCCACCGTATTCTGGTTTACGCTGCCGTTGGCCATATAACAGGCAAACATCAGCGGAGTTGTCCCGTCTTTATCCCGGTAATCAGCGCTTGCCCCGGCGTTAAGAAGCTGGCGCAGCAATTTCGTATCCCCAAAGGAGACAGCCTCATAGAGCGGCGTTCTCCTCCGGAACACAATGTCACTGTCTGTCTGATAATCCGCATTCACGAAAGCTCCCTGCTTAATCAGGAAAGCCACCATGCTGTACATGCGGTCCCTGTCAAGGGCATCGATTGCCATGATCAACGGCGCATTGGATGCAGTCTGGCTGGAAGCGTTGAGATCTAGTCCCTGGCTTACCATTCGTTTGATTTCCTTTTTGTTATTATAAAAGATATGATATTGAACCGTTCCTTCTTTGTATACAGACTTCTTCGCCGCCTTTTTCCCGGCTGAGTGCCAGACACCCAGCAAAAAACATCCTACCAGCAGGATGAACAATAAAACAGCTGCCATTTTTTTATGTACGGTTGGTATTTTTTTCATAAGAATCACCTCACAGTTCCCATTATATAAAACCCTCTCTGGCTAATTCTTATGAAAATACTTATATTTTTATTATTGTTTCTTATAAAAATCTAAAACCCAACCGGACCCGGACACCCCAATGTATTCTATTATAACATGAAGGAAAGGATTTATAAAAACTTATAATGTGGTTTTTCTTCATGAAACAGCTTATACCGCAGAAAGTCATCTATGACAATGGCTGCGCTGGACGCAAAAAACCAGAGTACCGAGTACAAAAGGCAGATCTGCCCTTTAAAATTATATGGCAGATTGGAATAATCCCATATGTCCCACCCGAGCCATACATTGACAATCAGGCCTGTGACCAGTTCAAGTCCTGTGATGATAAACGTTGAGAGCACCATCTGACTCACGAAACTCATCTTGAATTTCACACTCTCATTTAAGAGCCCGATACACAAAAAACAGGCGCCTCCGCACAGGAACATTGTATAATGGGAGTACCCTCTGACTAAAACTTCTAAAAAGAAATATCCCATTCCGCCCAAAATAAATAAAACTATATGCTTTTCTATTTTTAATCTTCGTTCCATTCTCATCACCCGTTTTTTAAATATTGTGTGTCATGCCGGGTCTGCTTATACGCGGTTTTTCCAATAAAAATATAGTAAATATTGCATTTATAGTGTAAAATATTATGGTTAGAATTTATCAAAAGACAAACTAATAAGAAATGAGGAAATACATATGGCACAATTATGGGGTGGCAGGTTCACCAAAGAAACAGATCAGCTGGTTTACAATTTTAATGCTTCCATCGGTTTTGATCAGAAATTTTACCGTCAGGACATCCAGGGGAGCATGGCGCATGTGACCATGCTGGCCAGTGTAGGTGTTTTAACGGAAGATGAAAAAGACCAGATCATTGCTGGATTAAAGGGCATTCTTTCAGACATAGAGTCTGGAGCCGTTGAGATCACAAGCGAATATGAAGACATTCACAGTTTTGTAGAAGCAACTTTGATCGACCGTATCGGCGATGCCGGCAAAAAGCTCCACACCGGAAGAAGCCGCAATGACCAGGTGGCCTTGGATATGAAGCTCTACACAAGAGATGAAATCACCGCCATCAAAGATCTGATAAAGGATCTGATGGAAGCTCTGCACCAGATCATGAAAGACCATCTCGACACCTTTATGCCTGGATTTACCCATCTGCAGAAGGCACAGCCGGTCACACTTGCTCATCATGTGGGCGCCTATATGGAGATGTTCAAGAGAGACTACTCCCGCCTGACTGACATTTATGAGAGAATGAATTACTGTCCGCTGGGCTCCGGAGCGCTTGCCGGCACCACCTATCCTTTAGACCGGAACATGACTGCGGATCTTCTGGATTTTTACGGACCGACCTTAAACAGTATGGATTCTGTGTCTGACCGGGATTATGTCATAGAGTTATTATCTGCTCTTTCCACGGTTATGATGCACTTAAGCCGGTTCAGTGAAGAGATCATCGTCTGGAATTCCAACGAATACCAGTTTGTCTCCATCGACGACGGCTTCAGTACAGGAAGCAGTATCATGCCGCAGAAGAAAAACCCAGACATTGCGGAGCTGGTCCGCGGAAAAACCGGCAGAGTCTACGCTGCACTGACCTCTATCCTTACGACCATGAAAGGAATTCCTCTGGCCTACAACAAGGACATGCAGGAGGATAAGGAATATACCTTCGATGCCATTGACACTGTAAAAGGCTGCTTGAGCCTGTTTACGGGCATGATGAAGACCATGACGTTCAACAAGGACCGCATGGAAGACAGTGCGAAGAACGGTTTCACCAATGCCACCGATGCGGCCGACTATCTGGTAAATCACGGAGTGCCGTTCAGGGATGCCCATGGTATCGTTGGACAGTTGGTACTTCTGTGCATTGATAAAAATATCTCCCTGGATGATCTTTCCCTGGATGAATATCAAAAGATCAGTCCTGCCTTTGAAGAGGATATCTATGAGGCTGTCAGCATGAAGACATGTGTGGAAAAACGTAACACCATTGGAGCCCCGGGACAGGACGCAATGAAAAAAGTGATCCAGATCAACGAAGCATATTTAAAGGAAATCTAAATGAAAAGAAGATGTTTGCTGTCTGTTCTGCTGCTGTCCCTAGTGTTTTTATGGGGCTGTGGCTTGGAACTCAACAGCCGCATGGAATTAAACAAAGACTTTTCGGGCCACCGGATCATGACCTGTACTGTCAGCTCTGCGGATCTGTCCAGGTATTTTTCCGGCTCCAAAAAGGACCTAGACAAGGTCATCCGAGACGCCTGCCCGAAGGCTCTGGTTTATAAACAAACCTCGGATAACGACAATACCATTTATACCTTCCGCCTGGACTATTCCTCAAAAAAAGATTACAAAAAGAAGGTAGAGTCTCTGCTTAACTTTGCACCTGAGATCAAATACAGCTACTCAGATTCTCCATTTGCCAAGGGGATACGGTATTCAGAAAACTTTTCCACAAAAGATCTCATGTCCTGGCTTTATACTGCTCTCTATGAGAAGGGTTATGTAGACCAAAAGTCTGTGGATGATCTCTGGAACCTGAAAAACACCGAGTTTACCTTTGCCGGGAAAAAGTACGACACAGACGATAAGATCAACATAGATGAGATGGATTATGTGCCCATTTCATCCATTGACATCAAAACAAAAGAGACCGCCGGCATGAAGCTTACACGCACCATCTCCATCAGACTTCCGAAGGAGACACTGGAAAAACACGCTTCTGCAGTGAACAGCTACTTCTCCGGCTCTTCCTATAAGAAAACGTGGAAAAATGAGAAAGACGGAAAAACCCTGGTCATCTCTTTTACCAAAGACAACTTCTCTGATCTGTGCGCCGTGACACGAAAGGTTCTGCACACCTCAGATACCGGAGGTACTTACCGGGTGGAGACTAAAAGTGGCAGTCCTTTTGAGTTCCAGCTGGATTTTGAGGAGACACTGGATTTCAAGAACTTTGCGGATGAATCCGGCAAGGTCCCTGTGACCTATACCTATACTGCCAACGATTCCTTTTCCGACAGTGGAGAACAGACCGTAATTGACGAAAAAGTCTCCAAAAAGAAAGTAAACTTTTCATCCTCTTTCGCCCAGCCGGTGCGGAAATACGAGGTTGCCGAAGTTTACAAGAATAAAAATGATATCCGCAGAAACTTTACCTTCCTTTTCTCATCCGTGTGCAATAAACGGGAACTTACAAAACTAAAGGAATCTTTTATGGGTAGCACCATAACCAATGTTTCCCTTGACAAAGAGGATGACCACCGGCTTTCCTTCCAGCAAAGGGGAAGTGTCAAACAATGCGATGCGGATTTAAGGAAGATCTGGAAGGGAACTTCCTCCAGCTATGAATCCAAGAATTCAATCTTCCGCGGACAGACTTCCGATTATACAAGTAAGTTCAGGCTGCATCTGAACAATAAAAAGACCAAGGGGACTTTTACCTTTGCCTCCATCAGCAAGGATTCTTCCGCAGATGTCACTGTCACCGCAGACTCTTACCAAGAAATCAAAATGGCCCAGAATGTGGCGGATAAACCGGTGTCCGCACTCCTGAACGGAGATGAGACTATCTCTTCAATCCATAAAAACCAGATCACCGGGGATTCTTTTATCTTGCATTATAAAGGAAGCACTTCAGCTCATTATATTTTAAATATATTAAAATTCTTACTACCATTGGTGCTGTTGCTATCAGCCGGAATCTTCCTATACATTAAACAGAACTCCGTAGTCTACTGGCTGAAAAGGTTGAAAGACAAGATCCAGGAACTGCTGAAGAGATAATTCTCTTGGGCAACACTTTCTGTTCGGCCTCCATTCATAAAAAAATCAGGACATGTATTTCCATGATCCTGATTTTTTTATTCTATCGGAAAGTTCTACGAACCCTCTTTATTTTATTCATTGTTTTCTGTTATTTCTTCCGGTTCTTTTTTTGACTCTTTCAGCTCCATGACATTGACATCCAGCTTATTGTATGGAATCTCAACACCTTCTTTTTCAAAGGCATCTTTGATGTGCTCCAGCAAGGACCACCGGGTGGAAACATACACCTCAGTGGATACCCAGGCCCTCAGTCCCATAATAACGGAGCTGTCTGCCAGGTCGCTGACAAACACCTGGATATTGTCATCCTTTGTCATATGTTCCTTCTTTGCAACATCCATCATGATCTGTTTGACCTTCTGGATATCACTGTCGTAAGCAATCCCGATCTTTAGGTCAATCAGGCGGCTGTCCTGTTTTGTGTTATTGATCAAGTTGCTGTTACTCAGCGTCCCGTTTGGAATGACAATGACCCTGTTGTCCACGGTCTTAAGCTTTGTATAGAAAATATCCATGGCTGCCACTTCGCCCTCGCAGCTGGTCCCGTCTACAACGATATAGTCTCCCACCTGAAACGGCTTTAAGATCAACAGAAGGACTCCCCCTGCAATGTTGGAGAGGCTTCCCTGCAGCGCCAGACCTACTGCAACACCGGCAGACCCGAACAGCGCCACAATGGATGTCCCTTTGACTCCCAGACGCTCCACGGCCATAAAGATCACGATGCAGCGCAATGCGATCTTAAGAAAGGAGCAGCTGAATGTAATAACGCCAAAGTCAACTTCCCTTTTCTCCATTCCTTTCCGAAACAGCGATACCAGCCATTTGCTCAGTTTAAAACCGACGCCGATAATGATCAGGGCGACTAATATATTTAAGGCAAAATCTAAAATCTGATCTGTATAATGATTCAATACAACATTCCAATTCACGTTTGATGCTATCATCTTATGTTCTTCTCCTGTTTTTTATAAGTACTTTTTGTGCATAATGCCCGCAGGGCTTTTTTATTCCATAGGGAGGTTCGCAGAACATTCCTATGGAATAAAATACAAGAAACACGCAGAGCGTGTTTCTCTATGTACACTATTTTACGGTAACTCTGCATGTTTTCTTAGTGGATGTGCCTGGAATCCATGCTGTGATCGTTGCTGTACCCTTTTTCTTCTTTTTCTTCACAACGCCTTTGGAAGAAACGGTTGCAATCTTTTTATTGCTTGTTTTGTACTTCAGCTTGTCGTTGGATCTCTTATTATAAATAACACCCTTTAGAGGGTAACTCTTTACCTTGATCAACGTCAGTCTGCTGGCATTCAGCTTGATGCTTCTGGAACCCAATGACACTGATACTTTGCACTTTTTAGAAAGGTTTGTTCCCTTGACCGTAGCTGTCACATAACAGGTTCCCGTTTTAACTCCGGTGATCACCCCTCTGGATGAAACCGTGGCAATCTTTTTATTTGATGATGAGAATGTGACGGTATCACCACTTCTCTTATTACCGATTGTAGCTGTGAGCGTTGCAGTTGCTCTGGTTTTGACATTAAGGCTTGTCCTATTGATGGACAAAGTTCTTGGTTTTGAAACAGAGGAGGACGAGCTGCTGCTGCCGTTTAACACTTCTTTTCCGTTTTTGTCATAATAGCGGAAATACTTCATCTCACTCTTTGAAACAACCCTGTCTGATTTGGCATAAGTTTTCTTCCCAACCACTCTTTTCCAATTTTGTTCCAATAAGGTGACATTGTTCCCTGAAACATTCTGTACTATGGCCCAGTGTGTACTTTTGGATGCGATATCTCCCACCTTCGGTGAGGTCACCTTTTTAAATTTACCACCCTTGTCGTATTCTAACGGTGTTGCACCGGCAAAAAGATTGTACGGTGTAAATCCATATCTGGCCTGATAATATTTCTTTACCAGTGCCGCGCATGAGTAGATCTTGTCATCACCGTCCCATTTGCCTGGGCGGTACACAGCATTTACGCCCTGAAAACTGTCCACTACCTGTCCTGCTTTTTTTACCTCCACGACTGTCATAGCCGCTTTTATTCTTCCCCCCACAGGAAAAATAACTGCCAGGCCAAGTGCCAGGCCAAGAATTCCTAATCTGATCCTTTTTTTATTCATCCGTCTCTCCCTTTGTCCCCGTAAAATGTTTTTACACTGAAACAATCTCATTATAATATAAATTATGAACAAATACAATTGTTTTTGTAACATTTGTAACATCTTCATATGTGTAAATTCTGGAAGGAACAAAGAAGACCAGCCATTTTAAAGAATAATGGCTGGTCCTGGTAATAACTTCATTTTATTTTTTCGTAATAAATCCCTGCGCCTTTAAGGTCTCTGCACAGAGCACGGCTCCGCCGGCTGCTCCGCGGACTGTATTGTGGGACAAACCTACAAACTTGTAGTCATATACGGTGTCTTCTCTGAGACGTCCGATGGACACTCCCATGCCGTTCTCATAGTCCACATCCATGCTCACCTGCGGACGATTGTCGTCCTCCAGATACTGGATCATCTGTTTCGGTGCACTTGGAAGTTCAAGTTCCTGAGGAAGCCCGCTGAAATTCACAAGCTTTTCGATAAGCTGTTCCTTTGTCGGTTTCTTTTTAAACTTCACAAACACAGCTGCTGTATGGCCGTTTAAAACCGGCACACGGATACACTGAGTTGTAATGACTGGAGATTCTGCCTTAACAATCTCCCCGTTTTCAATGTGTCCCCAGAGACGGAGCGGCTCCTGCTCACTCTTCTCTTCTTCTCCGCCGATGAACGGAATAATATTTCCCACCATCTCCGGCCAGTCTTTAAATGTCTTTCCTGCCCCGGAGATCGCCTGATAGGTTGTTGCCACAACTTCGTAAGGCTCAAACTCTTTCCATGCCGTTAAAACTGGTGCGTAGCTCTGAATGGAACAATTCGGTTTTACAGCCACGAACCCTCTTGTAGTTCCAAGACGCTTTTTCTGGCTTTTGATCACATCAAAATGTTCCGGGTTGATTTCCGGCACGACCATCGGTACATCCGGTGTCCAGCGATGAGCGCTGTTATTGGATACTACCGGTGTCTCTGTTTTGGCATAGTCTTCTTCGATCTTTTTGATCTCATCTTTTGACATATCCACGGCGCTGAAAACAAAATCTACTTCCTTTGCCACTTCTTCCACTTCATTCACATTTTTAACGACCATGGACTTTACTGCTTCCGGCATCGGAGTATCCATTTTCCAGCGTCCGCCCACTGCCTCTTCATAGGTCTTACCTGCGGATCTTGGACTTGCCGCCAGCGTGACAACCTCAAACCAAGGATGGTTCTCTAACAGGGAGATAAATCTCTGCCCCACCATTCCGGTAGCACCGAGAATTCCGACTCTTAATTTTTCACTCATATCAATCACCTCTATAATACTCTCAAACGGATCACTCCGTCGATCTGTTTCATTTTTGAAAGAACTGCTTCAGAAGGACGTTTTGCTACATCGAAAATGGAGTAAGCATAATCCCCTTTTGATTTGTTCAGCATATTTTCAATATTGTATCCCTCTTCTGCCAAAGCTGAAGTCAGCTGTCCGATCATGTTCGGAAGATTCTTGTGATGTACTGTGATCCTGCACTCAGCCTCAATATCTCCCAAGTCACAGTTCGGATAATTTACAGAGTTGACAATGTTACCATTTTCCAGATAGTTCATCAGCTGATCTACTGCCATCTCTGCACAGTTTTCCTCTGATTCCTCTGTGGACGCGCCAAGATGAGGAATTGTGATCACTCCGTCTGCTGCTGCAATAGCAGGATTCGGGAAATCTGTCACATAGTGCTTAATCTTCTTTGCTGCAAGTCCGTCCAGCACTGCCTGGTCGTCTACCAACTCACCTCTCGCAAAGTTTAAGATCGTTGCCCCGTCTTTCATTTTCTGGACCGCTTCCTGTCCGATCATTCCCTTTGTGCTCTCCATATACGGAACATGGATGGTCAGAAAATCACATTTCTCGTAGATTTCATCCAAGGAGCTGCTGTGATTTACCATTCTGGACAAACTCCATGCGGAACGTACAGATACATATGGATCATATCCATAGACATTCATTCCAAGACGGTTGCAGATGTTTGCCACAAGGACACCGATAGCTCCCAGTCCGATCACACCGATACTTTTCCCTTTTAATTCGTTTCCAGCGAATTCTTTTTTCTTCTTTTCGATCAATTTCGTAAGATCGGCTTCCTTGGCATTGTCTTTGACCCAGTTTACACCGCCGATGATATCCCTGGATGCTAAGAGGAGTCCTGCTACGACCAGTTCTTTTACACCGTTGGCGTTGGCACCCGGTGTGTTAAATACGGTAATTCCTTTTTCTGCATACTGTTCCAGAGGGATATTGTTGACTCCGGCACCGGCACGCGCAACTGCGATCATAGAATCCGGCACCTCAAGATCATGCATGGATGCACTGCGGACTAAGACTGCATCTGCAGCATTTAAATCATCGATCACTTCAAATTCACTTGTAAATAAATCCAAACCACGGTTTGAAATAGGGTTTAAGCATTTAACTGTATACATTCTCAACACTCCTTATTTGTTTTCTTCTTCAAATTTTTTCATGAACTCTACTAATTTTTCTACGCCCTCTGTCGGCATTGCATTGTAGATGCTCGCTCTCATTCCGCCGACGGTACGATGTCCCTTTAAATTCTCAAATCCGGCTTCCTTTGCCTCCTTGACAAACTTGGCATCCATGTCATCATCTCCTGTGACAAACGGCACGTTCATAAGAGACCGATCCTCTTTTACTACAGTTCCCTTAAACATTTCGCTCTGGTCTAAGAAATCGTAGAGAATCTTGGCTTTTGCTTCATTATGCTTTTTCATTGCCTCAAGTCCACCCTGTTTTTTCAGCCACTGGAATACCTTTCCGCAGATATAAATTCCATAGCAAGGAGGTGTGTTGTATAAAGATTTTGCGTCTGCCTGAGTCTTCCATTTCAACATGGTCGGTGTTTCCGGCATGACATCATCTGTGATCAGATCTTCACGAATCACTGCAACTACCACTCCTGCAGGTCCTACGTTCTTCTGGACACCAAAGTAGATTACTCCGAAATCTTCTACATTGACTGGTTCAGACAGAATACAGGAAGACATATCAGCCACCAGGATCTTTCCTTTTGTGTCCGGCACCTGCTGGTACTTGGTTCCGTAAATGGTGTTATTATAACAGATATATACATAGTCTGCATTTTCTGAAATATTCAGGTCAGAACAGTCTGGAATATATGTATAAGTCTTATCCTCAGAGGAAGCGATGATATTGGCTTTCCCGTAACGGCTGGCTTCCTGATATGCTTTCTTTGCCCATTGTCCGGTGATGATAAAGTCTGCTTCTTTGTTTTTCATCAGGTTCATCGGGATCGCGGAAAACTGTGAAGATGCTCCTCCCTGCAGAAATAACACTTTGTAGTTGTCCGGGATGTTCATCAGTTCCCTTAAATCCGCCTCAGCAGTCTCAATAATGTCAGAAAACATCTTTGACCTGTGGCTCATCTCCATAACAGACATGCCGCAGCCTTTATAGTCCAGCATCTCCTCCGCTGCTTCCTTTAACACCTCTTCCGGCAGCACTGCCGGACCTGCTGAAAAGTTATAAACTCTTGCCATTTTCATAATCCTCCAAAATTTACTTTATAGTTTTTTCCAAGTCTTCTTTTGTGTATGCCTCCTGAATCGCGGCTCCAGGATTCACCATCGGCCAGACCTTATCATCCAGGTCCACATGGCAGTCTAAAACTACCGGCCTTCCGGCTTCAAGTGCTTCCTCAAACGCAAATTCAAACTCCTCCAGGGTTGTCACTTTTTTAGCCAGAGCACCCATTCCCTCAGCTACCTTCACGAAATCCACTGGATCCTCGAAGGTCGTATAGGAATAATGCTCAGAGTAAAACAGATTCTGCCACTGGCGCACCATTCCGAGCACACTGTTGTTGATGATGACTTCAATGATCGGAATATTATATCTGGTTGCCGTTGCAAGTTCGTTTAAGTTCATCCGAAAACATCCGTCTCCTGCAATATTAATGACAGTCTTGTCAGGATTGCCCACCTTGGCTCCGATGCTGGCTCCAAGACCATACCCCATGGTCCCCAGGCCTCCCGAAGTCAGGAAAGTCCTTGGTTTTTTATATTTATAGAACTGAGCTGCCCACATCTGATGCTGTCCAACCTCGGTCACGATGATGGCATCCCCCTTTGTTCTCTCATAGATGGCTTCCACGATCTGCGGACCGGAAAGCTTTGATTTGTCATAGGTGAGAGGATAATTGACTTTATCCACCATGACATTTTTAACCCATGTATTATGATTCTGCTGGCCCAGTCTCCGGTTGACCATGGTAAGCACCGCTTTGATGTCACCGATGATGTGGGTGTGTGCCATGATATTTTTGTTGATCTCCGCAGGGTCAATGTCAATCTGCAGGATCTTTGCATGCTTTGCAAAAGCGTCCGCATTGCCCAGCACCCTATCACTGAATCTGGTTCCGATGGCGATCAGCAGATCACATGCTGAGACACCCAGATTGGATGTTTTCGTGCCGTGCATGCCGAGCATTCCTGTATACAAAGCATCTGTTCCATCAAAAGCGCCTTTTCCCATCAAAGTGTCCGCAACCGGAGCATGAACCTTCTCCACAAACTCCCTGAGTTCTTCCGATGCGTCCGACAGTACGGCCCCGCCGCCTACAAGGATAAACGGCTTGGTGGACGATTCAATCAATTCAACCGCCCTTCTAATGTCCATTTCACGGATATTGTCAATCTTTCTCTTGATCTCTTTCGGTTCTTGCTCCTTATAGTTGGCCACAGCGGCTGTGACATCCTTCGGGATGTCGATTAGGACAGGCCCTTTCCGTCCGCTCTGGGCAATACGGAATGCTCGCCGGATCGTGTCCGCAAGATCCTCCACATTTTTGACAATAAAATTATGCTTTGTGATCGGGAGGGTGATACCTGTGATATCTACCTCCTGAAAACTGTCCTTTCCAAGAAGCCCCACTCCTACATTACAGGTGATGGCAACCATTGGGATAGAATCCATATAGGCGGTTGCGATCCCAGTGACAATGTTGGTTGCCCCTGGACCCGATGTGGCAAAACAAACGCCGACTTTTCCTGTGGACCTGGCATATCCGTCTGCGGCGTGGGAAGCGCCCTGCTCATGCCCGGTCAATATATGGGTAAAACAGTCCTGCTGCTTATATAATTCGTCATAGATGTTTAAGATGGCACCGCCCGGATAACCGAAAACAGTGTCTACCCCCTGTTCTTTCAAACACTCTAAAACAATCTGTGATCCCGTCAATTGTTTCATAAGAATACCTCTCTATTTATCCTGGTTGATTTCTAAGATGGCGCCGCGGTTTCCTGAAGTGACCAAGGAAGCATATCTGGCAAGATAGCCTGTTGTGATCTTCGGTTTTCTTGGCTCCCAGTTCTCTTTGCGTTTCTGCATCTCTTCCTCAGACACTTTTACATTCAAGGTATTGGCATTAATATCGATGGAAATGATATCTCCTTCTTCCACCAGGGCAATCGGTCCACCCACTGCTGCCTCCGGAGAAACGTGTCCGATGCAGGCTCCCCTGGAAGCACCGGAAAAACGGCCGTCTGTGATCAGTGCCACACTAGAGCCAAGCCCCATGCCCATGATCGCAGAAGTCGGATTCAGCATCTCTCTCATTCCCGGTCCGCCCTTTGGTCCCTCATATCGGATGACAACCACATCTCCGGCTTTGATCGCTCCGCCTTTGATGGCATCAATGGCGTCTTCCTCACAGTCAAAGACTCTTGCAGGCCCTTCCATCTTGAGCATCTCAGGAGCAACTGCGGAACGTTTTACCACACCGGAATCCGGTGCCAGATTTCCTTTCAGCACAGCGATTCCTCCGGTCTCACTGTATGGATTCTCAACCGGGCGGATAACCTCCGGATCCCTGTTGACACATCCTTCAATATTTTCTGCCACTGTTTTTCCAGTTGCAGTGATCAGGTCCGTATATAGCAGTTCTTTCTTATTTAATTCGTTCATAACTGCGTACACACCGCCGGCCTCATTCAGATCCTCAATATAAGTGTGACCTGCCGGAGCCAGATGACAGAGATTCGGAGTCTTTGCACTGATCTCATTTGCCAGTTCCAGATTCAGTTCCACTCCAGCCTCATGTGCGATGGCCGGCAGATGAAGCATACTGTTGGTACTGCATCCCAGTGCCATATCCACTGTCAGGGCATTCAAAAACGCTTTTTCCGTCATAATGTCTCTCGGACGGATATTTTTTTCATAAAGTTCCATGACTTTCATTCCCGCGTGTTTGGCAAGCTTAATTCTTTCAGAATACACCGCAGGAATCGTTCCGTTTCCTTTCAGACCCATACCGAGCACTTCTGTCAGACAGTTCATAGAATTGGCTGTGTACATTCCAGAGCAGGAACCGCAAGTCGGACATGCCTTATTTTCAAATTCATCCAGGTCATCCTTTGTGATCGTACCTGCTGCGTAAGAGCCCACTGCCTCAAACATGCTGGACAAGCTGGTCTTCTGTCCTTTTACACGTCCTGCGAGCATTGGTCCGCCACTGACGAACACTGTGGGTACATTAACGCGCGCTGCTGCCATCAAAAGTCCAGGGACATTTTTGTCACAGTTCGGCACCATAACCAAAGCGTCAAACTGATGTGCCAATGCCATTGCCTCTGTTGAATCAGCGATGAGATCACGGGTAACCAGAGAATATTTCATTCCGATATGCCCCATGGCAATTCCATCACATACAGCGATGGCCGGGAAGACTACCGGAGTTCCGCCTGCCATGGCAACTCCCATCTTGACTGCTTCTACGATCTTATCCAGGTTCATGTGTCCCGGTACGATCTCATTGTAGGAGCTGACGATCCCGACTAACGGTTTCTCCATCTCTTCTTTCGTATAGCCCAATGCATTAAATAACGATCTCTGCGGAGCAAAATTCTCTCCATTGGTATAAGTATTGCTCATATCACTCTACCTCCTAAATTCATCTATGCCTCCGGTATCCCGGAGGCGGTCATGTGCCGAAGGCACTTTATGTCAAATTGTCTTATATTCTCTCGATAATCAAATCACCCATAGCCTTGGTTCCCACCTGAACCATGCCGTCAGACATGATGTCTACGGTGCGGTATCCGTCTTCCAGCACTTTCTTTACGGCTTTTTCAATAAGATCAGCTTCCTCATCCAGATCAAAGGAGTACCGGAGCATCATTGCCGCCGAAAGAACTGTGGCGATCGGATTAGCAATATCCTTGCCCGCAATGTCAGGCGCTGATCCGTGACTCGGCTCATACAGTCCGAATTTGCCTTCAGCCAGGCTTGCGGATGAAAGCATTCCGATGGAACCTGTGATCATGCTGGCCTCATCTGATAAAATGTCTCCAAACATATTTTCAGTTAAAATCACATCAAACTGTTTTGGATTGTTCACCAGCTGCATGGCACAGTTGTCAACCAGCATATGTTCATATGTCACATCTTCATAATCCTTTGCCACTTCTTCCACAACCTGTCTCCAGAGTCTGGAGGAATCCAGTACATTGGCCTTGTCAACACTGATCACATGCTTTTTTCGCTTTCTGGCAATATCAAATGCCTTGACAGCGATTCTTCTGATCTCATTTTCATTGTACGTCAGGGAATCCTTTGCCACACGGATGCCGTCTACCACCTCTGTGCTTCTCTCTCCAAAATACAGGCCTCCTGTCAGCTCTCTCATGATGACCATGTCAAAGCCGTCTCCGATGATCTCATCCCTTAATGGGCAAGCCTTCTTTAACTCTTCATATAAATAAGCAGGCCGGATATTGGCGAATAACCCCAATCCCTTTCTCAGAGCAAGAAGTCCTGCTTCCGGTCTGAGCTTGGCAGGCAGCTGATACCATGGGGATGTGGAAGTATCTCCCCCGATGGATCCCATCAAAACCGCGTCGCTTTTTCCGGCAATCTCCAGAGTCTCATCTGTGAGAGGTTTTCCATAAGCGTCAATGGATGCCCCTCCCATTAAAATCTGTTCATATGTAAACTGATGTCCCGACTTTTCTGCCACCGCATCCAGTACCCTCACCGCCTGGTCTACGATCTCAGGACCTATTCCGTCACCTTTGATAACTGCTACATTAAAATTCATAGAATTCTCCTCTTCCCTATAATATCACCGATATCATCTCCACGCCCAAAGCTGCCCCGCAGCTTAAACAGGCCACAGTGACAATGTTCATCTCCCTGTATGCCAAGATCACAGCAACAATAAACCCTATAACGGATGACCCTAAGCTTTTTGTAGCTGAAAACACCGCCGGTATGACCATTGCTGCCAATACAGCATATGGTACATAGAAAAGAAACGATCGGAAAAACTGATTTGTTATCTTTTTTTGTATGGCAGCCAGAGGGATCATTCTTACAAGATATGTAGTCAACGCCATGGCAATGATATACAAAAGCAATCTCTCAAGACTCATTCTTCTTCCTCCTTGACAGGAAACATCACAGCCCCTGCTCCTGCAGCGATCAGCGTACACAGGATAATGGAAAAACCGCTGGAGATGAAAGAAAATAATTTTACAAAGCTAAATATTAGGCTGAAACATACTGAAATCAATATGACTGCCACGATTTTCGGGTTGTGCTTCGCAGGCGGAATAACGATGGCGATCAGCATTCCGTAAATGGCAATGCCAAGTGCATTCATGACCATCTGCGGCAGAAGGCCGCTTGCCGTGGCTCCCAGAAAGGTGCCTAAGGTCCATGCACACCACGAAATACTCATGAGTCCATAGAAATATTTGGGTCCGATCTCCCCTTTTCTTCCGCAGGCCATGGCGAAAATCTCGTCTGTCACACCAAATGCCATCAGAAACCGATTCCAAAGCTTTGTTTTTGATATCAGTTTTTGTCCTATGGCAATGGACATGATAGAATATCTTAGATTAATAATGACCTGGGACAGGATCAGCTCGATCAAGGATCCCCCCGCAGTGATAGAAATCAGCCCTGCGAACTGCCCTGCTGATGTAAGGCATGTGGCAGATATCAGGGTTACCGCCCAGACAGGAACCCCTTTTGCACTTCCTGCGATCCCAAAAGCAAAAGAAACCGCCAGATAGGCCAGCGCAATCGGAATCGAATCCAGAACCCCGCGCCGAAAGCTGTTCTCTACTTTCATTTTCTTCTCCTGTTACTATTTCATTGATTGTTCTGCTTCTATAATATGGAGGAAGAAAAATCCCCCTGAAGCGAACTTATATAATAGGATACCATATTTCATTAGAGATTGAAAATAGTTTTTTCATTGAATATGCGATTCCCTGGCCCTTTTTGCTGTTTTGGAAGGAATTATGGATGAACAGGCCGGATTTTGGCTTTTGAAACAATAAGAATGAAAAAAGAGGAGATCCATAATCTTCCATCAAGCATATCACTGTTGTTTCAGCCAGAAAAATATATTATAATGGCAATAACAGAATAAAAAAGGGAAAAGGGGAATACATATGAATCGTAAATCACTTCTTTGCTTTGGTCTTGCAGCCATGATGCTCGTCTCAAACATCCATCCTGCATCCGCTATCAGTGCTGGGACCAAGTTTAAGGTACAATACACCCATAACAAAAAGACTTATACAAAAAAAGCACTAAACGCCAGATACAACAATACTATCATCAAGACAAACATGCCTGGCTTTCTGGACGGGTCTACCTCTATGTACTCTGCCTACTGGATCTTTGGCAGATGCAAATCATTGGGTACTTCTTATAAGTATACAAGTAAAACAAAAAAAATTACTATTAAAAAAGGCAGCAAGACCGTTGTCATGACTTTGGACAGTAAAAAAGCCACCTTAAACGGCAAATCCTTTACTCTTCCGGCTGCCCCCAGAAAAGTCCGTTATGTGGCGAAAAAGAAAAATTATATCATGGTGCCAGGGCAGACCGTTGCCGGAAAACTGGGCATCTCATACACATGGAATAACCGGCTGTTATCTGGCGTGATGAAAGTTTCATCTTCTTCATCCTCTTCGTCCAACTCTTCGTCTCCTTCAACTCCGACTACGGGACAAGTAGTTGCACCTAAGACTAAGATCACGGCAGGCAGCAGTAATTACTCCGTGCGGATAAAAAAGCCGTCAGGATTATCTTCCGCTGCCGTTACTTCAGAGGATGATTATTGGAATAAACGGCTAATATTAAATATCAATGGAAATTATAAAACTCATTTTTCTTCTTCATCCAACCGGAATATTAAGGACAGCCTGTCCTATTCTGTATCCTATACCGGAGGAAAGACAAAAATCTATCTGACTACGAGTTCGATCAAAGGTTTCAGTATCACACAGGATTCCAGTTATATCTATGTGAAGTACGCAGCGCCAAAAACCATGTTCTCGAGAGTGATCGTCGTGGATGCCGGGCACGGCGGTAGCGACAGTGGAGCCGTAGGAAATGGACTTTATGAAAAGAATATGACTCTGTCTATTGTCCTGAAAATGAAATATTACTTTGATCGAAACTCTAATTACAAAGTTTATTATACAAGACTTTCTGACTGGTATCCCGGAATTAAAGAAAGATATACGTTTTCTAATAACATTCATCCAGATAGGTTTGTTAGTGTTCATATTAATTCTTTTAAAAAGAAAAGCGCTAATGGAACGGAGACATTATATAATCCTAAGGGGAAAAACTCCTCCTCTCCTTATAGTATAAGTTGTAAAAATTTTGCATCTAGTGTTCACAAAAAAGTTTTAGCTGCAACTAAATTTACTGACCGCAAACTTACGCAACGTATTCCTGGCAGTGGAGCAGGAGTAGGAGTTTTATCTTATTCAAATACCGCTGCTACATTGGGAGAAGTCGGTTTTATAACAAATTCTTCTGATGCTGCTTTTATGAAAAACAATTACACTAAGATTGGTAAAGCATTTTATGATGGAATCTTAGCTTCCTTTTAACAGAACAGTATTCTCATAATTAATATAGAAGTAATAGAAAATCCCAGATTGTTTTATTTGGCAGACGCCTCAGAATTTAAAACAATTATGGGATTTTTTATATGATTATTGCGTTTTTATTACGAATATGTTACAATCTACCCGAAAGGACGGGAAAGTATGCATAAATTAAAAAAATCTATCGCTTATTTATCACTTGTGATGTTAACAGTCACTACGATTCCTGCATCCAGTGTTAAAGCTGCTTCTGTTCCAAAAGCAGGCAGTTATTATACATTAAAAATTGCGGGTAAAAAACAAAAAAAGAAATGCCGGAATGTCAAAGTCAATGGCAAGACTGTAAAGACATATGCTCCGGGATTTGAAAGAGCTAACACTTCCATGTATTCAGCCTACTGGCTGTTTAAGAAGCAAAAAAGTCTTGGAGTGTCCTACAGTTATTCATCTAAAACAAGAAAAGTTACTTTGAAGCGTGGTAGTACATCTGTTGTCATGACTCTGGACAGCATGTATGCATATGTAAATGGCAAGAAAACAAAGATGCCCACACCAGCAAGAAAAGTATATTCTTATGCCAAAAAGAAGAATTATATCTATGTCCCGGGAGCTTTCTGTGCCACAAAACTTGGACACAGTTATAAATGGAGTTCCTCCCAGAAGAGCGGCCTGATAACAACCAAAAGCCAGGCTTCCTCTAATTCAGGGAGCAGCTCTTCATCAGGCACCTCAACCGTGACTCCCAGTACAAGGATCACAGCATCTGCTTCCAACTACAGCGTGAGGATAAAGAAACCCAGCGGACTTTCATCTTCCGCCATCACTACATCGGATGATTACGGAAACCGAAGACTGATCATAAAGGTAAAAGGTAATTACAAAACCCACTTCAGTTCCAGCTCTAACCGATACATAAAACCGGACAAGTACTTCCGCTCCTATACAGTCACCTACAGCGGAGGCTACACAAATATCTATATCCGGCCGAGAAAAGATGTCATCAAAGCCTATGCGGTTTCACAGACATCCAGCTATATCTATATAAAATATGATTCGCCGAAGAAAATATATAATCGTATCGTAGTATTGGATGCGGGACACGGTGGATCAGATTCAGGTGCTACTGGAA
Organism: Anaerostipes rhamnosivorans; assembly: GCF_005280655.1. NCBI lineage: Bacteria > Bacillati > Bacillota > Clostridia > Lachnospirales > Lachnospiraceae > Anaerostipes > Anaerostipes rhamnosivorans. Next base: position 2,125,854 of record NZ_CP040058.1, read on the forward strand.
ATGGACTTAGAGAAAAAGATATGACCCTAAATATTGTAAAGTCAGCAAAATCATATTTTGACAAAACTGGTTCTTACAAAGTGTATTACACGAGGCTATCTGACCGGAGCCTCATTTTGAGTGAACGTTCAGACCTTGCTAATAATGTGGGTGCCGACCGCTTCATCAGTGTACATATCAACTCTGCTTCTGCATCCGCTCATGGAACAGAGACCTTATACAACTCAAAAGGTTATAAGTCCTCCTCAGGGCTTACCAGCTATAACTGGTCCAATAAGATTCACGGTTATGTGAGACCCGCCACAGGCTTTACGAACAGGGGACTTAAAAACCGGACCGGCCTGGCTGTATTAAGGAATACGAAAACAGCTTCCAGTCTGACAGAGATCGGATTCATCTCCAATAAGAAAGAAGCTAAGAAAATGAAAAGCAATACGGGCACTTATGGAAAAGCTGTCTACAACGCCATTGTAAATTCATTTTCCACCTACCCAAGCAAACGATAACATCATGTGATAATGGAAAGACCGGAACAATAGTACCGAAATTGTTCCGGTCTTTTCTTTATGTCAGCTAGTGTCTAGTCTCAACAGGACAAGAAGATGGTCACTTATAGTATGGAATCACAAGATACATCCCCTCTTTGATCTCACCATCATAAATATGGTTTGCCTCACAGACTTCCTCTACATACTCATGAACTGAGCTGTATTCTTCCGATATATTTTTCTTGGCGATAGACCACAGGCTGTCACCTCTCTTAATCTGAATGCTGGTAAAGTACTTCTCCCTGCCGTCGGCGGCACCGGCCACCTGCCGGCTCTCTGATATAACGGCTGCAGCGATGCCCAGTACCGTAACGATAAATAGAACAGTAATCAAAACTCTTATCTTCAGTGTTTTCATAACGCTTCCTCCTATCGAACATTTGTTTATATTACTATTATATAGAACGCACGTTTGTTTGTCAACTGTTTTGTCGAAAATCTGTTCGGGAACACTTGTTTCAATCTGCAATATATGGTAAGATAATACCAAGAAAATAAAGGAGGCACATTATGAGCAAACAAAAGCTGAGCCCAAAACAAGAACAAATCTTAGAATATATAAAATCTCAGATACTGGAGAAGGGTTATCCGCCCGCAGTCCGTGAGATCTGTGCCGCTGTCAGCCTGAAGTCCACCTCTTCCGTTCATTCTCATTTGGAGTCCTTAGAACGCAAGGGCTATATCCGCAGAGACCCTACAAAACCGCGCGCCATCGAGATCATTGATGATGACTTTCAGCTCACACGCCGTGAGGTTGTCAACATCCCTATCGTTGGAACCGTCACCGCCGGAGAACCGATCATTGCCACGGAGAATATCGAGGACTATTTCCCGATGCTGCCTGAGTTCATCGGTTCTAAGAATACCTTTATGCTCCATGTCAAAGGAGACAGCATGATCAATATCGGAATCTATGACGGAGATATGGTGATTGTGGAAGAGACCCCATCGGCCGAGAATAATGATATTGTAGTTGCCCTTATAGAGGACTCGGCTACCGTAAAACGTTTCTTTAAAGAAGACGGACATTACCGGTTACAGCCGGAAAATGACTTTATGGATCCAATCATTGTAGACGAAGTTTCCATTCTCGGCAAAGTCATCGGCCTGTACCGCAGCATGTCATAATCATACATATCTATGGAATAGAAAAAGCTGATTTGGAGTAAGTTCCAAATCAGCTTTTTCTATTCTGTACATATTAATTTATCCTTCTGCTTCCATGGGCACTTCCACCCCATCCTTCCAGATCCTTTCCAGATCATAAAACAGACGGTTTTCCTGGTCAAAGACATGGATGACAATATCGCCAAAGTCGATCAGCACCCAGGTACCGTTCTGATACCCTTCCATCTGTTTCATCTCATATCCCGCCTTAAACAGGGCGTCCTGTACATTATCTACGATCGCCTGCACCTGGTTTTTATTCTTACCGTTTGCAATGATAAAATAATCGGCCACCACAGAAATCTTCTGGATATCAATCACTTTGATCTCCTCTGCCAATTTTTCTTCCAACGCATGATAAGCGATGTTTGCCATCTCTAAAGACTGGTTCATGTGCGGTCTTCCTCCTTATAATATTGATAGGTTTCCTTTGTTTTAGGATCAATGGTCTGGTTCCTGCTCTCAAGATACTGCATCGTGCTTTCCAGTATCCCCAAAAGACATTGGTCCATATCTGAAAAAGCCAGCTGTCTCACACTGGAAAGACCCGGTATCTCTTTTCTTCCCGGCTCAATATAATCTGCGATAAATACGATCTTCTCCAGGAGCGTCATTCCTGGTTTTCCGGTGGTATGGCACTCGATTGCAGATGCGATTTCCTCATCCTCATTTCCGTAGCAATCTCTGGCGATATACGGTGCCAGGGCTGAATGGAGCAGCTGCGGGCTTTCCCTGCGCTCTTTTGTCAGTGGAATGCCATATCTTTGGCAGAGCTCTTTCTGCCGCTCCAACGGATATCCTTTGGCACAATCGTGAAGCATGCCTGCCATAAACGCTTTCTGGATATCTGCGCCAAATGCCATCGCCATTGCGGCAGCTGTATAGGCCACCCCGACAGTATGGTTATAACGGCTTTCCTTCAAGTTTTCTGAAAGCTTTTTTTTGATCTCATTCAGTTCCATACAAATCATTTCTTTCTATATAAAGTCTGACTTCCTCCGGCACGAAATAACGGATGCTCTGTCCCCTAGCCGCTCTTTTCCTGATCTCGTTGGAGGAGATCTCTAAGTCCGGGCTGTCCAGATGGCATATACTGCACTGATACTTATCTTGAATATACTCAATCTGTGCGTCCAGGGCGCTCCTAGAGTCATTTCTGGATGCCACCAGAATGGTTGCCATGGATAAAATCTGTTCTGTATCCTTCCAGGACTCAATCTGATACAAGGAGTCTGCACCCATAATAAAATAGTATTCTGCATCCGGATGCATCTGAGTGAGCTTTCTTAGAGTGTCCACTGTATAAGTATATCCCTCCCTGTAGAGTTCAATGTCCGAAAACTCAAAGCCAGGATGGCTTGCGATCGCCAGCTTGACCATGTTCACACGGTCCTCAATCTCCACATTCCTAGATATTTTTTTGTATGCCGGATTTTTGGTAGGGATAATCAATACCTTGTCCAAGCCAAAATCCTCCAGGGCAGTCTGACCAAGGATCAGATGTCCGTGGTGGATCGGGTTAAACGTCCCTCCCAGAATTCCAATCTTCTTCATAATCCCTCCGAATCTAGTAAATCATCTGCGATAGTTTTTCTCCATTATCTCCAGTCGGCTCTGGAAAGGCCTCCTTCCGACAATGAAGAAAAACTATCGTAGGATGGCACCTTCTGTTTAACTGTCATCCTTATCCAGTAGACACTACGTCCATGTTCTACATGATTGGAGTGAGGCATTCTAAGAGCTGAACGGAAATCATGTGGAACATGTCATGCTTTCGGCAGCTGTATCTTCTTATGGTCCTTAGACTCTTTATATAACACAATCTTCTTTCCAATCACCTGTACGACTTCAGATCTGGTCCTCTCAGCAAGGATCTGCGCAAGTTCCTTCGGATCATCCATACAATTCTGAAGTACAGCGATCTTGATCAGCTCCCTGGCGTCAACCGCCTCTCTGATCCCCTCAATCAATTCCGGGGAAATGCTGTCTTTCCCGACCCGGAATACCGGATCGATTTTCATTGCCAGGCTCTTTAAATAGGCTCTCTGTTTACTTGTCATTGTTTCTCCTTATTTGTAATAATCAAACTCTAAATCATATAACTTCACGGTATCCCCTTCTTCTATCCCAAGGGCTTCCAACTCTTTTACGACACCATTCTGCTTCAGGAATTTCTGAAAGAAATCGAATCCACGCTCAGATTCCAGATTCGTATAACCGAGCATTCGCTCCACCTTGGGGCCTTCTACGGTGAACAGGCCTTCCTCTGGATTCGCTACAATAATACTGCCCTCTTCTTCCTCAAATGTAAGGTCATATTCCTGCTCAAACTCAGTCGCTCCCTCCGGCAGCTCGTCCAGAAGTCTGCTTACGTGCCACAAAAGCTCTTTGACACCTTCTCCGGTAACTGCGGAGATCGGGAACACCTCAATGCCGTCTTTTCCGAATTCTTCTGACAGCAAGTCCATCACGGTCTCTCTGTCTTCCAGAGTCATGGCATCAATCTTGTTTGCCGCGATCACCTGGGGACGTTTTAGGATCTCCGGATTGTATTTCTCCAGCTCTTGGTTGATGGCATGGATATCCGCAATGGGATCTCTGCCCTCCACGGAAGCCGCATCCACCAGATGGATCATCACCTTTGTCCTCTCAATGTGGCGCAGGAACTCAAATCCAAGGCCTACGCCTTCGGATGCCCCTTCAATAATACCCGGGATATCGGCGATGACAAATCCCTTTCCGCCTGCCAGGTCCACAACACCCAGATTGGGATTTAAGGTTGTAAAATGATAGTTGGCGATCTTCGGCCTTGCGTTTGTCACCCTGGATAAGAACGTAGATTTGCCCACATTCGGGAATCCTACCAGTCCCACGTCAGCGATGACCTTCAACTCCAAAGTCACTTCAAGTTCCTGGCATTTGCCGCCCGGCTGGGCATATTTCGGTGCCTGCATCACCGCTGTGGCATAATGCTGGTTTCCTTTTCCTCCCCGGCCGCCCTTTAAGAGCGCCACCGGCTCTGTTTTATTTGACATATCAAGGATTACTTTCCCTGTTTCTTTCTCTTTAATGATCGTGCCCGGCGGGACTTTCAACACGATATCCTGTCCGTCAGCACCATGGCAGCGCCTTTTTCCGCCCTCTTCACCGTCTCCGGCTTTATATTTCCTTTTATGGCGGTAATCTGCCAGAGTGTTCATTCCCTCATCCACAGCGAAAATTACATCGCCTCCGCGGCCGCCGTCACCGCCGTCCGGACCGCCGTTGGGCACATAGAGCTCTCTTCTGAAGCTCACATGTCCGTTGCCGCCTTTTCCTGATCTGATATATATATTTGCTCTATCTGCAAACATCGGCTTTTCCTTTCTTATTTTCAAAAAAACGGCTCCAAATTGTGAAATTTGAAGCCGTTAAACATTCAACTGTCTGCCTGTACAAACGATGTTAACAATTTATGCAACTGGGTGTACAGAACACTGTTTCTTATCTCTGCCTTTTCTCTCGAAACGAACGATACCATCTACTAATGCAAATAATGTATCATCACCACCGCGTCCTACATTGACACCCGGATGGATCTTTGTTCCTCTCTGGCGGTAAAGAATATTTCCAGCTTTTACAAATTGTCCGTCAGCTCTCTTCGCACCTAATCTCTTAGATTCGGAATCTCTTCCGTTCTTTGTGGAACCCATTCCCTTTTTATGAGCGAAAAATTGAAGGTTCATTTTCATCATTGTCTTACACCTCCTCAAATACTACGTGAATATATCGATGATACTCTGATTCAATGTTGGTTATCCCAAGAACCAGAGAATCCAATAATATCTGTCCCTTTTCAGAACATATCCCTGAGACTTCAAAACTGATCACTGCATCTTCTTCAGATACATGATGTGTGCCAACATCGTCTGTCAGCTGTTCAAAAGAATTCAGGAAATTTATGACCAGTGCAGAAACTGCGGCGCAGACAATATCTTGTCCTTCCTCCGCATATCCGGTATGGTCTTTTGCAGAAAACCCTCTGGGTTTTCCTTCATGGTCCCGGTAGAATGTGATCTCTGTCATTCTCTCGGCCCTTGATTATCCAACAATATTGTCGATCTTGACTTGTGTGAATAACTGTCTGTGACCATTTTTCTTATGGTATCCGGTTTTTCTCTTATACTTGTAAACAACGACTTTTTTGTCTTTGCCTTCGCTTACAACGCTCGCTTCAACCTTCGCACCGTCTACGTTCGGTGTTCCTACCTTAACAGTATCTCCACCAACTAATAAAACATGATCAAAAGTAATCTTTGCTCCGACTTCTGCGTCAAGTTTTTCAACTTTGATCACATCACCTTCGCTTACTTTGTACTGTTTTCCTCCTGTTGCAATAATGGCGTACATCTATGGCACCTCCTATAATCAAACTCGCCAGCTTTGGTGATCTCTGAGGATTCTTATACCTCGCTGTGCGGCATACTGGTATAGTATAGCAATTTATTTTTTCTGTGTCAAGAAGTTTTCTTACAGGAAATCCTCTTTTTCTATGGGTTTTCTGACTTTTTTCCTGGTGATCTCCATGAGTCCCAGTCTCGTCATATCCACTGCCGCCGCCTTTTTGGAATCCCTGTTCAGGCAGGACTGCATGTAAGAAAGAAGCTTATCCTCTTCCTCTTTTTCCTTCATATCAATAAAATCTACAAGGACAATGCCGGATAGGTTTCTCAGCCGGATCTGCCTGGCCGTCTCTTTTGCAGCTTCCCTGTTGATTTTTATAATATGGCCTTCCTTTTTACCCCGCCCGATGGATTTTCCTGTGTTTACATCCACCACGGTCATGGCTTCGGTGCGCTCAATAATCAGAAATCCCCCTGACTTCATCCATACTCTCGTATGGAATGCCTCCTCCAGGCTGTGGGAGAACCGATAGGCCCGCTCGATGGACTGGTCCTGCCTTTCCATTTGGCGGACCTGATATCCATGTTCCTGTGCCTGTCTGCATATCTCGCCGTCATCGGAAACAATCCTGTCCGTCTGCCCCGGCGAGAGGCCGAATACATAGCGGGATGAAAAACTCTGGTTGGTGGCTGCCAGCTGGCATGGTTTCAGATACTGCTGCTTTTCCTGAATCTTTATAAACCGCTCAGCCAGAGTTCTGGCTTCGCTTATGATCTCCTCATCCCCTGCACCGGCGGCCTCCGTGCGTACGATAAATCCGTAGTCCCCGGTAACAAAACCAGAGACGAGACTCTTTAACTCTTCTCTCCTTGCCTTGTCCCGGATCTTGCCGGATATGCCCACGAAAGATCTGTCCGAAGACAACACCAAAAACTCTCCTGTTAGTTCTATGTTTTCAGTAGCCAGCGGTTCCTTCTTGTCCGTGCCGTCTTTCTTTACCTGCACAAGGATCTCCTGTTCATTTTTAAGCTTCTCTTTGCTTCTCCGCTCATCCAGGGGATAAAAACAGAGCCTGCCCCTGTCAATCTCCACGAAAGCCCCATTGATATTCGGCACAATATTCTTTATCTTACCTTTATAGATATTTCCGACCAGACTTCCCTCAGTGAGGGGCTCAGAAGAAAATTCTACAAACTCTCCGTCCAAAAGCCAGCCGCTGACAATATGCTGCCGGCGTCTGGTGATGATTACTTCATTCATATGTACTATTCTTGGCCGGAAATGCTTGGGATATCCACAGAAGGGTCAAGATCCTCCTCGTAGTCCACTCCATCCATACGGAAGCCGAACATTTGGTAGAAATCATCCCAGTATCCGTCAATATCAGAATACTCCTGGACATTTTCGGTGCAGACCTTCTCCCAGCGGCGTTCCACTTCTTCCTGGACTTCCGGGCGCAGTTCCCAGTCATCCAGACGGATCAGACCCTGTTCATCTGTCTTGGCCTGTCCAAAGACAGCCTTTTCAGAAAACAGCCTTACGATCTGTTCGATACAGCCTTCATGAAGTCCCTTTTCTTTCATAACGCGGTACAGCACAGCCATATAAAGCGGTACGATCGGAATGGCAGAACTGGCCTGTGTCACCAGCCCCTTATTGACGGAGATGTATGCTTTGATTCCATCCTTTGAGAATTCCTCATTGATCTCACCCGCCGTCTTATGAAGATGCTTCTTCGCGGCACCGATGGTTCCCTCAAAATAGATAGGATATGTAAGCTTAGGTCCGATATAAGAATATGCGAAGGTGACTGCGCCCTTTTCAATGGCATCCGCATCGGTAAGCGCCTGGATCCATGCCTTCCAGTCCTCCCCGCCCATGACCTTCACGGTAGCTTTCACTTCTTCCTCTGTGGCAGCCTCGATGGTTTTCTCACTGATGGTATTATCTTTAAGGTTCAGGTTCTTATTTGTAAAATCTTCCCCTGTTGTCTTTAAGACAGACTGATAAACCGTGCCGTCCTCTGTCGTTCTTCTCGGTGCAGCCAGACTGTAAATGACAGCGTCAACCTTACCGAAATCCTTCTTGATCAGTTGGATGACCTGGTCTTTTACTTCCCTGGAAAATGCATCTGCGTTGACCGTCTTCGCATATAAGCCTTCTCTGGCCGCCGCCTGTTCAAATGCAGCTGTATTATACCATCCGGCAGTGGCGGTACGTTTACCGGCCGCCGGTCTCTCAAACATGACACCCAAGGTATCCGCTCCGCACCCGAATGCAGCGGTGATCCTTGATGCCAGGCCATATCCCGTGGATGAGCCGATGACCAGGACCTTTTTCGGCCCATTCTCAACACCGCTGTGTTTTTTTACATATGTAATCTGATCTTCAACATTTTTTCTGCAGCCCTGAGGATGTGCGGTAAGGCACAAAAATTCACGGACTTTCGGACTTATTTTCATGTATATCTCCTTTGCTTTTCAAGTTCAACGATTACTGAAAATTATAATCGTTCCTTTTTCCACTGTCAAGTTTCCCCTTCCATATCCTTCCTGCTTATGCTCTTATCCTGTAAGATTCTCTGAAGCGTTGTCTGAAGCACATTCAGGTCAATGGGTTTTGACACATGGGCGTTCATCCCTGCCTCACGTGCATTCTGTACATCTTCCGCAAATGCATTGGCAGTCATGGCGATGATCGGGATATTGGCCGCATCCGCCCGTGTAGTCCTTCTGATCATCCGTGTTGCCTCATAGCCATCCATCTCCGGCATCTGGATATCCATAAGAACTGCGTCATAAGTTCCAGGCTCCGCTTCCTGAAACGCACGGACTGCCTGTACACCATCGGTCTCCAATACAGATTCCGCTCCGCATATCCGAAGCAGCTCACATAGGATCTCCGCATTGATAGCGTTGTCCTCAGCCACAAGAAAATGCCTCCCGGCAAACAATTTCTCTTTCACAGAGTCCAGAAAGTCCATTGCTGTTCCACTGTGGGACTCACCGCCGGCCTGTGCTGCGTCAAATTCTAACTCTACCTTAAACACGGAGCCGCTGCCGATCCGGCTCTCAGCCGTTATCTCTCCTCCCATCAGGTCAACCAGTCCCTTTGTAATGCTCAACCCCAGTCCGGTACCCTCAATGCGCGCTGCATTGCCGCTGCGGGTAAAAGGTTCAAACACATGTGCAAGGAACTCCTCTGGCATTCCGATCCCCGTATCTCTAACGGTAAAGCGGTATCTGACACGGCCCTTATCCTTTGGCAGGCTTAACTCCTCAGCTATAAATTCGATGACGCCGCCTTTTTCCGTAAACTTAATCGCATTGCTTAAGATATTGATCAGGATCTGATTGATGCGCAGCAGATCCCCGCAAAAACACTCCTGATCGATATGCTCTGCCCGCATTCTGAACTCAAGACCCGCCTCTTCTGTCTGCGACTTGATCATGACAGAGATCTGCTCCATCAAATCCGGAAGAAAAACCTTGTCAAGATTCAAATTGATCTGGGAACGCTCAATCTTACTCATATCCAAAATGTCATTGATCAGGCTGAGCAAATGATTTGAAGAAATTTCGATCTTCTGTAAACAATCTTTCACCCGCTCTCTGTCATCCAAAAAAGTGGATGCCAGCGTCGTCATTCCCATAATCGCATTCATCGGTGTACGGATATCGTGGCTCATGGCAGATAGAAAGTCGCTTTTGGCTTTGTTTGCTTCTTTTGCAAAAACCAGCGCATTTTCCAGATCCTTTTTTGTCCTTCTTTCCGCCGCCAGCATGTCGGTCACGTCTGCCCTCACCAAGCACAGCGTCCGATGGTTTAAATCCCCCCATAGGACATTGATCTGCTTATACCGTTCTCCCTCCTCACTCTGATAAGAAAACAGAAAATCATATCCATTGGGCTGTTTCTCCAAACGCTCCAGCATCGTTGAGATCCGGAACTGTATCCGGGCTTCCTCAAGATTCTCCGTGGTGCCATGGCTGTCCACAAATCTCCTGATTGCCTTATCATATTGGCCGATTACCAGAGCTGGCAGATTTTCTAGTACACTCTCCCTTGTATAAAGTGTCAATTCCCTGCTGCCGATATTGATAAATGCTGCCAGTTCAAATGTATAGGCGATCATGTGGAGCAGGCCCTGCTGTTCACGGATCGAGTCCGTAATATCAGTTCTTGAGAGGCATACCCTTCCCAGTCTCAGGTCAACAGCCGAGACTGTCATATTCTTTGTCCTGATATCCCCATTGTCATCCAGCACGGAGAACGCGAAGGTGTATGCCCCTGCCCGCTTCAGCTTCCTATACATATCTGCCGGGTAAAGCCCTCTCCTATACTGTTCTTTGTCTCTCGGCACGACCCTTGTCCGGAGCATCTGATCCATCCATGCAGAATGGCTTCCCGTGGGCGGCGGAATACAACATGCGTTTTCACTGCACGAAAGAATCTTGTATCTGTCTGTAGTCAGATCCACATCCACAACAAAGTCGCAGCCTGTCACAGATAGCTGGTGAAGGATACGCTCCGAGATGGCCTGCTCTGTAATATCTGTGACCGTTAGTATCCCTGTGACATCCCCGCTGTCGGGAGTTGCCACCATATGCATTTTAAACTGTATATAACGGCCTCTGGTATCTTTAGGGAGCTTTACAAAACACTCCATCTGCCGCTCCAGCTTCCCTTCCTCAAAGGCTCTTAACGCCGGCTCGTCCAGATAAGTTCCAAGGAATTCCCTGCGTTCCTTTTCGTCCACAATGAAACCGGACAGTCCGGTAAAAAAACTCTGCCGGTCATCACTAAATGTCTTCAGCAGATCAGAATCCGTGTAATCAATGATATCCAGGATCCTGCTCTGGGTAATGTTACAGTGCCCCACGACCAGCGCATTCGGTCCCGGTGTCCGGTAATGCTGCAGGATCAGATCTTTGTACTGGCTGCGGATCTTCTCCTGCTCCTCCACCGACTGGGTGATATCGGTATAGACTGCATAAAGCCTGACAGCCCCGTCTTCTGCCTTAAGCAGGGACAACATGCATTTAACCCAGATATATCCTCCGTCTCCCTGCATCACACGGGCAGTCAGCTCACAGTTGCCTTCTCCATTCCTGATATAGCTTTGAAGCTTCTCCCGGATCCCTTTGACATCCTCCGGATAGATTCCTGCAAGGATATCCTTCTCGTACATTTTCTCGGCTTCTTCCACCGTCATATGGGTCATGGCGGCATAGCCGTCAGAGATAAATTCTGAAACCAGCGTCCCATCCGGCTCACATCGGATGACCGAAATACCGCCAGGAAGATTTTTGATGATCGTCTGAAAATACATTTCCAGGCGGTCTTTCTCTCTTTTTGTAATGACCTCCTCCGTCACATCCCGCACATATTGGATATATGCTGGTATTCCATTCCAGTCTGTCTCACGGAAATGCGCACTGTATACCCTGTCAGAAGCGGGAATCTTCATCTTATGTTCGCCGCTTCCTGCTTCATAATTATTCATGTGACAGAAGCTGCAGGGACTGTCTTTGCCGTGCAGGGCTTTGTAACATTTCTGGCCGGTACAGTCCTTTCCTTCCATAAAAAGATGGGTGGATTCATTTGCATAGAGAAGGTCATAGTTCTGCTTATCTATGACATAGATCCCGTCCGCAGTCTCGTTGGCAATGCTCTGAAACAGGCGGGTTTCTGCCGACATGCCTGTAAACACAGCATAGAATCTTGATGTCTTTGACAGTGGTCCCATACGCCTTCCGTTTAAATGGACCCAGATCAAGTGTCCATCCCTGTGAAAGATACGGTAGGATACATCCAGCACCTCACCGCTGGCCAGAGCCTCCTTCGTGGCCTCAAACACCCGGTCCCTGTCCGGCCCGTAGATAACATCAAGGGCATCGTACCTCACCATGTCCTCATACTCTTTTCTCGTATGCCCTGAGAGTCTCATAACTCCATCTGAAAAAAACTCAGGGATAAAACGCCCTCCCTCTACCCGGTAGCTGGCAATGCCCCCTGGTATGGAGTTGATCAGATGGTCCTTTTCCAGCTGTACCTGCTTCAGGCTGGTGATATTGTGGAACACACAGTGAAGCAGCGGACAGCCATCCTCCTCACCAATCCATTTTATGTGAATATGTACCCATACGATATGCCCGTCCCTGTGCTGCTTGCGAAATTCAAACTCTGATACACCGCCGCTCTCAATGACTTCCATGGCTTTGGATATGACCATTTCCTTGTCTTCCCAATACGTCATATCAACCGCGTCTTGTTTGACGAGTTCCCTGTACTCTTCCACCGTGTAACCGGACAGTTCCGGTACTCCATCTGAAAAATAGACCGTCTCAAAAATATCGGAGACTTTATAGATGGCTACGCCTCCCGGGATTGCATTTATAATATCCTGCATTTTTTCGTTGGCACGGATCAAATCTTCTTCCATCTGGATCTGATCGCTCACGTCACTTAAGACAACATAAAAGAGCACCCCCTTATCTTCCATGCAGCCCTTGGCCCCATCCAAATGGATCCACCGGTATATCCCCTTCTTGTCATGAAATATACGGCAGGTATGAGATAAAGTCGTACCCTCATGTAATAGTTTCGTTATTTTTTCTTTCAGCGCAGGGATATCCTCTTTGTGTACTCCCGACAATGTCAGTTCCTGTCCGGAATTCTCGATCTCAGAAATATGTTCGCTTGAGTACCCTAACATGTTATAAAAAGCAGGGTTATAAAACACCGGATAAACATAACCATCTTCCAGATAATAGACACACACTCCGCCCGGAATACGGCTCAAAGACTGCTTCGCTTTCTCTCTCAATGCCTGCAGCGTCCTGCCGGCCGTCTCCTGCTTTTTCATACGTTCTCTTTTCTCCATTGACAGCACCACCTTTGCTACTGCTCCCCACATCAGACAGGAAAAAAAACGCTCATTCCCGCACTAACTCTGTCCATATATATATTAATTAATTCTACCATAGGCAGTGTAAAAGTGCAATGAATCTCACTGCGATTCCAAGAAAACAAAGTGGGCAAGCCCACCTCATCTCCCCAACCCCTCACTCTTTGAGGGGCTTAAAAACTTTGAGCACCAAATGGATTTGACGTAGTCAAATAGATTCCTTACGCATTTGTATGCATACTGCCTGCAAGGCTTTTTTATTCCATAGGGAGATTGGAGGAACTTTCCTATGAAATAAAAAACCGTATCGGCAGTCTTATGACCGATACGGCAGTTTTATCTCTATATATTATGTATATGTGCTATTTTACGACTCTTCTTACAGCCACGATCTTTCTGTATCTTGCGTTAGGAGAGATCTTGATTCCCCCTCTTGGATATGGCGCTGAGTTGCTGGCATGAACAATTTTATTTTTACCTATGTAAATCGCTACGTGTCCGCTGTAGCAGATGATATCTCCCGGTTTTGCCTTTTTGATGCCGCCTTTTACTTTCTTTCCTACTTTTCTCATTCCATAAGAAGAATGAGGAAGTCTTTTACCGAACTTTCTGTAAACAGACATTACATATCCGGAGCAGTCAGCTCCTCTGGTTAAGCTTGTTCCGCCGTACTTATATTTATTTCCTACAAAGCGTTTTGCATAGTTTACAACTTTCTGTCCTTTATTGGAAGCAGCTTCTGCTTCTCTTGTTCCCCCGATTGTGGAACATCCCACGACTGTGAGCATTACGACTACCAGTGCTTTTACTACTAAACGTTTCATGTACTCTCCTACTCAATCACTACAAATGCTACGATATTATTTCATGTGTTTCTTTCACTGTTGTTATTGTAGCTTATATGTAATGAAATTGTCAAGAGTTTTTTAACAATTGTGTAACAATTATATTTTTTTCTTTAAGATATCGACAAATCTCTTCACAAATCTAAGTTCCTCATCTGTGATCTCATGCTGGCTGAACCTTGCTTTTTCCGCGATATTTCGAGCTTTTTCGTAGATAAGGCGGTGTTTTTCATCCAAATTCTTTCCCTCCATCAGGGAATTTATTAAATTTTGATAAACTATGACTTTTTCCTTATTAGAGCTCATTTTCCATCTACGGTACCTCAGGATTTCCTTTATAATTTTAACAATTGTAACAATTATGCAAAGAGATAGAAACAATACGATCAGACTCTGGAGGACCATATTTTTTTCAAAAAATGATCCCTTATGATCCACCGCTGCGGACGGCTCCTCCTTTGACTGCTCCTGTTGCGCCAGAAGGCTGTTCGTGTTCGTCACCTCCACCGGAACCCAGCCTGCATTCTCTATGTAAATCTCCGGCCAGGCATGGGCATAGAAATCTGTGACCTGCGCGGTATTGCTCCTCTGGAATTTCTTCTTGTCGATCCGGTATCCTTCCACATACCGGCACGGGATCCCCGCTGACCGGAACATCATGACTGCCGCGGAAGCATACTGGGTACAATAGCCTTTCTTATTCTCATTTAAAAAGTACCAAATAGGGTCCTTCCCCTCCGGAGTCATCCCAGAATCGCTGGTATAATGATAGTTCTTCTTTAACAGCTCCTGGATCATCTGGGTCTTTTTGCGTGTTGAGACAACTGCGCCCAGTGCCGGAAACTTCTTCAGCAGCTTTTTCTTAAGGCTTTCCGGTACTTTGGTGTACTGGCTGTCTACATACTGATTATAAGAATCCATTGCCTGAAAGTACTCCCGTTCCAAAGTGACATCTCCTGTCTGTCCGTCCAGCAGGGCATCCGTGATCCTGCCGTCCGCTTTCAGCATGCTGTCTAAGGAAACAGGATAATACAACAAAGTCTCTTTCTTTTTAAGGTTTATCCTTGCAATGTTGAGATCGCCGTAATATCTTCCTTTTTCAGGTGAGATATTGCAAAAATACGGCCATAAATAGTAGTCGTCAGTGAACTTCTGATAGGTGATCTCAGCCTTTTCTGCCTTCACCTGAAGACCTGTATCTAAAAGTTCCAGAGAAAGCTCCGGAATCTTCAGGTCAAAAAACTGAAACGGAAGATCCAGGCTGTTTTCTCCCAGGATCACCTTCGCATCCTTCTTCTCCTTTTTCCACATACCATTTTCGTAGATGCCGCTGGTGAACCCTTTCAGATACAATGTCCTGGGCTTTGAAAGCTGAACCTTAAAAAGTTCAGTCCCACGCGGTGCCACAGAGCCGATCTTTCCGATATCGCCGCTTCCGATCCCACCTGCAACCTGGTAATCCTTGCCCTGGGACACAGTTCTCACAAACTCCAGAGCAGTTTCCTTAAGCGGATTGGTACTGACGGGACTCCCCACGGTTCCTGATGCAGCCACAGCGCCCAAGAGCAGGCAGCCCGAGATCACCACAGCGCTGTACCTTTTTTTGCGCATCCAAAAACTGTATCCGGCAATTCCACATAGGAACAGCAGAAACGGACCCGTAATGGAATAGGGAGTCAGGATCAGCAGACACGCTTCCACAATGGATACAGCGGCTGTGAGCATCTTGGTCCTTTTGGCCAGCAGATGAAACAGAACACTTCCCACGAGAAAAAGCAGAAGAATAAAGAGAATGCTGTCCCTCCTTGTATCATCCGCCTGTATATCCACATAATAATAAAACCCCATGTCATACACTTTGTTTACGGCATCGGCCATCCTGTTGCTGATCACCTGAAAGCCGTTGGCCAGCGCGCCGCGCAGGAAAAAGGCGGTAACCGCCGCAAACCCCAGAACTCCGTAGACCGCTTTTGGATAACGCTCTAAAAGCACACACAGAGCAGTCAAGATCGCCACGCCCGAACAGAGCAGATAATATTGAAAGGCTCTGGTAAAGAAGCCCACAAATACACTGTCTGCCAGCCCCAGAAATATCATGCTGAGAAATATGTATTTAATATATGGTTCTATTTTTTCTTTCATATAAAAAGACCTCTAAAGAAATAATTCCAGATCATAAATTCCCTGTTCCAGTACGCTCCGGTCAACTGCATTTGTCTCTGACCCCGTTTCTACATAAATGAAATCAGTGTCTGAGCTTTTCATAAAGATATGAATCCCCTCAGATTCAACATCTCCGGAATCTTCATTAAAATCTGAGGCAAACATCAATCCAAACAATTCCTCATACTGCTGATAACGCTCCAAATAAAATTCCCTAGTTCCCCAGCAGACCGTCTGGGGCATTTCCTGCTCCAAAAAAAACTTGGATATGGAAAAAAATACAGTAAAAAAGTCGTCATATGCCTCCTCCTGGTCCGGCAGGGAAAGCCGGATCAACAGTTTTTCTTCCTTTTCGTCCTCCAAATCTTTTACCATCATCAGATTTTTCCCAGCCAGCAGTTTCCAGTGGATTCTGGAGCTCTTATCTCCCGGATGATATTCCTTCAGCCCGTCATACTCATATTGGTTCTTTGTTTTTGCCTCCACCACCCGGTCAAACATCAGTCCCAGCGGATATGCATCCGGCATGATGAGTACTCCGGCCTTGGACTTTACAAACTTTTCTGCCCAGAACAGTCCTGTTATATCCCTGATACGGATCTTGGCTACTGTGATATGTACCTCGTCACAGTGCTCAAACTTCAGAGGAATCTGAAATCCTTCCCCTCCTCTTCCGGCATACTCAAACTTCTCTTTTATGACTTTTTTCCGTCCCATGAGCCAGTAGCGCACCTGGTAGGTCACTTCGCATTCCACTGCGTCCAGACACCGGATTCCAGTAAAGACGCCTTTTAAAAGAATCTCGTCATTCCTCGATGCCGCTTTCGGCTCCAGAGAAACTTCTACCCTGAGTTTTGATGCCTTCCTGCGGACGATCCACCAGGAAATAAAAACCAAAACAAATAAGGATGCCAGCAGGCATCCTCCAATGATATCTTGATATAGAATAACATAAATCATGCTCAGGAAGATGATTCCGATTATCATGGCCGCTCCTTATCTACTCTCTGGGACCGGGATACCCTCGGCGATGGATTCCAGGATGTCCCTTACCGTCTTACGCTTGATTCTTGCCTCTTTGCTCTTTACAACTCTGTGTGCCGATGTGGCATAAAAAACATCTTTGACGTCGCCAGGCACCATATAGTCCCGCTCATCAAGATAAGCATTCGCTTTTGCCATCTGCAGTAAAGAAATGGTTCCTCTCGGGCTGATCCCCATGCTCAGATCAGGATGATTCCTTGTGGCGCATACAATGTCGACGATATACCGATATAGATCCTCGTGGACATATACCCTCTCTGCCTGCTGTTTCATCAAAACCAAATCCGTGATCTTAATAATCTCCTCCAGTGAATCGATGGCCACATTGACTCTTTCCTGTTTCAACATGGCAATTTCACTCTCCCTGTCAGGGTAGCCCATGGAAATACGAATCATAAAACGGTCCAGCTGAGCTTCCGGAAGGGAATGGGTTCCCACCGCTCCCAGAGGGTTCTGTGTGGCAATGACCACATACGGGTCCGGAAGTTCTCTTGTCACTCCGTCCACTGTGATCTTACCTTCTTCCATGGCCTCAAGAAGGGCGGACTGAGTCTTCGGTGAAGTACGGTTGATCTCATCCGCCAGGAGAAGGTTGGTGATCGCAGCCCCTCTCTGATATTCAAAGGTCTCGCTGCCCTGCTTATAGACAGAAAAACCGGCGATATCCGCTGGCATCACATCCGGCGTGAACTGGATCCTTTGATAATCAAGCCCCAGCACCTTGGAAAATGCAATGGCAAGGGTAGTCTTTCCCACCCCCGGTATATCCTCGATCAGAATATGTCCATTAGCTAAGATCGCCGTCATCACCTGTCTCGTGATATGGTCCTTTCCAATGATCACTTTTCCTATTTCCTCAATCGCCCTTCCGGCCAAATTGCTCATCACATCACCTCTAAGCCTTCTTTTTTACATTCCAGACAATCCAAGCCATGGCAACAGCCAGTGCCCCGGCCGCGATGGCCAGACCTAAAAATCCATTTCCCAAAGCTCCGGCTGTCAGATATCCGATCACCGCACACCCCGCAACGATAAACGCGTAGGGCATCTGTGTCGCCACATGGTCTATATGGCGGCATCCGGCCCCCGCAGAGGCCAGAATGGTCGTATCAGAGATCGGGGAAATATGATCTCCGCATACAGCCCCTGAAAGGATCGATCCAACCAATAAGGTCAGCATAGAAATATCGCTGCCCATGACCGCTACGGAGATGGGGATCAAGATCCCGAAGGTCCCCCATGAAGTTCCTGTGGCAAAAGAAAGCCCCAGTGCCGCCAGGAAAAACAGGGCTGGCAAAACTGCGGTGGCAGATGTATTTCCGCTTATAACTCCGCTGACGAACTGGCCGATCCTTAAGTATTCATCTCCGCAGATGCCGGAAAGTGTCCATGCCAGGCACAGAATCATAATGGCAGAAGTCATAGACTTAAATCCCTGGCTGAAGCTTCCGCAAAAGTCCACAAATGCCACGACCTTTCTCGGTATATACAGAAGGAACGTAAAGATCAGGGTGGAAAAAGACCCGAGTACAAGGCTTCTTCCGCTGTTACAGCCGGATAGGGCCGATATGATATCTTTGCCGCCAAAAAATCCGCCTGTATAAAGCATAAATCCGATGCAGGAAGCGATCAGGAATACGATGGGCAGGATCAGATCCTTTACCTGTCCTCTTCCCACCACAGGCACATCCGCGTCATGCTTCTGGTCATGGGTCTCGTTCCCCTTTTCCTCCTCATACTGTTTCATCTTGGAAAAATCCACGTTGATGATGATCAGAAAGATGAGGAACACCAAAGTCAGGAGAGCATAATAATTAAACGGGATAGCCCTGACAAACAAAGAGAATCCGTCAATCTTACTTCCCTCTGGAAGCGAGGAGCCCACAGCCGCAGCCCAGCTGGAGATCGGGGCAATGATACAGATCGGCGCTGCGGTGGCGTCGATCACATACGCAAGCTTGGCCCTCGTGACCTTATATTTGTCTGTGATTGGCTTCATGACGGTTCCAACCGTCAGACAGTTGAAATAATCGTCCACGAAGATCACAGTTCCAAGAAGAGACGTGGCAAACATGGCCTGTCTCTTTGACTTAATTGCCTTTAATGCCCATTTTCCATAGGCCCTTGAGGCCCCGGATTTGGTGATCAGGGCTACTAAAATACCCAGCATCACAAGAAAAATCAGGATGTCACAGTTGCCCCCGATTTTTCCAGTCATAATTTCAAATATGGTATTCATTGCTTCCACGGGGTTGAAGTGTTCAAACATCAAAGCCCCGGAAGCAATCCCCACCATCAGGGAAAGATAAACCTCTTTTGTGATCAATGCCAGTCCAATGGCAATGATGGGCGGTACCAGCGCCCAAATAGTTCCGACCATTTATGCTGCTCCTTAGTTCTCCTCTTTATAGTAATTGATCAGGCATCCCTTCAGGATGATCTCTCTCTCATCATCTGTAAGTTCTCCCAAGGACAGCTCAAATTCAAGAAGCTCCCCGTCCTTCACAACAAAGGCCTGGATCTTGCCTGCTTTCTTCTCCACTGCCTCTCTGATACCCGGCAGGAATAAGTAGTCCTTGTTCTTAAACGGTAGCGCTCCTTCTTCGATTGTCAGCGGAAGCATTCCCCAGTTGATCAGATTAGAGCGGTAGCGCTTAGTAGCATATCCGTTGGCAATGTTTGCCCATCCGCCCAATACCTTCTGGCAGGATGCCGCCTGTTCTCTGGCAGAGCCGTCACCCGGCTTCACTGCGAAGATGGTACTTCCGATCCCAAGATTGCCTTCTCCGGTTCCCGGATACTTTTTATTGACAGCCTCCATGACAGGCTTTAATTCTTCTACTACATCCAGAGGACAGGTTCCCGCCTCAATGGCTTTCTGGCCTTTCTGAATCTCCTTTGCAAGTCCCACATATGCAGGATCTTTTCTGGACAGCGTAAACTCTGCCAGCCCAAGAGGATTAGAGCGGTAGGAAGAAGTCTCCCCTGACGGGATCAGCTCATCGGTTGTGGTGACTGGATCGTGGATCTCAGACACAACCTTTAATAAGAGATTCTCAGGGAGTGCAGACATCTTAGGCCAATCCTTTATATTGGGTCCGAACTGTACTTCCACGGAAGTATCCGCCACACCCTTGCTGTCAAACACACGGTTCTCATAAATTGTTTTGTCAAAGAAGTACTTTGGTACATTAAAATCAGAATCCAGATCTGTGGCTGGAGTCAGGTATCCCTTGTTTGCCGCAGTGGCTGCGATGGATCTAGCATCCATCAGTGCCACGGATGCGATCTGCCCGCTCTGTAACTTGGAGCCCTCTCTGTTCGGGAAGTTCCTTGTAGAGTGACGGATACTAAACGCATTGTTGGCAGGTGTGTCTCCGGCTCCAAAGCACGGTCCGCAGAAGGCTGTTTTTACAACGGCTCCTGTGGCCATGAGATCCGCCACCGCTCCGTTCTTTACAAGCTCCATGAAGACCGGCGTACTTGCAGGGTAAACACTCAGGGTAAACTCATCAGAACCGATGCTGGCTCCCTTTAAGATATGAGCTGCCTCACAGATATTCTCATATCCGCCGCCGGCACATCCCGCGATGATTCCCTGATCTACATACAGTTTTCCGTCTTTGATCTTATCCTGAAGCGAGTAATCTACAGCTCCATCTAGGCTTACCATGGCGCGTTTTTCCACTTCTGCCAATACATCACTTAAGTTTGCATTGACTTCATCAATTGTATACGTATTGCTCGGATGGAATGGCATGGCGATCATCGGTTTGATCTTGGATAAATCCACTTCCACCATTCCGTCGTAGTATGCAACGGCTCCAGGATTTAATTCTTTGTAGTCCTTTTCCCTGCCGTGGATCTCATAAAATTCCTTGATGGTATCATCTGTCTTCCATATAGAAGAAAGACAGGTTGTCTCTGTGGTCATAACGTCAATGCCGATCCTGAAATCCGCTGACAGGTTTGCCACACCAGGCCCTACAAATTCCATTACCTTGTTGTTCACATATCCGCACTCAAATACGGCGCCGATGATGGCCAGAGCCACATCCTGAGGCCCTACCCCTTTTTCAGGTTTTCCGGTGAGATAAACACCGACAACGGAAGGCATGTTAATATCATAAGTACGGTTCAGCAGCTGCTTTACAAGTTCCGGCCCGCCTTCACCCATAGCCATGGTTCCCAGTGCACCATATCTTGTATGGCTGTCAGAACCAAGGATCATCTTTCCTCCGCCTGCGAGCATTTCTCTTGCAAACTGATGAATGACTGCCTGATGAGGAGGTACATACATGCCGCCGTAGCGCTTTGCGGCAGTCAGGCCGAACATGTGGTCATCCTCATTGATCGTTCCGCCAACGGCACAGAGGCTGTTATGGCAGTTTGTGAGCACATAAGGGACCGGGAACTTTTCAATCCCTGACGCTCTTGCGGTCTGGATAATCCCCACAAAAGTAATGTCATGGGATGTCAATGTATCAAATTTAATCATCAGCTTGTCCATGCTGCCGGACGTGTTATGATCGTTAAGAATTCCATATGCGATGGTGTTTTGTTTCGCTTCTTCTTTTGTCGGGACAGACCCAACAAGCTGGTTTAATCGTTCTGCGTTTTTTTCATCTACAAGTTCGGTGCCGTCTACTAAAAATGCACCTTTTTCATACAAATTAATCATACTTTCCTCCTGAATCTTTTTAGGAGATTATATCATAAGATGCTGTTTTAGGAAAGAAAAATAAGCTGGCACCATTAAAAACTTTATATCTGGCATTTTCATCAATGCCACTTTTTTATTAAGATAAATGAAACGGATTTGAGCAATCTTAATTGAGGAGGAATGATCGTTATGAATCAAACGAAAAAACTTGTATATACCGCTCTTTTCACGGCTTTGTGCTGTGTGGGGACCATGGTCATCCAGATCCCAACCCCTGCCACCCACGGCTATATTCATCTGGGTGATGCCTTTGTCATCTTAAGCGGTGTTATCTTGGGAAAGAAGTACGGCTCTCTGGCCGCCGGTATCGGCTCTGCCTTTGCGGATATCTTTTCAGGCTATGCTTACTATGCGCCGACTACCTTCATTGTAAAGTTCATGGTGGCGCTCTGTGCAGCCGTACTGTATAAAGCCCTCACCAGTCACGGAGTGAAAGAACTGATCGCCATGATCCCGTGCGGACTGGCTGACATCTTATTTGTGGTGGCAGGATACTTCCTCCACTCCTATATTACGGAGGGAATCGGACCAGCACTTTTAAGCGTGCCTTCCAATGCCATCCAGGGCTGTTCCGGCCTGATTGTGGCAGCCATTCTGCTGCCAATCCTGACGGCAGTTCCGGATATTAAAAAAGCGAAATTGTGCATGAACCACGAGTAGTCTAAAAGAACTGCTGCCCTTGGATATTACTCCCCGGGGCAGCAGTTCTTTTATGTTCTGTATTCTTATTTCTTATCGTATAAAAATTCCTCTGGCAGGTTTACCTGAAATGCTTCACCCAGATCCCTGAAATTCTGCGGTGTGATGGTCTTAAGCTTATCAGGTCTTACAGACAGCACTTTTATGAGAATCTCTGCTGCCTTTTCCACGGTGTGCATCAGACCGAAGGTGTTGTCAAAATCCTCTCCGGAACAAAAGATGCCGTGATGAGCCCATATGATAGCGTTGTACTTATTCATCAGCCTGCTGGATTCCACCGCAATCTCTCTTCCTCCCGGAACCATCCATCCAACAGTTCCGATCCCATCTGGAAATATAACCGGACACTCGGTCATCATTTCCCACAGTTCTCTTGTAAATACCTTGTCATCAATGGGGAGGATAAAGGTCAGTGCAATCACATTAGGTGTGTGGGAATGATAGATCACCCTGTGGGCTCCGCCTGTAGCTTCTTTTTTCACCTCGTGGTTCATCAAATGGGAAGGCAGTTCACTGGTG
This sequence comes from Anaerostipes rhamnosivorans, assembly GCF_005280655.1. NCBI lineage: Bacteria > Bacillati > Bacillota > Clostridia > Lachnospirales > Lachnospiraceae > Anaerostipes > Anaerostipes rhamnosivorans. The sequence goes on from NZ_CP040058.1 coordinate 2,148,855, forward strand.
GGCACTCCGCCTCCTTCCAGTCCCCAAACGATCCGATAATTCTCTCCCCTGCTGTCGATCTCGATGACAGCGATGTTTGTCTCCGGCTTAAGCTCCACATTGCGGAAGTATTTGCCGGAACCCGTCACCAAAAAATACTCACCGGCCAGTCCCGGAACTTCTGTTCCGATCGGAGTGAACTCCCGTTCCAGGCTAAATGCCTCCCTGATCTTAGCAACTTCCTCCGGCTTCATACGGTAGGTTGCATTTCCGCCGTTCCTCTCGTGCCACCCCTGCGCAAAGCCGTCTGTGCACATTCTGATAAATCCTTTGATAAATTCTGCTCCCAATACGTTCATGTTCTGCCTCCTCTAATCGCGCTTTAACAGGATATTGTTTTCGTAAGCTTTTACTTCCTGAAACCAGTCCTCTTTTGCAGGTACCCCGTTGATCTCACAGAAATAATTCCATACGTCCCCCGCCGGATACAGCTTCAATTCCTCCTGCATCACCATAAGCTCCGTGAATTCCCTGTTCTCCTGCAGCCCCTTAAGCTTCTCATTAGGTCTCAGCATGGCTGTGAGCAGGGCTTTCTGCATGTTTCTCATGCCGACCACCCAGGCTGAGATACGGTTGATACTGGCATCAAAGAAGTCCAGCGCAAGGAGCACATGCTCTGTCCCGCTCATAACGATCTCCTTTGCAATCTCTTTTGTCTCATCATCCAGAAGAACCACATGATCGCTGTCCCAGCGCACCGGCCTGGTTACATGAAGAGCCACCTTGTCTGAAAACAGAAGCATGGATGAGATCTTGTCAGAGACTACCTCTGTAGGATGGTAATGTCCGTTGTCCAGCAGGCAGAGGATATCATTCTTAGCCGCATAGTTCATATAAAACTCATGGGAGCCTACGGTATAACTTTCCATGCCGATGCCAAACACCTTGGATTCCACTGCCACATTGACTTTTTCCTTGTCATAGCCTGCCGCCAGGATCTGGTCCAGGGAGTCCTTCAGCCTTGCTCTGGGTGCCTTTCTGTCTGAGGGAATGTCCTTAAAGCCGTCAGGGATCCAGATGTTCATTGTGCAGGGAGTTCCAAGCTCCTCTGCAAAATATTCGGAGATCCTTAAGCATGCCTGGCCGTGACGGATCCAGAACTGCCTGATCTCTTCATTTTCACTGGAAAGAGTCGCTTCCTCCGCTTTTGGATGAGAAAAATAAGTAGGGTTAAAATCCAGGCCCAGGCCTCTTTTCTTTGCAAATTCCACCCATTTTTTAAAGTGCTTCGGTTCCAGGGCATCCCTGTCCACAAATCCATCTTCAAACACAGCGTAGCTGGCGTGCAGGTTCAGCCTGTGTTTTCCCGGAATCAGGCTCATCGCCTTGTCAATGTCTTCCATCAGCTCTTTTGGTGTCCTCGCTTTTCCCGGATAGTTTCCCGTAGCCTGAATCCCTCCGGATAACGCTCCCTCTCCTTCAAAACCGGCCACATCGTCTCCCTGCCAGCAGTGCATAGAGATCGGTACATTTTTTAAATTTTCCAGTACCTGATCTGTGTCCACCCCGATGTTTCTATAGCTTTCTTTTGCCGCCTCATATCTTTCTTCTACTGTCATGATGCTTTTCCTCCTATATTTTCCGGTTTATAAATTTCTATTTCAAATGACTGCGCCACACAGTTTCTTGCTTCTTTCAAATCCTTAAAACATCCGGCGTATCTCATCTGTAAGAGCAGGCTTCCTATGGCTGTTGCCTCTGACGGTCCTGCATATACGGTACACCCGGTATATTTTGCTGTCAGCTCATTGAGGTATCCGGCGTTTGCGCCTCCGCCCACTACATAAATCTTTTCATACGTTTTACCTGTCAGGCTCTCGATCTCCCTGATGGTCTTTGCATAACATTCTGCCAGACTGTGATAGATCACTGCCGCTGTCTCCCACTCGCTCTTCGGCACCTGCTGTGAGGTCTTTTGGCAGTAATCTTTTACCGCCGCTATCATGCTGTCCGGTGCCAGAAATGACTCATTGTTGCAGTCCACAATGGATGGGATCGTCTGCTTAGATGCCATCTCACAGAGATAGGAAAATGAATATTCCGTGTCAAACTCCTTCTTTACAGACTGTATCATCCACAGTCCCATGATATTTTTCAAATAACGGAACCGGTAATCCACGCCTCCCTCATTGGTCAGGTTGGCCTTCATACTTTCCATGGAACAGTCCGCTTTTGTAAGCTCGGTTCCCATCAGGGACCATGTGCCAGAGCTGATATATAAAGCCTGTTCATCTTCCGTTGGTATGGCTGCCACTGCAGACCCAGTATCATGGGTTGCCGGAAGCACCACCTGGCAGTTGAATCCGATGTCCTTCTGGATCTCCTCAGTGAAGTTTCCGACAAAAGTTCCGGGAACCGCTATTTCCTGAAAGATCTCTTCAGGAAAACCGAGACGCTTTATCAAAGGATAATCCCAATCCTTTGTCTCCGGATCCACCAGTTGCGTTGTGGTGGCATTGGTGTACTCCGTCTTCTTGACTCCTGTCAGAAGAAAGTTAAAGTAGTCCGGGATCATAAGAAGGCTTTTGGCCTGATCAAGACGTTTTGGTTCCTTCTCCCTGTCCGCTGTCAGCTGGTAAATTGTATTAAAGATCTGCTTCTGTATCCCGGTTCTCTCATACAGCTCCTTAAGAGAGATCTCCTCATATACTTTTGTATCCATTCCCTGCGTCCTGCTGTCACGGTACCCGTAAGACTTTCCTATAGGACAGTCATTTTCATCCAGTAAAACGTAATCCACTGCCCAGGTGTCGATTCCCATACAGACAGGAATTTTCCCCAGATCCCTGCATTTTTTAAGCCCCTGCTTGATCTCGTAAAACAGAGCGTCTGTGTTCCAGCACAGGGAGCCGTCCTCGTTCTCCATACTGTTTGGAAACCGGTAGATCTCGTCAAGCTTCAGCTTTCCGTTTTCCAGAGTGCCTAAGATATGCCTTCCGCTGGAAGCTCCGATGTCCACTGCCAAAAAATATTTTTTCATTTTTCTGCCTCCTGATCAGTCTAAATGGAATACCAGCTGAAGGTCTTGGCTGACCGGGCTGTTGTCCGGATTCGTCTCCATGATGTCAGCCATAAAATCCCACCATTTTCGGTTGATCTGCGTATCTGCCCCCTGGTTCCATTTCTCTTCATCTTCGATTTCTATGTATCCATACAAAACATTGGTTTCCGGATCCAGATAGATAGAATAATTGCTTCCGCCATATTCATTGATCATATCCTTCATCTCCGGCCACAGCTGGTTGTGTCTTTTTTCATATTCTTCTGCCTGCCCTTCATAGAGCTTCATTTTGAATCCTTTGTATTGTTTCATTCTTTACCTCCTGCTGTTCTTTGGCTTCCGTTAATCCATACTTCAGATAGGTGGCAATGCCTCCCAGTACAAAGTAGCAGACCGTGATCGGAAAAGAGATTGTTTTCCATGTTTCCACACCGATGCCTCCTGCGAATACCAAAACTGTCACAGCTGCCAGAGCAGCTAAAACTGCATAGGACAGGAGCGCTGCCGCTTTCTGGAATTCAGGTTTCTTCGGCACATATTCGATGATATTTTCATCTTCCTCTTCCATTAATTCCTCAAGTGCCGCCCGCACCTTCTGGTCTTCTTCCTTCTGGGCCGTATAGTCCTCCCTGGCTCCCATGGAACAGGCCAGAATGATATAACTTACCATGGCAAGAAGATACGTGGGCAGGAATAAAAGATAAGAGTGGATCACTCCGGTCAAGGTCATCACCACCACAAATACCAGTGAGATCAGCCATGCAAAGAGACCTGCATAATTAATCTTCCATCCTTTAAATGTAGCCCAGTATCTGGTGCCGCCCAGTTTCGGAAGGATCCAGTGTTCCGTAAAAATCACTGCCCCGATGGCCGGAATCACAAGCACAATGATGTTGACAATCGCCATAATGTTCATGGTAATCGGGAAGCATGCCGCAAAGGTCATAACTGCGCCGATCACATAGGTGAGCTTTTTCAGTGGTATCTTGTTAAATATAGTTTCAAATGCGAGACTTGCACGATAAATATTCGGATTGGCAGTGGTCCACCCTGCCACAATGACTGCCAGCAGGCCGGTTGCCCCCAAAACGGCTCCTGTGATGGCTCCTGAATCCAGGATAAGCAGAGATTTGTTCAATATGACAGAAGCTGTTGCTCCCATGATTCCCGCACTTCCCCATGCAAAAAAATGTCCTATAAACATTCCGTAAGAGGTAATAAATCCGTATTTTGGAGTCTTTGCGTAGCGGAACAATGCCATATCGTTCAGTCCGCCATGGTAAGCCAGATTGCACATCCAGGCAAATCCAATGACATGGATGATACCCAGCTTCTGTCCTCCCGGAATGACTGCCCCGTTCCACACACTGGTGTTTAGAAGATTCATAAAGTCGGCAAAACTATGTACCGGCGCCCCGTTGGTTACCTTGATCAGTTCAGGGACAACCACGAAGACTCCTGCTGCAAAAATAATGATCATCCACGGCACACAGACGGATGAGAATTTGGCCACCGCCTCAAATCCATTTGCCGCCACTAAAGTTACAATGATACCCAGCACAATGACCACCAGAATAAATTTGATATCCGTCGGATACCACTGAGTCTGCAGTCTGATCCCAAAGATTTCTCTCACTGCTGAGGCCGATACGGTCAGCATGGATGCTGCCATGGCAATGGATGCCAGCCCCCAGACAAAGTTGTAAACCTTCTGCATGTAAGGTCCCATGACCTTTTTTAAGTAAGAATATAGGGTAACTCTTGTGTCAGTCCCAATCGGTGCACAGATCAGTGCGTATGTCAGCGTTGCCAGAATGTTGCCGATAAACAGTCCGATAAAAATGTCTGTGGCCTTGACACCCCAGGTCACCAGTGTAGCGCCGATGACAAACTCTGTAGCCGCGATGTGTTCTCCGCCATAAATCCCAAAGAAATTCCCAAGTCCGGAAATGTTCTTTTTGGAAATGGGCCGGTCTTCCGGCGGGACAGCCGATGCCTTCCTTCGATACTCTGCGTTCATATGTTTCTCCTCCTTTTGATTTCGTTCTTTCCTTCGATACATTAAGTATAAGAAAAACCACGCCCAAAAGTTAGGACGTGGTTTGACGAAAAAGGTGTCTTTATTTGACTGTACAGGAGCATAGTACCCGCAGGGCTTTTTGGTTCCATAGAGAGATACAAAAAACTTTCCTATGGAACAAAAAAAATATCCCGAACACATTTGTTTGTATTCGGAATATTTCAATGCTCTTTTTCTTATAACCGCTCATAATGCGACCAGAGACTTAAAATTTTTATCGTCTGTTCCTCTTCATAAACTTGATATACAAGACGATGTTTTATATTAATACGCCGGGAAATCAAGCCATCGAAATTCCCTACAAGTTTTTCATACGGAGGCGGATTCTGAAATGGATCCAAAGAAATAATTGTGAGTAATTGTCTGGCCTTTTTTTCTAAGCCCGCCTGTTTTATCAACTTCTTTTCTTTAGAGGCTTGCTTTGTAAATACAATTTTGTATTTTACCACTCTTCATCCTCCTTATATTCTTCACAATCTTCAATAGGAGTCTTCATTCCAACTTGCAGATGTTCTCTCATCCCTGGTATGTTATTCAAATAAAGTGTTTCTTCAATCGCTTTCCAATCTTGCTCGCCAACTAAAACTGCATTTTGTCCTTTGCTATTTACAATCGTTACAGGCTCGCTTCCGTTATTCACTTTCTCTAAAAGATTATAGATATCTCGTCTTGCATTCGTGACATTTACAACACTCATCATCATCCCTCCTTCCCTCTTTCATCTACTTAAATATATTATAGCGTACGTTTTGGCGTACGTCAAATATAAATAACTATACTTTATTATTATCTTTTATATACGTATTTGATCCCCGTTTCGGTGAGTCAGGCGGTATTCTCTGGGGGACATATGATATTTTTCTTTAAACTTCCTGTAAAAATAGCTGCTGTTCTCATAACCGACAGCCGCCACAATATCTGCGATGGACAGATTTGTCTCGGACAACAGTGTCATGGCTTTCTGGAACTTCTTTCTCTGCACCAGTTCCTGGAACGTGTGTCCGAAATTTTGTTTGATCATCCGGCTCAGCACAGACAGGGACTGGTTCAAATCCTCTGAAAGCTTAGAAAGATTCGCCTCCTTGTAATGCTGGTCTATATAACTCAGTGTTGTCTGGAGTACGATCTCCTTGTAATTCTGGGGAGAAGTATAGTCCAGCTTGTCTATATGGTTTAGTATATGAAGGAACACAAGCCCCATAGACAGCTGGTTGATCTTTTCTTCATTTTTGCCCAGGTTTTTTAAGGAATAGACGATGTTCTCCATAAGATTCTCAATCTCTAAGATACCGGAAAGCTTAAACAGCAGATATTTTTCAGAAAAGGAATTTTGTCTGAGCGTATCCACCAGAAAATCAGCTAACACATTATTTCCCTGGAGCATCTGCAGCGGAATATCAAAAAACTCCGGCAGAGCGATAAAGTTGATCCCCAGATCCTCCCTGGATGCGCAACAGATGCTGTGGCGGACATGTTGGTTCAGGATGAGAAAATCTCCCTCCTCCATGACCACTTCCTTACCGCCGATAAAATGGGTGATCTTTCCCTGGCAGACATACATCATCTCTATATAATTATGATTATGCTCCGGAAAATCAATAAATCTTGTGTGTGTCCTCACCTGGATCAGACGCCCGTCCCTCAGAAGTTTTTCGGCTTCCACTTCAAACGTCTTTTTTGTGGTATATAAAGTTCTGCTTACATTTCTCCCGTCCAGGATCTTCTGTTCTTCTTCTGTTATGACTTCCAACTGGCTGATCAGGCTTTCCCTCACAAAAAACACCCTCTTTCTAACTGGACCGGCGTCTCTTTTATTTCAGACGGTACATATGGTTTAAAGGACCACTGCCCTTTCCCAAATCCAGTCCGTCAAGCAAAGCGCCGGTAATATATTCTTTTGCATTCTGAACGCTTGTCTCCATATCACATCCCATGGCCAGGTTGGATGCAATGGCAGATGATAAAGTACAGCCTGTCCCATGGGTATTTTGATTATCCACTCTTGTACCACGGAACATCTTCATCCTGCCATGACAGAACAGGTAATCGTTGGCATCCTCCACCGAATGCCCTCCCTTCATCAGGATCGCTCCGTCAAAGTATTCCCCGATCTTTGCAGCTGCCTCCTGCATATCCTCTTTTGTTTGGATGCGCACTCCGGAAAGCACCTCCGCCTCCGGCACATTTGGTGTGATGATATCCGCCAGAGGGAACAAAGTTTCTTTCAATGCGCCGATGGCATCTTCACTGAGCAGCCGGCTTCCGCTGGTAGACACCATAACCGGATCCAGTACAATGTTCTTTGCTCCATATTCCTTCAGCTTTTCGGCAGCTGCCTGGATCAGTTCCTTTTCCGATAACATTCCGATCTTAACTGCATCCGGGAAAATATCTGTAAATATACAGTCCATCTGCTGCTCCAGAAATACTTTTGAAACATTATAGATTCCTGCAACTTTAGTAGTGTTTTGCGCGGTCAGCGCCGCTATGGCTGACATTCCATAAACTCCATGGGCCGCCATAGTCTTTAGATCAGCCTGGATTCCTGCGCCGCCGCTGCAGTCAGATCCAGCAATGGTTAATACAGTCTTCATCTTCGTTTCATCTCCTCTGCTTTCTTTCGTAACTCCTTTGTCTCCTGCCTGATATCTTCAGCGCCAAAAATGGCAGAGACAACGGCAATACCGTCCACGTGGCTGCCCTGAAGCTCCATCAGGTTGTCTTTTTTAATCCCTCCGATGGCGACCACCGGTATGGACACTGCATTACACACTCTTTGAATTTCCTCAAACTCCACAACCTTGGCATCCGTCTTTGTGGGGGTGGCCTTTACAGCCCCAAGGCCAAGATAATCCGCTCCGTCAGCCTGGGCCTTTAATGCCTCTTCCACGTTATGTACGGACACTCCGATGATCTTGTCCGGGCCCAGGAGTTTTCTGGCATTTTGGCATGCCATGTCATCCTGTCCCACATGTACTCCGTCGGCGCCGCACTCCAAGGCAATCTCCACCTCATCATTGACGACAAAAGGTACATGGTACTGCTGTGAAAGTTCAGCCATCTCCCTGGCCTCCTTTAAAAATGCATCACGGTCTAAATTCTTTTCCCGCAGCTGCAGAAACGTGATGCCTCCGTCCAGCGCATCTTTTACCTGCTCCATCAATGTCTGTTTTCCCACCCATGCTGCATCCGTCACCGCATACAGGGTCATTGCCTTAGATTCTACTTTCAACTTTTGCGCCCCTTTCCAGCTCTTCGGCCTTAAGACAACTCATTTCATCAATGAGATGCATCCTAAGGGAAGATGTACCTCTGCATTTTCTTTTTGCGTTCTCCCCACAGTATCCCATAGCACATACCGCAACGGCTGCCGCCTCCAGTACATGGTCCTTGTTGGATCCCACAAACCCTGCGATGATACCGTCCAGCATACATCCGGTCCCGGTGATCCTCGCCATCATCGGATCTCCGTTTCTTATAATATAAGCCCTGCTCTCATCCGTGACAATGTCGATGGCTCCAGTGATGGCAATCACCGCACCGGTCCGCACAGAAAGATCCTGTGCCATCCGGATCATTTCCCCTATATTCTCCTCTGTCACCGCATCGGCTACATTGGCATCCACTCCCATGGTGGCTCCGCTTCCTGCATACACTGTCTTGATCTCAGAAACATTCCCCCGTATGACAGAAAATTTCACTTCGTCAAGAAGCCTCTTTGCCGTCTCAGTTCTTAAACTTGACGCACCGGCGCCCACCGGATCAAAGATCACCGGATGCCCCAGCAGATTGGCCCTTTTTCCTGCCAGCACCATAGCCTCTATGGTCCTGGCATTTAATGTTCCTATGTTGATCACCAGCGATGTACAGATACTCGTGATCTCTTCTACCTCACTCTTGTCATCCGCCATGATCGGTGATGCTCCTGATGCCAGAACCATATTCGCCACATCATTGACCGTCACATAATTGGTCATGCAATGGACAAGGGATGGATTTTGTTTTACATTATGTAAGATTGTCCGATACATACAAAACCTCCTGGAAACTTTAAAAATCCCTGCGTTTCTAATTATACCATACTTCAGAAACACAGGGATTTCTTTTTGCCGATCCATCTAGCGGATCTTTATCTTAATTTTGGCTTTGGATCTGGAGCCGTCCTTTGCATAGGCATAAATCGTAACAGTCTTTCCCTTCCCTGCTTTCTTTGTCTTGACAACTCCTTGTTTTGAGACAGATGCATACTTGCTCTTGCTGGATTTCCATGTGACAGACTTTTTCTTTCCCACAGTCTTGACCTTGGCCTTCAGCTTATATTTATTGCCAGCTCTTAAAGTAAGTTTCTTCTTATTTAACTTTACAACGGTCTTCTTGAACACGGCTGAAACCGTAGTAGCTGCCGTGACGCGGAAAGAATGACTGCTGCCTTTGATCTTTTTACCTGCCGCTTTCATGGTAGAAGGCTTAAAACAATAATATTTTGCCGCCTTAGGCTTTACCGTCACCTTCTGCCCAGGCAGATAAGATCCTCTGCCCGTGATCGTTCCATGCTTTGCCTTGGCTGTGACTTTCACAAGGCCGGAGGGCACAGAGTAGGAATACACAGGGCTGCTGTCCTCAAACTCATCATCGTCTCCGTCATCTTGTGCCTTGGACTGAACTGTCTTTTTCCCCTTGCCCAGATGCTTGAGATCAAAGTCATACTGCTGGGCAAGCGGCATTAAAAGAAATCTTGAACCTGCTGTGGTCCCGATTATCTCCTCGTCAAAGGATGCGGTGTAATCCATAGCCTCAAACCGATCTTTGGAAATGGAATAACGGAATACATTGCCGTAACCGTCCGTGTCCAGTCCTACATAAGCAATTCCATCCTTACATACCCCGACACAGGCAGAGAACGTTTCCTCATTTATATTCCTCGGCGTCAGAGAAGCCGACTTTTTTATCCACCGGTTAGTTCTGTCGCTGTAGACAAGGTTCTTAGGAATCTGCCCTTTCTTTCCGATGCTGCCTAAAGTGAGGAGCAGCTGGCTGCCAGACTGGACTGCAGCACTCTCGCAGCGGCCTTCCGGGAGTGACGCAGCTTTCGACCACTGCTTTTTCTCTGTATCATAGCGGTATACACTCTTCTCCAGAGATTGATTCTTTTTATTCTGTCCGCCGATCACATAGATCCTGCCGTTATAAGCCGCCAGGGAGGAACCCTGGACCTTAGAGCCTCCTGCTTTTGACAGATAAGAGTCAACTCTCGACCACTTCTTGGTCTTAAAGGAGTAGCACACCAGGGACCGTTTCACTTCATACCCAAGCTCTGCCTCCACAATGGCATAGACAGCTTGGTCACAGTAAACAGGCGCGGAATCCAGATCGAACTTTGCCCGGTCCAGTTCTCCCTTTTGTATGCCTGAGAATGCCTTTTCCATGTCCATAGAAGACATTTTGGAAAACTCCCGCTCTTCCTCATCCATTACATAGAGATTCAGCTCCCTGTCCAAGTAATAAAACTTACTACCGTCGGAAAAGACATCTCCTCCGTCTGTGATATTTTCTGTGGTAAACACCTGTCTGGGTCCGCTTTTGCCTTTCACAAAATAGAATGACCCAGCAACGGTCTTGCCCTGCCTGGTCGTTATCTTCACCTCTCCGACCCGGTTTACCAGCTTCCTGTTATCCATCACGATCCTTGTATCACTCCAGCTAGACACTTTTTCTGTATTGCCGTTCACCGACACAGTGCCGCCTGAAGCTCCGAATCCCTTCCCCTGAAGGACCACTCTTCCTCCTGAAACGAAGGCCTTGGTGATAATCGGATTGACGTCAGCCAGTTTTCTTCCGTCCAATACCCCTCTGGTGATCAAAGGCATGCCGTTTTCAGTTCTTGTCATCCCAAGGACTGTCTCCCGGTTGGCCGCGGCATTGCTGCTGTTATAATACTTGGATGCATTGGCCACCGCCCCGGCCACAAGAGGCGCAGCCATGGACGTGCCGCTGTAAAAGTCATATTTGCCGAACGCTTCACTGGATACCCCTGCCTTGCTCACCGCCGCGTCATCCAGATGGATTGTGAAATCCCCGTCACTTAAAGCCATCAAGGTGATTCCCAGCGCACGCTTTTCATTCTTTGTCGAGCTGCGGTCTGAATAGACAAAATGGGTCCAGTCATCTGCCTTGCTGCCGATAGATATCATAGGGATTCCCCCTGCCAGCATATTTATTGCGATATCTTCCAGTGTGAGCGGATCCTTGATCTGCCCCTCTTCGTCCAGCTGATAGTCCATTACAAGAACAAGGCCGGTCTCATCCTCCGCCTCTGCCTTACTCACCGCTTTCAGCATGGTACTCAAATAAGAATTCGTATTTCCTTTACTGCTGTCGTAAGGAAGAAACACCGTATAAATATCTCCGGATTTTGCCCCTTCCACAGAAATCTTAGCAGATGTTCCTTTCTTATCTTTTCCAAAGTAATCTCTGTCCGCAGAAACCGTCACCGTTCCTTTGCCGGTATTCCCGCCACCCTCTGTCTTAACGCCAGAGACATTCCCATCTTCAAATCCATTGTAGAACTGGCATAAGCTGTTTCTCTCTGCGTCACTGTAAATCGTGGGATTAAAGCAATCTTCATGAACGGAAGACAGAATATCATTGCCCGGCGCCGCCATATGTACGGATTCTGCTCCATAGTTAGAATAAGCGGCCAGCTGTCCATTTTCGTTGGTGGCTGCCACTGAGATCAGATAATCGCTGTCTACGCCAGCCGGAATTGTCAGGGTCTTGTCATTGTTCTCCATTTCATTTCCCGCGGCACAGACGGTAACCGCTCCTTTCTTTCCGACCAGGTCGATCACGTACTTCATCACTTCCGCGTACTCGGTCTCATCGGTGCCCCAGGAGTTGTTGACTGCCGCCACGTTGACGCCTTCCAGCTGCTGTTTGTAAATATAATAGTAGGCATCGATCACATTTGACAGATCACCGCCGCCGTCTTCATCAAAGACCTTCAGTGCCATCAGCTTGATATCACTGCTCTGGCTGATACCTGCAATCCCCTTCCCGTTTCCCGCCTGCGCTGCGATGATCCCGGCACAGTGGGTGCCATGTCCGTTGTCATCGGAAGGGTCGGGATCATTGTTTTCAAAATCGTATCCGTGGCTTCCTCTCAATGTGTGCGACTTGTTGGTCCACAGACGGCCCTTCAGTTCTTCGTGCCCTAAGTCGATCCCCGTGTCCACAACAGCCACAACTGTTTCTTTTCCGCCGGAACTGGAGGTCTTGCTGTAAAACTGGTCATAGCCCACATCCTTCCCGGCAGTTCCCCTGTTCTGTCCTTGATTGCTGTTGGCCCACTGGAAATCATAATAGGGATCACTGCCACTAAGGATCTTCGTCTTATAATTTGGCTGTGCCGCAATCACCTGGGGATTCTTGTCCAAGTCCCTAAGCAGCTCTTCCGTCTTTTTGCCGGAAGACACTCTGGCAATGGAAACCACAGGATCCTTGGACTTTGACCTTGTCTTTCCCTTCAAGTCCGTGGAAAAATTCCATGTCTTTTTTACCTTGATACCCGAAGAAAAGGGAACGGACCTGTTCTTCTGCCCTGACACGGTTGTCCGGTACAAAACCAGCGCCTCCCCTTCTACATACCCGGATTTCTTCTTTTCTGAAAGCTGCTTTTTGATGTCTGTAACCTGATCCTTATCAGAAGCAGCCTTTGCCGTTATCGGTGCTGCCGTAGATAAAAGTGCCAGGGACAGCATCCATGCAGCCCACCTTTTAACCTTTCTCATACTCTCTCCTTTCCTCTGTTGATCTCTCATTTTTTAAGTATATCACACCACATCTTTCCATTTGTTACAAATAGCTTACAATTGTTTGACCACCACTTTTTACCAATCAAGACAAAGTGGGCAATCCCACTTCATCTCCCCAATCCCTCACTCTTTGAGGGGCTTGTTCACTTTGCACGCCAAATGCGATTTGACGTAGTCAAATGATTTCCTTGCTCATTTGTGTGCATCCCCGCGGAGCGTTTTTGTGTCATAGGAAATTCCTTCGCAATTTCCTATGACATAAAAAAGTTTTTATTTTTTCATCACACATTGGCAGGGACCGAATAATATAAACTGTAAATATAATCAAGGAGGAAATAACATGAGTGATTTAGCTGCTACAGGTTGCGGAACATCATGCAATTCAGGATTCGGAGGAAACAACTGTCTTCTTCTTATTCTCTTATTATGCTGCTGCGGAGGTGACGGTGGATTCGGAGGCGGAGACGGCTGCGGATGCGGTTGTGACTCCATCATTTGGATCATCATCCTGCTGTGCTGCTGCGGTGGTGGATTCGGCGGCGGAAGCGGAAGCGGATGCGGATGCGGATGCTAATCTGACATGTCCTGATAAAAGGAGGGCAGCGGGTAATTTACCTGCTGCTCTCTTTCTTTTTCTAAAAAAAGCGGACAAGTTCAATTCAAATCCCTAAATCATAAGCGGTTTGACAACTTTGAGCGCCAAATGCCCGCAGGGCTTTTTTGTTCCATAGGGAGGAAAGGAGAACTTCCCTATGAAATAAAAAAAAGCCCGGAAGACTACTCCCGGGCAGAAATCTATATTTACCTGATACAGCAGAACAGTGCCAGAAGCACGATTAACATATTTCCGCCGTCCATGCTTTGTTTACTCATCATATCATGTCCCTGACCGGAAACGTTTAGTTTCCCCTTCTTTCTGAGACATTCCTCATCCAGTTCGTAGACAGTATTTTCTTCTTCCACAAAGATTTCACTCATATTTTTCTTCACCTCCTAATAATATAGGATATGAGAACGAAACCTAAGGTTGTGACAAAATGGATCAAAAACAAACCCACTGGGAGCATTTTTTCCGCGATGATTCGTCCAATATGCTGGAAGATGCTCTTCCATATCTACCTCCCAATCTAAAGAAATCCGCTGCACTTTACATCAAGTTTCATGAACTTCAGAATATCATGGAAGATTTTGACGACGAGGATACTCTCTCTGCCTGCGGGCTGGACCAGAACGACGCCTCTATGGAAATGATGCTGACTGCCATGAGGATGAGAGCTCCGAAGGAAACCGCCGCTCAAATTGACCAGCTGCTCCAGATGATGAAAATGGCGAAGATGTACCAGTCCTATCAGGATTTTCTGAAAGCAAACCCCAACGCCAATACTCCGTCAGGAAATTCATCAGCTGACTCCGACATGATGGCAAAGCTAATGCCGCTTTTCATGTCCCAGTCCCAGCCGGGTAAGCAGGAGACATCCAATGCACCTAACAGCGATCTGCTGAACCAAATCAATCAAATTCTGAAAAAGTGAGGTACCCCGCATGAATGAACAATGGAAAATGAATCCCGCTGTCCAGAACATCGATCCGAAGAAAATAGAGATCATGGAACTTCTGGTCAATCAGAGCCGAGGCAAAAATATGGAAGATATTCTCCCGGATCTGATGGCAGCTTCCAGCCGTCTTGCAGAACAGGGAATTGCATTTACCAACGAAGAGACCGGCATCATCATCGATGCCCTGTCAGAAACCATGACCGTCCAGGAACGTCAACGGCTGGAAATGGTAAGAAACCTGATCCTATAAATGTTAAAAATCCTTCCGGGCCTAAATGTGGCAGCAATTCCCGGAAGGATTTTTTATTTCATATCAATCAGAAAACTTATACCCAGTAGGGCATCCCGTGTCTTATACCCTTCGGGTAGGCGTGCTTTGCACGATAAAGTATGCATTTTCTACATGATTGGAGTGAGGCATTCTAAGAGCCGAACGGAAATCATGTGGAAAATGTCATGCTTTAGATAACCATAGCCCTCTTCTTCCATCTTTTCATAGGGAATGAACCTCAGGGATGCACTGTTGATGCAGTACCGGAGGCCTCCGAGCTCCCTGGGCCCGTCATCGAACACATGCCCCAGATGGCTGCTCCCCACACGGCTTTTAACCTCTGTTCGGCGCATAAGGAAGGACCTGTCGTCGTGTTCCGTCACTGCATCAGGCTCAAGAGGCTTTGAAAAGCTTGGCCATCCGCAGCCTGACTCAAACCCTTGACCTCAGCTCTTTTTCGTCAAAGACAGGATCATCGTTCTTAAACTCCCCGGCAGCGCTTAAATTAATATGGCAGTAACCGCCTGGATTCTTATCCAGATAGTCCTGATGATATTCCTCCGCCGGATAAAAGCATGTAAGCGGCAGGACCTCCGTCACGACCAGTGCCTTATATTGTTTTTGCTGTTTTTCTACGGCCTTCATAGCCAGATCCCTATCGTTTTCATCAACATAATAAATCCCGGAGCGGTACTGGCTGCCCCTGTCATTGCCCTGCCGGTTTACGCTGGTCGGATCCACCACCTTAAAAAAGCCGTCCAGCAGCCGTTCAGTGGAAATTCGTGACTCATCGTATACTGCTTTTACAGCCTCAGCGTGACCGGTGTTTGCGTTACATACCTGTTCATAAGTTGGATCTTTTACCGTCCCGTTGGCGTATCCCACCTGGGTATCCAAAAGGCCTGGAAGCTCTTTTAAAAAAGCTTCCAGACCCCAGAAACAGCCGCCTGCCAGATAAATGGTATGTGTTTTATTTTCCTGTTCCAATGTTTTATCCATGCTGACTCCTTTTCTTTTTATAATGAGTTTTTCTCCATTGTTTCCAGTCGGCTCTGGAAAGGCCTCCTTCCAACAATGAAGAAAAACGATCTTAGGATGGCACCTTTTGTTTTTTTGAATTTATCTGTCAACAGATATTACACCTAGTTTTAATGAGTTGCCAATGAGACTTAATGAATGTGCAACATTAAAAAAATAAACCAAAAAGTAAAATGATGTAAGTCAAAAGGTGCCACTTTTCGAAAGTTCTTTACCACTATTGGAGGAGCGCATTTCAAAAGCGCGACGGAAATAGTGGTAAAGAACTTTCTTAATGATACGTAGCATGCCCATCTGAAGGATATAAAATGCGGTGTGCCCTATGAGTATAGCATAACTAATCCGCGGCTATTCATCATACCGAATTCTTTCTACCACGGATTCTTTCTGGAATTTTCTGCTCATGACCGCGGAGAGGACCATCTGCAGAAGCAGCAGGATCCCTGCCATAACCAGAATCTCAGACAGCGGCAGATGATAGTCATTCAGTCCGATCATTCCTGTCTCCTTGCACTTAAGAAACAGATAATATCCAATCACATTTCCAAGGGTGAGTGCAATGACCAGAGTACCTCCAGTAAAAATGAGCCCTTCCATCTGAAGCATTCTTCTCACCTGTTTTGCCGTCATACCGATGGCCTGGAAAATCCCCAGTTCCTTTTTCCTTGTGACAATGCTTGTAATCAGAGTGTTTGCCATATTCATAAACCCGATGAGCCCGATGACAAACAGCAGGGCGTACAGAGAATCCCTGAGCAGGCCGATGCTAAGCTGCACCTCCTGATAAGCATCGTCATAAGATTTAATATGATAAAATTCACTGGTATCCATAAGCTCTTTCAGCTTCTTTTCCACTGAAGCCTTTTTCTCCGGCCTGCATGTCACATAAATCTCGCTGGTCAGATCCGTTTTCGTACCAAGCTTTTCAAATGTCTCCTCCGTCATTGCCCATGAGGCATCCATATGGCCATTGGCAGATCCGACAACAGTTGCGGAAAATGGAATTTTTTTCGTTCCATCCAGTATCTCCATATGAAGCTTGCCGCCGATATGATACCCGTAGTCTTCAAAAAAGTGATCCCAAAGATATACAACCCCGTTGTTATTCTTCATCGTATCATAGTCCGCACTTCCCCGCTCCAATTCTTTCTTTACAAAAGCGTCAAAATCCTTCTTTGAGAGAATCTGGATGACAGAGGTTCCTTCACCACCCTTTTTCTTCACATTTACCACCGCCCATTTTCCGGTCTCTACTTTGGTGACACCGTCGATCTGGCGGATCTGATCCGTCATATTTTTGTCCATCAGATTTTGTTGCTGCACACGGTTCAGATTCTTCTCCGGGTACGTTTTGTCATCTAATCCTGTATCCAGAGTAATATAAAAGTCTCCTTTTTTCACATCCTTTCCGGCCTCGTATGCCGGATTCATATTTCCTCCCAGGTTCGCAATGACAATGAACATAACACAGCTGAGTCCCATGGTGAGGATGGTGGTCACTGTCCGTTTTTTATTTCTCGCCAGATTTGCCTGGGTGATCCTGATAAGATTGATCTGCCGGCAGCCTTTCCGGTTCTGTCTCTTTTTCCCTGTGCCCTCCTGGTACCGTACGGCTTCTACTGGAGAGACCTTGGCTGCCACCTGCATAGGCCGTTTCATAGACAGATACACTGTGAGCAATGCCAGAACCCCTGCCCCGATCAATACCGGCAGGCTAAACAGCGGTGTATTTGAGATCACTTCCCCCACAGTCTTGTTGGTGCCTCCGATCCCTGCAATTTTCACAAAGAACAGCTTTGTTACGATAAATCCTATGAACAGGCCCAGAGGTATGCTGATGCCTGACAAGATCATTCCTTCCCTGAAGATCATCTGCTTCATCTGTTTCCTGGTCATACCGATGGCACGCAGCTTTCCATATTCCTGTACCTTCTGCACCATACCCACATAAAAAATATTATAGATCACAACGATGCTGAACAGGATCACAATGGCAGCCACAAATGCCCCGACAGCAACCGTCTGCGTCCCCGGATCTGTATCCCACATGATAAAGATTTTATTTAACGAAATATTACGTTCGGGGATGGATAGGGCTTTCCCTAAATCCTGGATACTTTCTTCCATTTCATTTTCTGTCATCTTCTGATCGTTCTTCATTTTAAAACATACTGAATATGACCGCTTTTTTACAGGGACCGTGTTCTCATAAAACTTTTTAGACACCACCGCACCGTAAGTCTGCTTTAAATCATTTATCTCATTATCCGGCAGGAAACCAGAGATCTTAAAAGCCTTTTTTATAACTTTGCCTTTTGCGCCGATCCTGTATGGAACCGTGACACTGTCTCCTATCTCCGGTTTTTTAAGACCCAGGTTTTTAAAAAATGCCTTTTGGGCCATGATTTCGTTTTCTTCCACAGGAATCCTGCTATGTCCGGTCATCTTAAGGTTCGACATAGCTCTTGCTTTTTGGTCATAGTAGGCCAGGATCCCACTGGCTTTTCCCAGATCTGCCGTGGCGGCATTGGCCATAACTCCTGCTTTTTCAATTTCTCCCCGGACTATGATCTCCTTCATTTTTTCTTCGCCGACGTTCATAAATGCCCCGTGGAAATCTCCGTAGAGCGCAGAACTATTTGCCTTGTTGGCCTTTAATAAACCATTGCAGCTCAGTCCGATGATCGTAAGCAGCGCAGTTGTCAGAATAATCGAAATTGCGATCAGGATACTGCGCCCTCTGTTCTGCCTCAGGTTTTTTTCGGATAACTTTGTGACTGTCTTCATCTACCTCACCACCTTGCCGTCTTCGATCAGGATGATCCGGTCTGCCATCTGTGCGATCTCCTCATCGTGGGTGATCATTACCAGGGTCTGTCCATATTTTTTTGCCGTCATCTTGAGCAGGGAGATCACCTCATCCCCGGTCTTGGAATCCAGATTCCCTGTGGGCTCATCTGCCAGAATGATGTCTGGTTTAGAAGCGATAGCCCTTGCAATGGCTACCCTTTGCTGCTGCCCTCCCGACAGGGTATTCGGAAGGCTCTGCTTCTTCTCTGTCATTTCCAGTGTCTTTAGGATTTCTTCCACGAACTCTTCATTCAGTTTCCTTCCATCCAAACCAATGGGAAGGACAACATTCTCCCACACATTCAGAGAAGAAATCAGATTAAAAGACTGAAAAATAAAACCGATCTTTCTGCGGCGGAAAATTGCCAGTTCCTCCTCTTTCATACAGCTGATATCCTTACCCCCGATCAGCACTTTCCCGCTTGTGGGATGGTCCAGCCCTCCCAGCATATGAAGCAGCGTACTTTTTCCTGAACCGCTTTTTCCCACAACGGCAGCAAACTCTCCCTGCCTGATCTCAAGAGAGGTGTGGTCAATCGCCCTTACCTCGTTTTCTCCCTCTCCGTAATATTTACATAAATCTTTTGTCTCTAACATAATATTTTCACTCATGATCTTATACCTCCTTGTTATACTGACAATGATAACCCTTTACTCTTTCATTTGGCTTTCAATCAAAAAGAAAAAGCCTTACAAATCTGTAAGACTTAAATGTAAGATAAAGATACTGCCCTGTTTGCCGGCAGAAACCGAAACCGTTCCGCCCTGGGCCTCCAGTATTTTTCTCGTGAGATACAGTCCCACTCCGGATCCCTCCGCTTCTTTTACCCTGTCCTCGTTTCCTCTGTAAAATCTCTGAAAGATCTTGGAATAATTTTCCCGGTCAATCCCGATCCCTTGATCCTCAATCTCAATACGCAGAAAGCTGGTCCGTTCCATCATCCGTATTTGAATGTCCGTGCCTTCATTACTGTACTTTACAGCGTTTTCCAATATATTGGCAATGGCCTCCCTTGTCCACTTCGGGTCGTGGAAAATCTCCAGGTTCTCTATGGAACTGCTTTCCTTGATAACCTCAATCTGGATCTGTTTTTCCTGAGCTTTCACATATATGGTGCTGACTGCCTGAGCGATGGTATCCATGATCGGTTTCATTTCCTTTTGGATCGAGATCATTCCTGTCTCCATTCTGGAAATGTTGATCAAGGCTTTTGTAAGGCTGTCCAGCCTCTTTGTCTGTCCCACTGCCTGCTTAATGAATTCCTTCTGTTCCTCTTTCGTCAATTCCTCTCCTTCCAGCAGTTCCAGGCATATACCAAGACTTGCCACCGGTGTCTTCAACTGATGGGAGATATCCGTGACCAGAGACTTTGTCCCTTCCTTTTCCTCCCAAAGTTTGTTCTCATTGACCATAAGTTTCCTTCCCAAAGAATCCAGCCGGCTCAGAAGCTGGCTCTTTGTTCCCTCCGCTTCCTCATAGGAAACCTGATAGTTCCCTAAGTAAAACTGTTCTGCCATGGCCCGGAGTTCTTCAAATTCCTGCTCCCTCTGCGCTTTCGTCTTTTTCATCCAGAGAAACGCTGCCCCTGCCACCGCACCATAGACTCCAAGAAGCAGTGCAGCCGACCAGTGCATGTATTGTCTCATCTCGGTGCGCAGGCTCTGCTGCACTGCCTTTTTATATCCGTACTTCCCAAGGATCTCCCTTCCCCTCGCTTTCACTGTATCCTCCCCTTTTTCCCGGAGCATATGATACAGTGCGTCCTGTGTCTTCTCCGTCTCCAAAACCCCGGCAGCCTTTAAGATCTGGCTCTCCTTTTCCATCAGCCTTCTGTTTTCCCTGACACATCCAAGGCCGAAGAGAAAAAGGAAGATCGCCGCTGTAAAGATGCTGAAGAAAATCCACCTGTTCTTTTCTGTTATCTGTCTCAAGATCCTGTACACTCCTTATCCCAGAGATACCCGATGCCCCTGATATTTTTAATGTATTCAGGCTTTGACGGCTCCTGCTCAATCTTCTCCCTAAGCCTTCTGATATTGACTGCCACCGTGTTTTCATCGACAAACTCCCCGTCCATATCAAAAATCTGTTCCAGGATCTGTCCTTTGGAAAACACCTGCCTTGGATGAGTAATAAATAAGAGAAGCAATTTCCACTCATTTTTGGTCAAATTTTTCTCTTCCCCTGAGATCAGCACCTTCATCCCATTTTTATGGACACAGACTCTCCCTGATTCAATCTTTTCTTCCCGGACCTCCATACGAGCAAATACCGCATGAACTTTTGATATGAGCACCGCCAGACTGAACGGTTTTACCACGTAGTCGTCAGCTCCCGCTTCATATCCCATGACAATGTCAATTTCCTGGTCCATGGCTGTCAAGAACATAAACCGCACGTTGCTGGTCCTGCGTATCTCCCTGCAGAAGTCCAGCCCGCTGCCGTCCTCCAGTGTAATATCACAGATGATCAGTTCAAATTCATTTTCATTCCAGAGTTTTATGCCTTCCTGTATCCCTGCGCATGCTTCTGTCTCATACCCCTCCTTTTCTAATTTAAAACAAATCCCTCGTCTGAGACTTTCGTCATCTTCCAGCAATAAAATCCTTCCGTTCATCCTGACCTCCGCTTTCATATCCCATTCATTTCGTCTTTAAAAACATACTGCAGAAAATTTTTATGCCTCTGAAACCCATAATCTGAATACAGCAAAACTCCCATGTCAGATGCGGTCACATGGACAGCTCCGCATCCATAATTTTTTGCCTCATCCATGACCATATTTAATAAAACTCTAGCGATCCCTTTTCTCCTGAACTCTTTCTTTGTATACATGCTGGAGAGAATACCAATCTTCCCCGATGGATTCGCATAATACGGAGGTTTCTCCGTAAACGACATTCCACTGGTGTCCACGATTTCCCTACCGCACACCCCAAGCCATGAAATGTACCGGCCGTTTCCCAGGTTCTTATGATAAAATCCAGTCAAATAGGGGGTGAGATCAAAGTCCGCCTGTGCCCCCTCGTCCTGGAGCTGCTCCACTCTCATCTGGACGATCGTTGGTATGTCATGTATGTCCATCCTTCGGTATGATATTATTTTTTCTTTCTCCATAGAGGGTCCCCCTTTTCTATAGATCTTTCAGCTTTGTCCCATCTTTTGTTTTCCAGTCTATATTTCCATTGGAAGTGTGCCCTAAGACAACTGCCGAAGCGGCCGACGGCGCGCTGAATTCGTAATTCTTTATAAAGGTCCTGTCAACAATTGTTCCATCCGTCTCCAGCTTATTTCTCAGGTTAAAATAAGTCTTCCCTCTGGTTTCCAGTGATGGGACAATATGATCGGAAATAACAGAATCCTTTAGCACGGTAAATCCTTCTGAGCTGACAAATCCTTTCGCAGAACCGCCGGATCCCTTACAGTACAGATAAATCGTATCGTCTGTTGCCTGCGGAGCCGGCACTAACGCTTTATAGCCTAAAATACTGATCAAAACTTTTACATTCTCTATGAATTCCTCCATCACAGCGGTCTGTGATTCTTTCATAACTGTATTTTTCCTGCATGATAATCCCTCAAATGTTGATTTAACCGTTCCACAACATTTTCCGCTTCTCCTATATACGGAATCATCCCCGTCATCGCCCTGACAGAAAAGAAAATGGACACCCGCGCCCTTTACATCCTCTCTGTCACATCCAGGAACTTCTGTTCTTGGGATTTTAATCGATTTTCCATATGGCATTTTATCATCTCTTCATTTTCACACATTTTTATCACCCAACATTAAAACATCTTATATAAAAAGAAAAGAAACATTCCTGCCTGACACAGGATAATGAAAGGGATCCCATACCGGAACACCGGTTTCCTCGTCTTATGCCGGAACACCTGCATTCCCGTAAAGGCTCCCAGGGACCCGCCTGCCACTGCCAGCAGGATCAATGTCTTTTCCGGTATTCTCCACTGATTCTTTTTTGCCTTTTGTTTATCACTTCCATACAAGAAAAACGCTATTACATTGATAAAAAGCAGATAGATCATAATTGTCTGCATAGCTGTCTCCTTTCCCTTGATCATTTCTAAAACTAAGATTCTTTTTTATTATAGCATATGACGTCCAGTATTTTTATCTATTCATCCGTAGAGATCCGTGATATCTTTATCATACTATTAAAATTCCCAGCGATATTACATACTGTTCGCTGGGAATTTTTATGAAACCTCTTATATAATTTTTAGTAACCTTCCTGTTCACCGTTAGAATACCCTTCAAGATAACCATGGAACTCTATTTGATTCCGGTCATTTATGATGTTTGAGGATATTTTTTTCTGGCTGCAAAAACTGTAAATCTCATCTTCCGCAGTGTAAACTCTCAAGATCGTCAATTGATCTTTCCTGGCTGTTTCTTTTTGGTTTTCTCCTTTATATTTTGTTGTCCCTGCTGAATAGATGCTTCCCCTCAGCTCAAGAACAGTCTCTGATCCATGCACTCCATTCCTGGTTATCTCTACAGATCCCAGTGCAGTATATTGTTCTTCAGGTGTATAAATTTTAATCAAAGTTTTCTTGCTGTCATCCAGTACCAGTTCACTTTCGCTATCTTGTTTCTTAATATCATAGGATCTGTCTCTTGCCTGGCAATGTTCTCTCCAGCAGTAAGCGAGTGTAAAGATAACACACAACATCGATACCGATATGACAGCTGCTCCTGTAAGTATCAGTTTTTTCTTTTGTCTCAATAGCTTCCTCCTTGTCAGTATCCGATATCAGAAATCCACCCTTTGATCTCTCCCTGTACCTCGGAAATATTATCTCTTTATATTTCTATGACATTTTCTTTAACCTCAGAATCCTTTCATGCATCTGCAGTATGCTTCACACTGACGAACAGTCCTTCTGTGCCGCTATCGTAATTTCTCATAGTCTTCATCCGCCATCGGCTCCAGCCACTCATTTGAAGCCTCGTCTGCCGGTACTTCCACAGCCAGATGGGAAAACCAGCTGTTTTTCGCCGCGCCATGCCAGTGTTTGACCTCCGCCGGAATGGACACCACGTCTCCCGGCTGAAGCTTTTGCGCTTCTTTTCCCCATTCCTGGTAATAACCACACCCTCCGGTCACCAGAAGGATCTGTCCTCCTTTGTGGTGGATATGCCAGTTATTCCTGCACCCAGGCTCAAAAGTCACGTTACCGATCCCAACTCCTTTTGTAGTAAGCATTTTAAGATAACTCTGTCCTGCAAAATACTGAGCAAAGGCATCATTTTTTTCTCCAACAGGGAAAACCGCCCCTGATCCCAGCTGGGATTTCATCACATTGGTACTCTCTTCCTCCTTCCAGACTTCTTTTGCAATGTTAAATGCCGCCCAGGCTTTTGGCCAGCCGCTGTAGAAGGCCAGCTGCGTTAATGTTTCAGCAATCTCTTCTTTTGAAAGGCCGTTTTCCTTTGCTTTTTCCATGTGAAATTTCAGCGAATTGTCAAAAATTCCACTGGTCATAAGCGCCGTCACTGTAATCAGGCTCCGGTCCCTTGGTGACAGCTTCTCTTCTCTGGACCATACTTCCCCAAATAATATATCATCATTTAATTCTGCAAACTGTGGCGCAAATTTCCCCAATGCTTCTCTGCCTGCTGTTACTTTTTGCTTCTTCATATTCCTTACCTCCACAAAATTTGATTTTGCCTTATGACTGATTCTCTTTTTCTTCTTGAATCTTAAATCTGAGATAATCCAATCGTTCCAGCTGCTTTTCCCGGAAGTGAATCTCGTCCAGGGCCCTCCTTCTTTTTTCCTCCAGCATCTGCATTCTTTTATTATCCGTTGTCTCACCCGACAGTAAAAGCTTCATATAAGTTTCTACTTCATCCATATCAAATCCAATATCATGCAGTGTCATGATCAGACTCAGGCGTTCCAAGTCCTGGTCATCATACTGCCACACTCCCATGACATTTTTCACCGCACCGCATAGGCCCCAGCCCTCATAATTCCCTCAATATTTCTACCGGGATTCCATAATTTTCACTTGCTTCCTTAATGGTCAATCGATCACCTCACTCCTTATAGAATTAAAATAAAAGTGCTCCTTTCTGGAACACTTTTTATTTTAATCTGAGCCGAATTTTATGTCTAATACCTATACTTAATGATGAGGAATGTGTTTTAAGCATTTCTGTTAAAATACTCTTTGGCATGATCGAGAAACGCAGAGGTAGTCTTTGAAAAGATCTGGTGCTTTTTCCATGCCAGAACAGAGCCTAGCTCCAGCTGCGGGGAAAAGGGTACAAAACAAAGAGAGTCAAACTTACTTTCCAATTTAATACAGAGCAAAGCCCCGGCATTTTTTTCTGCCATGATAGCGGCATTGTAGATTAGATTATGCGGCGACCTCAATCTGATCGGCATACTCACCAAACCAGTTAGATAGTTCATTCTGTACAAGCTCCCGTTTCGTAGACAGCAGCGGGATGCCGACAAGATCCTCCGGGTGGATCTCCTTTTTATGAGCCAGCGGGGAGTCCTTACGTACCAGCACTCCCCATTGCTCCTTCTGGGACATACGAATGAACCCGTATTTCCCGATATCCACCGGCTCCAGCAAAAGCCCCAGATCGAGAAGACCTCTCTCTATGCGGTCTTTGATATTGTCCGCATTTCCACTGTATATTTCATAATGGATAAGAGGATATTTATCCCGGAAAGAAACAAGGAACTCCGAAAAACAACCCATGCTGTGGATCTCTCCGCAGCCGATGGCGATGTCTCCGGACAGCTGCCCCTTGTCAGACAGCTCCTGTTTTGTTTTTTCTGCAAGGGAGACCAGCTCCTGGGCTCTGCGCTTTAACAGCATGCCCTCTTCTGTCAGCATGATCTTGTGGCTGCTGCGTTCAAATAACTTCACCCCCAGTTCCTCTTCCAGCTGCATCAGCTGTCTGGAAAGGGTGGGCTGGGTCACATGCAGAAGATTGGCAGCTTTTGTGATATTTTCTTCTCTTGCCACCATCAAAAAATAAGTCAACACACGAAGTTCCATAGTGTTTCCTCCCTTATTTTTCTCTTATAAGCCTGCAGGCTGCTTCAATTTCTCTGTAAAGTCAGCCATGGCCTCAGAAATCTTCAGCTGCTGCGGACAGACCGCCTCACATCCTCTGCACCCGATACAGGCGTCCGGGCGTTTCTCCTCCGGCAGAGCTTCCACAGCCATCTGTGTGATGATTGTTGTGTTAAAGCGGCTTTCATTATATAGGGAAAGCAATGTAGGAATATCCAGCTTCTTCGGGCAATGGGAGGTACAGTACCGGCAGCCAGTGCATGGAAGGATATCCAGCATACTATCTGCCACTTCCATCAGTGCCGTCATTTCTTGATCATCCAGAGGTTTTTCTTCGGCATATGTAGCCACATTTTCCTCCAGCTGATCCATATTTGACATGCCGGATAAGACCATGGTCACTCCGGGAACGGTCTGGAGAAAACGGAATGCCCAGGCTGGAATCCCCTCATCTGGACGGAGGTTCTTAAGTTTCTTGCTGTTTTCTTTTGAAAGCGCGGACAGTTTTCCTCCCCTAAGCGGCTCCATGACCCAGACCGGCATCTCATATTCATTGAGCAGTTCTACCTTCGCCTTGGCATCCTGAAGCTTCCAGTCAAGATAATTCAGCTGGATCTGGCAGAATTCCAGATGCTCTCCGTAAACATCCAAAAAGCGCTTTAACGTGTCATAGCGGCCATGGCAGGAAAATCCTAAATGTTTGATCCTTCCGGCCTTTTTCTGTTCTAAGAGATATTCCATGATGCCGTACTTTTCGTCCACATAGGGATCGATATTTTTTTCATAAACGTTGGGAAACAGATAAAAATCAAAATGCTCCACCCCGCATTTATTCAGCTGCTCTTCAAAAATGCTGTCCACTTTGTCCATATTTGACAAGTCATACCCTGGAAACTTGGTTGCCAGATAATAGCTTTCTCTCGGATAGGCACTCAGTACCTTACCTATCACAGTTTCTGACTGTCCGTCATGATAACCGTAAGCGGTATCAAAGTAATTAATCCCGTGTTTCAGGGCATAATCCACCATCTGTGCCGTCTGCTCCACATCGATCTGGGTATCCCCTCCACCTTTTATCAGCGGCAGTCTCATTGCTCCCAGCCCCAGTGCAGAAAGTTTAGTTCCTTTAAAATCTTTATAAATCATACAAATCCTCCTTGACTTCATCTCTAAATCCTCGTTGTGCTTGCTTCCTACTATTAAGAATACTCCTTGTAGTTAACTCCAAGTCAAGGGAAATTTGATCATTCTCATAAATTTGTTTACTATAACAGTTTTATTCTTTACTTACATGCTTTTCTTCAATATTTTAAGCACATCCTCCTGTGACAGAACTTTATATCCACCTTCCATGATCAAGGTCGCTTTTACTAAACCATCCATCATGTCTTCCGTTACACCAAGTTTTTTTAAGTTCATGATCAGGCCAAGTTCTTTCATCCATGCCTCCATGGCATCTAATCCTTCCCCAGCTATTTCTTCTTCTGTTTTTCCTTGTGTGCTGATGTCCCACACATTTTCTGCAAAACGTCTGAATTTGGCAAGTCCATATGGCATGATATGCCGGTAATATGGCAGAGACACTGCCGCAAGTGTCATTCCATGCGTTGCGTCTGTATAAGCTCCCACAGCCTGGCCAAGCATATGTACCATCCAGTCTGTAGATTTGCCCATCGCCACTAATGTATTTAATGCCCACGTTGCAGTCCACATAATGTTGCTTCTGGCTTCATAATTTTCGGGATCTTTGACTGCAATTCTGGAACTATGGATCAAAGATCTCATCAAACCTTCCATAATGTAATCTGATGTACTATCATCCTCTCCTGAAAAATATTGTTCTGTAATATGATTTAAGATGTCATAAAAGCCAGCCACCATCTGGTACTTAGGCAAAGAAAATGTAAAAGCCGGATTTAAAATTGAGAATTTAGGGAATACCCTGTCTCCGAAAATATGGCCGATTTTCAGCTTGCTGTCATGGTTTGTGATGACAGCACCGCCGTTCATCTCCGAGCCCGTGCCAACCATGGTAAGTACGCAGCCCACAGGGATGATCTCTGTACCTGCATCTACATCTTCAAATTTCATATAATATTTTTCCCACGGATCTTCTTTACAGTGGACAGAGACAGAGACTGCTTTAGCATAATCACAGCAGGAGCCGCCGCCAACCGCCAAGATCAGATCTGCATTTCCCTCTCTGGCAAGCTTCACACCTTCATAAAGCTTCTCTACTGTTGGATTGGGCATAATTCCGCCATCCTCAATGATCTCTTTATTGTTAGCCTTTAATATTTCGACTACTTTGTCATAAATCCCATTTTTCTTAATGGAACCTCCGCCATATACAAGCTGTACATTTTTCCCGTATTTGGGAAGTTCCTCATTGAGATAATTTAATGAATCCTCTCCAAAGTATAATTTCGTCGGGTTTGAATATATAAAATTTCCTAACATTTCTTAACTCCTCCTTCTGAATCTTGTATTTTTCCTGTAAAATATCGTAATAAACTCATCTCAATCATGGCTGTGCAATATTAACAATCTTATTTCCCCATCCTTCCAGCACCGGATTATTTTTTACCGCTGTCACAAACTTCTGTGTAGGATCAAAATAGCCAATCTTGGTATACTCACCTTTGATCGTGGCATCCTTATAGAATAGAACAATCCGGTTGGGATCAGAATAGTACACCTCCCCTGCTTTTTCGGCAGTGACAGTTTCTGGTGCTGACGGGATCTCATAGCTGTCCGGGATGTCATAATACTGCATGACATCATAGTCGGCCGAATCGTCATCCTCATAGATCGGCAGCCGCCAGTCCGAAGTCCCCACATACCCTGCGATAGACGCAGCTGTCTCATTGTTATATAAATGCATTTCAAATGGCTCGCCATCGTCCCCGAAACGCACTTCCAGTTTGGAAGGAACACTGTTCTCGGACTTCTCTGTATCCAAATCTTTGCTGCTGCTTTCTATTTTTGTATCTCTTACGGCACTGTCTGAGCGTCTGCACCCGTTTAAAGCAAGCCCGGCCATCATTGCCAATGTCAACACACCTGTGATTTTTTTTATTTTCTTTCTCATATCTCTTTCCTTTCTGCCTTTTCTTGTGGCACATAAATTGTTTTATTCTGTGATCAATACCGTCATATCTGTCTTTTTAATCTTACCTGCACTAAGATAAGCAAAGCCTGTAAATAGCAGTGTCACTGCGGCTGCCGGAAACAGGCTGTTTCCAACAGACCACACAGACGAAAAATTACTGATCCCTGCAAATCTCATAACTGCCGATACAACCGGGTCAGTCACTAAGGCTGCGAGCAGGACTCCGGCCGCTGATCCGATAGCCGAAGTCACCCCAAACCGCAGGGCAAAGTTAAGCCTTAAGTCTCTTGACGAAACCCCCATGGATTTAAAAATTCCCATATCCTGTTTCTCTGCTGCCAAAATTTTGCCGCTGGTCATAGCCGTCACAATCGAAACAAACAATGCGGTCATGCCGTACATGAAAACCAGCAGAACTTTCATGGCTGAAATAATACCCCAAAGTCCCGGCCATGAATTTTCATGGACATGCACATCGCCGCCATAGGCAGCTGACAGTGCTTTCGTGATCTGTGGTTTCAGGGACGGATCTTCCAGAAAATAATGATGGCACCACAGCTGTCTGTGATCAGTTCCGATGCTCAGATACCCTTCCCTGCTCATACCAATGTTATTTCCCATCCCATTGGCACACTGATAAATGCCGGAGACCCGATAGTTTTTACTGTCCTTATCTCCCCGGACAGTAAGGGTGTCCCCAATGGAAACACCTAAATCTGAGGCGGCAGCTTCCGTCAACACGATCTCTTGCCCGCCTGTGCAGGTCTTTCCCTGCAGGATGTGAAATCGTTCTGGTTCCGTGATCACATTTGCCGTGTAGTTTCTGCCGTTCACTGAAACATCGGGCATAGCCAGCTGATAACTGTCTTTGATGCCCGTAAAAGAGAGTATCGTTTCCCTGACTTTTTCCGGCTCCTGTCTCCCCAATGCCTGTACACCGATATCATGTTCTGCGGGGTTAAAAGCATCCATCATTCCTTTCCCGTCCGGTCCAAGCCATGTGTCCATACGTCCCACCAGAGAAACAGAAAATGCCAGCAGCACTGCCACCGAAACAATACCCAGGTATCTTCGCCTTCCTGTATAAAGCTGTCTCAAGGCAAGACGTACTTTTAGTCCCTCTGCGCCTATGGAGAAACGGATTCCCGGCTGTTTCCCCGAATCCTCAGTCTCTCCCCGTATGGCCTTCATCGGTGTGACACGGCTGATCTTTCTCAATTTAAAAGCGGCTGATCCTGCTAAAAGCAGCAAAATTACCAGAAAACAAAAAATGCAGAACCTCACCGGCAATGTGGCTGGAATCAGAACTCCTGAGGCAGTGACCGTCATGCCGCCCACCCTTTTGCTCAAAGGTATGGCAGCAAGAAGCCCCGCCCCCATCCCGGGAACGATCACAGTAAGGTACTGGATCAGCTGTATCCATCGAAGCCTTTTTCCAGTCACACCCATAGTTTTTAAAATTCCCATATTCACGTATTCCTGCTCGATCACCGCTGAAATGCTGTGTCCCATAATCAATGCTGCTGCACACAAAAGCACAGCTGCAAAAGCAGCAAACAGTCCGCAGAAGGCATTGTGAAGGATGAGCATAAAGCCTGCCACAGCGTCTTTGCTGTAGATAAACTCTGTGTATTTCGGAAGTTCTGTCTCCTTGTTCAGAATCTGGTTTAAGCCTGAAACTGACAACTTACTGCCCTGTTTTTTCTGAATATGCAGCATGGCTCCGTCACGAGCCAGTGCATTCATACCTGCATCCCTTATCAAGCCATGGATCATGCTATAATCTTCCTGTGAGACCAGAAAACCTTTCATGCCAATCATCGAGCTTCCCATATAAGGATCCTCATAATAACCGCTGACAGTCAGACTTATTTTTTTGCCGTTTCTGGCGATCGGAAAGGTAATCTTATCACCAATCTGTACTTCCATCACAGATACCATGGACGGGGACACATAAACCTGACCTGGTTTGATCCGATCTGGAGGATCTCTGTAGCCGGACAAATCTCCGTCAAAAAATCGATACCGGTTCTCTGACCGATTCCAGCGAATCAGCTGTCCGTCGCTGTCAGACTGTTCTTTCGCTGCTTCATATTTTGAAAAAATCAGTTCCTGAGTCCTTACCTGTTCTACCTCATTAAGACTCTCTATGCTGCTTTTCAGTTCTTTGATCTCCGGTACCTTTGAAACCCATGCCGTTAAATCTCCGAAGCCGGTCCGGTCCATTTCCGTTCGTACATAATGTCCCGCGTTGGTCCACACTGCCGCTGCGGTAGAAAGCGCTGCGGATATCATAAAGACCAGAATAAAAATCCCGGCCAGACTTCCGCGGTGCCGGTGCATGCCGGCTTTTATAAGAATTCGATTTTCCATCTGCATCCCTCCTACCACTGCAGGGCGGAGAGCCATCCGCTGACCTTTATTTCCCGGTTTCTGGCCTCTTCCTCCCTGTAGGGAGGCAGAAGAAGTTCATCCAGGACCATCCCGTCCTCCAGATATAACAGCCTGGTTCCCCTCATAGCAGCGAAAACATCATGGGTTACCATCAGGATGCTCTGTCCGTTTTCATTCAGTTCCCACAAAAGTTTTAATACCTTCTCTGTATTCTCACGGTTGAGCGCTCCTGTGGGCTCATCGGCAAAGATCATCCCCGGATCATGGATCACCGCCCTGGCTATAGCCGCCCTCTGAGCCTCTCCTCCGGAAACCTGGGAAGGCAGTCTGTCCCTGGCATCTCCAACCTGCATCTTTCCAAGCAGCTGTTCTGCTTTAGACCGGACATCATCCGGATCTTTGGGCTGGTTCAGTAAGCCTTTCACAAGCACATTTTCATATAAGGTCAGGCTGCTTACCAAATGGGTCTGTTGAAACACAAAACCAAATTCCCGGCTTCTCAATGCCGCCATCTGCTTTTCACTGCTGCCACTGATTTCCTGCTGCCTGTAAAACACCTGCCCGTCGGTTATGCCGTCCATGCCGCTTAAAGCATACAAAAGCGTTGATTTCCCTGCACCGGAGGGGCCCATGATAACTGTAAAATCGCCTTCATAGATGTCAATGTCCACTCCGTTCAGCACTTGGACTTTTGTGTCTCCTTCCCTAAAAACTCTGCATACATTTCTGCCTGACAACATCGCGTTTTTCATCCTGCCCTCCTTTTCTCCAGGGTCTCCATAAGCCGTTTCTTACCAGTCTGCGGGTCCGGCAGGATTTCCTCCACAAAACGGACATAGAACTTCACCTGATCCAGATGCTTCTCTCTGAGGATTTCCTTCATAAGCCTCATGATTTCCTGCCGGATCCAGTCCTGTCTGCCTTCTTCGGGTACTTCTGCCAATATCTCAAAGGAATTCTCTCCGAATTTCCGGAACTGATAGTCCAGAAGTCCCTCAATACAAAAGCCCTCCACGGCCAGTGGATGGAGAAATTCTCTGCCTCCCTGCTGGTCCTCAAACCACATCAGATCCTCGTTTCTCCCCAGAAGGCTTTCTGCCCTGGAAAATGGATATCTCTCCTGTCCTGAATCTGATTTCAGCTGCAGCTGATCGGAAATCCGGTAGCGGATCAGCGGTTGTACAAAGTTATAGAGAGATGTGAGATAGATGCATCCATCTTCCACTTCGATATAATTCAGATCGTCAAACAGAAACATTCCCTCCTGGCTGCGCAGCTCAACTCCCAGCGCCAGTGATTCACTGGCCCCGTAAACATTGACCACTTCAGTATCAAAAACAGTCTCCAGATAATGGCGCAGTCCGGTTCCCAGCGGCTCCCCGCAGCAGATCACCCGGCATAGATCCATTTGGATCTCGCCTTTTTCCTTCAACTCGCCAAGGATTTTTACCGCAGATGGATATCCGATCACTATATTTGGCTGAAACTGGTTGATTTTCTCACTCCATTCACTCATCGGTTCCTTAATATCAAGAAACAGCTGATCTGCGCCCACTCCGCTGATTCCGTCTCCTGCCGCCATGGCACCACCGTAGCGTCCGTCTGTAGCGGCAATATAGACGATTCTTGGCCCCCGAAGCAGCAGTTTTATAATCTGGGGCATGGTCATATCCCACAGAGCCGCCCTGATGATCCCAAGCAGCATCTGGCTCCAGGCCTTCTCATCGTATACGAAATATCCTGGTTTCCCTGTACTTCCCGAAGAATGCACTACGTGAAATCGATCCTTATATTTGTTCTTTCCGGCCGGGGCTTCCTGATCGAATCTTTGAAGTTCCTCTGCTGACAGTTCAGGATTCGTGACCAGTTCATCAAAATTTTCCATAAAAGCCGCTTTATCCATAGCAGGAAAAGCAGACAGCGGCATTCTTCCGAAATTTTCTTTTGTTATGCCTGCCGCTTTAAATGTCCTGCGGTAATACTCGGAATGTTCTAATGCATAACCAAGCATGGTCCTTAACTTCTTTTCCTGCAATTTACCAAGTTCCTTTTTTGATTTTTTCGTATTTCTCTTCAGCATGTATAAGTTCCACAATAAACGGATGTATTTCATTGCAAAGTCTCCTTTCCTCATTTCATTCGTTATTTCACATAAATCCGATAGCTGTTATCATAATCTTCCCTGTGATAATAGCGGACCTCTTTGCTTTTTTGATTAAATACAATGCTCCATTCCGTAGATTCAAATTCCCCGAAATTCTTTTTGCTCACGCTTTCCAGAGCATCCCGGACATGTTCCATATCCATGGCCGGAGTTTTAGAAAGCTGTTTTGTCAGAATATCATACCGTGTGTGGGACTGCTCTGTGCCGATCCCTTTTTTCTCTCCTTCTGCCAGGTAAAAATTTGTAACCACAGGAGTATCTGTCACTGTCATCTGAGCGTTGACATATTCTGCTGCAACACTTCGCCCGGAGGAATCCGCTATTGCAAAGTGGATCATCATCCCTTTTGATGCATGAAGATCATATTGATCAAGAAGTTCCAAAGCCTCTTTCACGTCAGCCGCCTTGTTCAGCAGCAGACGGACCGCAGTCGTTGTAGTGATGTCCGGTTTCTCCGTATTTTGCTCAATGCTGTCT
Source organism: Anaerostipes rhamnosivorans (assembly GCF_005280655.1). Classification (NCBI taxonomy): domain Bacteria; kingdom Bacillati; phylum Bacillota; class Clostridia; order Lachnospirales; family Lachnospiraceae; genus Anaerostipes; species Anaerostipes rhamnosivorans. Next base: position 2,182,711 of record NZ_CP040058.1, read on the forward strand.
GAATCCTGTATCATATTCACTGACACACAAAGCCCTTTTTCATTCATCCCATCCAGGGGTGCATAGAGAGCCGCCATGGCCTGTATCCTGGAAGGCAGCCTGGAAACAGAAAAACCTGATCCTGCATTGATAAAGTCCATATTGACTGTAGATACAGAAGCGTATCCGGTGTCAGGTTTTGAGACCGTGATCATGGCCTCACAGCTTTCCCAGTCAAAGTTTCTTCCAAACAGTGCCTCATTTTTTGGACTCTTTACAGATATAGTGCTACATCCATATACGTTTTTCCTGAAACCCAGTCCTGTGGGTCCGATGCCCAGATGCCCGGTTATAAATTTAATCACCTCTGAGTCTGAGGATGCACCTCCCTGTCTCAGGTAATCCTCAAACCCGTAGTCACCATCATACCTGACAGCCGACAGACCCTTTTCCAGCTTCACAATCTTATGCCCCGGGTCGACCTCCTTCGTGCTTCCTCCCTTCGTATTTCTTACCTGTTTGATGCTGTCATCTTTTTCTGTACGGCCGCATTTTGTAATGACCAGTACTGCTGCAGCCAATAGAGCTGCCAATAAAATCATGACTGTTGTTTTTGTTTTTTTCAATTCTGCCATTCTCCTATCCTGATTCCACTTTTATAGTTTCTTCTTTCCTGCCCCACCCTTTGGTAAAATTATATCTATCTGGCGCTTCGATATCAAATACCTATAGAAAATACATAATCATGCTTCTTAAGCATTGTTTAGAAAAGTAGAAGTAGAAGTCATGAAATCGCCGCTGCGGCCCCATGACTTCTACTTCTACAAATTGTAACTGCAACACCTGATGTTACGTTTCGTTTTTTAATTGACTCTATTCAGTGACAGATCTTCCAAACATCTTAAATTCCTCCAGATGATCCTCAGCCTTATAATTCTCTTCATTCACTGTCATCACTCCAAGATCTTCTGTCTTATAGTACTCCACGACAGAAAGCTGGTATTGCCGTACTGCCGGTCCGTACACATCCGGGGACCCAGAGCTTAAAAGCAAGGCTGTTTTTCGTACCTTCTTCGGAACCTTCAGCGCATAAGTCCGGTGGAGTGCCGCCTGAAGCTGGGCCGAAAATGAATAGTAGTAGATTGGAGATGCCAATACAAGCATTTCTGCATGTTCAAGAGCTTTGTAGACTTCTTTCTCGTCATCCTTCTGGATACACTGACCATTTCCTTTTGTATGGCAGTATTCACAGCCCAGACATCCTGCAATTTTTTTTCTTCCCACCTTTATTATCTCAACAGAATGACCTGCTTCCTCTGCTCCCTCCGCAAATGCTTCTACGATGGCTGATGTGCTTCCATTTGGCCGCGGACTGCCGTTTAAGATTAAAATTTTCATGTTTCCCTCCTTAATGAAATGCCTGTTTCCACAGCTTTTCCCTCTTTCCCGGAACAAGAAACCTTATCATATAAAGCACCGCCTTGGTTATATTGTCTGCGATCATACAATACCATACGGCACCAAGACCCAGCTGCCAGACCTTTACGCATAAAAGGCTCAGCAGGATCCGTATTCCCCACATACTTCCGGTTTCCACAAAAAAAGCATACCCGGTCTTTCCAAGGCCATTGTAAATCCCCTGCATGATGATCATAAGACCGAAAAAGGGTTCTGACACTGCAACGATCCTGAGCATCTGTGCTCCAAGCGACACCACCTGTGGACTGGGGGTAAAGATCCCCATCAGTGCATCTGACACAAAATACAGAACTGCCCCGGCGGCACACATGAGAATCATAGTCAGGCACACAGCCTGTTTCCACAACACGTCAAACTTCTCCCTGCTGCGTTCTCCTATGGAGTATCCTACCATTGCAGACACCGCAGTACTCATACCGTATCCTGGAATATAAAAAATAGTCTCCGCCGTCACCGCTATAGAATGCGCCGCAAATACAGAAGTACCCATACCGGATACCAGCCCCGTAAACATAATCTGTCCCAGGCAGGATGCAGTGTTTGTCATCATGACAGGAATGCTGATCCTAAAACATCTTCTTAAGACAGCCATATCCGGGATCCGCTTTTCTTTCCTCCAGGAAAATACAGACTTTTTCTTGAATATATAAAACATGCTGATTCCGCCGAATGTATAGGAAACTGCAGACGCTGCCGCCGCCCCCAATACCCCCAGTCCCTCTGTGTATATCAACCAGTAGTTTAAGACAATATTGATCCCGTTGACAAACACATTGACCACCATCGGGGTCTTTGTGTCACCTGATGCACGGACAGCCGCTCCAAAGATCACACTTCCTGCCCGGAAGATCATGGGAATGCTGGTGATGGTAAAATAAAGGGCCGCATCCTCCCGCACTCCGGGTGCTGCTCCCATCCAGACAGGAATATAGGGACTTAACAGAACTGCCCCTGTACCTTCTATGGCTCCAAGGATCAAAACCAGCCAGACAGTGAGCACTGCCAGCTTTCCTGTTAATTTTTTATTTTTTTCACCTACTGCCCTGGCAGTCATTGCAAGGATTCCCACACCAAAGGCTGACATCAGACTGTGAATCAGCCAGTTAATTGTGGTTGTGACACTGACTGCTGCGGTTGCCTGTTCTCCCAAATGTCCAACCATAGCTGTATCCACATACTGGACGACTGTTTCCAACACCTGTTCTATGATGGTGGGAATGGACAGGTGAATCATTGTACGCAAAACGGATATCCTCTGCTTGTTCTGCCCGGTTCTCACAGTACGGTCCTTACAAATATTGCCGTGCCAAACAATACCAGGACAGCACCGAAGCACCGATGGACTTTTTGAATCATTTGTTCTCCTATCTTAGCTTTTAACCTGACTACCCCTGCGGCGAGCATCCCCCACCAAAAAAAGGTTCCCATGAATACTCCCGCTGCCAGCTGAATTCCCCTTGCCGCCTCTACCTTGCCTGAAATTCCGAAATATGAAAATACAAACAGAAATGACAAGATAGAGGCCGGATTGGTGATGGCCACCGCAAAAGAGGAAAGAAACATGGCAGCACCTGCTTTTGCGTCTGCCTTTACACTGCCTGTCTCTGCTTTTTTCCTGATGATTCCAACTCCCATAAAAAGGATTAAGATGCCTCCCAAAATATGGATCACCTCTTGGTTTTGAAGCAGACAATCAGACAGAAAAGACAGCCCAAAAACCCCTATACAGGCATAAATACAGTCTGCCACTGATGAACCCATGCCGGACAGAATCCCGGCTCCCGGCCCAAACTTCAGAATCCGCTGAACGGTCAGGGCACCAACAGCACCCACGGGCATTCCAAACAGAAGCCCGACAGCCAATCCTTTCAAGAAAAAATTTTCCCACATATTGACTCCTTCCTTTTCATCATTCTTCCATAACTACTTTCTCTGTCAGACTAGTCTCTATACTTGACAGGCATAAATTGACTTACTATACTCAGACTATACATGAAACAAATTGGGAGGTAACTATTATGGAATTACGTGTACTGCGGTATTTTCTCGCTGTTGCCAGAGAGCAGAGCATTTCCGGCGCCGCTGAGTCTCTTCATATCACACAGCCGACTCTGTCCAGACAGCTGATGGAGCTGGAAGAAGAACTTGGCAAACGGCTTTTCATCCGGGGCAGCCGGAAGATCACCCTGACGGAAGACGGGATTCTTTTCCGCAAAAGAGCTACTGAAATCCTTGACCTTGTAGAGAAAACAGAGGCCGAACTTCACGCCCCTGATGACATCATCACCGGGGACATCTACATCGGAGGTGGTGAGACAGATGCCATGCGCCTGATTGCCCGGATCGCATCCGACCTGCGAAAAAAACACCCTGGGATCCGTTATCACCTGTACAGCGGCAATGGGGACAATGTCACGGAGCGTCTGGACAAAGGACTCCTGGATTTTGGAGTGCTTATTGAATACGGTGACTTAAAAAAATATAATCACATCCATCTCCCTGTTGAAGACACCTGGGGGCTTCTCATGCCAAAAGACTGTCCTTTGGCCAAAAATGATGTCATCACTCCTGAGGATTTATCAGACGTTCCTCTGATCACCTCCAGCCAGTCCATCGGAAATGATTTTTTAGCCTGGCTGGGAAAAGAGATTAATACTCTGAACATTGTCAGTACCTACAATCTGATCTACAACGCTTCTCTCATGGTGGACGAGGGATTTGGTTATGCTCTCTGCCTGGATAAACTGCTCAACACCTCCGGTGACAGCCGTCTGTGCTTCCGCCCCCTTTCTCCAAGATATGAGGCTAAATTAGACCTTGTATGGAAAAAATATCAGGTATTCTCAAAGGCCGCTGAAAAATTTCTGGAACTGGCTAAGAAAGAATTTTCAGCGGGAAAGCTCTAAATCTCACAGTCCGGCATCTGCCAGCCTCCTTTGTCCAAGTACCCTGAACATGATGGCTGCGAATGCCAGCAGAAGGAATAAAATCCCTCCAATCATCAGATAAGGAGTCCCCATGCCGGACAAGAAAAATCCGCAGACTGTCGTAGCCGCTGTGGTACCGAGATTGGTGGCTGCCAGAAACAGACCATTGGCAAAATCCGGCGCTTTTGGCGCTGCTGTTGTCATCCAATACTGATTAATATTTGCCGCCGCCCCTGCAAGAACACCCCACACAAAGGTCAGCACAGCCATAATAAAACTTAAATACCCCAGGAAAAATAACACTATATAGACCGCTGCCAAAAGAAACGGAAATGTGGTGATGAATCCCATGGGCCTGCTGCTGAGCAGCCGGCCTGCAAGAATATTTCCTATGATGTTTGACAATCCATACACCAGCAGCAGAATACTGATCCACTCAGCAGAAAGTCCTGTCACTTTTTCCATATATTCAGAAAGGTAACTGTACACACCAAACACAGAACCGTTTAACAGCACAACCCCCGCGATGGAAATCCAAACTGAAGGCTCTTTTAAAACCTTTACCTGCGAACCATAGGACATTTTCTCTTTTACCGGAAGATCCGGCACAAAGAATATCGTGGCCAGCAAAACAAACCCATTGACCGCAGCAAAAAATAACATGCCGATCCGCAGGGAGGTCAGTCCTGTAATATAGCTGACCACAGGTACTCCTAACACCATGCCTGCTGATACTCCCATCATGACTTTAGCAACTGCCTTGGGAGCCTCCTTCTTTTCAACAGATCCGCCCGCCACAGAAAGTGCCATAGATACATAAATAGGATGAAAAAATGCGGGCAGCACCCGGGCCGCCAGGACCACCGGGAAGTGCTGGGCAAATGCAGAGATTACATTGCACACAGTAAATACCCCCAGCACAAGGATCATAACCCTTTTTCGGTTAAACCCGGAAAACAGAAGCGGCATCGTGGGACCTGAAACCGCCACGGCCAGGGCAAACATGCTCACCAAAAGCCCTGCTGTGGAGATACTCACCTGGTACCTTTCCGCGATCATGGGCAGAATGCCCACAACGCCCATTTCTGTATTGATGATACTGAACACTCCCACCGTCAGTATAAAAATCATTTTTTTATTCATGAGTTTTTCCCTCCGTTTAACATTGGGATGCCATCCATTGTTCATAGACAGGAATCGTTTCTTTCAGCCTCAATAAACCGTCTTCTAATACTGTGCGTGGACATGCCAGGTTCATGCGCAGAAACCCTTCTCCGTTTCTGTATTCATTGCCGTCTGACACATAAAGTCCACTGTGTTTCCTCAGAAAACGGCTGAATTCCACAGAACTTCCGATCACATCTTTACACTCCATCCACAGCAGATATGTGGCATGGGCAGGCACAGGCATTATGGATGGAATTTCTCTTCCTATATATTCTTCTGCATAGGTTCTGTTTTCCCACAGATAGCTTCGCAGTTCCTCAAGCCAGGCTTCCCCGTGAGTAAACGCCGACACAGCAGCATCTGCGGCGAACACATTGGGCTCTGCGACTTCATCTGTATTTAACCCCCTGCTCACTTTATGACGCAGATATGGGTCCGGCACTGCCACTGCCGCAGTCTGGAGTCCTGCCAGGTTAAATGCCTTGGTAGGGGCCAGACAGGTGATGCTGTTTTCCCTGCATTCTCTGGATACAGAGGCAAACGGCACATAGTCATAACCCGGTTCTGTGAGATCACAGTGGATTTCATCAGAAATTACGATCACATGATGTTTGACACACAGTTCTCCGATGTTTCTCAGTGTTTCTCTGTCCCATATCTTTCCTACCGGATTATGCGGGTTACATAAAAGCATCATAGAGGTCTGAGGATCTGAAAGTTTCTCTTCCAGGTCCTCAAAATTAATCTCATATCCGCTGCCGTCATATCTTAGTCTGCTCTCCAGCACATTTCTTCCGTTATTCATAATCGAGTTGAAAAAGATATTATAAACAGGCGTCAATACCAAAATATTCTCACCTGCCGTGGTCAGTTTGCGCACCATACTGGATATGGCCGGGACTACTCCAGTACAAAATATGAGCCATTCTTTTTCCATGGTAAATCCATGACGGCGTTCCCACCAGCGGATGTAAGCTTCATACCAATCTTCCGGCACCACAGAATACCCATAGATGCCCAGATTTGTTTTCCTTCTCATTGCCTCCATGATTTCCGGTGCAGTTTTAAAATCCATATCTGCCACCCACATGGGGAGTTCTCTCTCAGGCACATCCCACTTCATGGACCCTGTGCCTCTTCTGTTGATCACTTTATTAAAATCATACGGCATCTTTCATTTCCTCCTGAAGAATGATGTTTGTCTCTTTCGGATCCACTTTGTCCTCTTCCATGATCAGCTCTTTAATATGGCCGGCCTGAATCACCCCGCCGGATGGGTTGAACACACTGTCAATGGTTCCGTTGATCTGAGCTTCCACTGTGGAATATTCAAAAGCCAGTGTGGTATTTAACAGTTTGCAGTTTTCCATAACCAGATGGTCGATATAACACATTCCCTGCAGACTTTCCACTGTACAGTTGACCAGAGTCAGATTTTTTGCGTTCCATCCCAGGTATTCACCGGAAATAAAGGAGTCATATACGGTCACATTTTCACTGTTCCAAAACGCATCCTTTGACAACATCTTCGCATGGTGAATCTCCACATTTTTAGCTCCGTCAAAGGAGTAATTACCAACCAAAGTAAAGTCAGACAGCACCATATCCCTGCTGTTCATGGCAAAGTAATCTCCTTTTGCCGAAACATGCTCCATGGTAATATCCTCACAGTTCCAAAGGGTCTCTTGTGCATTTGGCATCGTTACATATTTTAAGGTGATTCCTTTCGCCCTGCGGAAGTTTTTCGGCGCTTCAATTGTAGTATCCTCCATAGAAATATTTTCTGTATACCAGATGCCCGCCCTTCCCATTTCAAAAATAGTACAGTCCTTCATCCTGATATTTTTGCTGTACCAGAGAGGATATTTCCATTTAAACATACTGCCGTACAATTCAATGTTCCTGCTTTCCTTTAACGGGGACTCCCCGTCTGCAAATACAGTATCATAAATCTCTAAATCATTTTCTTTAAAAAGTGCCCTCTCGCCTGTTAAAAACTGCTGTGTAATCTGTTTCATTCTAAACTCTCCTTTTTCCCTGATTTCTAATTTTCTTCCAGCCGGAATGTCACCGTTATACTTCCCTGACCAAGGGCGGAAGCCATTCCTTCTGGATCCTCTATATATCCTAATTTTGTATAAGCGTAGGTTGTCTTAAAATCCATATAAAATAACACCAGACAGTCGGACCCATATAACATGAAATCACCGGTACGGATCTCCTTCACTTTCTGTGAATCTTCCGGAAGTTTTTCATCTAAGTACTGATATTTCTCATTTCCATTTAGTTCCTCCATGGAAATTGTCATGGGAAGCATTTTTTTGAAGGACCTCACAGATTGATTGTCGTATAAGACTGCCCGGAATATTCTTTTTCCAATCTCAATGTTCAAAACTGTCTCCTCCTTCTTCTTTCGCCCGTTCTCTGTATTGGAAGACTTCTCTTTGTTTTCTGATGGCCGTCTTTCATCCGCCTGCTTTTGACATGCTGTGACAGATGCCGTCAGCAGCAAAGCCAGCGCCGCACAGACGATACTTTTCTTCATAGGAAGTTCCTCCATCCCCTTTCTATCTCTTTCTTAATTGATACATCAGATAGTCAAGACAATCGATCTGCCGCTGCTTTGTATGCATCATGTCAAGTAATATTTTTCTGTGCCCCGATAATACCTGAATCTGTTCCTTCCTATCATCCTTGTTCCATTCTTCCATAAAACGGTCGATCATTTCCTCCGCGCATCCGGCATCCTTCAGATTCTGTACCAAGGAATCATAGTCCTGATCCTCTGCCACCTCATCACCTCCTACGATCGTTTTTCTCCATTATCTCCAGTCGGCTCTGGAAAGGCATCCTTCCGACAATAGGAAAAAAGTATCGTAGGAGTCGCCTTTTGTTTTGCAACAGCACGCTCTCCCGAAGGGGATAAGAAACAATGTGCCCTGTAGCTTTACTATACAACTGCGTTCTATCAATATCAAATACCTATATTAAATAGAAATTAATGCCTTTAAAGCATGTTTTTTAGGGTGGATTCCTTTCGCTTTTGTATTCCATAGGGAGTTTCGGAGAACTGTCTTATGGAAGGAACAAAGTGGGCAAGCCCACTTCATCTCCCCAACCCCTCACTCTTTGAGGGGCTTGGCAACTTTGCGCGCCAAATGCGATTTGACGTAGTCAAATAGTTTCCTCACGCATTTGTGTGCATAGTACCCGCAGGGCTTTTTTGTTCCATAGGGAGGTTCGCAGAACTTTCCTATGGAACAAAAAAACTCTGCACTATGCAGAGTTTAAAAAAGGAAGTTATTTTTTTATTCAGATCGTTGTTTCTTCAACAGGAAAAGACATAGGATTACTGCGGTTATAAAGATCAGCAGAAGCGGAAAGATGATTGAAATGTCAAACTTTGGACCAGAAAGCAGCTGGTATCCCCAGGCTGCTGGAAATAGTTTTCCCAGTTTATTCAAAATTCCAGGGAGCAGTTTTGCTGGAAACATAATTCCGGACAGCATGATGGATGGCAAAAATATCAGCTGGGAAATCATCGTTAGCTTTGCCTGGTTTTTTACAGATAGCCCCAAGACACCGGCAACACTTAAGGATACAGCAATAAATGCTGTCAGTGTTGTAAAATACAACGGCAGGTCAGACGGTATTTTCGCATCGAAGGCAATCGGAGCGGTGATAAGGATGATAGCACTCATGATCAGCAGATGGACAAAAGCTGAGAAGGCCAGTGAGACAAGTCCAAAATACATCGGTACTCCGTTTGCCCGATACATTTTCTTTATATCTGTGCCGTAAATCTCGGACAGTGAAGGCGGCATCCCGATCAACGCACCCATAGATACCCCCATGACCGTCATAGATTGTATCAATGTATCCTTCGCTTCCGGCATTAAGGACGTAAAGATTCCTCCCATGACCGCAAAGAACAATAGAGGGACAACATAGCAGGTAATCAGCAATGCCCTGCTGCGGATATCCAATTTCCACTGCAGGACCATTCCATACAGAAACGCCTTCATAGTTTATTCCCCCTTTGCGATATTGATAAAATGCTCTTCCAGAGTTCCCCTGTCAATCTTAATATCAAGAACCGTAAGATTTCTCTTCTTATAGCCTTCCAACAGGTCCAGCATAGCTTCACCGATGTTCTCTGCAGCATAGTCTTCTTCACCGGCTTTGGTTATGATCTTAATGTTATATCGTCTTCCGATGCTTGCAGTCAGTTCATCTACGGTGCCAAGAAATGCGAGATTTCCCTTGTTAAGAATGGCAATGCGGTCACACAAGGCTTCCACCTCAGCCATGTCATGACTGGCCAGCAGGATCGTTTTTCCTTGTTCTTTTAACAGTCGGATCTGTGCATGCAGAGAGATCCTTCCCTCCACATCAAGCCCTGCTGTGGGCTCATCAAGGAAAACAAGATCCGGATTGCCCACCAGGGCAAGTGCCAGATGCAGACGTCTCTTTTGGCCCATGGATAGTTCCCTGTATTGCTTTTTCTCCAGTTCATGGATACCGAGAGCCGCAAGTATGGACGGATCAGCCGCTGTTCCATTCCAGTTTGCAAACAGCAAAACCGCCTCCTGGGGCTTTATATAGGCAGGGAGAGAGGATGACTGTAACTGAATTCCCATTTTTCCGTTTACCGTGATCCGGCCGCTGTCATATTTTCTTAAACCCTCAATGCATTCAAATGCTGTTGTTTTTCCCGCTCCATTTATTCCGAGAAGACCAAAAATCTCCCCCTCTTCAATCCTAAGATTAAGCCCCTTTAATACCAGGTGCTCCCCGTAGCTTTTTCTCAGATTTTCAATCTGTATGGCACAGCCCATATTCATTCCTCCCCAAATGGATCAATCCCTGATCTTGAAAAATAGATAGATAATGCAGGTTCCAGATAGGTACTGATCTCCGCCTGTCTCTGCCCCCAGCCTTTCTCAATATCCCCTTGGCCTGCAAATTCCATAAGGCTGGGCAGCATGCTCATATCCCCGTCTGTAAAATCCAAAACCAGATTCCAAAACTTTTCTGCTAGTATCTGTGCTTTGGGGGCTTGTGGAGGGACACCATTTTCTTTTAGTTCCATGGCTTCATCGTTCAGCTGTTGAAACCGGTTCATAAAAGCCATACCGCCTTCGATGTCAAAACGAGTTCTGATATGGTCCAGCATCTTATTGTCAAAATGTTTGATAAGCCAATAGTACTCATTTCCCATTTGCAGATTGATGATGATATCCGCATACTTTTTAAAATCTACGGACTGCATGCTCAGCACTTCCGATTTTAATGCTTCTATTGCCTTTAACGATTCTGTAAGGCTTTGAATTTTCTCTTTCACGGCGTCAGCCTGATGGGTCAGAGCATCGGCGACATCCTCCGGTGTCTCAAGCGACACCAGCTTATTTTTAATGTCCTTTAATGAAAATCCAAGGGACTTTAAAGACAGGATCTGATGTAGCCTGATCATATCCCTATAGGTATAAAGCCTTCGGCCCCCGCTGCTTTCAGCAGAAGGTGAGAAAATACCTTCTCTGTCGTAATACTGTAATGTGCGGACCGTCGTTCCCATTTTTCTAGCAAGTTCGCCTACGGTCATATAATTCTCTGGAATTGCTCTTTCTCTCTTCATTGATCCCCCTCCTGCCTACCATTATACTTCGTTACGCTGCGTCACAAGCAAGACCTTAAATATAAAAAAGTGTCTTCGACACTTCAACTCCCCTGCCCCTCACTCATGAGGGGTTAAGGCTTTTCTTTTGTCTCTTTTTCCTTCATAATAGTCCTATGAATATATTACAGAAAATCTTTTGTGACCATTATGAAGAAATCAAATATACTCTCCATCCTCGTCCTTCTGTCATCCAAAACATTGACCGAATGCTTCATTGTGGCGACCCTTCTTTCGGTGGTGCCATGTATGGATGCTCCAAATGTGGCAACTTAAAGTTTGTTCCTTTTCGTTGCAAAAGCCGTTTCTGTCCTACCTGCGGTGCCAAGTATTCCATTGACCGCACTACTTCTATGGCTTTTAAAATCATCAACGTCAAACACAGACATTGTGTTTTTACCATTGCAGATGAACTTCGCTCTTACTTCCTCCAGGATCGTTCTCTTCTTAACTGCCTTTTTTCTGCTGTAAGAAGTGTCATTCTCCGCATGTTCCACAAGGATAATCAAACAGAATTATTTACTCCTGGTTTCATTCTTGTCCTTCATACCTTTGGCAGAGATTTGAAATGGAACCCGCATATTCACTGTCTCCTTTCAGAAGGTGGTCTGGGCAAAAGTGGCCTGTGGCAGGCAAAATCACATTTTAACTATACTTTCATGCGCAGCTCCTTTCAAACTGCTCTTTTGAATGAACTTAAGAAGAAACTTCCTCATTCTTTCAAAGAAGTGGTCTCTCAGGTTTACAAAAACAGCAGGGATGGCTTTTATGTCTATGCAAAACCAAACCGCTGTAAGCCAAAACAGGTGATTAACTACATCGGCCGGTATCTGGGCAGACCCGTCATCGCCACTTCCCGCATTGATCTCTACAACTCTATTGATGATACGGTCACGTTTCATTACAACCGTCATGAAGATGATCACTATGTGGAAGAAACTCTTCCCTCCATGGACTTCATCAAAAGACTGATCCGACACATTCCAGAAAAACATTTTAAACAAGTTCGTTACTATGGGCTTTATGCCAGATCCCATATAGAAGATTACAAACTCCATCATGCGATCCATTCATCAATGCATAAATTTTATCTTTCTATGAACAGATGGCGGGACTGTATCAGTCTCTCTTTTGGATATGACCCGATTCAATGCCCATGCTGTAACCAAAAAATGGAATTGCTCGAAATTTATCATAACCACAAGCGCGTTCCTCTCGATGAACTTTATCGAAAAGCCAAGGAAAAATATCATGGTCCTTAATCTTTACTCCCACAGCCTCCTCCGCTGTGATATACTGAACCAAACGGAGGACAATCAAAATGGATCCAAAACACATCGAGGAACTCAGACAAACGTATATGCAGCATCCACCTGAAGGGATGACCACGAAAGACATCAGATCTATGAGCGATGATGACTTACTGGATATGGATTATTTCCTGCATGAGGAGGATGATCTTGATGATGAAATCGGAGAAGAAGGTTTTTATCTCTTCTAATCCATTTCATCTGTTTGCCATGCCCATCTTTTGATGGGTATATTTTTTTATTCTAAACACCCCTTTATAGGAAACGACAAGTTTCCTATAAAGGAACAAAGTGGTCAAGCCCAACTCATCTCCCCTGAACTGATCCCCAAAAGTTAGACCTATGATATGTACCCCCTTTACTGGACAAAACCAGTGAAGGGGGTACATATCATTGTGTGCATACTGCCCACAGGGCTTTTTTATTCCATAGGGAGGTTCGAAGAACTTTCCTATGGAATGAAAAAAGCCTTGCTGGGGCCGCCGCATAACGGCTCCTTTCACAAGGCTCTTCCTGTTTTGTTTCATTCTTTTTAAACCTTCAGCTGAAATTCTACGGCTGCATAGGGGGTCCTATCTTCATCACATAACTCGGTAATGATCTTTTCCTCTGCGGTCCATGTCCTTGGGATCATCACATCTCCCAGCTTTGCTGAATTCTTATACTCCACCCTGACCTGCTTTATTTTTGTATAAAGGGGCAGAGCGTTCCATGCCTGTCTGACATACTGGCTGTTATTCACATGATGATTGCTGTCAATCCATGATTTCGGAACCGTCAGGGGTTCCTTTTCCTTCCATTCCTTCGGAAGTTTGATCTTTCTCGGCTCATATTCCATCAAAAGAGCAGGTTCCGGCTGATACACCGCAACTTCCTCCGGTGTTGCTTTCACAGGTCTTCCCATTTCCAGATCCATATACACCCAGTAGGAATTTGCATAGGCAAGCATTTCTCCCTGTTCATCCTTCATCGTAAAATTTCTCAGTCCAAAAAGCCGTTCAAAGCCTGACGCCCAGGTGCTGGTCCTCACCAGTTCCCCCTCCAGAGGATGTCTTTCGATGACAACCTGCCAAGAGTTCAGCATCCAAGCCCGATTTTTGGATGCCAGATACTCCACTCCCACACCCAGATCCTCTGACTGGAATACACTGCAGTCCTGAAAATAATCAATAATGCCCGGTACCGGAAGCTTTCCCTCTGCGTCTACTTCACTGTATCTTATTCTGCTCTCAAATGTATACATATCTACTCCTTTAGAATCAATAATCTGTCCCTGCATAGGAGATATTGGTCAAAAAACCTATACCCTCTGGGGCATCCCATGTTTTGACAGAAGTCCTTCTCCAGCAGACATTACGTCCATTTTCTACATGATTGGAGTGAGACATTCTAAGAGCCGAACGGAGATCATGTGGAAAATGTCATTACATTTTCACCAGTTCTCCGCCTTGCTGTCTCAGGGACGTAATGTCTGCTGGAGCAGGCTGCTACAAGACAAAAGGCTCCACCTCTAAGAGTTTTTCTTCATTGTTGGAAGGAGGCCTTTCCAGAGCCGACTGGAAATAATGGAGAAAAACTCATACCTGTGCTCTGGTAGAATTGTAACATAAGTTAGAGTTTTTCAGCAATGTCTCTATCCTTCTTCCACTGCGATCCAGACCTCTACATGCCCGTCCTTTCCATAGTATTCAATATCCGGTGCCCCAGATTTCATCCTTCCGGTTATATAACCTTTATTCAACGGCTTGTAATTGGATTTTGGAAGCCATTTTGTAATTGCCTGGGCCTCTGTTTTTCCTATCGTTTCCATTATACACGGAAATACAGCCCACGTCACAGCAGGCATAGTAAATTCTACAAGTTCCTCCTGCACTTCACAGCCGCTGGAAACCCCTATCAGGTATTCAAATTTTCTGGAGTCCGCTGGATTGGTGTTGTAGATATTGATACCAAATAGTCCACGGTGTTCCTCATCTGCCAGTTTTAACAGCGGTTCTTCAAGGTGCTCCTTCTTGATCCTGGCCCAATGCATAGGAACTGCCTTTCTTGCCTCTCTTTTTTTGTTCGTTGTCTGAATTGCGTAGCCCACAACACGAAAACTGTCCTTTTTCATGATACGGAAAGGTAAATCCATTTTTATGTCCTCCTTGTTTCCTCTCTTTTTTCCCTGTCTCATTATAATCCATCCTGCTGAATGAATCCTCTCTTTTCAGGTACTGTTCGGATAGCCAGGTCTATAAAAAGGAACAGGATGCCCGCAGGCTGTGTGCAGTCAGTGTTTTGGCGCTCTTAACCATATCCGCAGGGGTCCCGGCAAAGACTACTTCGCCGCCGTTTTTTCCTCCATCGGGTCCGATATCGATGATCCAGTCCGCCTGCTTCATCACGTCAAGATTATGCTCGATCACTATCAGGGTATTCCCTCGGGACACAAGCATGTCAAACAGCTTTAGCAGGTTTTCGATATCTGACATGTGCAGTCCTGTGGTTGGCTCATCCATAATGATAATGCTTCCCTTTTTTCCCAAATTCTTAGCCAGCTTGATCCTCTGGCGTTCACCGCCGGACAATGAGCTGAGCGGCTGCCCCAAAGTCAGATAGGATAATCCCACCTGCTGCATCATTCTAAGCCGCTTCGTGATCCTTGCATCTTCAAACACTTCCAAAGCCTGTGATGCAGTCAATCCCAGAAGCTCCACTATATTCTTCCCTTTGTAGGCGCAGGCAAGCGCTTCCTCATTATACCGTACTCCGCCGCAGGCTTCACACTCTGTGATGATCGGATCCATAAAAGCCAACTCTGTTACGATGACACCCTTTCCGCCGCACACCGGACAAGCTCCTGTGGAGTTAAAGCTGAACAGGCTGACCGGTTTCCCATTCTCCTCCGCCAGCAGTTTCCTGACCGCATCAAAAAAGCCCAGATAGGAAGCTGGCGTGGAACGGCTGGTTGCCGTGATGGGCCCTTGGTCAATCATTACAACATCGTTCTCATATTGGTTTGCAAATACCTTGGAGATCAGGGTACTCTTTCCCGAACCGGCCACTCCGGTCACAACCGTCATGATCCCCAGAGGAATGTCCACATCTACATTCTTTAGATTATAAAGGTTTGCTCCTCGAACCGGCAGACTTCCCGACGGCCGGCGCAGTTCCTGTTTTACCGGAAGAGACTGAAGCATTGCCTTTCCCGTTAATGTACCGGACTTTTGCAGATCACCATAACAGCCTGCAAAAACAATTTCCCCGCCGTCCTGTCCTGCCTGAGGTCCAACGTCGATCACATAATCTGCAATCGAGATCACATCCTTGTCATGTTCTACCACAAGGACCGTATTGCCCTTATCCCGAAGCTGCTTTAACAGATTGTTCATACGGTAGACATCTCTTGGATGCATCCCTGCGCTGGGTTCGTCAAAAATATAGGTCATCCCGGTCAGACTGCTGCCCATGTATCGGACCAGTTTCAGCCTCTGCGCCTCCCCGCCGGACAACGACGGTGTTTCACGGTTTAAATGAAGATATGGCAGACCGATCTCTATCATCCTGTCCAGCCCCTCTATTAATGTCTGGACCAGTACCCCCACGGTCTGATCTGTAATCTGTGATAAAACTTCCCTCAACTGAGTCAATTCCATCTCGCAAAGATCTGCGATGGAATACCCATTGATTTTGCAGCTCAGGGCTTCCTCATTCAACCTTTTTCCGTGGCACTCCGTACATTCCATTTCCGTGACCAGATCCTGTGACTTCTTTTGTGTATGCTTACTTTTGCTGCTGAGGTCGCGGTTTAACAGAGTTTTCGTATATTTATGAAAGATACCAGTTACTTTTGGATTCTCCGGTTCTCCCTTTCCGTTCCGTGAACCATACAGAAGGAGATTGTACTCTTCACTGGAGTAATCCTTGACAGGCTTGTCAAGGTCGAACAGCCCAGACTCGGCATACTGTCTCCAATACCAGGAACCGCGGCGGTAAAGGGAATCTTTGATGCATCCCTCATTCCATGATTTATCGGGATCGATCACGGCTTCTATATCAATTTGGGAGACCTTCCCGAGGCCGGAACAAGTTTTGCACATTCCATTGGGATCATTAAAAGAAAAATAAGAGGCCGTTCCCACATAAGGTTTTCCTATTCTTGAAAACAGAATCCGCAGGCTGGAGTACAGTCCGCTTATAGTCCCCACTGTCGAGCGGGCGTTTCCTCCCAGAGGAGATTGGTCCACCACCACTGACGCTGTCAAGTTGTCGATCCGTTCCACCACCGGCTTTGGATACTTTGGCAGTCTTGAGCGCACAAACGCCGGATAAGTGGCATTCATCTGCCGCTGTGACTCTGCGGCGATGGTATCAAAAACTATGCTGGATTTTCCTGAGCCGGACACACCCGTAAACACGGTGATCTTCTCCTTTGGAATCCTGAATGAAACATGTTTCAGATTATTTTGAGTAAGTCCCTGCACTATAATATCTGTCATTTGTCAATACCTCTTTTCGTTTTTAGATGTCTCCTATGTCTAGTATACCGAAAGAGTACAAACAGTGCATGATATTTTTTGCGGTGTTACGTCACTTTTTCATATCCCGGAATCCTATCAAAACGGTCCAGACATAGGCACATGTTTTTGGAATCATCAGCATACCTGCTGCCGGAAATCTGTCTGCCAGCAGAACAACAGGGATATAGAAGGCAAAACTCAGGGTAATGGTAAGCCACATCCACTGAAACGGCCTGTCTTTGCCATTCCGTGTCTTCTGGTAAAACAGGATAATGATCAAAAGCCCCAAGGCTGCAAAAGGAAGGTTCCTATAAATACCCCAGACAAGCGGCGGTTTTGCGCTGGTCCATCCATTTTGCGGAAACAGGCATAAAACGATCCTTGCCACAGCCAGGATATATACAACCGCTGTCAGCCCGGCTCTCCCCTTTTCCCGGTATCTCATCTGCCATATGTGATACAGCAAAACATAAAATATCGTCATTGTTATGGAAGTAACCAACTTTCCGATTCCCAGGGCTTGTGTATAGTGATCAAGTCCCGTAGTGCACAGAGCCACCGCCCGGGGCACAAGATGAAAGGAGTCCCCTGCTCCCAGAACTACAGCCATAATTCCAAACAGCCAATGCTGCCTGCTGCCTCTGCTCTTTGCGATCATCATAATTCCCACTGAAATCACCGTTGTCAGATATACAATATCAAAAATGGTTTCCATAATTGCCTGCATAGTCATTCTCCTTTCCTATTCAAGCTCCGCTGCTGCATTCACAGCGTTGCCGCGCACCTTCAGATAATTTAAAAGAAAAGCTGCTCCTGCCAGAAACAACGCCGTCCCCAGACCTGTGTAAAATACAGCAATCCATGATTCTGGCCAGATTCCCGATAATCTGATCCCTATGCCGGCGGTCATCATAAATCCCATGATACAGAAAGATTTTACATCAAAAAACTTTAAGATAAACTGTTTCTCTTCATTATATTCCATGATCCTGGCCGTATGCTTCCTGACAAGCTTACCAAACACCATAACCTGAAATACCGCAAATACTGCCAAAGAGCCCAGCCCGTTTAACACAGACCAATGCCCGCCGTAGGCCATAAGGCCGATTCTCAGGATATTAAATCCCGCAATTCCCCACACAATTCCTGCTGCAAAAAGCAGCTGTTTTTTCTGTACTTTCATTGTTTCTCCTTTTCTGTCCAACTTCAACTTGAACTTCGTTCAATTTTATTATTAAAAGATCCTGCCCTACATTTCACAGGACAGGGGTTGATCATAGTTCATAGAGCACACGCTTTATCAGTTCTAGAAGAGGCCGGCAGTCCCCCCGCTCTTCCAGAAGGGAAGATGTCACATTAAAAAATACCATATCTACAAAGCTTTCCGGTGTCAGTATCTCATTAAAGACTCCCGGCTTCACGTTCTGATCACATTCCAGTACATGCAGGAGGCCACTCTTCATATGGTCAAAGTAATGTTCCATCATCTTTTGACCCTGTTCTCTGTTCCCTGCCGCAAAACTCATGGAATGCAGCGTAAAAAAACCTGGGTATTTCCTGGAGCCTTCTCTGATCCGCTCAAACAACCAGGCGACACAGTCTGCAAAACCAGAAAACTCCACGGACCGTTCGGGCATATGAAATATTTCTTTCCACACTTCTTCTACTGTTGCTGTCAAAAGCTCTGACTTTGACGGAAAATAATTATAAACGGAGCCGACAGCCACACCGCATACAGATGCCACAGACCGCATATTCACTGCCGGAAGCCCCTTCTCCATCACCAGCTTCCGGCTGGCTGCCAGAATGGCTTCTTTTGAGGTCACTGTTTTATTCAAAGAATTCCCCCTTTCATACTGAACATCGTTCAGTATAGATCAAACAGAAAGAAGTGTCAACCTATTTCCCTTCCCCTGCTTTGCGCAGAATATACTGTTCATATTTTGTCCTGAAATACCATCCGGTGCATAACATGGCCAGACCGACCAAAAATGCTATGGTCCTTCTGGGAGAGTCCGGAGAAAAAATAATAGACACCAAAATCCCAGTTCCGCCGCCCTCCAAAAAATCAATAAATCTCCTTTTCTTCCAGATCACCTTCTCTCTCTTTAAAGAATCGATCACGTTGTCATCCGCCTTCTGCCGGAATTCGGTGTTATTGAGCCGTTGTCCGCTCAGAAGTTCATTGAGGGTTTTGTATTCCCCACAGACAGCGAATGACACTAGCTTTCGTATACAGCAGCTATATCATGGATTCTCCGCTTCATTTCCGCGCGGATATGTAACGGCTCTAAACACTCGCATTTATTCCCAAAACCCAAAAGTATATCGTAGTGGTATTCATTCTCTATGAAAGGAAAACGAACAATATAATACTCATCACCGTCTGGCGAAAAATCTTCATAAGAACAAAAATCAAGCACCCGGTCCATCACAGATTTATGAATACGGATTTTAATTTTTGTCTGCATCGTTTCCAGAAGATCTTCAAAGTCTAATGTCGGTTTTTCATAATCCCGCAGCTCAAAAGTATCCTCTTTCATTTGAAGGTTTGACATGCGGGATAGTCTGAATAGACGAAAATCATTTCTTTTATGGCAATACCCTTGTAAATACCATTGGCTGCTTTTCAGTACAAGCTGGTACGGCTCGACCGTTCGTGTGGTTTTCTTTCCGTGATGGGCTATATATTCAAACGACAGCAGCTTCTTTTCCTGCAAAACTCCTTTGATCATTTCTAAATATGGCTGAATGTTGCTGTTACCAGTCCACGGACTTAAATCTATCCATATCTGATTCGCCTTTAATTCGATGTCTTTCGCTCTGTCGGCAGGGATAAAACTCTTGACTTTCGCAAGAGCGTGTACCAACTCATCACCCCTCACTATATTGGAAAGACTGGAAAGTCCCATCAAGAGAGCGGAAAGGTCATCGGTAGAAAAGACCTTTTTATCAATTTTGTATTCCGGCATAATTTCAAAGCCGCCACCCACGCCTGACGCCCCGCGGACAGGGATACCCGCCATGTTGATGGCGTCTATGTCACGGTAGATCGTGCGGGGTGAAACTTCAAACATATCCGCCAGTTCCTGTGCGCCGATTCGTTTTTTATCAAGGAGTATCATAATAATGCTGACAAGCCTGTCTACTTTCATTTCATAGCCGCCTTTCGATTTATATTATGGCCATACTGTTGTCAGTAATCGCATGGTACAATACAAAAGAAATCAATTTAAAAATGTTATAAAAAGGAGAAAATTTATGTTTACAATCTATGTTTATGTCCTTGATACCTTGGCCGACTGGGAACTGGGACACGTTATCTCAGAACTGAATTCTGGCCGGTTTTTCAAAAAAGATGCACCATTGGTATCACTTAAAACGGTCAGTTATTCTGAGGCGCCAATCCACACGATGGGCGGGCTTACAATCGTGCCCGATTGTCTCATTGACGATATGATTGTGAGTAAAACAAGTGTGTTGCTCTTACCGGGAGCAGATACATGGAACGACCCAAAGCACGCCGCTATCATCAAAAAAGCTGGTGAGCTTCTCTCTTTCGGTGCTTTGGTATGTGCAATCTGCGGGGCTACCGCTGCATTGGCTGACTTCGGTCTGTTTGACCAACGTCCGCATACCAGCAACGGGCCGGGATTTCTTGATATGATTTGTCCTGGTTATAAAGGGCAAGAATTTTATATAAACAAGCCATCCGTATCGGACAACAACCTTATCACTGCAAGCTGTACCGGGACTTTGCTGTGGGCAAAACAAATCATTGAGCATTTAGGTGTTTTTGCTTCAAACACACTGGAATCATGGTATGAATACTTTACTACCGGAAATTCTGAACAATTCTTTGCCCTCATGCAAAGTTTACCGTCCGGAGAAGAAAAATAATCCTTGTTTCCGTTCGGCTCTTAGAATGCCTCATTCCAATCATATAGAAAATGGACGTAGTGTCTGCTAGATAAGGATTATGGCTGAACAACAGGTTGCATCCTACAAAAGTTTTTCTCCATTATCGGAAGGAGGCCTTTCCAGGGCTGACTGGAGATAATGGAGAAAAACTCATATTATATAATAATGTTTCAATGCTTTTTCCACCCCATCTGCATCCACATGTTCTGTTATGTAATCGGCACATTCCTTTACTTCCCTGTCTGCATTGCCCATTGCAACTCCGATCCCTGCATAGCGGAGCATATCCATATCATTCTCACCATCTCCAAACGCCATAATCTCATTTTGCTGAATACCATAATGCTGCATAATCTGGCGGATACCCGCTACTTTCCCTCCGCTTTTTGAAATAATATCGACTGCATATGGATTCCATCTGCTCATTTTACAATCTGTAAGCCTTGCCACAATATCTTCAGCTGTTTTCTCATCCGTAAACAGGTTACACTGATATACCGGCTCCCCTGAATAAATGCCAATGTCAGGAACAGGGGTATGAATGGCTGCCTGCGCTGTCCTTACCTTCTCATCTATAAAACTAATATACATTTTGTCTTTTTCAACCAGCATGACAGGCACATGCCCTTCCTCAAAAACATGAAGTATCTGTTTTACGTCGGCACTGCTGATCGGCACACTATATAATAATTCTTCCCGGCTGTCCAGGCAAAGCTGTCCATTCAATGTAATATATCCATCAAACTTTATATCATCTGCCGGCAGGTCTCTGATCTCTGAAATATGCCTGCCGGTGGCGGTAAATATTTTGACTCCATTTTTTCTCAGCAGATCAACTGCGTTTCTGGCACTTTTAGGAATTTCACCGGTTGTGCCGGAGATCAAAGTTCCGTCTAAGTCAAAAAACACTGCCTTTATCATATGAAAATCCTCCTTTTATTCCTGACGCATTTGTGTGCATAATGCCCGTAGGGCTTTTTTGTTCCATAGGGAGGTTCGGAGAACTTTCCTATGGAACAAAAAAGGCGCAAGCAATATTCTCACTTACGCCATTTTCTATTTTTATTTTATTTCTGGACAATATTTACGATTCTTCCCGGAACATAGATTTCTTTCACAATCGTTCCGTTTAATTTGTCTCCTAATGCTTCCTTCGCCTTTTCAATGACAACATCTTTTGCATCGTCTGCGCCGATCGTAACAGTAGCCCTCGCTTTTCCGTTGATCTGCACAGCAATCTCGACCTCATCATCCTTCAGATATGCTTCGTCGTATTCCGGCCATTTCTGGTCAAATACACTATTCTCATGACCAAGCTCACTCCAAAGTTCCTGTGAAATATGAGGCGCAAACGGTGCCAGCAGCACGATAAAGGTCTCCAGTGTTGTTTTGTCCACCCCGCCTTTTTTCGCCAGCTCATTGAGCTTGTTGTTGTATTCCATGAATCCGCTGACAACTGTATTCAGACTAAACTTATTTAGCCTGCTTGTCACATCATATACAAGACGATTACGCACCTTTAGAAGCTCTTTTGTCTCTTTTACATCCTTATCTTTCTGATCCAGTACCACGTTGTAGAAACGGCTTAAGAAACGGCGTACACCGTCAATTCCTCTTTCATCCCACTCGGCATCCAGTTCCGGCGGTCCTACGAATAATTCATACATTCTAAGAGAGTCACATCCGTAGTCTCTCACCAGATCATCCGGTGAAACCACATTTCCTTTTGACTTACTCATCTTAATTCCGTTTTTACCTGTGATCATTCCCTGGTTAAACAGCTTATGGAACGGCTCGTCAAAATCTACTACACCGATGTCATACAGGAATTTTGTATAGAATCTGGAGTACAGAAGATGAAGCACCGCATGCTCCACACCGCCGATATACATATCTACCGGAAGGTATTTATCCGCTTTTTCCTTGGAAACAAGTTGTTCGTGATTCTTATTGTCAATATAACGGAGGAAATACCATGAAGATCCTGCCCACTGAGGCATGGTATTGGTCTCTCTTTTTGCTGGTTTTCCGCAGACCGGACAGGTAGTGTTCACCCACTCTTCAATATCTGCAAGTGGAGATTCCCCAGTTCCAGTTGGTTCATATTTTTCCACTTCCGGAAGTGTCAGCGGCAGCTGATCTTCAGGCACCGGCACAGCACCGCAGTCAGGGCAGTGTACAATTGGAATCGGCTCTCCCCAATAACGCTGGCGGCTGAATACCCAGTCTCTGAGCTTATAGTTGGTTGTCTTTTTGCCCACACCCATCTTTTCAATGATCTCAGGGGCTTCTTCCTTTAACACGGAGGATTCCATTCCATTCCATTCCCCGGAATTGATCATCGTTCCGGATGCATCTGTGTATGCTTCCGTCATATTTTCAATTTCTTTTCCGTCTTTTGCGATTACCTGTACGATCGGAATATCAAACTTTGTGGCAAACTCAAAGTCACGGTCATCATGGGCCGGAACACACATAATCGCGC
The DNA here is from genome assembly GCF_005280655.1 of Anaerostipes rhamnosivorans. Taxonomy (NCBI): domain Bacteria; kingdom Bacillati; phylum Bacillota; class Clostridia; order Lachnospirales; family Lachnospiraceae; genus Anaerostipes; species Anaerostipes rhamnosivorans. The sequence goes on from NZ_CP040058.1 coordinate 2,206,155, forward strand.
CGGTTCCATAGTCTGCCAATACATAGTCAGACAGCCAGATCGGCACTTTCTTGCCGTTGATCGGGTTGACTGCATAGCTTCCCGTGAATACACCGGTCTTTTCCTTATCCTGAAGGCGGTCAACGGAGGACTTTAAGGATGCCTGGAAGATATAGTCTTCCACAGCTTCTTTTGTCTCTTCTGTGGCAAGACCTGCTGCCAGCTTGTGCTCCGGAGCCAGAACCATGAAGGTTGCCCCGTGGAGGGTATCCGGTCTTGTCGTATAGACAGTGATCGTCTCGCCGCTTCCGTCCACCTTGAAGTCTACTTCTGCACCGTGGCTCTTTCCGATCCACTCTGCCTGCATCTTCTTTACTTTTTCCGGCCAGTCTAATTTATCCAGATCACCCAAAAGACGGTCTGCATATTCTGTGATCTTTAACATCCACTGTCTTAAGTTCTTCTTCGTCACATCCGCACCGCAGCGTTCACACTTGCCGTTGACAACTTCCTCGTTGGCAAGACCTGTCTTGCAGGAAGGACACCAGTTGATCGGCATTTCTTTTTCGTAGGCCAGTCCCTTTTTGAACATCTGTACAAAGATCCACTGGGTCCATTTGTAGAACTCAGGATCTGTTGTATTGACTTCCATATCCCAGTCATAGACGGCAGCGATCTCACCGATCTGGCGCTTGATATTGCTGATATTCTCTGCTGTGGATTCTTTCGGATGCACGCCCATCTTGATGGCATAGTTTTCCGCAGGCAGTCCAAAGGCATCCCACCCCATCGGATGGATCACATAATATCCGTTCAGCATTTTATAACGGCTCCACACATCGCTGATCACATAACCTCTCCAGTGTCCTACATGAAGTCCGCTTCCTGACGGATATGGGAACATATCCAGGCAATAGTATTTTGGCTTTTTGCCGTCATTTACATTGACCGGTTGTTCTTCCCAGTGTTTCCTCCACTTCTGTTCGATTGCCTTATGATTATAAGGTACTGCCATAATTTTCATCCTCCTAAACTGTATCTTCGTTCTATAATCTGCACAAAACTTCTTGTACCTATATTATACTTATTAACTTATTTATTTTATCATATACCGGTTTGATGTCAATATTTCTCTCAATCTAACGAGAAAAAGCCGATCACTTATCCAGTGATACGGCTTTACTCATAATCTTGTATTAATTTGTTGATGCTGTAGTTGCAGCTGTCACCGCGGTTGTCGGTACAGTCGGATTTGTTGTCTCGACCGTCACGTTTACTTTTACTGATTTCGTAACAGTCTTTCCGCTTTTTCCTTTATAACTTACGGTAACATCATATGTGCCTTCTGTACTCTTAACTTTGCTAAGATCAACCGCTGCCTTTTCTGCGCTGATCGTTGCTCCGTTATCCATAATTGAAACTGCTTTCAAAATTTCTTTCTTTAATGAATCCTTCGCTGCATCGAAAGCTCCATCTTTCACAGTCATGGCAAATGTATTCGGTTCTACATTAAGTTCAGCATCTTTGTAATTCTTCACTATTACTTTTACCGTCTTAGATGCAGACTTGTAAGGCTTGTTGCTGTTCTTTACTGTGTACTTAACTGTATAAGTTCCAGCCTTGTTAAACACATAGGTCTTAGCCTTAGAGTAAGACATAGTTGTTGCCTTTTTCTCTCCCGGCTTTGTGATGGAAACTGTCATGGCAGAAGTTCTGCTCTTTCCGCTTCTCATCTTCGCCGTGGTCTTGAAGACCGCGTTCTTTGTGTTGATCGTAACTGTCTTATTTGCCGCCTTGGAGATTATTGGTGCCAGTGTATCCACTACTTTTACTGTGATGGTCTTGCTGGTGCTCTTTCCAAGGGCAGACTTTACAGAATACTTAATCTTATATGTACCTAAAGATTTGGTGCTGAATTTAGCTTTGTAATACTTTTTCTTCTTGGTATTATACTTTGTGACGGAGTACTTCACCTTGCTGGTCAGACTCTTCTTGGTCACATTATCCTTGGCCGTTACATAGGACTTGATGCTGTAGGATTTACCGTATTCCACTGATTTTTTCTTCTTAGAAGAAACCTTAATGGTCGGTTTTACTTTTCGGTAAGGATTGTTCTTATCCGGGTCAGTAGGATCCCAATACATCTTTCTGGATGTGGACACCTTGATCCCTTTTGGTTTTCCTAACGGTCCTGGATTCTTGCTGCTGTAGATCGTAACCTTTGTTCCCAGCTTACAATTGTCATAGATCCATTTGGCATCTGCCACACTCAAACGGATACATCCATGGGATGCAGTCTGTCCGAGCTTATTGTACTGGACAGTGGACTGGCTTGCCTTGCTGTGGCTGTAATACCATACAGAGTGGAATAAAATTCCTCCGTGAATCCTTGTACAATACTGTCCGTAGCTTGGACCCATCAGGGTCTGCCAGCGGTATTTGGCCGGAGTATAAAACGTCCCTGACGGAGTATTGGATCCTCCGCAGGATACCAAAAATGCCTTGACCGGTTTGTATTTGCCTTTGGTAAGCTTATATACAGTGGCTACATTGGCCTGCTTATTTACCTTGATCCAGTATTTTGTCTGTGCCGCACTAACGCTCTTTGCCTTTGCCGGGCCGATTCCTGCCCCGATCAGGAAAGACAGCATCAGAAGCACGGCCGTGAACTTCTTTAACTTATTTGCTTGCTGCTTCATAATTACCCCTTTCGTCTTTTCTCAATACCCTACCATTATATCCACTCTTATTTATACTTGTAAATAGCAAAAAGTATGTTATGATAAATTTAAGAAAATTGTAAAATATCAAGGAGGACATTATGATCGCATTTAATCATTTTAACTTTAACGTTTTAGACTTGGACAAAAGCCTTGAGTTCTATAAAAACGCGCTGGACCTTACCCCAGTACGCGAAAAAACCGCTTCTGACGGCAGCTTTAAGCTGGTATTTTTAGGGGACAAAACCACAGGTTTCTCTTTGGAACTTACCTGGCTCAAGGACCGCACAGAACCTTACGATCTGGGCGAAGTTGAGTTTCATCTGGCACTGGAGACCGATGATATGGAAGCACTTCACAAGCGTCACGAGGATATGGGCTGTATCTGCTATGAGAATCCTGACATGGGAATTTACTTTATCAGCGATCCTGACGGATACTGGATCGAGATCATTCCGAGCAAAAACTAAAGACCGTACTTATGAATTCACAAAGGGAACCCTTCTTTATACGGAAGGACTCCCTTTTATTTTTATCAGTTATACGTTTGTTTTTAACAGTTTCTAAGAAATACCTCGTAGCCTTTTTCCACTTCGTACAGATCGGATTTGCTGGTAATCTCCCACGGCGCGTGCATGTTCAGCACTGCAACGCCGCAGTCGATGACATCCATAGCATAACCCGCCGGAATATAAGCGATGGTGCCTCCGCCCCCTTCATCCACTTTCCCAAGCTCGGCAGTCTGGAATGCCACCTCATTTTCATCAAACATTCTGCGCAGTTTTGCCACAAATTCCGGATTGGCATCATTAGAGCCTGACTTGCCACGGGAGCCGGTATATTTATTTAATACAAGTCCTTTTCCGAAGTACGCTGCGTTCTTCTTTTCCATAACTTGAGGATAATTTGGGTCAAAGGCAGCGCTGACATCCGAGGAAAGCATGTGGGAATTCTGAAGAATCCTGCGCAGTTTTAATTCGCTGTATTCTCCGGTCAAGGCAACAATCTCAGCCAAAGTATTTTCAAAGAATCTGGAATGCATCCCGGTTGCCCCGACGCTTCCGATCTCCTCTTTGTCCACGAGAATACAGCAGGTTGTCCTCTCGGCATCCTCTACGTTTAGCATGGCTGCCAGAGAAGTGTAAGCGCATACCCTGTCATCCTGTCCGTAAGACATGATCATGCTGCGGTCCAATCCAAAATCTCTCGCAGGTCCTGCTGGTACAACTTCGATTTCTGCCGACAAGAAATCCTCTTCCTCAATTCCATATTCTTCTTGAAAGATCTGAATCATCTCTTTCTTTACGGCATCCTTTTCTTCATCCTTGGCAGGACGGCTTCCGATCAGGACATTTAAGTCTTCTCCTTCGATGACAACCTTGGCTTTTTTCTCCAGCTGCTGGCCGGATAAATGGATCAAAAGGTCCGTTACTCCGACAACCGGATCCGTGTCCTTCTCTCCAATGTTGATCTCCACTGTGGTCCCATCCTTTTTGATCACAACGCCGTGAAGAGCCAGGGGAAGTGTCACCCACTGGTATTTTTTCACTCCGCCGTAATAATGGGTATCTAAAAGTGCCATTTCTGTATCTTCATACAAAGGATTCTGTTTTAAATCCATTCTAGGGGAGTCAATGTGAGCGCCTAGAATATTCAGACCCTCTTCCATGGACTTGGAGCCGATCTGGAACAGAACAATGGTCTTGTCCATCCAAGTGCGGTATACCTTATCTCCCGGCTTCAGCTGTCTCTCCTCCGCGATAAAATGCTCCAGATCCTTGTATCCTGCCCTCTGCGCAAGCTTTACAGATTCCTTTACGCATTCTCTTTCAGTTTTACCATTCGTCAAATACTCTTTATAATCTGAGGCCAGAACTTCCAAGTTTTTTTTGTCTTCTTCGTTGTAAGAAAGCCACGTATTTTTTCGTTCCATATACAAGATCCTTTCTGTCAAAGTGGTTTTTATTTGATAGTATTACCCCATTGTTCTTCTTTAAATCCAACCAGTACGAAATCATCCCCGATCACCAATGGACGTTTTACCAGCATCCCGTCCGTAGACAGCAGCTCGATCTGTTCCTCTTCGCTCATCTGCGGCAGTTTATCCTTAAGCCCCAGGTCCCGGTATTTCATTCCGCTTGTATTAAAAAAGCGTTTGACCGGAAATCCGCTCTTATCGATCCATTCCTTTAATTCCTCCGCTTTTGGGTTGTTTTCCACGATGTGGCGGTCCTCATAAGAAACCTGATGCTCATCCAGCCATTTCTTGGCTTTTCTGCAGGTTGTACATTTTGGGTACTCTATAAATAACATACTCGATTCTCCTTTCGTTTCTTTTATTCTCCGGTTATCTTACCATAGATTAGCTTAGAAAAAAAGGCAGTTGATCCAGATTCTCAACAACCTTTTTCTTTCCCTTATTCTTTACAGGCAGAACTCATCCAGAGTCTTTCCGAGATACCACCAATAATCCTTTTTATCAATCGATTCTTTTGTGTAAACCGGCTCCTCGCGAATCACCTTGCCGTTCAGCGTATAAGCGATCTTTCCCACCTGTTCTTTTCTTTTCACCGGAGCGTCAAGACTTTTGGGAATCTGGCATTTGATATCCACTGTCTCCCCCTTTTTCAGCAGGACTGTCATACCGCTGCCTTTGGCCTCTATAGGCACTTTGCTGTCCAGCCCTCCGTTTACATACAGATCCTCCAATTTACTATAATCCGGGATGACTTTGTGGTAAGAATAATTTTTAGCCCCGTAGTCCACCAGTGTCCTGACATCAGACCATTTATAAGTCTTATGGGGAGGCCATCCGCAGGCCAGCACTACCGCGATCATCGTCATTCCATTTTTCTTTACTGCTCCCACATAGCAATAGCCTGCCTTGGAAGTAAATCCCGTCTTTCCGGAAACAGCGCCATCCATCATAGACAGCAACGCGTTGTGATTATTACACGTAAAGGTCCGTTTCCCAGAAACATCGTGAAAAGAATGACTTTTGGCTCTTGTGATATCCAGAAAATCCTTATTTTTAATACACTGTTTCATGATCATTGCCAGATCATATGCTGTCGTTGAATGAATCCCATTTTTATCCGTGCGGTCCAGGCCGTTGGGTGTTACAAAATGAGTTGACTTGGCACCGTAAGCTTTTGCCTCCGCATTGAGCTTTTTTGCAAAGTTTTCTGTCGATCCCGCTGCGTGTTCCGCTAAAATCACCGCACAGTCATTGTAAGATTCCAGCATCAGGCCATAGAGAAGGTCCCTTACTTTGTACTTTTCCCCGGCCCTAACCCCCAGATGCACCTGAGGCTGGGCGGCGGCATTTTTTGATACAGTCGCCTCTTCTTCCAGATTGCAATGCTTGATAATATACAGACAGGTTAAAATCTTTGTGGTGCTGGCATTGGGCATCTTTTCTTTGCCTGATTTCTCAAACATAACTCGTCCACTTCCGGCATCCATCAAAATAGCTGCCTTTGCATAAAGCTTCAGCGTATCATCATCTGCCTGGACTGTGTGAAATCCAAGCTGGAAACAGAAAAACAGAGACCATATAACACAGAATATCTTCTTCATTCTTTTCACTCTCCTTCAAGCCAAATATACAATTAATACTATATGATAAAGAAGATGAAAATATAACATAATCTCACGGTTTCCTGAAGACTACACAATTTTTCCCATTGGCTTTTCCCTTGTACATCTGTCTGTCAGCCAAGGTGACAGTTTCCTCCGGAGAAGAGCCTTTCTCCACCGGACTTACGCCGAATGTCATAGTGATCTTTAAGTTGATATCCTCATGGCAAAAAGAATGTTCCGCCACGGCATCACAAAGCTGCTGAATTTTTTGAATGGCTTCCTCCATGGATACATTTTGAAACAGATAGACAAATTCTTCTCCGCCCCACCGGCATACATCCACCTCTCTGCCGAGAAAAGAGCGCACCAATTCCGCAGCCTCACTGAGCACTTTGTCACCGCAGGAATGTCCCCATGTATCGTTGACCACCTTAAAATCGTCAATATCACTCAGTGCCAGTACTGTGGATGTGTCACTGTACTTTTTCATCCGTTCCAGAAAAGCATAGCGGCTCAGAAGGCCTGTGAGCTGATCATAGTTTGCCAGAGTGGTCAGGCTTCGGTTTTCATCCTGAAGTTCCTGACGGCTGACAGCCGCGGAAAGACTGGAGGAAACAGCCGCATATAATATGATCGTAAAACAAGCGCAGATGCTGTAGAGAGAGATCCAGACCGCCTCCGTCCCTTTCACCTCAAAAAAGCCTGGGTTCACAAATCCAATATAAAGCTTCAATGCCAAAAATACGAAGATCTCGAATGCCGCAAATACATACGGAACTCCTTTATGCTGAAACGGGCAAAAATACGTCAGAGATGTCATGGCAATTAAATAGACCCAGATCCCTATATCCCATCCAGCAGCCACGGTCGAAACAATGGCAAATACACAGACTTCCAGATGGATCGCGGTCACTGCAGTACGGTAATAACCTTTCTCTGAGATTATCCCCATGGTACAGTAAAAACAGACACTGGCCACATTATAAGCTGCCAGTACCCAAATCCCCGTTGCTATAAATATAAAAACATAAGAAAGATGTGCCAGGAGTGCCAGCAAAATGATCTGGCGGTAAATACGTCTGACGTATCTGTCCTCAGCTCGATCAGATTCTGTCATAGCCAACCCCTCCGCTGCCCTTCCAATACTTCTCCTCAAACTGCTGCGCCGGAATCGGCCTTGATATATAGAATCCCTGAATGCTGTCAGCCTCCAGAGAACAAACGGCCTTAAGCTCATCAATATATTCCACACCTTCCACGCAGACTGAGATCCCGACACTATGGCAAAGCTTTATAACTGCTCCGATAAAAGAGTGGTTAAAAACATGCTCAGAATCATTGATATAGGATATAAAAACCCTGTCAATCTTCACAATATCCGCAGGAGTCTGGGACAGCATGCCCAGAGATGAATATCCGGTACCAAAGTCGTCCATGGCAATCCGGATATGCAGATCCCGCAGTCTCTGGAACGTATCCTGCAGTGCAGGCATATCCGTGACAAAATAGCTTTCGGTCAGCTCCAGCACAATGTGCCTTGCATCTAAACGATAGGTATCCAGGAGCTGTTCTACGAAAGGAACAAAGTCTTTATCTATAAACTGTAGGTAGGACACGTTGATATGCATGATAAATCCCGGACAATTTGAAAGCCACCGGCTGCATGTACAGAATGCCTGATCAAGGATCCACTTTCCTGCCTGTATGATAAGCCCGCTGTTTTCAAGCAGAGGAATAAACTGAGCTGGTCCTATGGGACCTGCGCTAGGGCAGTTCCACCTCAAAAGAGCCTCTGCCCCAGTCAGCTTCAGCCCGTTTGAACTGACAAGCGGCTGATATACCAAAACAAAATCTTTCATTCCGTCCATGACACAGCGCTGCAACAGGCGGTTCAGTTCCATCATACGAAGTTCAGACTGCAAAAGATCAGGGAAAAAAACAGTGCATGTGTTCTTCCCCTTCTTTTTGGAAGCATCCAGGGCACTGGCCGCAAACTTCAGCAGATCTAAATAGTTGTCCGCATCTTCCCCGATCACGGAAATCCCGCCAGAGATGGAACAAAAATATGAGATGCCGTCGATCTCATGTTCCGCATTGGCATATAGATGGATGGACTCATAAAGTTCCTCTATATCGTCCAGGGAGATATCCGGGCATACGATGGCAAATTCATCACCGTCAAACCGGAAGATCTCTGATTTCGGCGGCAGCATCTGCTGGATATTCTGTGCCATCTGCCTCAGCACCAGATCTCCGAAAATGTGGTCCTTTAGATTATTGATCTGCTTAAAATCATCCAGTCCAAGAAGAAGCAGTCCTCCCCCTCTGTTCCCCTGCTCCAGCAGATCTTCCACTCGTTCTTTGCATTTATCCTCTGTAAATAAGCCCGTAGTCCGGTCAATCTTTCCTTTGCTTCCGATTGGTGTGACTACCCCTGCAAAGGATACTGGGTTATCATGTTCGTCTCTCTTTAACAGTCCCCGGCATACTACCCAGACATATTCATTATTTCTGTTTCGGACTTGATACTCTACGTTATGCTTGTCCGTAAGGCCGCTGAGCATGTCATCCACAGAATCAAAATAACGCTTCTTATCCTTATCGTGAATTAATTCTCCCCATAGAGGAACAAGACCGGGTACAAGAATCCCCGGCAGCTCAAAATCCTGCAGCATGTTCTCAGAGATAAGCGCCTCATCCGTCCTCATATCTATGATATATATGTAATCCTCTGTGCTGTTCACTATGGCTTCATAAAAAGCCTGGCCGTCAATCTGGAATGAAGCAGCTTCTTCCGGATATCTATCCATAATCCATCCTCCTCGTAAGAAAAACCCTCTGCAGAAATCCCTGGTCCTGAATAAAATAATTCTTAATGATAAATTACCATATTTTAGTGAGAAGGGCAAGCAGAGCGGGCCCCTGACACTCTCAAAGTTTCAGGATCAATACAGGGAGCGGCGGATGATTTGCTTTATTGTAGAAGTCCTGTTTCACCACAAGATAATTACTGTCATCCAACTGTTTTAAAACCGCAAGCACGCTGTCCTTCTCTTCAAATCCTGTATCCCCTCCACTGTAAATGCAGATGCTCATGACACCTCCTGTCTTCAGCAGGTCAAGTCCTGCAAAGATCGCTTTTACGGTACTGTCCGGCCTGGTGGCAATGCTGTGGTCCCCTCCAGGCAAGTATCCCAGATTAAACAGGATTGCCTGAACCGTTCCCTTTTGGGCATACTGATCCATGTTTTCATGGCTTTCCCTGACCAGCAGCGGATCATAACCTTTTAAGTTAAGTCGTTTCTTTGCCGCTGCCAGGGCTTCCTCCTGTATATCAAAACCGATCACCCGGCTAGTTAAGCCGCAGAGATACTCCGTATCCCGCCCTGTTCCTACAGTTGCGTCAATGCAGAGGTCTCCCTCTTTAATAAAACGCTTTAGCTCCTGCTGTACCCACTGTGTGATACTGACCCTCATTTCCCTTACCTCCCGTTTCTATCACAATAAAATGGATAATCTCCCGTAAGTCTTCTTTATTCCATAGGGAGGTTCGAAGAACTTTCCTATGGAATAAAAAACACCTCCAAAGCAGAATGGTCACTTGCCATGTCTGCTTCGGAGGTATCATACCATTTTAATCTCTGTTCCTGCCAGGCTTAGTAATAGCAGGCAACCGGTGTTCCCGCCTCAATCATATTATATAGAGTTGCTGCCGCATAGGGTGGCATATTTACACATCCGTGGGATCCTCCAGAAATATACTCACTTCCTCCAAAGGAAGATCTCCAGCTTGCATCATGAAGTCCAACATTCCCGTTAAACGGCATCCAGTATGAAACTGGGGAAGCATACCCCTGGCCGCTCAATGTAGCATGGCGCTGCTTATATAAAACAAACGCTACACATTCCGGTGTTTTTCTTCCTGCCTCCATCTTTCCAGTCACTACAGAAGATGAAAATACAATCTTTTTGTTTTTAATATAGAAAACTTCCTGCTGTCCCATATCCACTTCGATATAGGTGTCTCCGATGTCTCCCTGATAACCGTCATATACCTTTGCCTTCTGGCGCCAGTACGGCTCCCTGGTCTCCACCGTTCCTTCTTTCAGCATCTTCTTCACAGCGGCTTCTTCCTTGTCACGGCTCATTCTCCAGCCGTAAGGTCCGCCGAAAATCTTCTTGGTCCGTCCATCATGGGTCTTAAAGGTATGCATCGTTCCCATAGTGTTATATTTGTACGCAAACTTCATAACCCAGGTTTCCATCTTTTTCATATCAATGGTAAAGTCCGTGTGGTTTTTGATTTTAAACCACTTGTGGTAGACCTCTTTGTCAAGGACAACCTTCTGCTTTCCAAACTTATATGTAATGCTTCCTTTTAGAGAATCGTTCATCTTATCATTCAGAGTTATGATCTCTTTGCTCTTGCTTGTGTATTTCGGAGCCTCATAAGCCCCCTCCTTGTCCAGATCTACAACAGAAACACCGCCTTCTACGGCACTCTGTATCAACTTCTCGGTCTGATCCTTCTTTAAGACTGTACCGATTTCTTCCTTTTGGATCTGAAAAGCTCCGTCTTTGTAGACAGGCTTGGCATTGCGGATTTTAATGATGTTTTTCTTTTTGAAGCAATCAAGGTTCTTGAATGCCTTTTGAAATGCTGCCTTGTCATATGCAAACATATCAATATCTTTGTACTTCTCTGCGCCGAAGATCCCTTTGATCCATAACAGGGAACTCTGTCCGTCTTTGATCTTTTTAATCTCATCTTTGCCGGTAAAGGAAACCTTGAGCACGCTGCTCTTTAAAATCTCCTGTTTCCCTTTGCGCTCTTTTACTGTCAGCGAATAACCGTCTGCTTTCTTCTTAAAAATGTCTGTTACTTCATCAACTGTCTTATTGGAAACATCGACACCGTTGATCTTTGTCCCATATGTAAACTTTTTACTGAAATATACCGCGATACAGCAGTAAATCACTACAAGAATCCCAACTGCAATAAGTGTGTAGTGTTTCCAAGTGAATTTTTTATGTTCCATAAATGTCCTCCTAAACTTAGTATCTAATTATAGTACAAAACCTGTAAAAAGACCACCTATTTTTAAAATTATTTTACTTGTGTTTCTTTTATGCCAATGGTACAATAGAACAGTATGTTAATAAATTAACAGATAAAGACAGGAGGATTACTTATGTCATTCAAGGAAGAATACCAAAAGAAACTTAAAACTGCTGACGAGGCAGTAAAAGCTGTAAAATCCGGTGACTGGCTGGAATACGGCTGGTGTGTTACCACTCCGGCAGCTTTGGACAAAGCTCTGGCAAAAAGAATGCCTGAGCTGGAAAACATTAATATCCGCGGCGGAATTGTCATGTGGCCATTGGAGATCACGAAGATTGATTCTCCGGCAGACCATTTTACATGGAATTCCTGGCACATGGGCGGACTTGAGAGAAAATGGATCAACGAAGGCTTTTCTTACTACGCACCGATCCGCTACTCCGAACTTCCGGGATATTACCGCAATTACATCGACCATGTAGACGTTGCCATGATGCAGGTGGCTCCTATGGATGAACACGGTTTCTTTAACTTTGGACCGAGTGCATCCCACTTATCTGCAATGCTTGAAAAAGCTGACTGTGTTATCGTAGAAGTCAATGAAAATATGCCTCGCTGCCTGGGCGGGTTTGAAGAAGGGGTACATATTTCCAAAGTAGATATGATCGTTGAGGGAGAGAATCCTGCCATTGCAGAACTTGGCGGAGGAGGACCTGCTACAGATGTGGATAAGGCTGTCGCAAAACTTATCGTAGACCAGATCCCTGACGGGGCATGTCTCCAGCTTGGTATCGGTGGAATGCCGAATGCAGTCGGTTCCATGATCGCAGAGTCCGACTTAAAAGATCTCGGTGTCCATACAGAAATGTATGTTGATGCGTTTGTTGATATTGCTAAAGCCGGAAAGATCACTGGTGCCAAAAAGAATATTGACCGCTACCGCCAGACCTACGCATTTGCGGCAGGAACCAAAAAGTTATATGACTACTTGAATGACAATCCAGAATGTATGAGTGCTCCTGTTAACTATACAAACGATATAGCGAGAGTTTCTTCTATTGATAACTTTATTTCCATCAACAATGCGGTAGATGTAGACTTATACGGACAGATCAGTGCTGAATCTTCAGGGATCAAACAGATCAGCGGTGCAGGCGGACAGTTAGACTTCGTTATGGGAGCTTACTTATCCAACGGAGGAAAGAGTTTCGTATGCCTTTCTTCCACCTTCACAGACAAAGCCGGAGAAATGCACTCCCGTATTCTTCCTACTTTGCATAACGGCTCTATCGTAACTGACACCCGTGCCAACGCCCATTACATCGTAACGGAATATGGAATGGCCAACATGAAGGGACTCTCTGCATGGCAGCGTGCGGAAGCTCTGATTAACATTGCCCATCCAGACTTCAGAGATCAGCTGATCAAAGATGCTGAAAAAGCAAAAATCTGGAGAAAATCGAACAAATAGATGCTTCTTGATATAGATTCTCATTTGTTTCATTTTCGATGAATATTTTATCCTCCTTTGTTAAACTATACCTACAAGGTATAAAAATAAAGGAGGATTTTTTTATGATAAATAATAGAAAAGCTGCCATCATTGGCTGTGGTTTTGTAGGTGCTTCCACTGCTTTCAGCCTGATGCACCAAGGACTGTTTACGGAACTTGTACTGATCGATGTAAATGCTGACAAAGCAAAGGGTGAGGCCATGGACTTAAGCCACGGACGTCCTTATGTGGATACATCAAAAGTTTACGCGGGCACATACGATGATATCGCGGACTGTGCACTGATCATCATAACGGCCGGTGCCAACCAGAAACCGGATGAGACCCGTCTCGACCTGGTCCATAAAAATGTTGGCATTTTTAAATCCATCATTCCGGAGATCACAAAGCGGAATACAGAAGGGATTCTTCTCGTGGTGGCAAATCCGGTGGATATTCTTACTTACGTGACATTAAAGCTCTCCGGTTTTCCTAAAAACAGAGTGTTCGGTTCCGGTACAGTGCTGGATTCTGCCCGGTTCCAGTATCTGCTCAGTGAACATCTGGAAGTGGACAGCGGAAGTATACAGGCTTTTATTATTGGTGAACACGGCGACAGCGAACTGGCTGTTTGGAGCGGTGTCAATGTATCCGGCGTTGCCATCAATGATTTCTGTGAGCTGCGCGGACATTTTGACCACGAGACATCCATGCGCAGGATTCTTGACGATGTGAGAAACAGTGCCTACGAGATCATTGAAAAGAAAGGTGCCACCTACTACGGTGTTGCTATAGCCGTAAGCCATATCGCAGAGAGCATTATCCGAAACAAAAACTCGCTTCTTCCGGTCTCCAGCCTCTTGGAAGGTGAGTATGGCCTTTCTGATCTCTGCCTGAGTGTACCGACGATTGTCAATAAAAACGGGGCGGAGCAGGTCATTGAGATCGAACTGAATGAGGAAGAAACTGACCTGCTGAATCAATCTGCAAGCCAGCTGAAGGAAATACTTGTGTCCCTGGATCTTTAGTATTTACCGGCCGCTCTTTTGTGTATCTCAAAAAGTACAGCAGAAAATATTTACATGTTTTATCATCTGTGCTATTGTAGGATTCAAACAAAAATACGTGTTATTTTTAGAGGATTTATACAAAAAGTGAGGTCATGTTATGAAAAAATATCTCTTATCCGGCTGTCTTGCCCTTTTTCTTGCCGCTTCTCTGAGCGGCTGCGGTACAGCCCATATAAAACCACAGGGATTGAGCGACAGCCAGTACCGTTTAGGACTCAGAGCCATTGAGACAACTGACAAATATTTAGGAGCTGATCTTTCAAAAGATTTGGCAGACAGTCAGCTTAAGCATATTGAAAAATCATTTGAACAGTTCCATAAAAGCAATAAAAAAACGGTTACCGCTGTAGATTCCCAGATTGAACGGCTGGGAGACTGCTTATCGACAGAAAAGGTTTCTGATAAAACAGTCACTAAGGTAAGAAATCAGTTGGCAGAAACTTTAAATCAGAATCCTGTTAATCTAAAATAGTTTTAAGAACGAACTCCGGCCATTTTGTTGGCCGGAGTTTTTTCACAATTTAATTTATACAGGGTATGAAATATCAATTCCAACCCATGTAATATCACCCGACAGCACACTTCCATCCTGAAGCTTTCTGACCCATTCCAATGTTATATTACCAGAACTCAAAACAAGGTATCGGCTCATCGTGCCGCCTGTCGCAGCATTGGTGAAATAATAGTACGATCCACTCGTAATCCTAAAACCAGCAGGTAACGTAGTAATTACTTTTTGTGAATCACCTGATTTTCCAGTCACTTTAACAACACCACTAACATATACAATACCATTTTTTCTTCTATATTTTAGCGGTTGAACTGAACCAGAAAGATTATAGACACCTGATGCCAATGGTGCGTTTATCCATCCTGTATCTGCAAGCTGATTTTTAATACTCTGGATATTTGTATTTGCTGTTTTTAAGTCATTGACGGTAGAATTCAGATTAATGTTTGTTTTCTCTAAATTAGTATTCAATACGATAATACTGTCATCAAGCTTTTGAGTAGATTTTTTTACATTGTCAATTTCCTCCGATTGAATCTGGTATTCTTCAATCCTGACCAAACCTTTAGAATTTACCATCACCTCAAATGGCGCCGTATTTGAGGTCTGAAAATAAAAGTCCCATGTGATAGAGAAGCCCGGACTTTCCGATACTGCAGGTATATCCTTCCCCTTCGTGGCCTGGGCAATGCAATATAAGATTTCTCCTTCATCTGGATCCTCTGCATAAAATCCAATCTGCCACAGTTCATATCCCTCTTTTAAATCCTTATTCTCCAGCAGCACCGGAATAATTGTTTGATCTCCCTCAGTTCTTGCAGGCTGAAGAGTGATATCTCCCCTTTCTTCCGTTACATCTGTCTGCTGTCTCAGATTTACAGCCGGTACACTACCCGCCCCAGTTTTGGCACCTGTAATCTTCAATGTCTGCCCTTGCATAAGCTTTGCCTGTAATGCGGCTCCCTTATCTGTTAAAACCGTGTCTTTCCAAATGTTCATAATATTTACCTCCCAATGATTGATATTTCTCATCAAGAACTATATCATGATCTTTTGGGGCAGTGTGGGCAATGTCAGCTTTGTATCCGGCCTTCGCCTGTTCTTTTACTGAACCAACGAGTGATATTTTAAAAAATGAAATAAATAAGTTCGGTTTTTCAGAACTAAACATAAAATATTATTTAAAATAATCAGGCCAGAACATCTGTCCGACCTTATTACCAGTATAAAACAGATAATAGATGAATAAATTCCTATTTTCTAAAAAACTTGTCTCCATTCTGACCAGCCAGCTCCACCCGCATTATACGTTCTAGCAAACATTTTTGACCCATCTACTACAAATGCTATTTGAATAATCCCCCCAAATCCACTATTCATAACAAGTAAAGTCAGCCACTCGTAAATCGGCAGACATTCAGTGGTAACATCAGGATTTATTGTAAAACACCCATTCTCTATAACATTGTTAAGATTTTTAACCCCAGTAGACTTTTTACTTAAATTTGTTTCTTTAGTACTTATATCTACGTTTATAGCATTTAAATCCGCATTTAGTTCTTTAAGTCTTCCATCAAGTTCATGAACATCCCCTTTCAGACCATGAATCTCCCCCTCATGAACCTGATACTGCTCAATACTCACCAGCCCTTTTGAGTTTAAATTCACCTCAATCGGCACCGTATTTGAGGTCTTAAAGTAAAAATCCCATGTGATTGAAAATCCCGGCCCTTCTGCCGCAGATTCACTAACGGTACTTTGGCACCTCCCGTCATGACTTGTGTGATATGTAACGTCTGTCCCTCTATCAATTTTGCCTGCAGAGCTGCCCCTTTGTCTGTCAAAACTGTACTCTCCCAA
This sequence comes from Anaerostipes rhamnosivorans, assembly GCF_005280655.1. Classification (NCBI taxonomy): domain Bacteria; kingdom Bacillati; phylum Bacillota; class Clostridia; order Lachnospirales; family Lachnospiraceae; genus Anaerostipes; species Anaerostipes rhamnosivorans. The sequence goes on from NZ_CP040058.1 coordinate 2,222,431, forward strand.
ATATTCATGATTTCTACCTCCTGATACATGCGGTTGTTTACAGAAGCCGTTCAAAATCTTATGAGTTATTTACCACTATTTCCGTCACGCTTTTGAAATGCGCTCCTCCAATAGTGGTAAATAACTATCGTAGGTGGCGCCTTTTGTCTTGCAACAGCCATCTCCAGCAGACATTACGTCCATTTTCACCAGTTCGGAGGCCTTGCATTCGAAGGGACGTTAGTTTTTCTTCTTGAAGTAAAGACTCGTAGGCGGTGCGCATTGCGCAGTGAGGCTGTCTGAGCGTCAGCGAGTTCCGAACGGGCCGCCGGAGAGGCTTTGCTGAAAGTTAGAAAATCTTACGTCCCTGAGACAGCAAGCCGGAGAACTGGTGACAATGTCATACCCACAAGGTTTAAAATACGATGTACCCCTTGGGTATGGCAAACTACACTATCTTTAAAATTTCTTAGATCATGATCTCTATTAGGAATATATCATGATACCCACGGGCAATGTGGGCAAGTTCTATTTGGGGCAGTCTTTTTCACGATATATCTTCAAGGTTATTGATATAAAATAGAAAAGCAGCCTTCTGGCTGCTTTAAAACTCTTGGTAGAATGTACAATGATTCCATGTATCCAACTTGCGCACATGAGTACAGATCCCCTCATCGTTTCTCAAAATGCTGGTAATCCTTATATGTGATCCAGTCACCTCCCCACTGAAATCCATGTTTTCTGAACAGCCGGTATACACGGTCGTTTCTGTGGATCATGTTATATTTATATTTTCCTTTGCATTTCTTCACGTCTCTCTGGGCATAAACTTTCCCATTTTCCGGTGTAATGGAATTTCTCTTTACAAACGGATTGACCCTTGGATTGATGTCAATGGCCTTTCCATAGGCATGATTGGACAGATGGCTGGTCCCCGCCACGATCCGATAGTTAAATGCAGAAGTATTGTTGGCCTCCATAGATTTTGTGTCATCCGCATCATAATCATCAATCAGCTGAATGCTTTCGATGGGATACTGCATCGTAAAAAGCTCCTGGAAAATCTCTACCGTATCTTTGGCAATGGACTTGTGCACCAGCAGTTGTCCGTCCTTAATTTTCCCATCATATCCATGATATTTTACCTTCACATACCGAAGATCCTGAAAAGAAATATCAGGATTCGGACGATACGAAATCCCATTGACCTTTTCTCTCACAGATTTAGGTACCTTCCCATAAGAAAAACCGCTGATACTTTTATTAGAAAAAGCTGGCTGGGCCGGATCCTTATGATACATCTCCTGAATGGATGGCCCCAATCCGATCAATGCTGCCAGCATCATGCTTACGATATGTTTTCCCATACTGCCGCCTCCTGTCTATTTGTCAGTCATCCAACTGAAATAAGCTGTCGATCAGAAGCCAGTTGGCCCTGAACGGCCTCATTAAATTCCAGTATCCGACCCCGGAAAACCCATACTCCTTGGCTGTCCGGAGCTTTACGTCGATGCTCCGCACATCCTCAAACCAAACCTCGTGTTCTACACCGTCTAAAGTATAATTAAAAAAGGGACTCATTGCAGTTTTATCAAACTGGATCTGTGCCCCATTCTGGTCCGCGATCTCCACCGCTTCCACATTTCCTATGCTGGTTGCTCTTGTCACTCCTCTTTCATAAGGCAAAGGCCAGTCATAACCATAGTTGGGAATGCCCATATAGATTTTTTCCGCCGGGATCTGTGTTACTGCATAATCCAGCACCTGGCGGACCTTGTTGATGGGGGCGACGGCCATGGGCGGCCCGTAGGTATATCCCCACTCGTACGTCATCAGAAACACCGTATTTGCATTTTCTCCCAAAAGCGCATAGTCCATCCCCTCATATAACAGCCCTTCCTGTTCGGACGATATTTTAGGCGCCAGAGCTACAGATACCTTATACCCAAGGGCATTCATGCGTTCCCTCAGATTCCCCACAAATGCCGCATATCCTTCCCTGTCTTCCGGAAGGATATATTCAAAGTCCACATCCACTCCTGCGTATCCCTTCTGCTGGACAGTCTGAACCAGATTCTCAATCAGGGTCTGCTGCATGGAGAGGTCCTCAGAGACCGTCTTCACCAGCTGATTGTTAAAAGATCCCGTCTCTGCAAACGGGGTCAGAACCAGCATGGGATCCACGCCAAACTCCAGAGCCTGATCAATCAAAGGTATTTCCATAGCCGGAGGGATCAAAGTCCCTGAGGTAGTGAATCCATAGGAAAAGATCAAAAGCTCATCTAAATACAAAAGTGCTTCCCGCAGGGTTTCCGTGCTGATATATGGATACGCATATCCCGTCACATTCAGGCTCCCAAGCTTCTCCTGGGCATACTCAACCGTCAGCACATCCCCCGGCATCAGGTTCACCTCATTTAACAGATAAGGATTCTTTCTTACAAGAGACTGGACCGAAGTTTCATATTCCCTGGCGATAGACGTAAGAGTATCTCCTGCCTCCACCGTATGCACGACGGAAGGCTCCAGGATCAGCAGAGCCTGACCGGTCACAACCCTCCCTGCGTAAATCTGGTTATCATATATCAAACGGCTCCTGGAAATTCCAAACTGTGAGGAAATAGAATCAATCGTATCCCCTTCTTTTACCACATAAATCATGTGTCTATCCTTTTGCTTCTTTTTCCTAAATATATGCTTGGGATAAAACAGGAATTCCTCTGCCTGCTATTTTAATGCCGCTTCATAGACTTTCTGAATGTTTTCTTTGGTGGGAACCCCCTCGTGCAGCTTTTCATCTCCTACATAATAGGTCGGTACATACCAGTAGTCCAGAGAGTCCGCCAGATCAGTGTCCTCATCTTCATCCACCATCTTTACTGGAATGTCCCTGTATTCCGGGTGCTCCTGTTTCAGCTCATCCATCATGTCCAGTGCCTGATGGCAGTATGGGCAGCTTTCCAATTTCATCATCAGTATCTCTTTCATAACAAACTTCCTCCTTTTTGTCATTCTAACATAAGCCTGCCTTATGCATATACTTTCTATACACATAAAACAGGCTTTTATCTTCTTATTTTTGTTTCCTGCGGTTTAAAAGAATCCTACCCGCGCACTTATCAGAGTCTTCCCTCCACCGACATACCTTGCAGTTCAGGCAGCGCCCGGTATCTTTTCCTTCCCGGGCGTCATTGGCCCAGTTGTAATTGACCAGGACTCCGCGGCCGATGTCTGCCATGTCCACCCCTGTACGGTTTAAGATATCCTCGGCCATCTGGGCATTCGTTATGCTGTTGACCGCAAATACAGGGACTGAAACATGCTTTTTGATCTCTCCTGCCGCATAAATGACATCCTTATATGGAAAATCTTTCGGTGCCTCCGGCTCATCCTCACCAGAAAAACCATAAGAGATATCCAGGAAGTCAATGCCGTGCTGCTCCAGGATCTGTGCATGGCGGATGCCGTCAGAAAGCTTTGGCTCAAACGCTCCCAGACGGATCCCCACAATAAAATCCTTCGGGGTCTGCTTTCTGATCTCCTCTAAGATCTCCAGGGCAAACTTCTCCGGATGCAAACCGTATTCGTCTGTCCTTAAGTTTACCCTGGAATTGAAAAACTCACACATCAGATAGCTGTGGCAGCCGTGAAGCTCCACTCCGTCATAGCCCGCTTCACAGGCCCGCACAGCCGCCTGAACAAATTCTGCCTGTACCTTTTTAATGTCCTCAGGTGTCATTTCATGTCCAATCCTCTTTGCCCCATTCGTATGAAACTCGTAATCACTGGGACATAAAAGATGCTCCTGGCATCCGTTAACTCCCGCATGGTGGATCTGCAAAAAGATAGGACAGCCTTCCCTATGTACTGCGTCCACGATTCTTTTCAGGCCAGCAATCTGCCCGTCCTCCCAGATGCCCAGCTGATCTCTGCTGAGTTTGCCGTCCGTGTCCACACAGGTGGCTTCCTGGATGATCAGGCCAAAACCGCCCTTTGCAATGGCCCTGTAATGTTCCACATTCTTTGGCACCACATAACCGTCATCTTTCACCCAGTTATAACAAACCATGGGCGGTACACAAATCCTGTTTTTGATTTTAAGGCCCTTGATGCTAAAAGGCTGAAACAGTTTTTCCATACTTGCTCCCCTACCTTCCTTTATGCTTCTGTTTTTTCTTCTGCTGCTTTTTAAGAAACTGCATGTGCTCCCGTTCCTCCCGCATTTCTTTCCTGTGGACCTTTCTCTCTGTCTTCACAGCCTCTCTCTGGGCTGCAAGTGCCTGCTGGGATTTTGTCCCCACACCAGGCTCCTTTTGTCTTCTTAAGCTTCTCTGCATCCTTTTAGGATTCAGTTTTTTCCCTGCTGTCTCCAAAATCGTTACAGGCGGGCTGAATCTAAGGTCCTGATGATGCCTTAGAAGAAACGAGAGTACCTCATAGTCCTTCGGCTCAGGGCCAAAGGTAATCTTTGACACAGAGAGCTGGCCGTTTTCCTCTCTTTCCAACAGTCCGATCCAGAAAGGATCCTCAAAAAATACGGTGGTTTTTAACGTCACTTTGTTCATTTCTTATTCCTCCTTAAATAAAAGATATGAACAAAGAATGGACAACCAAGGAGGCAGGTTACTGACAGGATACATCTCCCGCGCCCGGACTACCAACCGGACCGTGTTTTTATCTTCGCTTCTTAAATACTAGCTTTTTTCTCAGAACCCGTCAAGTTATTCATGCATGCAGCATAGCATAGATATACATTTGCATAATACAAAACTGCTTCATCTATAAGGAGGTTTTATCAATGTGTACCGCAATGACTGCACAGACGCCAAAGGGGAACTTTTATTTTGGGCGCACTATGGATTTTTCCTATCCCCTGGATCCGGAACTCTATGTTATCCCAAGAGGATATAAATGGAGCAACAGGTTAAAGACCCATTTGATCCAAAACCGATACAGTGTCATGGGCATCGGCCAGGATATCTCTCCTGTCACTCTCGCAGACGGCGTAAATGAAATGGGTTTTGCCGCCGCTGTTTTATACTTTCCTGGCTATGCCCAGTATGATCCCGCAGAAACCCAGCGGTCCTCCAAAATTTCCATAGCCGCACTGGAGCTTGTAAATTTCCTTCTGGGCCAGTGTGCGTCGGTAAAGGAGGCAGTTTCCACCCTTTCCATGCTCCGCATTGTAGGAATCAAAGATCCTGTCACCGATTCTGTGGCTCCCCTCCACTGGATCCTGACAGACAGAAGCGGACAGTGCAGGGTCATTGAAAAAATGGCGGACGGACTGCACATCATGGAGAATCCCATCGGCGTGTTGTCCAACAGCCCTGATTTCCAATGGCACATGACAAACCTCCGAAACTACATGAACGTTACCTCCTCCCAGCTTCAAGAAAACAGCTGGAATACAGTAACGCTCAGCCCCTTCGGACAGGGCACAGGAACCTTTGGTCTCCCCGGAGATTACACTCCGCCGGCCAGATTTGTAAAAACCGCATATTTAAAAACCCACACTCCTCTTCCAGAAGCACAAGATCAGGCAGTCTCCGCCTGCTTTCATATTTTAGAAGGAGTAAGCATCCCAAAGGGCTCTGTCATGACAAACCGTGAAACCGCAGATTATACACAGTACACGACATTCATTGACCTGTCCTCCTCCACATATTTTTTCAGGACCTATGACAACAGCCGGATCACAGCTGCCAGGTTTCCTGATACGAAAAAACGGGGTGCTGATATCTTCTCTTGCGGAAAATTAAACAAACCTGCCTCTTTTGAACAATGGAACTAGTTGACGCCGGATCATAGACTTCCAGCAGAACAAAGTAGGCAAACCACTTCATCTCCCCACCCCCTCACTCTTTGAGGGGCTTGTGCACTTTGCGCGCCAAATGCGATTTGGCGTAGTCAAATGATTTCCTTACGCATTTGTGTGCATACTGCCCGCAGGTCTTGTTTATTCCATAGGGAGGTTTTCAGAACTTTCCTATGGAATAAAAAAAGACTGAAGTCATCCAGTCTTTTTGCACATTTATCTTCTCTCATGCTCAAGGAGAAACCGCTCCATATCATCCCCCGGCATCGGTTTTGCATAGTAAAAGCCCTGGATCTGGTCTACCCCGAAACCTTCTACCAGACTTCTCTGTTCATCGGTCTCTACACCTTCGGCGATCACTTTCATCCCCAGCTGCTTAAATGTATAGGACAAATTTTTGACTGCTAGGGCGGATAGGCTTTTGTCCATAGCTGCACGCACAAGGCTTTTGTCCAGCTTGACAGTCCCAAACGGAATATTGATGACCGTGGCGATGTTGGAATAACCTGTACCGAAATCATCCAACCCCATTTTGATCCCATTGTCTTTCATCCGCAGGGCGAATTCTGTGACGACTTCTGTGCTCTCCGCAAGGGTACTTTCCGTAAACTCAATCTCGATAGCGGACATTGGAGTGTGATTGCTCCGGATGATCTCCAGGACTTTATCAACTAAATCCGGCTGTGAGAACTGCACTGCCGAAAAATTCACATGGATCGATCCCACCTGGATCCCTTTTTCCAAAAGCCGGTTAATGAACTTACAGACTTTGTCCAGCACAACGTAAGTGATATCCACAATCAGGCCTGTCTCCTCCGCGATCGGTATAAACTCAGACGGGTAGATCGGCCCTATGGGCGAGTCCGGGATCCTCATTAGTGACTCCGCATAATGAAAATCTCCGCTCTTCACGGAATAGATCGGCTGATAGTACATCTCAAAGCTCTGCTCTGAGAGACTGTCCTTCAGGATCTGTATCACCCTGCGCCTTCTTTCCAGTTCCTCCAGCATATTCTTATCACAGTAGCAGACCTGCCCGTACCTTCCGGCCTTAGCCCTAAAAACCGCATATTCGATGGCACTTACGGTCTGTTCCAGGCTCTCCCCTTCTCCGGTGTACCGGATAATGCCGGTCACGCAGGACAGATGAAACCGATAATCTTCCATCTGCCATGGCTGCTGCATCCGCTGGTTAATCTGATCTATGCACTGCCTGATCTGTTTTTCTCCCTCGCGGGTAAATAAAAGTGCGAACTCATCGCCGCTAAAACGGTATATATTTCCGGCCGGTCCCACAGAACTTAGAAACCTGCAGAACTCCTTCAGAAATTCATCCCCCATCTGCTGTCCACACGTATTGTTGACCTGGCGGAAATCCCGGAGGGATACCACAACAAGGACAAAACGCCTGTCTGGAGTTTTGCTGATCATCAATTCCAGCATGTTGAGCAGTTCCTGGCGGTTGGGCACATTGGTTAGATAATCCATAGATATCTGTTTGTTCTGCAGATGCAGGTAGATGATCATCAGCGCGCAGGTTGCCGCGGAGCCGGATAAAATGATATTCGGATAGATCTGCTGGACAACGATAACGACCACTGCCAGTATCGGAAAAGCGGCTAAAATATGATAGATCTTTCTGTCGATCCGTTTATAATTCCAGACCGTGACGATGATACTTGCAAGACAGTATGCATAAAAAACAAGATAAGTGGCGGCAACCCAGTCCCCTCTCACGTAGCCGTCACTCAGATTGATATCAAAGAGCTGTTTTGTAAACGGGTTGGCGATGACCAGCAGCACATAGATCACCCCTGGGATAATTCCAACCCCTATGACTTTCTTAAGCTGTCCATTCTCCGTATAAATCACAGAGACTGTATAAAGAAAGTATGCAAGTCCCATAAGCGGAGTCAGTACATAGTATACGGTTGTCACCGTCCACGTCATCCACATGGGCACCTGATCACACTGGTAAATCATGATCGTTGACAGGATGTTGGTGAGCATAGCTCCAAATGTCACCATCAGGCATCCCTGAAATATTCTGTTTTTCAGTGTGGGAAGATGACTTCCCCTTCTTGAATATACCCAAATGATGCCCAGCATTACTAATGATATCGACTCTGCTGCAATATTCCACCTCAAATTAATCCACCTGCCAATCCCCTTATTTAAAAATCCCCGTTCATTTCCCTATTGGTTTATTTTATCATAGCCAGTTTTTGCTGTCTATTAAAGGATATTGAAGATTCCCTTCTTTTTGTGTCTCAATGCCTGTCGAATAATATACTAATAGAAACTGGAGGTAATCATATGGCTATTAAAAAAACTCCTTGTCCTTATCAGGGACCTGGAAAACAAAACCCTGAAACTATCGGCGGATACGATATGATCCGTCAAACAAATGATGATCTGGATCCGGATTACTGGATCACCTCTGGCCTCTCCGCAGTCTATGACGCAGGCTATGAAGAAGGCCGGGGAGGTATCCTGCATTTTCATGACCGGCTCAGCATTTCCAAAGGAGCCCTGGGAGACTGCACATCGAAAGTAACACTCGATGTGGCGGCAGAGCCTTTTGTTTATTCTTATTATCCACCTCATTCTCTGGACGTGATCTTTGTTTTAGATGTCACCGCAAGTATGATGTCCGGCGGGAGCAGAAAAATGGCTCTGGCCAAGAGAGCTTTGATCCAGACGATCCAGCTGCTCTGGCGTCAGAATCAGGAGACCAGGATCACTATTGTCCCTTTTGCGAGGGATGCCTATATCCCGCTGGCTGGAGGCGGTTTTTCCTACGACTACCTTGGTACGCTGTTTACCTGGCGGCGCTCCACCGTAGGCGGCAACATGATCGGACAGATCTTAGGCTATCGCAACGGCTCTTATGTCTCAGCATCTGAGATTCCCGCCTACATGAGCCAATCGGCTCCGATCGCTGCCAGTGCTGAACGAAGCTTGTACAATTATTATAACTATTATAAAATCCAGTACTCTGACATTTATCATGCCGACGGCAGTGCCAGAACTGATACGATCTTGGAAAATTATCTTCAGCAGGTGTATAGCACAGATCCGGCTGCATATACAGGAAACTTCATCACATCCGTGGCGTCAGGGACTCCCCTCACTCCTTCTCAGCTTCCTTACAGCATGAATGATACCGGATATGAAGCCAATACCATTCTTGACAATATGATCTGGGCCATTCCTTACGGAGAAGACACCAATACTGAGGCAGGCCTCAATGAAGCATACCGTCTTCTAAAGACTCCGGGTTTTACCCAGTCAGATGATATTTTACGCAGAGCCGTTATTTTAATCACTGACGGTCAGGCCAACCGCTCCGTAAATCCTGAATATGCCGATGTATATGCAGGCCCTTCCAACACAGACAGTGATTTTCTTCCTGAGATGCCGGGAGGCCTGTGGAAGTATTATTTATATTTAAAGCAGACTCTGCCCCGGCTGATCCAGGAGTTAGCCAGCCGGTCAGCAACCTCTGAGGAATTGATCTTAGCGCTTAAACGTGCCTATGAAAGTGCCGCCAAGATAAAAGATCCCTCTGACGGAAATGCCTCTTTATTTGTGCTGGGGATCGAAATCGATGCACAGACTCCCGGCCCGTATACAAGAGAGGATGTCCTGAACATTATGAGGACAATCGCCTCCACAGGTTCCTATCTTCGTGAAGCGGCCGAGAGCGGGTCCGAACGCCCCATCATCGAGGAATTAGAACGGCTGGTGCGGGATCTCCTCGTTCTGGCAGGAAGCCTTCGTCTGTCACTGAAAGATACCATCAACACCGCTCTGTTTGAATATGTTCCAGGTTCCCTAAAGATTTCAGGAGAACAGGACGGCATCCTCCTAAAAACTGCAGATGATCCTGACATCACGGATCCTTCAGCCCCCGGCTATACGGTTTATAAAAAACCGCCGCTGCTCCCTATCGTAGATGACGGTAATATACAAGACGGAGTCATTACGGTTGACCTAGGGAACGTTCCCTTCTTCCCTTTGTCCCCGGACAGTAAAACCCGGCTCCAGCTCAGCTATGAGATCACGGCTAAGGGAGCAGCCAGTGGTTCGCATCTTCACACAAACAATGACCGGGAAACGTTTGTAACCTTCCTGGAACCCAGCCATCTCACTGCCGATACCGCAGTGCTGACATACGATAATCCGGCCCGCACTCTGCATTTCCCTACACCTGTGGTGTCCTGCCATCCCGATGTGACCGTAGAAAAGTTTGTGGGCACGGAAGCCGACCAGATCATCTATAAATCACTGGATGCCGCCGCCTGTAAAAAAGTATATTACCGTATCGCAGTTCGAAATCACTCCGATCTTCCGGCTGTTTTTCCGCTGCTCTATGATGTATTCGGAGCAAAGTCAGCAGACCAGGCCGAACACAGTACCGAACGGCGGATCCTGGCCGAGGATTTCACTGTTCCTCCGCATGACTCTATGGAATTCACCTTTGAGTACAAAACAAAGTGCGGGGATGGAACAATCTCCAACTATGCCGTGTTAGTCACCAGCCTTTGTAATCTCTATGATGATACATCCATAGAAGTCCATGATGATACTGGAAGTTATACCGTGCAGTATCTGGACCGCTGCACCGGAAACCGCATCTGTCCTGACCGTCAGGTGACAGACGTGAATGCCTGTGACAAGATCAAGGCCCGCAAACTGGCCGTCTGCATTCCCTGCTGGAGGTATGTAAGTGCGTGTCCCTGTGAGATTGATCTGTGCAGAGGAGAAAATATCATAAAACTCTATTACGTTCCTCTGTGATCAAAGCTCCTTGACCATAAGAAAATTTGTGAGCAGGATCCCATTTCTGTTCACCTGCTGCTCTTTTACTGCCCTATAACCCTGCTTTTTAAAAAACGGTTTTGCAGTTATGGATGCAAAAGTTCTGAAACTCCGCTTGTCTGAATGCGACTCCAGCTCCCTTACAAGCGCGGCTGCCACACCGATTCTCTGATAATCCTTGTGAATATACAGCCGGTCCAGATAACCGTCAGCGTCCATATCTGCAAAGCCTATGATTTTTCCTCCTGCCTTTGCCGTCAGTGAGGTATGTTCTAAAAATGACAGGTTCCATTCAAAAGCCCGTCTGGTTTCGGAGCCTGCTGTCCATGCGTCCAGCTGTTCTTTTGTGTAATCCGCCGCATTCACGGCATGGACGGTCTCATAAAACAGTTTAACGATTTCAACGCAATCAACTGTCTGATATGTGTGAATCTCAAATTTCATCTGTCTGTCCTTTCATTTTTTCTTCAGTATCTTTTGCAAAAACTGGTATGGATTAATGCTGTATTCCCCATGCAGGCGGTCATAACGGTAGATTCCCAGATGCAGGTGTACAGGAAATTTGCCCACGGTCCCTTCCTTTTTTCCATATCCGGAGTCCCCCATATACCCTATAATATCTCCCGCCTGTACCCGCATTCCCCGTTTCATACCCGGAGCATAACTGTAGAGATGAGCATAGTAAAAATACACCCCTCCCGGAGAACGGATACCGATGCGGTATCCGCCCAGCTTCAGCCACCCGATCTGTTCTACCACACCGTCGGACATACTGGTTACCGGGATTTCGCCTCTTTCTTTTGTCGCAGTATCAGAAAGAATGTCTGTGCCCTCATGATGCCGGTCTCCCCCAAAACTTCTCGCCTCATTCCACGAATCAGAATAGTTGACAAACGGTATGTAGTCCTCCTGCACCGGAGAATTTTTTATTTCTTTTAAAATATGCGGGTCAGGCTTTCCGTCTTTACATCCGGTGTTGCGGTACTCCTGAAACCGCTTTTCTCTCGCAATTGCGTCGTTGCGCTGTAAAATCCTCTCTACGGCCGAGCTTTCCGCTGCGATCAAAAGCCCAAGAAAAAAAACAGCAAAAAGCAGCAAAATACCTCTTTTTTTATTTCCCATCCGCTGTATCTACCTCCAACTTGTGCACTATTTATATATGCAGAAGAAAAAGGAGATACAACCGAAAGGAACGGGGTATTGCAGCTCTTTGCTCTATGTTCATCTATTTTTTGTCTGTTTTGTCTTCCATCAGGTACTTATGAAGCAGCCTCTCCAATGCCTGCACATCGATAGGCTTTGCAAAATGCTCATTCATTCCTGCCCTTAAGGCCGTCCTCACATCCTCCTCAAACGCATTGGCTGTCATCGCTATGATCGGGATATGTCCGGCGTCCTGGCGGTCCATGGTCCGGATTACTTTTGTCGCATCATAGCCATTCATTTTCGGCATCTGAATATCCATCAGGATCATGTCATAATAGTTTTCTTCCGACTCTGAAACCTTCTTCACTGCATCTTCACCGTCTACGGCCTCGTCAATCAGAACCCCCATTTCTTCAATCAAGGTTCTGGAGATCTCTCTGTTGAGATCATTGTCTTCCACCAGCAGGATCCTTTTGCCGGTGTAATCCGGCTTCTCACTGGAATACTGCTGTTCTTCATACTCTGAATCTTCATTCAGCCTGCCGAGAAGATAACATAATTTTGAGTAATACAGCGGTTTTGACAAAAATGTCGTCACACCTACATCCCTGGCTTCCTCCTCGATCTCTGCCCAATCATAGGCAGTCAGGATGATCAGCGGAATCTTTTTTCCAACTTCAGCCCGGATACGCCTGGTCACCTCCAGGCCGTCCATACCCGGCATTTTCCAGTCTACGATCACCAGCTGTACCGGGTCCTGCTCAGCCTTTGACCGGACAACGAAGTTGACAGCATCCTCACCATCACCAGCGAAGTCTGCCCGAAGCCCCATACTGTTCAGAAGCTCGGCCCCATCCCTGCATGTCTGAAGATCATCATCTACAATAAGACTTCGTACCCCGGCCCACTCACCAGAGATCTCCTTCTGCTGGATCTCCTGCAGCCTGAAGGGCAGAGTCACAGTAAATATCGAACCTTTTAGAGGCTCACTTTCCACTTGGATATCGCCGTTCATCAAATCCACGACATTTCTTGTGATCGCCATTCCAAGCCCTGTACCCACCGCTTTGCTGCCGGAAGCATCCGCGGCCCGTTCAAAAGGAAGAAACAGCTTATCCAGAAATTCATTGCTCATGCCGACTCCGTTGTCTGCACAGCAGAAAACATAATTCTGATATCCTCTGCGCATACTGCTCTCCTGCCGGACACGGACATCAATATCTCCGCCTTCCTTCGTATACTTTACGGCATTACTCAAAATATTGATGCATACCTGGCGGACACGCAGGGCATCCCCGATGACTTTTTCGTTTTTCAGCGCAGTCAGCTGGACTTTCATATGAAGCTGTTTTTCGTCTGCCTGTGGTTTTACCAGTGCGATCACATCAGCCATGAGTTCCGCAAGATTAAACGGTTCATCCCTGAGAGAAAACTTTCCGCTTTCGATTTTTGACATATCCAGAACATCGTTGATCAGGCTTAACAGGTGCTTGCTGGAAAGAGTGATCTTCTCCAGACATTCCATGACTCTCTCTCGTTCATCCACGTGTGCCGTGGCTATGGCTGTCATCCCAACAATGGCATTCATCGGCGTACGGATATCATGGCTCATATTAGACAGGAATTGGCTTTTGGCTGTATTAGCCGCATTGGCATTGTCCAGTGCACTCTGAAGCGCCTGACGCTGCTGTTCTTCTTCATACCTCTGCTTATCAATACGACGGGATATGAGGACCGCCAATTTGTCATCTGAATATGGATTATCCACGGAAATGATCTGCGTTGAGGTCCAGTGATAGTTGCCGTCTGAAAGCCTCTGTCTTGCCTCCAAAAACACCTCATTTGTATCCTGGCCTAAAGCTTCATAGAGCTTTCCAGGCTCAAACCGGCGCTTAAACTCTTCTACATTGTCTGGATGCAGGGTTGTTGCCACATCTTCGTAAAGTCTGCTATAGGATGTCTGACTGCCAATTCCCAGCATCAGCCCTTTTTTTACATAAACAAAGCTGAGCGTATCTTTTGTCAGATTCATACTGATGATCACAGGATAAGCATTGGAGATGGCTCCCACCAGGGTGATCCTCTCTTGAAGTTTCTCTCTCTCAGCCGCTTCTTTTGCCAGCTTTTCATCCGTTATGTCATGGAATGCCGCCACCAGGACCGGATTGCCATTATCATCCAATGTTCTTTCAAGAATCCCAGATGCCCAGAAGTAAGTGCCTTCCTCTTTTCGGATACGATATTCAAACGTATTCTTATGTCCATTTTCTGCCGTCTGCCGAAATACCTGGACAAGCTTAACATAGTCATCCGGATGGATCATGCTCTGAAGATCTTCCCCGGAAACTACATCATTTGAAGTACTGTCAGGATAACCAAGCAGACGCAGTCCCTGCTGATTCAGCTGTAGAAAACGGTACGGCTGATCAACCGAGATCAAAGCAATCCCCTCCGGTACTGCATTATATAAATTCATAATGTAATCCGCCTGGTTGCGCAGCTTTCTATTTGTCTTACTGGCATAACGGAAATAGAAAAATACCAAGGCCGAGATACCCGCAAGAATACATCCGATCAAAGCCAGAGAACGGCGTAAGATCTCATTGGTCTGGGCGTCCACCACATCTTTTGGAATAATGGATATTAAATACCAGTCAGACTGTAAATTTAACGGAGTATAGCAAAGCACTGTATCCTTTCCCTGATAATTAAATACAGCCCATCCAGTCTTCGATTGCTTCAAAGCCTCTTGAAAGCGTAAAATACTGTCCCGGTCATTCTGAGCCACCGGCAGCATATCAAAAAGATTTTTCATGGTCTTGTTGCTGTTTGGATGGGGAGAACGGATCAAAACCTTTCCTTTTTGGTTGGTCACATAGGAAAAACCTGTATCCTCATAAAAAGACAGGCTAAAACTGTTGACAATACTGCTCACTTCATATTCCTTCAAAAGATAACCTTTTGTCCCGTCTTTCAAAATCACCCTGACATATAAGTTAAATACATTGACACCGGTAGAGCTGCTGATATGCGGATCAATGATACCGTATTTATCGTCAGACTCAAGCAACTGCCTCTGAACCTCCTCATCCGGATTTGTTCCAGAAGGGATACAACTGCCATCCTGCAGATAGAGGCTGATCCCCTTATCCGCCCGTGCATAATTGCTTAGAGCCTCCGATACATCCTTCCTTTCCGCCATTGAGTACTGCTTCAGGTATTCTGTGATCGTTCCCATGGCCTCATACTCATCCTGGAGCTGCACCTTCAGAGTATTGCAGCCTTGCTGGGTACTCTCTTTGATGGTACTGATGGACTGTTCCCACAGCTCCTCCTTTACACCCTGAACAAAAAGATAGGTCAGAAAGCTGAGAATGATGCCGGTGATCACTGCTGCCACAGCAATTTTTTTCTTTACCTTCCCAGGCCTGATTATTTCCGTCATTTTATTCCCTTTCTTTTGCTGCTGCCTGGTCCATCTCTTTCAAAACAGCTTTCAGTGATTTTCCTGAGAGAAGCTGCCTGGAGGCATCGGCCGTTAAATTCCAGATCGGCAATTCTAAAAGACTGTCTGTTCCGATTACCGTTTTGCCCGCCTTATAACACGATAAAAGAGGCTGAATCTCATCAATCGAAGAAGGATTCCCTCCTTTCAAAGGGCTGAATGAGCACTGCTGATCCGCAAACCTCTGGATATTTTCTGCCTCTGTAAAATATGCTACAAACCGTTTTGCGGCATCCACATGCCGGCTGTCGGCATTCACACTCAACCTGGTATCCGCATTCATCACCAGCAGAGAACCATTCTTCAAGACAGGGAGAGCTGTAACTTCAAAATTAAAGCCGGGCTTCATTGACTTCACTCTTCCTGCCGCCCATGCTCCTGTCAGCATAAACGGCGATTCCCCCTTGACAAATTCTTCAAGGTCATCTGAAGTCTTCTCCGTATCCAGCGCCTTTCCGGCATCGATATAACCTTTTTTAATAAAGCTTTCCGCCTGAGAAAAGCCTGAGTTTAAGTACTTGCTCAGTTTTTCATTTCCGTTATTCAAATCCTTAAATACCTTTTTCTGCTCATGTTTCTGATAAACAGAATAAAACCCTTCCCCAATAACCAGTGTCTTCAGAGAAATATCATTGTTGGATATAACAGGCGTAGTTCCTTTCTCCTTAAAATACTCACAGACATGCTCCCACTCCTGCAAAGTTTCCGGGGCCTTCTGCTTATGTTTCTCCAAAAGATCCGTATTGCAGTACAATCCAAAAACAGAAACCGTGGTAGGCATCCAATAAATCTTTCCCCCTTCCTCCATCTGCCCCCGCATCTGGTCCGTATAATCAGAAACCGTGCTGAGGCCGGACAGATCTGCGATCTGTCCTTTTCCTTTCAGTTTCAGCAGGATATCATGGTTAACCATAAACACATCATCGCCTTTTCCCGAAGCCATACGCTTTTCCAGCGCCTCAAAGTACTCGGCTCCTTTCAGGCTCTCATATGACACTCTGATATCAGGATTCTCCTTCATAAAACCAGAGATGATCTCTTCGATCACTTCGACATTTTCTTTTTCGTATTTATTTCCAAAAAAAGTTATGGTAGTTACATTCTGACCGGTACTCTTTTCATTTTCTACCGTACTTTTTTTGCTGCATCCCCACAATAAAAGAGTACAAATCAAAACTGCCGCACAGATTCTCCCACTCTTCCTCTTGTCCATTCCATATCCCCCTTAGCCGTCCAACTCTGTTCATGTATATTTCAACTGTTATTATACCATAATTTTGCCTGTATCACAACTGATGTTTTCCGGTTTACCTAAGGAAGGTTTTAATAAATTCACACAGAGGAACGGGCTTTCCGTAATAATACCCCTGAAATACGTTACAGCCCATATCTCTTAAGAGATCCCTCTGCTCTTTCGTCTCTACGAACTCCGCCACCACATGGAACTTCAGTGTCTTTGCCATTTCTACGATTCCTGAAACAATATTTCTGGATCTTTCATTGTCCAGAAGCTGTCTTACCAGCCTCCCGTCCAGCTTGACCTCCTCAAACGAATAATCCTGTAAGTAGACCATAGAACCATGGCCCATTCCAAAATCATCCATGCTGATCTCAATGCCATGTTCCCTGACCGCTTTCAATTCACCGGCCACTTTATCAGAATGGTCCAAAAACACACGCTCCGTAAATTCAAAGACCATCTGCTTGTTCCCAAGATCATACTTTGAGAGAAGCTTGAACACATGCCGGCTCCAATCCTTTTGCTCCAGCTGATTTGGCGAGATGTTTACAGATATTCTTATTTCTTGGTCTGAAACCTTGTTCATCTCCTGAATATCCATACATGCTTTTTCAATAATAAAGTAACCCAGCTTCTCCAGGAGACGGCTCTCATAAGCCAGCTGTATGATCAATGGAGGCGCAATGTACCCGGCCACCGGATGATTCCACCGCAGTAATGCCTCGGCTCCGTATAGACTTCCGTCTCCAGCCATCTGCACCTGATAATGGAGAGTCAGACATCCTCTCTCAAGCTCATTTTTTAGATCATAGGCCAATGTTCTAGCTGCATAGTTATGTACATAATCATCAGAGAGAAGTTCCGGTCTGTGTCCTGTCTCATCTCCCTGATCCATATCTTTGGTCATCTGCCGGACCTCTTCCTGAAAACTTCTTGTCTGCTTTGCTTCACTGTACCGGATAAACGGTATATAGATCAGAGTGCCGATCACCAGATTTACAGCCTGCAAAAGGCCTCCTGTCATGGAACCCGTCGCCTCATAGCCGCTGAAAACAATCGGAACTGTCCACTCCACTGACTTTGTCACATACGGCACCAAACCCGTGTACATTGCAAAGCTGCTGGTCAGCACAAAGACCAGCGGTGTTAAGATAAATGGCAGGAACATGACAGGGTTGAATATGACAGGGAATCCAAAGACTGCCACTTCGCTAATATTAAAGAGAACCGATACTCCCGCAACCTTTGCCAGTTTCCGGTTATGGCTCTTTTTCGCAGCGATCAAAAGGGCAAAAATGAGGCACAAGGCCGCCCCGCAGCCTCCGAGAAACACAAAGACATCCAAAAATGACTTAGAATAGATCTCCGTTGGCATCTTTCCCGCAGCAAGCAATGCCTGGTTGACCTGGACCCCCGGCTCGAAAAGTCTCTTTGCCACCGCGTCCAGTGTATTGGTTCCGTGAATCCCAAAAAACCAGAGTACATGGGAAAAGAGAACATACAGCAGGGCTCCTGTCAGGTTGCCTGACAGATGCCTGAATGCCTTCATGAATAAAAAGGAACCGAAATTGGTAATATTGCTGACTCCTGTCCATTGTCTCAACAAAACCCCTGCTCCTGCAAACAGCAGTGTAATGATAATGATCGGCGCCAGATTCAAGATGGAAAGGTTAAATAAATATTCTGCACCTACCGTGTGCATCGCTTCAATTTTCTTGGCGGCCCTGACACCTATGCGGAAAAGGATGCAGGATGCCAGTGTGATGCACATAGCCGTAAACACCCACTCCGGTCCAAAAATATATTCTTTGTTTTCCGTGATTCCACCGCAAAAGGCCATATAGGAGACTACCGCTGTGACTGCATAATAAAATGCTTCATTGGTCTCCGCCATCTTGCCAAAGGACAGGCTGATGGTAACAGTCAGCAGCAGCGCCAGGGATCCAAGAGTGATGTTATAGACCGATGTCAGAATAGACAAAATCCGCCCTCCCAGGAAATCACTCATGAATTCCTGATAGGGCGGATATGGAAAGCTCTGGAATAAAAGTGCAAAGGAACCCAGAATTAAAAAGGGGATAACTAAGGTCAGCCCCTGTTTGATTGATAACACTGCAATCGATTTACCGGGATTCTTCCGGCTCTTAAAAGTCTTCATCATATAACTCCCAGAAAATTATTGTCCCGTCATCTGTTCATGTTCTTCTTTCAGATTCTCGTACAAGGTGATCGAATCCCATGTCTTGTTCGTGTCAGTTATGACAGCTTTCAGATTGATCTTGTCTAGTTTTTCTTTTCTAAACCTGAGGATCATATCATCGATCTGATGCCCGGTGAAACCCTTCATCACCAGCATCTCTTCCATAAATCCCGGGCCCTCGTATACACTGTCTGGAGCCACAATTCCAGGCAATCCTGCCAGAGCCCCGATGGGTTTCAGATAATCTTCCTTTTTAATATTCTTAATCCGCACTCCCATGCGGATCAGAATAAACTTAATCTTTCTTCCTCTCTCAGAGTGATCCAGATTATATAACAATACAGCCCTTCCGCTGCTTCCTTTTTGCTTCATCATATCTACTCCTGCCTTTACAAATGCGGTATGCCCTGTGGATATGAACTTTTCTCCATTATCCTTATCCAGAAGATACTACGTCCATGTTCTACATGATCGGAGTGAGGCATTCTAAGAGCCGAACGGAAATCATGTAGAACATATCATACCCATTATAGCATACTTGTATGAAATCTTACAGATTGGTAAAAAATATTATCATTCTGATTCTATTGTATAAAAAGAGAGGAGAGGCCTATGGCAGACCATCTTTTAACGGACACTGTGATGCTGTGCATCCACATGCTGGAGCTCTTTGGCATCTTTGTGATCGTATTCGGGTGCGTAAAAGCTTTTTTTCAATATCTACGCGCCGGATTCACCACGCAAGACCGGGATATCAAGTTGGAGCTTGCCAAGATCCTGGCTTTTGCCCTGGAATTTAAGCTGGGAGGCGAGATCCTACGCACGGTTATCACAAAAAATATGCAGGAGCTTTATATGCTGGGCGCGGTGATCCTGTTGAGATCCTTCCTAACCCTTGTGATCCATTATGAAATTAAATTTGAATCCGATTAATAGATCTCCATCAGCTTTCCAAGACGTCGGATTCCCTCCCGTATCACTTCCGGTTCAGAGTTTGTATAGTTTAGCCGGAACGTAGGGACAGCTTTTGTATCATCCACGTAAAATGGATTGCCCGGTACAAACGCCACTTTTTCTTCCATCGCCCGGTCAAACAGTTTAAGGGAAGACTCCCCTTCCGGAAGTGAACCCCAGACAAACATACCGCCCTTCGGCATCGTATAAGAGACACTGTCCGGAAAGAACTCCTTCATAGCCTGCAGCATTGCATCGCTTTGTTTCTTATAGAGATCTTTTATATGATCGATATGTTCATTTAGTTCATGATTCATAAGGTAGTCATAAACTGCATACTGGGCGAAGATATTGCTGTGCAGATCAGCTGCCTGCTTTGCTGTCACCAGATGGCTCATAAGTTCCCTATCCTTAGTGCAGATCCAGCCAAGCCTCATCCCAGGTGTAATGATCTTAGAAATTGTTCCAAACACCACACTTTTTTTCAGGCCGAAGGAACTGATATATGGAAACACCTCTCCTTCAAATTTCAGCTGTCCATACGGATCATCTTCAATCAAATAAGCAGAGTAGCGGTTCAGAAGCTCACACATCTGCTTCCTCTTTTCCACGGAATAAGTAAGCCCTGTGGGGTTTTGAAAATTTGGAACTGTGTACAACAGTTTTACATTCCGTTTTTCCAAAATCAATTCCAATTTATCCAGATCCAGACCGTCATCCAGGAGCGGCACCGGGCAAAAATCTGGCTCAAACATGGTAAACGCCTGAATTGCTCCCAGATATCCCGGTTCTTCGATGGCAAGGGCATCGCCAGGATTAATCAGTACTTTCCCCATTAAATCCAAAGCTTGTTGGGATCCGGTAGTGATCAAAATATCTTCAGCCTGAACATCCATCTGATACTCGTCCCGGTATCTTTTTGCCACCCATTCTCTGAGAGGCTGATATCCTTCTGTACTGGAGTACTGGAATACTTCATCTCCATATTGGTCGATCACTCGTTCCATAGACTGCTTGAGGGCTTCTTTCGGAAAAGAAACAGGATTTGGCAGACCTCCGGCAAAAGAAATGATATCATCCTTCTGGATGACTTTTAGGATCTCCCTTATGAAGGATGCCGGTGTCTTTAGGATTCTTTCTGAAAACTGTGTCATGATTATGTACCTCTTCTTTCCGTGACGATGTAAGAAAAGCCCTAAACCGACACTCCGGCTTAGAGCAATTCCGAATTTTTAATTTTAAATATTATAGTCCTTGTGCATTCAGATGTCAAGAAACGCTGGAATAGGCTGTTTTATTTAATCTTCACCTGTTCAATATTTTTGATGGTGATGACACTTCCACCTCCCGGTTCTTCCCGTATCTCTACATTATCCTTGGTAATATACTCTTCCATAGGGATTTTGATCTCAATTCCGGAATCAGTCTCCAGGATTTGGTATTCTAACTTCTTGACGGTATTCTCCTTTGCGACGGTAAAGGTATCATACTGGAGGTCATAACGCTCGATTCGGTCATCAAACTCCTGTTTCTTTTCTGTGCTCTCACCAAAGATCCGATCACCGATCTCATTGATACGGAATTCATTCTTCTCCGCAAATTCTTCTCTCAATTTGCTCTTAGCATCCAGACGGTTCTTTAAAGGTTCATTTTCATAACGGTTGTTGATGTCCGTGATCACTTTGTTCAGGATCTGGAACTTTTTCTTTGGCGCCATATCTGCATGGCACTGAAGGAACCGTTCGGATATGTAGTTGATCTTGTCCCCTGTGAGCATCTCATATTTCTTTTCCACCAGCTGTACCTTATATTCCAGAAGATCTACGATGACAGCCTCTGTGAGTTTTGCCCCGTCCATGGGCATCACCCGCTGTATTACAATATCATTGACCTCATTTTCCTCCTCTTTGTGTACATAGGTCTCCTTATAGTTCATTTTAAGGAATGCTAGATGGACAACGCTGTAAAGCTGGAAACTGACAACAATCAGGTCTGCGGCTGGGATGGTGACACTGTCGCACATAATGTCATAAAGGCTCTCTGCCAGAACTCTGCTTGCTTCCACAAAGCTTTCATCCTCCTGCTCCTCCATCGTTTCCAGGAGTGTCAAAACGGGAGACAGGTTTCCGTCAAACTGACACTTCTTAGTGTCATCGCTCTCTAAGATCTTAAAAATATGTCCACGGACAAATTCCATCAAGTCCGGCCCCATATCCAACAGTTCATTGGACAAACCAAGATATCCGTTATGGCTGTCCAGAATATGTATGATCCCTTTTCTGATAATAATGTCATCTCTCTGTATCTGCATACTATTCCTACTTTCTAATAATTTTTCTTTGTCCATTATACTAGAAAAAATCCGCCCGGACAACTCCGGACGGATTTCTATAACCCCATTACCTTACATATCTGCAAGGACATTTTTGACATATTCATAAGCTCTTGGGCAATGTTTCTTTAAAGAAGTTCTGTTCATGCAATACTCTTTGTATACTTCTGCAAAGAACTCTTTGTTATTAGATACTGCATATGCTTTGTTGTCTCCGACAAATTTGCCTTTTTCAGCGTTATAGATCGCTTTAAACTCTGCTGTGGAATCAGCTCTGTTGTTTACATATGCTACAAAGTGTCCTACCTCGTGGACTAAAACTCTGTTGACATTCTCTTTTACGATGATCTTTCTCTGAGACGGGCTGAACACTCCATCTGCACCTTTTAATACTGAAGAATTCGGATTGGTTTCAAATGTCATTCCGACTCTATTGAACTCATTGATCACCTTGTCATCGACGATTCCCTTTAACTGGTTAATACTTGCATTACCTGCCTGTGCGAGGTTTGTTGTCTTAATGACTTTCTTAACGATTGTTGTTGTCTTGACAGTTTTCTTTTTGGCTTTTTTTGTTGTCTTTACAACCACATTGGTCTGGACTGTCTCTTCAACTTTTTTAGATACGCTTGTGATAACCTTCTTGGATGTCTTTTTGGTTGTCTTTGTTGTTACCTTCGCGCGTTTAACCTTTTTCTTTAACTTATATGTTTTGGTTTTTACTTTCTTGGATGTACTTGTTTTGACTGTTACTTTATTGCTGGCTGCTGATACAGTTGCTGCCGCCGGTGCTGTGAGTCCAACTACAAGTAAAACTGCAAATGCACTTACCAGAACTTTTTTGATTGCTTTTTTCATGACCATGCGCCTCCTCTATTTCATAGACACAAGCCAGTGACCATCTTGATCTCTGGTACGAAAAAAGCAACCTGCTTATTTCTTACACATGAACTTCTCTCATGCGGCAACCGGCTATCGTAATCTTAAAAAGATCTTAGACCCTTGGCTTTGTGTCACTACCTTTCGATAGTTTTACTAAAAATATTAAATTACTGATTAATTAACTTCATCATCCATGTTGTGATTCTGTGTAGAATATTAATTAATCCAGCTTTATGAAATTCGGAGCATCTATCTGGAACGTTCTCTTCCAAATAAAAAAACCATTTGCAAAGTTATCCTTTACAAACGGTTGCACTTATAATCATATAAGATAGATAATTATTATCCATACACATTAAATATATAATGTGGCAACCGGCTGTCATAATCCTCTATATGAGGACCTTAGACCCTTTGGCTTTGTGTCACTATCTTTCAATAGTTTTACCGATGAATAATTCAATTGTACGATAAGACCTAGTAACTTACTCTTATCTTAGTTTTATTATATGCCTCTATATCAATTTTGTCAACATTAATTCTGATTATTTTTCAATATGAATCTATATAATGTATGATATTTTCCACATGATTTCCGTTCGGCTCTTAGAATGCCTCACTCCAATCATGTAGAAAATGGACGTAATGTCTGCTGGAGATGGCTGTTGCAAGACAAAAGGCGCCACCTACGAAAGTTATTTACCACTATTGGAGGAGCGCATTTCAAAAGCGCGACGGAAATAGTGGTAAATAACTCATACTTCTAGACATCCTGTCTCTATGCCTTCACTGCCCATCTCATTTTTGTGGACCGGGCCCTTCCGTTTTTCGCACATTCCTCGGCAGACGGCCTGATCACATCCTTTGCTATATCCGAATATATCCCTTCCCGGTATAATTGCTTAAAAGCCTTTTTCACGATCCGGTCTTCCCCGGAATGAAAGGTCAGTATGGCAGCTCTCCCGCCCTCTGCAAGGACATGGGGCAGTTTTTCCATAAATTCATACAGTACCTCAAACTCACTGTTTACGTCGATCCTCAAGGCCTGGAAGGTCCTCTGGCAGGATTTCTTTACAGCTTCCTTCCTCTCGGCTATCGGAATAAACGCCAGTGCTCCTTCTATTACTTTACGAAGATGTGTAGTTGTAGATATGACATTGCCCTTTTTTTGTTCTGATATAATGGCCTTAGTGATTTCCGCGGCATAAGGCTCATCCGCGTTTTCCATGAGCATTCCGTGGAGTTCTTCCCGCTCAGCTGTCCTCAAGCGCTCGGCAGCTGATATTCCTTTCTTGGGATTCAGACGGAGATCCAGCGGGCCTTCTGTTTTATAGGAAAAACCCCTGTCCGGATTATCGATCTGCATGGACGATACACCCAAATCCGCCAGCACAAAATCAAACTTGCCATATTCCTGTGCTATCTTATCAATATTGGCAAAGTTCTCAAGTCTTACAGTCAAGATCTCCGGTCCGTACCCCAGCCCTGCCAAGCGTTCTGTTGTCTTTGCAGACTCAATCGGGTCCACATCAAGTGCATAGAGATGTCCCTGTCCATTCAGCCTTTTGAGCATCTCCAGGGTGTGCCCTCCATATCCAAGTGTTGCGTCCAGACCCTTCTGTCCCGGTTTTATCTGCAGAAACTCCATAATTTCTTTCACGCAGATCGGGATATGCATCCCCGCCGGCGTACTTCCTTTTTGTATCACCTTTGCCACAGTATCCGCATACTTTTCCAGATGGAGCTCTTTGTATTTTTCTTTATAGGTTTTTGGATGTGTACCGCTGTAGCGCACACGTCTTTTATGCTTCTGTTCCTGATTTTCCATGTCTAACTATCTCCTTTTATGTCATAGTAACATATGACAGCACTTTTTCCAAACACACAACTACATCAGACTACCCTGGTATATTTTTTTGCTGCCCTTATATCTTGACGGCGTACAGCCCATTTTTTGTTTAAACACTTCGGTAAAATAACTACTCCCCGAAAAACCGGTTTCCTGTGCAATCTCTGTCATGGAATAGGTCCCCTGTTCAATCAGTATAAGGCTCCTGCGGATCCTGTAAGTATTCACATATTCAATGGGGCTTTCCTTCACCACATTCCGGAACATCCTGCAGCATTCACTCTGACAGGACTGACATATCTCCGCAATTTCTTTCAGGGTGATCTTTCTTTTATAATGTTTCTGGATGTATGCGATCCCTCTGCGTACCCTCTCCGTATCCTTGTTCATCGATACAGCCCCATTTTGCTCTTTGCCCAGGTATCGGATGAATCCGTTCCAAAACAAAAAAAACCTTCCGGCCATTTCCATCTCATATCCTTCCAGCTTCGTCTCATAAATACGGACCATCTCCTCCAGCTGTCCGATCAGTTCCCTCTGCCCGGCAGTATTGCTGTAAAGCGGGATGCAGGGAATCTCCGTATTGTTTATGACAGGCTCCATGAACTTCCGGTAAACCAGACTGTCCGTACTTCCGCCCAAGAAAAAAGGCTCCGCACGGACAACACTAAACCTGCACTCCTTTTTTCCTTTCATTTGAGCCATGTGAAGGGTATTCTGGTTGAGAAAGATCCCATCCCCCTCCTTCAGTTCATAGACCCGTCCCCCTGCCTCATAGATACATTCGCCCTCTGTTATGATAGAAAATTCGATCTCCGGATGCCAATGGCACTGAAAATATCGGTTGAAATATTTAAGGAAGCTGTCACTGCTGGCCCATACAGGAAATCTCTGGTCCAGAGACTGGTTCAGTTCCCTGAAATTCTGGTCTGTTTCGATCTGCCTCACAATATCCTCCCTCTTTTGCCATAGGATTGTTATAAAACGTCCTAATATGCTGATATATTATCCCTCTGATTCAAATTATAATGATAAGAGAACGAAATTGCAAGGAGGCACACCAATATGATTCAAGGCGTTATTTTTGACATGGACGGCCTGATGCTCGATACAGAGACTCTGGCCATACCCGCTTGGCTGCAGGCCGGAGAAACCTACGGCTATCCAATCACAGAAGAACACGTCCGGCACACCTTTGGATTCTCTGTCCCCGGAATGCAGGAGTACTTTACATCTCTGTTCGGACCTGATTTTCCATTTGGTAAAGCTCTTCAAATAAGAAAGGATTATGTAAATGACTGGATTGATGAGAACGGAGTCCCATTCAAGCCGGGACTTCTCAACCTGCTCTCATTTCTAAGAGACGGCGGCTATAAGACCGCAGTTGCCACATCCTGTGATCTGGAACGCGTCACCCGCTATTTTCGGCAAGGAGAGATCATGGATTTCTTCGATGCCATAGTCACTGGAGAAATGGTTCCTCGCAGCAAGCCCTTTCCAGATATTTTCCTGAAGGCAGCTGAAAGGCTGGATCTGGATCCTTCTGTATGTGTGGGACTTGAGGACTCCCCTGCTGGATTGGAGTCCATCTCCCGCGCAGGCATGACTTCCATTATGATTCCCGATAAAATCCCTTATTCTGATGCCTTAAAACCATTCGTCAATTTGGTATACAAGGATCTAAATGATGTCATAGCCTATCTGAAAAAAGCGGACAATCCCCTCAATCTCTGAGGGACTTATCCAATTTGAACACCAAATACGTAACACTCGCAGGGCTTTTTTTACCATAGTGAGGTTCAAAGAACCTTCCTATGGTACAAAAGCACTGGCGGTCCGGCTTAATCCGCCGGCCGTCTGTCTTTGTTTGTCTCAAGCAATTTTCCAACATGCTCCGTCTCAAAAAACATCTCTTTATTGGCAAAAACCAGTCCCACTGCTGCCAAAGTGATCACGATAGTCTCTATACATTTTGTCTCAGGAGTCATGGCGATCTTTTCCTGAAAGAAATTTACAAACAAATGGAAAAAAATACTGGCCATCATACTCCGGTTGTTTTTTACGTACACCCAGGTCGTGATAAAACCAAGTGGAATGACGCTCACAAAAAAATTCAAGGCATATCCAAAGCCGAGCTGCATAAGCCCCGCCTGGTAAGTTCCATCAATAAAAAACAGAGGGATATGCCAGGCAGACCATATAAATCCAAACAACACCGATTCCCAGAACCAGCTGCCATACTGCGCTATAGAGTCTTCTCCATACCCTCTCCATCCCAATTCCTCAATGACAGAAGCCAGAAGGATTGTAATCAGGGCAGAACTTCCTTTGATAGAAAAAGAGAAACCTTCAGTAAAGGAAAACTGATCAAGACTTTGCCCGAAGACAGTAGACAATAGGATCGTCAGCGCAACAATACATGCAAACAGCAGAACTGCCGCCAGCAAGTTAACCGGGTGTACCCGGTAAAAACCGATCAGCTTCCGCTTAAGATCGGATTTCAGTGCTTTGCTTTTGGACGTTAGGACAGTGCAAACTGCTGTTGCCGCAGGAACACAGAGACCCAGAAACATCAGGGTCATAGCTGTCCCATTGTCCCTGCAGGCCGCCGCTCCGATCCAGAAGGCCCACGTCATTACAAAAACGGTTACATAAAAACGGATTGGATGATACTTATATGGTTTCATAGATCACACCTCAAAGCTGGGACTCTGTACCGCTTCAATGATCAACTCACTTTTCATTCCGTTGAGTTCAACCATGCTGGTCTGGTCATCCAACTCTCCCTCTTTCCTTGAAAAGTCCTCGCAAGGGCTGCCCTCTCTTTCATAATATATACTGTTGCCAATTCCCTTTTTAACCGCAAAAAATTCCATATTCTCAGATATCATCAGTCTTGAGGTAGAAGATAACTGGTTGATATCCAGACGTCCGTCCAGTCCTGCACAGACAATCAACATATCCTCATTGCTGTTAAGCTCCACATGTGCGGTGACTCCATTGACAAAGACCTTTTCTGTCTTACCTGAGAATTCTATATTTTCTGCCTCTATGTTCCCAAGTTCCAACAACGAAGTGTTGCCGGATATTTCAATATCTCCGGTATATTGTCGGGGAATCCTGATAAAAATATCTAATTCTGCTTTTGCCCTTGTCTCCGTCATAGTTCCAAATCGGCGCACGTCGATGTCGATCTTTTTCTTCACATCGTCAATCCGTACTTTAAAAGCAGTCTGAATCTCAGCAATCTGGTCTGACGCAAGGCGGACCTGGATTTTCTCTCCCTCATATCCGCAGAGCGAAACGCGTCTAGCCCCTGCAAAGGTGATATCGTAGTTTTTACCGCCGTCGATATCATATTCTGTGATGCTGTCATATACATAATCTTTTTTTGGCCCGTCACTTTCATCGTTCTCCAGAAGTTCATCGATTGAGATGTGGAACAAAGCTGCAATCGCCTTTACATTCTCTATATCGGGAACACCCGCCCCAGTCTCCCACTTTGTAACTGCCTGGCGTGATACCTGAAGCTTTTCAGCCATCCTCTCCTGAGACATTTGTGCCTGCTTGCGCAGATCTTTTAATTTTTTAGAAAACATTGTATTTTCCTCCTCTGTTTTGATGATCCAAGTATAGCAATCAGGTATTTCCCTAACAAGCAACTGTTGTTTACATTCTGAATTTTTTGGCTACTTTCCGTAGCAAAAGAGGTCCTGCACGAATACAGGACCTCTTTTGTGAGTTTTATTGATGTTTTTTATTATTTTACTACAGCTTTTAACTGTTCTGTAAGCATTGGAACGATTTTGTTTAAGTCTCCAACAATTCCGTAGTCAGCTACGTCGAAGATCGGTGCTGTGTCATCTTTGTTGATAGCAACGATAATGTCAGCTTCTTCCATACCGGCAACGTGCTGGATCGCTCCTGAGATACCGATTGCAAAGTATACATTCGGGCGTACTGTTTTACCAGTCTGTCCAACCTGGATATCTCTTGGCTTCCATCCTGCGTCTACAACCGCACGTGAACAGCTGACTTCTCCGCCGATCACTTCCGCTAAGTCTTCTAAGATCTTGAAGTTTTCAGGACTTCCAACTCCACGTCCACCGGATACAAGGATGTTGGCATCCATGATATCAACAACGTCAGTTACAGATTTAACAACTTCCATGATCTCAACATATTTGTTGTCTGGAGTAAATCCAGGATTGAATTCAATCACTTCAGCTTTTGCACCTTCGATCTTATCGATTGCCTGCATAACACCAGGACGTACAGTCGCCATCTGAGGACGGTTGTCCGGGCAGGCGATGGTAGCGATTGTGTTTCCACCGAATGCAGGACGTGTCATCAGTAACTGATTGTGCTTCTGCTCTCTTCCCGGGATTGCAACCAATGGGAAATCACCGATTTCAAGGACTGTACAGTCAGCAGTAAGACCTGTTGCCACTCTGGCAGATACACGAGGTCCTAAATCTCTACCGATTGCAGTAGCACCTACTAACATGATTTCTGGTTTGTATTCGTTGATGACAGATGCCAGTGCATGTGTGTAAGGCTCTGTTCTGTATTCTTTCAGTTCAGGATCGTCAACAACGATCACCTTGTCCGCACCGTAAGCTGCAAGTTCATCTGCAAGATCTTTCACTTCAGATCCAATTAAAACAGCTGTGACATCAGTATCTAAATCTTTTGCAAGGTCTTTGGCTTTTCCAAGTAATTCAAAAGCGATGCCGCTTAATTCATTGTCTACCTGCTGTGCAAAGACATAAACTCCTTTATATTCTTCTAAACCCATTTTGTTCACCAATTCTCCTTTCAAGTGCGCTGCGGCGTACTTGCGCCGGGATTTTCCTGTGCTTGCACAGAAGATTCCTTTGAAAATCCCTGGCATCCGCCGGAGGCAGATGGGGTTTTATCTATAAAACCACACTAGATTACATGTTTTTCTTTCAATTTGCCCATGATATATGCTACGGATTCTTCAGGATCAAGTGTTACTTTTTCTCCTGCACCCTTACGCACTTTATCGGAAGCTTTTGCGATCTTTGTAGGTGATCCGGCAAGTCCGATATTTGCATCATCGACATCTTTCAGATCTTTTCTTCCCCAAACGGTAACTTCTTGATCGTATGCGTCAAAGATTCCGCCCGGAGTCATGTAACGTGGCTCATTTAATTCAGAAAGAGCTGTAATCAAGCAAGGCATTTTTGCCTTTACCACATGATATCTGTCTTCATACTGACGTTCAACAACAACGCTGTCTCCGTCGATCTTAATATCCTGAGCGTAAGAAATAACCGGAATATCCAGGTGTTCAGAAATCTGAGGACCTACCTGTGCGGTATCTCCATCGATTGCCTGACGTCCTGTGATGATCAGATCATATTCAAGGTTTCTGATCGCACCTGCAAGAGTTGTAGATGTAGCCCATGTATCAGCTCCACCGAGTACTCTGTCTGTTACGAGAACTCCCTTGTCTGCACCCATTGCCATTGCCTCACGGAGAACTTCATCAGCTTTTGGAAGTCCCATCGTAAGAACTGTAACTTCTGCACCATATTCATCTTTTAATTTTAATGCTGCTTCCAATCCAGCTTTATCATCTGGATTCATGATTGTGAGCATTGCACCTCTATCCAAAGTACCATCTGGGTTGAATTTAACTCCACCCTTAGTATCTGGTACCTGTTTTACACAAACAACGATTTTCACAGTAAAGTACCTCCCTTATTTTAACAGATTTCCAGAAATAACCATACGCTGAACTTCAGATGTTCCTTCGTAGATCTCTGTGATCTTAGCATCGCGCATCATACGTTCTACATCGTATTCTCTGATATATCCGTAACCACCATGTAACTGAACAGCTTTTGTTGTCACTTCCATTGCTACTTCTGCTGCGTATAACTTCGCCATAGCTGCTTCCACACTATAATTCTTCTGTGTAGCCTTTGCCATTGCGGCTTTGTAAACTAACAGTTTAGCAGCTTCTACTTTTGTAGCCATGTCAGCTAACTGGAACTGAGTATTCTGGAACTGTCCAATCGTACGTCCGAACTGTTTTCTCTCTTTTACATATTCGATGGTTGCTTCTAATGCACCTTCTGCCAATCCAAGAGCCTGAGAAGCGATTCCGATACGTCCGCCGTCTAAGGTATGCATAGCGATTCCGAAACCTTTGCCCTGTTTTCCTAATAAGTTTTCCTTCGGAATACGGCAGTCTTCAAAGATCAATTCATAAGTAGAAGATCCTCGGATACCCATTTTCTTTTCCTTTGTTCCAAAGGAGAATCCTGGAGTACCTTTGTCCACGATAAATGCAGAAATCTCTTTTAACTTTCTTCCGCGTTTTTCAACGACACCTGTTACAGCGATCACGATATAAACGTCAGCTTCTTTTCCATTTGTAATAAAGCACTTAGATCCGTTTAATACCCACTCGTCACCGTCTAAGACAGCCTTTGTCTGCTGTCCCTGAGCGTCAGTACCAGCTCCCGGCTCTGTAAGACCGAATGCACCTAACTTCTTACCAGATGCAAGGTCCGGAAGGTACTTCTGTTTCTGCTCTTCTGTACCGTAAGTCTGAATCGGGTCACAGCACAGAGATGTATGTGCAGATACGATAACGCCTGTAGTACCGCAGACTTTAGATAATTCTTCTACACACATAACATATGTCAAAGGATCACAGCCCTGTCCACCGTACTCTTTCGGGATCGGGATACCAAGGAAACCGTTTTTAGCCATTTTCTCAGCTGTTTCTTTTGGAAACTGTTCTGTTTCATCCACGTCCTGTGCAAGAGGCTTTACTTCATTTTCGGCAAACTCTTTGAAAAGAGTTCTTGCCATTTCGTGTTTCTTACTTAATGCGAAATCCATTTCTTATTCCTCCATTTAATTATTTACTATAATCGTAGAATCCTTTACCGGTCTTCTGTCCTAACATACCACCGCGAACCATTTTTCTGAGCAATGGATGTGGACGATACTTGGTATCTCCAAACTCGTTGTAAAGTACTTCCATGATAGCAAGGCAAACATCTAATCCGATCAGATCACCTAACGCTAACGGTCCCATCGGATGGTTAGCTCCTAATTTCATTGCTGTGTCGATACCTTCTACAGATGCCACTCCGTCTGCATAGATTCCGATTGCTTCATTGATCATAGGGATGAGGATTCTGTTAACAACAAATCCAGCTGCTTCTTCTACCTGAACCGGTGTTTTTCCGATTTCTTTAGAGATTTCGATGATCCTGTCAACAGTCTCCTGAGGAGTGTTGATTCCCGCGATAACCTCAACAAGCTTCATGACTGGAGCTGGGTTGAAGAAATGCATACCGATCATCGGACGGTCAAGGCCTGCTCCGATCTCAGTGATGGAAAGGGAAGATGTGTTGGTAGCAAAAATTGCTTCCGGTTTGCAGATATCCTGTAACTCTTTGAAAGTCTGCTTTTTGATCTCCATGTTTTCGATTGCTGCTTCCACAACAAGGTCACAGTCTGTGCAGATGTCTTTCACACCAGTTGTGATTTTAGCTAAAATGGCGTCAGCTTTTTCCTGATCCATCTTACCTTTTGCTACTCTTTTTTCGAATCCTTTTGCGATTCTTGCTTTTCCGTTTGCTGCGAATTCTTCATTGATATCGCAAAGGCAAACTTCATAACCTTCTGTCTGAGCGAATGCCTGAGCAATTCCGCTGCCCATAGTTCCAGCACCGATAACTCCAACTTTCATTGTGATTCCTCCTGTATTTAAACTCTAATTGTTGCCTGCCACTGATTATTTATTCTTGAATCCATCAACCTTTGTCTTGTTTAAGAATGCTTCCATTCCGGCTCTCTGGTCTTCGCTCTCAAAGCAGCTTCCGAATGCTTTTTCTTCCACAACGATAGCCTGATCCATGTCCACATCAAGTCCGTCGTTGATCGCTTTTTTGGATGCACGCACTGCAATCGGCGCATTCTTAGCAATCTTGGCTGCCATCTTCTTGGCTGCGTCTAACAGATCCGCCTGAGGATATACTGCATTCACAAGTCCGATCCTGTATGCTTCATCTGCTTTGATATTGAAAGCAGTGTAGATCATTTCTTTCGCTTTTCCGGCTCCCACAAGACGTGCAAGTCTCTGTGTCCCCCCGAATCCAGGTGTGATTCCAAGGCCGACTTCCGGCTGTCCGAATACTGCATTTTCTGCGCAAAGACGGATGTCACAACTCATAGAGA
The DNA here is from genome assembly GCF_005280655.1 of Anaerostipes rhamnosivorans. Lineage (NCBI taxonomy): Bacteria > Bacillati > Bacillota > Clostridia > Lachnospirales > Lachnospiraceae > Anaerostipes > Anaerostipes rhamnosivorans. Next base: position 2,255,389 of record NZ_CP040058.1, read on the forward strand.
TCTCGCATCCTCCACCCAGAGCAAAGCCGTTGACAGCTGCGATCGTAGGGATAGGAAATGTCTCTAACTTACGGAACACGTCATTTCCCTTCTTACCGAAGGCTTCTCCTTCTGCTTTTGTCAATGTACTCATCTCAGCGATGTCAGCTCCGGCCACAAAGGATTTATCTCCTGCTCCGGTAAGAATCAAGGCTCTTGTATTTTCCAGATCAACAGCATCCAGTGCTTCCTCAATCTCGCCGAGCACCTGGCTGTTTAATGCATTTAATGCTTTTGGACGGTTGATGGTGAGGATACCTACAAAACCTTCTGTTTCATATGTGATGAATTCCATGGATTCAATCTCCTTTCAAATTAAATTAGTCCATTTCAACGATGGTAGAGCATCCCATACCGCCGCCGATGCAAAGAGTTGCAAGACCTTTCTTAGCTCCCCTGTCTTTCATTGCGTGAAGCAGAGTAACAAAGATACGGCATCCTGAAGCTCCAACCGGATGTCCGATCGCAATTGCTCCACCGTTTACATTTAATTTGCTTAAGTTGAATCCTAAGTCTTTTCCTACTGCCACAGACTGAGCTGCAAATGCTTCGTTTGCTTCGATCAGATCAAAGTCATCAATGCTCATTCCTGTTCTCTCTAATACTTTTCTTGTAGAAGCAACCGGTCCGATTCCCATGATCTTAGGATCTACACCGCCAAGAGCTCCTGCGATCCATGTAGCCATTGGAGTCACGCCTAACTCTTTTGCTTTTTCTTCGCTCATAACAACAACTGCCGCTGCACCGTCATTGATTCCTGATGAGTTCGCTGCTGTAACCATTCCGCCCTGTTTAAAAGCTGGTCTTAATCCAGAGATTCCTTCTGCTGTTGTTCCAGGACGAGGTCCTTCATCTTTATTCACGATGATCGTCTCTTTTTTCTTCTTCACTTCTACCGGCACGATCTCTTCATCGAACTTACCTGCCTCCTGAGCCGCAACTGCCTTCTGCTGGCTTGCTGCCGCAAACTCATCTAATTCTTCTCTTGTAAGTCCCCACTGGTCACAGATATTCTCTGCTGTCATTCCCATGTGGTAATCGTTAAATGCACACCATAATGCGTCATTTACCATAGAATCTTTTAATACACCGTTGTTCATACGGTATCCAAAACGTGCCTGATCTAATACATATGGAGCCATTGACATGTTCTCACATCCGCCTGCTACAACGATATCAGCGTCACCACTTCTGATCATGTCTGCAGCCATGTTTACTGCTTTCAGTCCAGAACCACATACAACGTTGATAGTTGTTGCCGGAACTTCGATCGGAAGACCTGCCTTGATGGATGCCTGACGAGCAACGTTCTGTCCCAGACCAGCCTGGATTACGCATCCCATGTATACTTCGTCAACTTGATCTGGCTGTACGTTAGCTCTGTTCAATGCTTCTTTAATAACGATTGATCCTAAGTCAGCAGCCGGAGTTGTGCTTAATGCTCCACCCATCTTACCTACTGCTGTACGACAAGCACTTGCAATAACTACTTTTCTTGACATATCAATTCCTCCATAATAATTCTCTGTTCTATAGTGTTTGGCAGTTTCCCGCCGATATGTTAATAGTATCACAATCACTTTTTCATTTCAATTACAAATTTGTTTCAGGCCTTCAATTAACGTTCATGAGATCTCGAGAACCTCGTTTTTAAGCCATTTCTTTTGGTCTTTTGTATGCAGTATAGATTGTACTTTTTTCAATACAGCCATATGCCTGCTTTTTTATTTAGAAAAATTTTATATATTTTTAGACATTCTATTCCTCAAAATCCACACAAAATCGTCACAAAATTAACAATATCAGTTAGAAACAGCTGGCAGAAATAAAAAAAAGATGGTCAGAGAATACCATCTAATGACTGCGATTCCCCAGAAACAGCAGATGTTAACCGGGGTTCTATCAAGAGTCATAATGAATCTTCCATCTTTTTGTCAGTTTTTTATCTTAAAAGTGGTAAATTTCCAGTTAATTTATTCACCATCTTTTTGGGCCCGCATACAGCGATCCCGAGGTAGTTGAGTTGTTCTTCCGGTGTTTCTGACATTTTTTCCATAAACTCACTGTAAATCATGCACCCCTGGGCCAGATCAGAAAAATCCGTTACCAACAGCTCTTTAAACTCAGGCTGGTTTAATTTATGTCTCAATTGCTTTAATACTTCTTGACCGGCCTTCAGAACAGGTACCGGAAATGTAATGATCCCCCGGTGCTCATTGCCATCTCCATCCATAACATCAGCTCCTATTGCTTCCGGCATATGTTTTCCCATGGTCATCCCAAGAATCACTCCTGCGTTGACCGCAATTCCCGCAGGAAGAGCTTCATCTATCACTACCGCGCATTTTTCTTTTTCCATCTTCATATGTTTCCTCCATTTTGTTTTTTTCGATCAAGTCTTATTTTAATGCAAACAATCAGAAAATTCTTGTATGATATTGCACAGGATAGAACGATAAAACCGGGGTGCTTTTTTAAGCGCCCCGGCCGTATCTTTTTGACAGTTAACCTTCTATAGAAATGTATTCCTCTGCAGGTACTTCCTTTGCCTCATTGGTCTTAGGAATCTTTAACATTAACTCGCCATTGTCAAATTTAGCTTTGATCTCCTCTTGTTTGACCTCTTTTCCAACATAGAAGCTTCTGCTGCACTGTCCTGAATAGCGTTCTTTGCGAATGAAATTACCTTCTTTATCTTTTTCGTCCTTTACTTCATTTTTAGCTGCACTGATGGTCAAATAACCGTCCTTCAGCTGAGCGGAGATATCTTCTTTACTGAATCCCGGAAGCTCCATACTGAGCTCATATCCGTCTTTGGTATCTTTGATATCCGTCTTCATATAACGTTCACAGTCTCCGAAGCCGAAACGGTCAGCCGGGAATGCATTTTTAAATGCATGGTCCATCCAGCCGTCAAAAAGGTTCTCTCCAAAAATACTTGGCATTAACATAAGTCATTCCTCCTATTCTATCTCTGATACAGAAAACTCTGTATTGTTATATATAATCTACTTGTTCTATATGCAATATAACAATAACCATCCGATATGTCAACTCATCTAATAAAAGTTCACAATTATTTCACAAAATAACAATGTTGAACAAACTGGGCAAGCCCTCTGAACTGACCCCCATTCCTGCGGAGCGTTTTTATTTCCTATGTTATAAACAAGAAAAGGCCCAGGAGCCTGTTTGCCCCTGAGCCTTTGAATTATATCATCTTTTTATTCCTGTCGCAGAATGATGTCTTCTATATTAAATGCTTCCTCCTCCAACAGATATTATATCCATTTTCTACATGATTGGAGTGAGGCATTCTAAGAGCCGAAAGGAAATCATGTGGATAACGTCCTTTTATCTGTCCTGCATACTGATAGAGTCAATGGCCACGCTTCCTCCACGGACTACCTCAATGCTTGAGAACCTTTTCTTGAATACATTTAAAATGGAGTTGTTTTTAGCTTCTGTCCGAACGGATTCGATTAGGATACTGTCTTTTCCCATATCCTTTACTAGAAAGCGAAAAACCTGAGCCATCTGGAATACTTCGTTTCTATCCTTCTGTGTGCATCCCTTCACTTTGATGAACATGATCTCCTTCATACGGATGGATACAGTCGTATAATCCATAACCTTGATAACTTCCACGCTGCGGTTTAACTGCTTTTTGATCTGTTCAAATGTGGCGTCATCGCTCTCCACACTGATCGTCATTCTGGAAACCGTCTCGTCTTCCGTCGGTCCCACTGTGAGACTGCTCAGATTGTAAGATTTCCCTGAGAATAAACCTGCAATCCTTGCCAGCACTCCCACACGATTTTCAACATATAAGGATAACCATCTTTTTTCCATAGAAAAACCTCCTATCGGTCCATGATCATTTCGTTGATGGACCCGCCGGTCTTCATCATCGGGAATACCAGCTGCTCACTGTCAATAATGAATTCGATCAATGTCGGTCCGTCTGTCTTTGCTTTTGCTTTTTCAAATGCTGCATCAATCTCCTCCGGTTTTGTCACCCGGATACCCTGTGCACCATAGCTCTCCGCCAATTTCACAAAATCAGGAGTGTACGGAGGACATGGATGATGCTCCGGTGTACAGTTGTCTTTGCAGCTCTTTCTGTATTTCAGGCAGGTGCTAGCGAATCTTCTATTATAGAAGAGATCCTGCCACTGTCTCACCATGCCGAGATATCCATTGTTAAAGATACAGAACACAACCGGAAGTTCCTGCACAACTGCAGTAGCCATCTCCTGGATATTCATCTGCGCACCACCGTCTCCGCTGATGCAGACCACTTCTCTTCCTGGATTTCCGATACATGCCCCAAGCGCTGCCGGGAAACCATACCCCATAGTGCCCAGCCCACCTGATGTGAGGAGCTGGCGCCGTCCGTGAAGCTCAACGTACTGTGTCGCCCACATCTGGTTCTGTCCTACGTCTGTGACAACAATCGGTTCTTTGAAGTCCTTATTGATCGCCTCAATGATCTTTTGAGGAGTTAATACTTCTGCTGTATCCTCCATTTTGATCGGATGTGTTTTCTGCCAGCTTTCCATCATGGAAATCCAGCGTTCTACATTCAGAGGGGGTTCTTTCTGCGCCAATTCTAAAATATCGATAATTGCTTCTTTTGCATCTGCTACAATCGGAATATCCACTGTGACATTCTTAGAAATCGCTGCTGTATCAATGTCGATATGTATGATCTTTGCATTGGACGCAAAGGTTCCCAGCTTTCCCGTTATACGGTCGTTGAACCTGGTCCCTATGGAAAATAGCACATCGCAGTTTGCAATGGCTTCATTGGCTGCAAAATTTCCGTGCATTCCAATATTTCCGAAATAGAGCGGATGATCTGTGGGAAGTACGCCTCTGCCCATGATCGTTGACACTACTGGCACCTTCAGGATTTCTGCCAGTTTCGTCATCTCCTTGTGCGCTCCGGCGATCTTGGTTCCTCCACCGATGAGGAATAACGGCTTTTTGGATTTATAAAGGGTCTTTAAAGCCCTTCTCACTTGACCGGAATGTACCTTTGTATTTGGTTTATATCCTCTGATATTGACACTTTCCGGGTACTCATCACTGCCAAAGCCTGCCATAACATCTTTCGGCAGGTCAATCAGCACCGGCCCCGGTTTACCTGTCCTGGCAATATAAAAGGCTTCCTTTATGATACGCGGCAGATCTTCCCTGTCTCTGACAACGATCACAAACTTTGCGATATTCCGCGTCACTCCGACAATATCCACTTCCTGGAAGGTATCGTTTCCGATCAAAGGCAGTGCTACCTGTCCGGTAAAACACACAAGCGGTACACTGTCATAGTTGGCTGTAGCGATCCCTGTCACCAAGTTGGTCGCCCCTGGGCCGCTGGTGGCAAGACAGACGCCTACTTTCCCGGTGGATCTGGCATAACCGTCAGCCGCATGGATTAATCCTTGTTCATGCCTCGGAAGGATGACGTCGATCGTATCATCTTTATATAATTCATCAAAAATATCGATGACGCAGGCTCCCGGATACCCAAAAATGGTATCAACACCTTCTTCTTTTAATGCTTTTACAAAAAGCTGGTTTCCTGTAATCTTTCCCATATGCTGTCCTCCCTTAACTTTGTTCTAGTTCCTCTAATGCATACTTTATTTCCTCCTGAGCCTCTTGTTTAAAGTCCTCTACCTTATCTTGCCCGATTTCAGGAAGCTCTTTTATGGATTCAACTCCAAAACAACGTAAGAATTCTTCCGTTGTCCTGAATAATATCGGTCGTCCGACAGCATCCAAACGTCCGGCCTCCCGGATCAAGTTGTACTCTAACAACTTATTCACCGGATGGTCGCATTTGACCCCTCGGATGGCTTCTATCTCTTGTTTTGTCACCGGCTGCTTATATGCGATGATGGATAATGTCTCCATCATAACATCCGTAAGCTTAGGCTTTTTCGGCTGGTTTACTATTTTAATTAATTGATCATAATATTCCGGCCTGGTACACAGCTGGTATGCCCCATCGAGTTCCAGGAGCCGGATGCCGCTGTCTTTTCTGTTGTATTTTCTCTTAAGCTGATCAATTAAGTAAAAAAATAAATCCTCTGGAATCTCCAGAGCCGCCATCAGCTGTTTTTTCGAGACACTCTCTCCCATGGAAAATAAAATTGCCTCAATCATTGCCTGTTTCTGTTTCATGCCTCTCTAACACCTCTATTATAATTTCCTGGCCGGTCCTCTCTTGTACGGCCCGGATCTTTCCTACCTTCATCAGCTCTAAAATGGAGAGAAACGTCACCACGATTTGTTCTTTGCTTACCTGTCCCTCCAGAAGCTCCCGAAATGAAAGACGCCTTTTTGACAAGACCAGATATTCCACCTCGTCCATCTTATCTTCCAGCTTAACTTCCTCCTGCTTGATCTCTCCGAATTTACTTCTGATGGGATCAATCTTATCCTCCCGCTTGCGCATAACAAACTGAAAGATACGGTTTAAGTCCTCCATTGACACATCTCTGGTGATCTCCCGGATATCCACCGGCTGGCGGTACTTGAGTACTTCTTCGGGAACGGCACGTTCCTTAAAGAATATTTTCTCTGCCTCATATTCCCTTGCCTTCAGTTCTTTGGACGCATACTTGTAGATTTTATACTCCAAAAGCCTCCGGACCAGTTCTTCTCTCGGATCTCCTTCCTCTTCATCTTCTTCCCTGGCTGGAAGAAGCATCTTAGCCTTGATCCTTAACAGAGTTGCCGCCATCACAAGGAAATCACTCATCACATCCAGGTCTTCCTCCTCCATCTGGCGGATATAAGCCAGATACTGCTCCGTAATCTCAGAGATTGGGATATCGTAAATCTCCACCTTGTTCTTCTCAATCAGGTGGAGCAAAAGATCCAGCGGCCCCTCAAATACATTTAGTTTTATATCAATTGATGCCATAGTTTATATCCTACTTTTTCTTTAATGTGATACACGATACCTCAGGCCTGTTAAACAGCCTGATCTTAATGGAATGATTCCCAAGTCCGCGGCTTAAGATCATGATGGATCTCCCTATCTGGTATTCACCCGAGTCATACTTAGGAAACAGCTGAAACTGTGGTGAGATAACACCGCCGATCTTTGGAAGCCTGACCATTCCCCCGTGGAAATGCCCGGATAAGACCAGGTCACAGCCCCATTTAGAGTACTGCCTGAAGTAGTTTGGATTGTGTGCCAAAAGCACCTGAAAAAAATCCGGGTCCGGTTCCCCGACAGCATCTGCCATGTCTTCTACGGAAGGGGGCGCCGGATGGAACTTGCGGTACTGCTTTTCCTCCATATCATAGGCAGTCAGACAGATCGCTGAGATCCCGCTGTCCACCATAACACTTTCGTTTGACAAATGAATGACACCGAACTCTTTCAACTGATGGACATATTCCTTATAAGCCACACCATATACTTCTTCATTCCGTTTCAGTCTCAGTTCATGGTTTCCATCAGCATAATAGATACGGTATCGCAAAGAAAGCTCTCTCATCAGATCCAAAGCAACGTCATAAGATGAATCTGTTCTGCTCACAAGCATATCTCCGCCTACAAAGACAGCATCCGGACTGCATCCGTCGATCATGTCAATAAGTGCTTTATTCTGGTAATCAAACTCATTGCAGTGCAGATCTGTGAGGAACACGATCTTATATCCATCGAAGTCCTCCGGCAGTTTCGCTGATACGATCTTATATTCTTCCAATGCCAGGTTTTGATTTTCATTTATGCTGACCAGACAAATGGCAGCGGTGAGGATCAAAACCCCGGTTATAATAATAAACAACATATGCTCTCACTTTCCTGGTATTTGAAAGCCCAATTTCCAATAAAGGCCATTCCCGCGCCTTTCTTTACGGTTCGGGTATACCTTTCCCTATTCTACTAAATATTCAGGAAAAAAACAAGGGGACGGATGCCCATCCGGGCTTCCGTCCTCCATTGTCCATTGTGATACCTTGTAAATATGAATCGTTCGATTACTCTGTGATGGAAATTGTGCTTCCGACCTTTAATGACGGTACATCTGCTTTTTCCACACAAATGCTTCCCGGAAGGCATTCTCCGCTTCCATTGAAAGAATATGTTACATGTCCCAGATTATTCAGATTTTCTCTGGCCACATCACCAACCATGGTGATCGTATATTCTTGTCCGTCAATCACAAGCTTGCTGCCAGGTTTGATGTCTCCCTGAACAGGATTTACATCCACTGTGTAGCAGAAATCTGTCAAAGTATCCGGAGCATTGTCTCCGAATGTTACGAAGATTCCTTCTCCCACGAATGCTTCTACCTGATCTCCCATTCCTTTGATTGTTGTCTGATAAATCATTTTCTTCTTCCTTTCCTGCTAAAGCTGAATTATTTGTATAATCCGATACTTGCGACGAATGCTACGAGCACACGCGGCACACCTATGATGAACCTTGAGTATAGCACAGATGGCACACCCACTTCAACTGTTTCCGGATCTGCTTCTGCCAGTCCTAAACCTACCGGGATAAAGTCACAGGCACACTGTGTATTGATGGCAAACAATGCTGGAAGCGCAAGTCCTGGTGCAATATTTCCTTTTCCAATCTCTACACCGATCAGAGTACCGATGATCTGAGCGATAACAGCTCCAGGTCCCAACAGACAGGACAGGAACGGAATAGAACAGATCAGTCCTAAGATCACGAGTCCAACGATATTTCCGCAGAGAGGTTTTAACATCTGCGCGAAGCAGTTACCGAATCCTGATCCCTGAATGATACCGATCAGCAGGGATACGAATCCCATGAATGGAAGGATCGTATGTAATACGGTATTTACAGATTCTTTTGCAGCTGCGTTAAAGGTCGCTACGACTTTACCTGCTCCCATACCGATCTTCTGGATAAAGCTGGACTTTCCGCCGCCGTTTCCACCCATCTGCTCAGAAACTTTCTTATCAGCACTGTATTTGAATTCTCTTTCTTCTGTCTTTGGAGCTTCCTCTCTGATCGGAGCTGCAGATCCGTCTGCTGCGCTGATCTGGTTCATGCCGACTCCTGAAACGTAGATGTCTTCTGTGATATATTTTGCCATCGGTCCTGATTTTCCAACCGGATTGACGTTGATAGTCGGAATTCTTTTCTGTGGGTAGATTCCGCAGCGAAGTGTTCCGCCGCAGTCAATGATCACAAGGAAAATTTCTTTTTCCGGTACGGTTGTCTTAAATCCATTTACTGCACGGCATCCAGTAAGGCTTACGATCTTCTCAACGATCTCAGGTTCTGCCCCTCCTCCGGTGATAAATAATAAAACATCTTTTCCTTCTTCTGGTTTTACTGTTAAAGGTCCGCCGAATCCGCCGCTTCCTTTTTCAATTGTAATTGCTCTGTAATCTGCCATGATGAATCCTCCTTTTCTCTCAATTAATCCTCTAATTTAATCTCGTTGCTCAATTCAATTCCCTGCTGTTTCATAACCATCTTTGTAGTAAAGTCTGTCACCCATCCTGCGAAGAAGTTCATGACAAGACCGACTAACAGATAGCGGAGAGCAAGATCTGTCTCATTTAAGCCGAGTTTCTGGATTCCAGCTGCAATTCCCATGTAAATGAAGATCTCACCTGGATTGATGTGAGGGAAAATACCGCTGTTTGTATGGCAGTGATAAGCTGCTGATGCATAGTAACTTGGTTTCTGGCGTTCCGGTAAGAATTTTCCCATGGAAAAAGCCATTGGGTTTCCTAACATAAAGGCTGCGATAAACGGCAGCACCCCGTAAGCCAAAATTACATTTTTAGAGCAAACTTTCGCAAATTTATTGATTCTTTCCTGTCCAACCAATGCGATGATTGTATTCATTAAAATAAGTAACAGTAATACCTTTGGTACAATTCCTGACACCCAGCCGATAAATGTTTCAGCACCAGTATCAAATAATCCCATAAATCCTGACGCAAATTTTACTATAACGTTCATATATATTTCTCCTTCCTATTTGCAGGCTTTTCTGGATTTGCCGAGAAGCATGTCTGCAATTCTTGTCAAAAGTCCCGGCGTCTCCACTACTTCGCCTCCGTCCATGATCGTGTTGTAGTTGGAGGCTGCATTGAGAACGGATCTCCTCAGAGAATATTCCATCCCTTTGCAATCTTCTTTTGTGATCAAACCAACGTTCTTTCCGTTGAAATCATTAAACTTTTTAAATCTTGCAAAGATCGTAAATCCCCGCATAAAGCATCCTTCTTTGATCATGCCACGCTTATCAATTGCAAACATTACCATGGCTCCGGCATGAAAACCGCCTTTGCTCTTTCCGATCGCCACTCTGCCGATCTTCCTCAGTCTGCCGTAATGGACATTAAAGGCCTTCATCTGAATCATTGAAAACAGAAACTGCAGTATAAATGCGGTGAGCAGCGCACCTGCAATCAATAAATAGTATGACATATGCATCCTCCTTAATCTTATTTAAAAATATTGTTTTCTTCCACAAAGTACAACAGTAATTCCCGGTAAGTCTTCATCTTCCTAAGCTTCTTCACCACGTCTGGTTCATGGGCAATGGCCAGCATGTTGTCGTAAAGCTGAATTAGCACGGAATCATTTTTCATTTCTTCCGGTATGGCCAGCAAAAACACCAGCTGTACCTCGTCCTTCCCTTTTGCTTTCTCTTTTTCCGGAAATACTCCGAAAGCAAGGGCCAGCTCAGGCAGTCTGTTTGTTGTGTGGGGAAAAGCAATATTTTTCTCAAATATCATCGTCGATTCTTGTTCCCGAAGCCTGAGTCTCTCATTAAAGCTCTCATCTACAAGTCCTTGTTTTAAGAGCTCTCCGACCATCTTGTCTACGTTTTCCTCATAGCCAAGCTCTGGCTCCAGTACAAAGAACCGCTCCTCGTCCAGCATATTTAAGAATACTGAATCGATGCCACGGCGGATGGGAATTCCCATCTCTACCATGTTTTTTACACTTTCCACCTTGCTTTTCAGCAGATTTTTGTCAAACACCTCATCAATGTCTATAATAGGTGTATTCCCTTTTGCTTTTAAATTTGTCGTCGTAATAATCAAGTCATAGGAATCTTCTTTTTGTACTTCAAAGTCCCCGTTAAAATAGTAATCAATAGCCGGCTCCACTTCAAAAATATTTTTCAGCTGGCTGGCGATCAATCTGCCGATGATTTTTCCTGATCCACAGACGATGGCGATTCTGTACTGCTTCTGCTCCGGTGCCTGCTCTAAGAGGAACACACCGAAGTACATAGCCAGAAATCCGAGCTCGTCCTTGGTCACCTCGACTCCGGTCCTTGTCTCGATGACATCTTTGGCAATGCCGGCCATCGTGTAGGCAACGGAGTATTCATCTTTTACTTCCTCCACCAGAGCGTTCCGGATATGAAATCCATATTTCAGACGGTTGATCATAAAAAATACATGATAGACAAAATCGTCAAACAGTTCATTCACTATGACTGTGACTCCGATCTCATCCCGGATTCGGTCCAAAATCTCAATAATCAGGTCCGCCGCTTCCTCTGAAATCTGAATATAATTTTCAATCCCCTCCGTATTGACCGGAGTCCTCATCCCTGCAATGGGCAGGCAGAGAAAAATCCTTTCCGGCTTTGGTATTTTAAACGGTACTGCTTTTTCCACTCTGTCCGCAAATTCGTCTGCAATCTCGTAAACCTTGCTGTCATAAAGCTCCAGATACCTGTGGTCCAGAGACTCGATCGTATGTCCGTTTCCGAGCCGGTCAATCATGACCACAAAGGCTCTAAAGAACTGCCCGAATCCCAGGGCATCCAGAGAATATTCTGTCTGCATATCGTACAGAAGCTGTCTCAGCTGACTGCCCAGAGGATAGTTCAGATAAATCTGTTCATAAACATTCTCCAGGAGGAACATGCGGATCTTAATCTCCTCGCCGCACAGGACAAGTCCTGTGTTGGCCTTTCCTTCCACTGTCAGATTGTACTTTTTTATCTGTTCCCGGATACGGTTTAAATCTCCTACGGTAGTCGTTCTCCCTACCTTCATCTCTTCTGACAGGTCATCGATCAGATATGGCTTTTTGGCATCCATCAGCTGCCAGAAAATATACGCCATCCTTGTCTGCGGTGAATTAAAATATTCTTCCTGTTCGTAAATCTTGTTACGGATCTCTTCGTAACCCTTCTGATCGAATACAATAAGCTTATACTGTCCTTTTTTATTGCTGATGACTGCATAACCGCCCATCAGGCAGTTCAGCTCTTTTACATCGTTTCTCACCGTTTTTGTAGAAACATCAAGCTTTGCCGCGATGCGGTCAACATCAGAGGAAGTCTGTACCTCTACGTTTCTTAATATAGCAGCCATCCTGTTTTCATCATTAAAAAGTTTCATAAGCTTACCTGATTACCACCTTTTCTCCGTATGTAGAATTAACCTCTCGTTTTTCCGCCGGCTACGTTGATGGTCACTCCGTGTACATAAGAAGATCTCTGGCTTGCCAGGTACACACACATATCTGCCACTTCGGAAAGCTTTCCGGATCTTCCAAGCGGTGTGGTGGATGTCTTGCTGTATCCTGCTCTTAAGTCATCCACTGTGATTCCTCTTGTATAAGCCAATGCTGATTCATAGGATAAGGTTCTCAAACCTGTTGCTTCCATGATTCCAGGTGCCACTCCTACTACACGCACACCTTGTTTTCCTAATTCTTTTGCCCAGCTTCTGGTCAGGGAATTCACCGCGTTCTTTGTCGCCGCATATACGCTCTGTCCCTCAGAACCCTCCAGTCCGCTCTCTGAGGACATATTGATGATGACGCCCTCTCCTTTTTCCACAAGGATCCTTCCCACTGCCTGAGCACAGAAGAACACTCCTTTTAAGTTGACGCTGCACACTTTATCCCACACAGCTTCATCCAACTCATACTGACCCTTCGGATCCTTTGGATCTACCAGCAGTCTCGGAATGTTGATCCCTGCGTTGTTCACTAACACATCCACGGTGCCGAATGTGTCCACCACTTCTTTGACCATGGCGTCCACATCTTTTGCGCTGGTCACATCGGTCTTAACATAATGGAACTTGCCGTCTGCCGTGTCAAACTCCGGAGCTTCCGGTGCCATATCGGAAACGACAACATTGCAGCCCACATTTAAAAATTCCTGGGCTACTGCCTTTCCGATTCCGGATGCCCCTCCAGTTACGATGACGGTCTTGCCGCTAAGTCCTAACCATGATTCGCTCATAAATAATCCTCCTAACATGTGACTTGTTTACTTGATGGTTTTATTATAAAGACAAAAATGAAGAAATTTAATTCTGTCTTTTTCCATGCCAATGAAAAGAAGTGTCTTATTTATGAAATTTGCGGAAATATTACTTTATATATTGTTCATTATTTGTTTATAAAATATTTATACCTAAGGATCTATCCAAAGGTAATAGCATTATAACTGATAGCGAATTCATAATCTACTATTTTTGTTCACTTTCATTTAAAAATATTGTTCCGCCAGACGTGTCAGACTGGTCAGATAGTTCATTTTTTCTACATCTTCTGTGGCCCTCACCGGTTTCTTCAAAAGGATCTCATCCCCTCTTTTATAGATAATATAACCCAGCACCTGGCCCTTTTTCACGGGAGCCTTCACCTGCCCGATGCGGATTTGTTTCTTCACGTCATTTTTGCTGCCCTTGACCAGAACAATTTTTGCCGGAATATCCTGATCGTAGGAGACTGATTCCTTTTTCCCCTTTGTGACTGCGATCTTTCCGATATCTTTTGCTTTTGTGTGATCTTCCATCACCTGACAATGAGAAAATCCATAGTCTAACAGTGCGCTGGCATCTTTTACCCTGGCCTTGGAATCATCGCTGGCCATAACAACTGCGATCAGGCTGACATCATTTCTTGTAGCGGTTGCGCTTAGGCAGAATTTCGCTGTACTTGTGCTTCCTGTTTTCAGTCCCGTACAGCCATTGTACTGTTTTAAAAGCTTATTTGTATTGCTGAGTCCGAATTCCTTTGTTCCTTTTTTTGTCTCATGGGTAAATTTGTCCATCCAAATTTTTGTGTACTTAAAAATATCCGGGTGCTTGGTGGTCAGTTCCCTGGACATCAGTGCAATGTCATAGGCTGAAGTTTCATGTCCTTTGATATCCAGCCCACAGCTGTTCTTAAATGTTGTATGTTTCATTCCAAGCTGTTTTGCCTTTTCATTCATCCGTTTTACAAAGGCTCCCTCACTGCCGGCAATGTGCTCTGCCATAGACACCACTGCATCATTGGCGCTTGAGATCACGATACACTTCAGCATGGTATCCACGCTCTGGCTTTCCCCTGGCTCCAGGAATACCTGGGATCCTCCCATAGACGCCGCATGTTCACTGACTGTGACTTTGTCAGTATACTTCAGATTTCCTTTGTCCAGCTCCTCAAAAATCAGAAGCAGGGACATAACTTTTGTGACACTGGCCGGCGGCAGTTCCATGTCCTTGTCTTTTTGATACAGTATGGTGCCGCTTCCCGCTTCCATCACCACTGCAGATTTGGCTGTCAAATCTAGTCCTTCTTCATCCTGGGCCACTGTGAGCAATGTTTCCGGTTCTGTGGCCGTCACAACCGTTCCGGACGAGATGCATACCAACAAAGAAAGAATAAAAATCGCTGCTTTTTTCATAAAAAAACCTTTCACCTCTTATGTTACAGTTTAATAAGGAACAAGCCGATTTATTACAAAAAAACTGCCGACATGAAAAAAAGAACCATAGATGGATTCCCATCTACAGTTCCTTTTCATCTTCTTTGCCTTATTCCCCATTGATTTTTAGATTTTAATTTCTTGTATTCTTCGTATGCTTCCTTTAAAATCTCTTTTTCATTCGGGAACTTCAACAAGTGGTAGGCTTCGTGATATTTGTAGTACCCAGAGTCAACGAAAAACTCTTCTTTCTGCGGTTTTGAATGATATCCCTCTGCCTCCATCAAATACCAGTGAACACTTTTTACGATCTGTTCATGGAAAGAATAAAAAGAATACTCACTCTTTCCTACATATTTAATGATTCGGGCATTGGCGTCTGTCTCTTCTTTTACTTCACGCAAAGCGGTTTGTTCGTGCGTTTCCCCTTTTTCAACTGTACCTTTCGGAAGTACCCAGCCGTCATATCTGTTTTTATAGCTTTTGTACAACAGCAATATCTTCCCTCTGTAAATTACGACACCTCCACAGCTTGTTGCCTCTGTCATTGCAGCCTCCAATCATCCTGCCTCAACGCTATTTTGGGTCTCTCTAGAAAATATTATAACGTTAATGGCAATTCATTTCAACATTGGATTTTGCTTTCCCTTTACTTACCTGAAATAAGCGTCAAATACATCTTTTGCGATCGGCGCAGCCACACTTCCTCCGGATCCTCCGCCTTCTACGATAATACTCACCACAATTTTTTTGCCGTTGTGCTCCGCACAGCCGATAAACCATGCGTGGGAGTCCTTATCGCTGTTGTACTCTGCCGAACCGGTCTTCCCGTAGACCTTATATCTTGAGGAATAAGCTGCTGTACCGGTACCATTGGTCACAACTTTTCTCAGCATTTTTTTCAGGGTTTTACATTCTTTTGCGCTCAATGGACTGGCTATCTCTTTAGCTTTCGTTTCTTTTATAATGCCTCCGTCCACATTTTTCACCTTGTCTACCAGGTACGGTTCCATCATGACACCGTCGTTGGCAATGGCACTCATGACTGCCGCATTCTGGAGAGGAGTGACCAGTGTAGTCCCCTGTCCGATGGCAATCTGAGGAACCTGGCTGTCTTTGGAACTTCCGTCAAATGAAAAACGGCTGGAGACAGCTGCCAGGTTGATCGGTATCTTAGAATTGTACATCATGTCCTCCGCAAGAGAAGCCAGCTTTCCTTTGTTCAGCTTTGATGCCATATGGACGAACGCAGTGTTGCAGGATTTTTCGACAGCCTGCTCCAGGTTCACGGTCCCATGGGCGGTCCCTCCATAGCAGCGGATCTTTACATTGTTGATCTTTGTATAGCCGGTACAGTGATATGAAAAGTTTTTATAATCTTTATTTTCTCTCATATATTCCAGAGCCGTTATCACTTTAAATGTAGACCCTGGCGGGTACAGTCCCTGTGTCGCCCTGTTGATCAAAAGAGCGTCGCTGTCCGTGTTTAACTCTTCCCAGTTTTCTTTGACAAGAGCTGGACGGAAGTCTGGCTTGGAAACCATGGCGATGACCTTCCCGCTCTCCGGATCCATGGCGACTACCGCTCCCTTTTCACCGCTTAACGCATTGTATGCAGCCTTCTGCACTCTTGTATCTAGTGTTGTATAGACATTGTCCCCGATGCTCTTTTCTCCTTTCAGATTACTCTCGATCTGAGACAGGAGATTGGCATTGGACTTTAGAAGGTCAAAATTACATTTAGACTCCAGACCTGATTTCCCTTTGGCATTGTATCCGACCACATGGGCAAACATACGGCCATACGGGTAGTCTCTGACTTCATCTTCTCCGTCATTGACCGTCTGGGCCAGCACTTTTCCGTTAGCGCTGATGATCTTTCCTCTCACCACATGCTTCTCTAATTCCTGAAGTCTCAGGTTGTGGGAATCTGTGATGACACTCTGGCTGTCCCTGACAACAAAATGTATGATATATCCAATCAGCACTAGAAACAGTCCCACAAAGATATATGTAATCTGCAGGATCTGTCTATTGGCGTGCTTTTTCTTTTTTCCTTGTTTTCGTTCTGTTTTTTGGGAGGGAGATTTCTTTGGTGTCTCCGTTTCCGCGTTCTTTCTGCGTTTGAATATTTTCATTTTCTTCTTCCTCACTATCTGCTAACATGTGCAATCCCTGAATTACGCTCAAAATGATCAAAGTACTCAGCACCGATGTTCCTCCGTAGCTGACCAAAGGAATGGTAACTCCTGTAGACGGTATGAATTTGGTCACTCCGCCGATGCTTAAAAATACCTGAAAGATAAAACAAATGCCGAATCCCAAACATAGCAATTTGTTAAACAGAGTACGGCTTCTTGTAGAAATATCCATAAACAAAATAAAACAGCTGATCAGAACAAAGATCAAGCAGATACCAAAAATTACGCCGAATTCCTCACTGATCACGGAAAAGATAAAGTCTGATTCCCGGACCGGGATATCAAACGGTCTTCCCTGGGTGAGGCCCATTCCAAACCAGCTTCCTGTGCCGATGGCAAACAAGGACTGGCAGACCTGTGCTCCCCTTCCCTCAATCATGGAAAACGGATCCTTCCAAACAGCCACCCGGACCTGTACGTGGGAAAACAGATGATATGCTACCACTGCCGCCAGAGCTCCGCCTCCCAGTCCGCCCAGCAGATAACTAGGCTTGGCTGTGGCCACATACAGCATCATAAGGTAGATCATAAAGTATAGAAGCGCTCCTCCAAGATCCTTTTCCACCACCAGCACCAGCACATAAAATGCGGCGATGATTGTGATTTTCACAAGATCCTTAAATTCCTTTGCCTTGCTCAGCATAGCTGCCGCAAAGAAAACAAAGATGATCTTAACAAACTCCGAGGGCTGGAATGCCAGGCTTCCAAACTGTACCCAGTTATATGCACCGTTTTTCATGACACCGAACACAAAAACCGATGACAACAGTGCGAAACCACCGACCGCATAGACCCAGCCAAGCTTATTCCAGAAAGAAAGCTTATGCATCATCAGCGGGATCAGTCCAGTCACAAGCACACCGATGGCCACGATGGCAAACTGCTTCATGGCCAGTTCAAAGGACAGCCTTGTTAGAATGACAAACCCGGTTCCCAGAAGAAAACACATATTGTTGATCAGAAGTCTTGAGGACCTCTTATATATTTTCGGATAT
The DNA here is from genome assembly GCF_005280655.1 of Anaerostipes rhamnosivorans. Taxonomy (NCBI): domain Bacteria; kingdom Bacillati; phylum Bacillota; class Clostridia; order Lachnospirales; family Lachnospiraceae; genus Anaerostipes; species Anaerostipes rhamnosivorans. The sequence continues at coordinate 2,273,323 of NZ_CP040058.1, forward strand.
AGGATCATTACGATCTCAAAGAAAACGATCTGTGCCGCAAAAAATATGAGGACTTTTAATTCCAGGGTCCTTAAAAACAGGACCAGATTGCACAGAAACAAAAATACAAACATATAAATGACCTGGTTGTCCAGAAGTTCTTCCTGCCGCTTTTTATTTTTCGGCCGGAACATGGTAAAACATGAAAATGTATAAACCAGGCACATAATCAGTATCAGGTATTTCGCAACCACTGCAATGATTTGAACCATATTACCACCTATAATATTCCTCTCTTAAAGTGTCCTTTTGTAAACTGTGGGAATGGAAACTCAAAAGATCTGCCATCCAGCGCCCTTAAGGCAGCCCTGTACACCAGACGGGCTTCCTCCCGGTTTTCCTTGGTAAAGTGCAGACGGAGGTTTTTAGGAGCGAGTCTCTTTAATGCTGATGTCTCTGTCCCAAGCCATAGAGGCTCTCCGTTGTAAATTTCATTAAAACATCCCTTACACTGATTTTTGACATAAAAATCTTTTCCATACCGGTCTTTTAATGTCATCCAGAAACTTTGACGGTCACATCCGATGCTGTTCTTCCTCTGGCACTGTGCCGAAACCATCAGCGGCAGGTGTCCGTAAAACAGAAAATCCGCATCCCTGAGTGACAATGTCATAAGTTCCTCAAAGTTGAGTTCTACAGGAAATGTCGGCCGGATCTTCTTGCCATAGGCCTCATTGAGCGTCTGGTATGCCTCTCTGTTGTAACAGTAAACCGTATAATCTGCCAGCACATTTTTTGTGCATCCCTTATCTCTGAGCCAAATGAGTTCTTCCAGGCTCCGTACACAGATCTCATTTACATCCGGTCCGGACAGCAGATTCCAGCACTGCTCTAAAAGCTTAAGTTCCGGCTCTCTCACGATCTGTGGAAGCATGATGGTCACCTGACGTCCTGCTTTCTGGCACTGTGATAAAATCTCCGGTGCCTCCGATACTTCGTAGAGAGAAAGATAAATTTTTTTCACCCTGTCCCATGTGAGGACTTCCGGGAGCAGTTTCCTGTCTTCAAGAGAAACACTCAACACAGGGGAATTCTGTACAGGTATCTCTTCTTCCGGCACATAGATTGCCTGGCATTCAACCTGATTTCTGCGGCTCTTTTTCAGAATCTCTTCCGTCAGCTTTTCAAAACCGTCTCTTCTCAGCTGTTTTAACGCCGCCACGGGAAGAAAACTCTCTCCGTGAACTTCCGCTTGAAGTTCTTCAAAGGTGAAGTTACTCTCACCAGTCTTAGATATCTGCTTTATAATATCCTCCCTGGAAAGAGGGCGTTTCTGGGCCGGTTCTGCCAGGGCACCCAAAACTTCCACTGTCACTTCTCCTGAAGTTAACACAAGTCTAGCACACTTTCCAGGAAAAATTATAATTTTTCCCTTAATATTTTCTTTCGATTTTTGTTTTAGATTTTCTGCTGACTTATCCCTAAGAGCCTGATTTTTTGTCCTGAAAATAGACATTCCAGGTTTCAGATATTTCAGCTTCTGGCCGTTTAAGTCGACCTTATCTCCCTTTTTCCACCGTTGCGGACAGGTGAGTTCTACCTTCCGCCCATGTTCCAGGGAAATCTCCAGCACATCCCCTTTTCCAAGGTTCTCTGCCGTCTGAAACACAACATGTTTTCCCTGGACCGACTGAATCTTTCCTACAAATATTCCCTGATGGTTGGGCCTGTGAAGGGACATCATATCCCTGCCGTTATGCTTCTTATAGTATCCGGATGTAAATCCTCCCCTGTTAAAAAGCTCCAGCAATTCTTTTTCATCTTCCTCAGCTACCCGGTAGGGACGTCCGCTCTCATAGAGATCCACATACTTTCTGTAAATCCTTGTGACAGCGCCTACGTATTCCGGCTGTTTCATCCTGCCCTCGATCTTCAGAGAATCCACGCCGTGCTCTATCAGTTCCGGCAGTTCTCTGATTGTACAGAGATCCTTGGGACTCAGCAGGAAATTCTGGCCTTTCCGGTTCAGCTTTGTGCCGTTCTCGTACAGGTCAAAGGGCAGCCTGCAGGTGCCTGCACAGCGTCCCCGGTTTCCGCTTCTGCCTCCCAGCATACTGCTCATCAGACATTGTCCTGAATAACAATAACAAAGGGCCCCATGGACAAAACACTCCATATCCAGCCCTGTATCTTGTTTAATCTTTTGTATTTCCTTCAGGGAAAGTTCTCTGGCGGGAACCACCCTGCTGCCTCCCAGTTCCTTTACCAGTCTTGCCCCATGGATGCCGGTCACCGTCATCTGGGTGCTGGCATGAATCTCCATGTCCGGAAAGCAGCTTCGGATGATGCTCACTGCTCCTAGATCCTGGACAATGACTGCGTCCAGTCCCCTCTCATAATAAGGCTCCAAAAACCCGGCAAGCCCCGGGACCTCATTCTGCTTCATCAGTGTATTCACTGCCAAATAGACCCTGCGCCCAAAAAGGTGGGCATAGTCAATGGCCCAGAGCAGTTCTTCTTTATCGAAATTATTTGCATAGGCCCTGGCGCCATATAAGCTCCCGCCTAAATATACGGCATCCGCCCCGTTTTTCACAGCGGCTTTCAGACTCTCTGCCGAGCCAGCCGGTGCCAGCACTTCTGTTGATTTCATACTTTTACCGTTCCTTTTTTGCAACTGATTCTTCCTCCAGCATCCGAATCCTTTCCCGGTACTCGTTCAGCTGCTTTTCTAATGATTCATTCTTGATCTGCAGTTCCACCAACTCATTTTTCATACGGTACATTTCCGAATCCTGCTGATCCATATCTTCCCTGCTTTTCTCCAAGGTATTTTTCATACACATGTATTCATCTGCCACACTGAGTGCCAGATGGAAGCTCTGCATGTCCGGCGGAAGCTTCAGGTAATGCTCCGAAGCTTTCAGATCCCTGATCTTCGCGTTCAGATACGATGCGATCTGATGCATGAACTCTTCCGGTTCCTCTCCGCCTAAATAATATAATTTTCCGTCAATTACAACCTCTACGACGTTTTTCTTCATAAGTAAGCCCTCCTATTCCGGGATTGGCAGTCCAAAATGCTGGTAGGCGGCACCTGTCACAATCCGCCCTCTTGGAGTTCTCTGGATCAGACCATTTTGGATCAGGTATGGTTCATATACATCCTCTATGGTCCCAGAATCCTCTCCAATCGCAGCCGCAAGGGTATCAAGCCCTACCGGATTGCCACGAAAGACGTCAATCATTGTCTTAAGCAATGTCCGGTCGATCTGATCCAGTCCAAGGGTATCTACCTCCAGATGGTTTAAGGCAACCATTGCCACGTCCTTTGTAATGATCCCGTCATACTTTACTTCCGCAAAGTCTCTGACTCTCTTTAACAGGCGGTTTGCAAGTCTCGGGGTCCCTCTGGATCTTCTGGCGATCTCCCGTGCCCCTTCCTCTTCGATGGCAATGCCCAGCACGGCGGCTGAGTTGATGACAATGGTCATAAGCTCCTCTGTCTCATAAAAATTCAGCCGATTGACAACACCAAACCGGTCCCTTAACGGTGCTGTCAGCATCCCTGCCCTGGTGGTAGCCCCCACTAAAGTAAACTTGGGAAGCTCCAGGCGGATCGACCGCGCGGCTTGTCCTTTACCCACCAGAATATCAATAGCGAAATCCTCCATGGCGGGATACAGAACTTCCTCTACCTGACGGTTCAGCCGGTGGATCTCATCGATAAACAGCACATCCCCTTCCTGAAGGTTGTTGAGCAGTGCTGCGATCTCCCCCGGTTTTTCTATGGCAGGCCCGCTGGTCACTTTCAGATGAACATCCATCTCATTGGCAACAATCCCTGCGAGTGTTGTCTTTCCAAGACCCGGAGGCCCGTAAAGCAGCACATGGTCCAGAGATTCGCCTCTGCTCTTGGCAGCCTCGATAAAAATTCTAAGATTCTGTTTGACCTTTTCCTGCCCGATATAATCGTCAAGGCTCTGCGGCCTTAGGTTATTTTCTATTGTAATATCTTCTTCCACCAATTCTGTGGAAATCATTCTATCTAACATAATGTTCCTCTATATCAGCTTCGTCAGCGCCTTTTTTAGCAATTGCTCAGGCCCATAATCTGCTGCATTCTCTACTTTCTTGATGGCCATCATCGCCTCTGACCTGGAGTAACCGAGACTTACAAGTCCCTGTGCCGTGATCGCCACGGAATCCTCCTCCAGGGTTTCTCCTTCAAAGCTTACCGTATCCTCCTGCTTAAATTCCTCAAAGTCCAGCTTGTCCCGAAGCTCCAGGATCAATTTCTTAGCCCCTTTTGGCCCAAGCCCAGGTGTTTTTGCGATAGTTTTGGAATCATCACTCATCACTGCGATCTTCAATTCATAGACAGAAAGGGTAGCCAGTACAGAAAGCCCCACCTTCGGCCCGATTCCGCTGACTCCGATCAACAGCTCAAACGCTTCCAGCTCATCCTTTGTCAGAAATCCAAATAAGCTCAGATCGTCTTCTCTCACATGCATGTGGGTGTATATCTTGACCTCCTGGCCGATGCCGCCCGGAAACTCTTTACCGGCAGGCATCATAATGTCATACCCGATACCGTTATTTTCTACCACCGCTCCCCCAGGTCTCATGGAAACTAAAATGCCCTTAATATATGAAATCACTCCATATCCTCCTTGCGACGTTTTGAAGTCATTATAACATAAATCTTTCACCTGTGGTTAGGGATTGAAAAAAATTCACACAGGAACTATAATGAAGGACAGCAGTTTTTGAAAGGAGCCTGACCCTTGAATACAAAAGAAAACCTTCTATATCTGGATATTGAGACTACCGGACTTTCGCCGGAAACCTCCGCCTTAACGGTCATAGGATGCTGTGAAAAAGACGGAACAGCCGTTCAGTGGTTTAATGAGTCCGGATCGGAACAAAAAAAAATTCTTTCTTCTTTTCTCTCCTACGCAGAACGGTTTGACACCTTTGTCACCTACAATGGAGGCACCTTTGACCTGCCTTTTCTAAAAAAGAAGTGTGAAGAGTATGGTCTTCCTTATTCTATAGAAGGAAAGAACTGCATTGACCTCTATAAAAATCTGCGTTCCTGGAAACACCTGCTGCCCTTACAGAACTTAAAACAAAAAACCGTAGAGGAGTTCCTTGAAATAAAACGCAAAGACCGGTTATCCGGCAGACAACTGGTCAAAGTCTACCAAGACTACATAAAAACCAGACAGCCGGAATTAAAATCTATGATTTTGCAGCATAATAAGGAAGATATCTTATCCCTACCCCGGATTCAGTCACTGCTGGTTTTTGGACCGCTGGGTAACGGCAGCTTTACGGTGAAAGAACATCATATCACGGACCACAAATTATCGGTTCATCTGTCTCTTCCATTTGCTGCCCCCACATCGCTCTTTATTGAAAAATCCGGCCACCGCCTTTGTGTTTCCTCATCGGAGGCCTGCTTATCCTGCCCTTTAGACAACGGACAGTTAAAGCACTACCACAAAAATACCAAAGATTACCGCTATCTTCCGCTGGAAGATTTGGTCATACCGGTTTCCATGGCTTCTTTTGTAGATCAGTCCGCAGTGGAAAAGGCGGAACCCCAAAATTGTTACACAAGATTTTGTCCGGATGAAAACTTTCTGTCAAATCAGGATGATCTTCAAAAATACTGTACTGATATGATATATTACTTACTTAGAAAGGATAAATAACATGAGACACCTATTACAAATGAGCTTTCTTTTCTTCGTCTGTTTGGCAGGAGAAGGGCTGGCTAAGCTGCTCCCGTTTGCTTTTCCGGGAAGTATCATCAGCATGTTTCTGCTGCTTATACTTCTGCTTTCAAAGATCGTAAAGGAACATCAGATTCAAGATATCTGTGACTTTCTACTTCACCATATGGCTTTTTTCTTTCTTCCCGCCGGCATCGGAATCATGGAAAAATATCAGCTGCTTCAGGGAAAGATCATTCCTTTTCTCCTGATCTGTCTGCTCACTACCGTACTCACGTTTTTCACCACGTCACTTTCCATGCGTCTGATCTTAGCCCTGCAAAAGAAAGGAGAATCCAATGAAGGAACTGACTGCTAATCCCATGTTTCCCATCGCCCTCTCCCTGTGCGTCTATGAGGGATTTCGGATATTACAGAAAAAATCAAAGATCGCAGCTTTGAACCCATTGCTGCTCTCCATAGCATTTATTATTCTGTTTTTAAATATTTTCTCTATCCCCCTTGAGGATTATAACAATGGCGGAGCCATCATCTCCATGTTCCTGGCACCTGCCACCTCTTCCCTGGCACTGTCCATTTACAGAGAGTTTGACCTGCTGAAAAAACACTGGTTTCCGATTCTGATCAGCTGCTTTGTGGGCGCTGCCACATCCATCGCCAGTGTCTATGTGCTGTGCCGGCTTTTTGGATTTGACGAACATCTGACTGTCTCCCTGCTTCCCAAATCCGTGACAACCCCCATCGCCATGGAAGTCAGCAGCCAGCTTTCCGGTATCCCCTCCATCACAGTGGCGGCTGTGGTGATCACCGGTATTCTGGGGGCAGTCATAAGCCCTGCACTGATCAAAATCTTTAAGGTGACTGACCCTGCTGCCGCCGGTGTTTCCATCGGTGCCTGCAGCCATGCTGTCGGAACTTCAAAGGCAGTGGAGCTGGGTGAGATCGAAGGAGCCATGAGCGGTATCTCCATCGGTATATCCGGCATTATCACTGTCATCCTGGCATTGGTTCTCTTTCATTGACAATTTCACAAAAATAAAAAATCTGCGCAGTTTTGCGCAGATTTTTTATTTTCGTTTCTTTTGCAGAGCCTCTTTAAAAGTTTTCACAGAGCGGTTTACTACCAGCTCTTCCGGAAAATCTATCTCTTTCAGCAGTTTTTCTGCCTCGTTGAGATCACCTACTGCATATGGAGTATGTGCATCGCTGTTCACGATCACAGGAACGTTATGCTTCCTGCAGAGATCCAGCATTTCATAATAATTTTCTCTGGCGTTGATCCTGAAGCTCTCAGGACAGAGGGAACTGTTGTTGACCTCCAGCAAAGTTTTTGTCTCCTTCGCACCCATGACCAAAGTCTTATAATCAATCGGAATCTTTCCATCATCCGGGTGGCTTATGATATCCACCAGCGGGTGCTTCATAGCTCCCAGATAAGCCGCTGTATTCTGCTCCCTGTTTCCCACTTTATAGCACAGGTCGTGAATCCCTGCGATCCTAATGTCCAGAAACTCCTCCATCAGATCATCATCCAGACTCAGTCTGCCGTTATAATCAATAATATTGATCTCTGAACCGAACATCATCTCTATGCCATACATCTGTCTCGGAAGTACTCTTAAATTCTTAAAATACACATCCGAACATGTTCCTGGAATCCCTTTGGCATGTTCCGTAATCCCAAACAGATCAAATCCACTTTCTGCCGCCGCATGGGCCATCTCTTTGACTGTCCCAAATGCATGTCCGCTGGCAATGGTGTGAGAATGCACGTCTAACTTAAACTCCATAAATTACTACTCCTTCTTTCCTATCTCTCAAGAATCTTCCCCTTCCGGGGCACACTATGCTTTATCATACTATAAAGTAAAAGAAATTGGAACCTCTCTTAAGAATCTCTCCCTAACCTGATCGTCTTCCTCCCCTTTCACTTTTGGGCAGATCGTCTGGTCCAGGAGCAGGTCAACCAGGCCTATAGTATCCTTTTCCATCAGACTGTCCAGAAGAAAACTGCTGGTCCCCTCAGACATGATCGAATCCAGCCCAGTAAGCAACAAATCTTTCCCCGGACATTCACTCCACATCATCTCTAATTGGTCATCTGTAAACCTTATCTTCAGCTGACGGGTAGACGCCTCCTCTATAAAAGAAAACTTGAGCTTCAGCATCGTGTGCCCATCCTCGTCATAGGCTGCCTGTCCCTTGACTGCCACCAGATAAGGCTCCCCGTGCATATCAAGTTCCGTGATCTTGGCTTCCTTCCATCCCACTTCCATCATGCTGGCTTTTTTGCCTTCCCTGAAACAGAAATAAAACTTCTGGTCTTTTACTATGAATCCTACTTCACTGATCCCGTCTGTAAAGTTGTTATGAAAGACCTGCATGATCAGCGGTAGGATGCCCACATGCTGTTTCTCCAGCTTATAGAAACGTCCCTCTGTCCGGGAGATGAGTTTTTTTCTCTTGTAGCTCTCGCTTCCATACCAAAGCACTTTTTTAAGTCCTGCGCAGGAGACCACTGGAAATCTGGTATCATGAATGCCTGTTTTCCTCTGGAAATTCTGAAGCTTATGATAAGCCCAGGGATTCTTCCTGACATGTTCCTCCGGAATAAAGTCTCCTTCAAAATACTTTGCAACCGTATCTGACAGCAAAGAAGTATGAAACAATTCATTGCTTCCGGCATTTGTGACAATGACCATGTCCAGATCCGGATATACCAAAACATTTTGTCCCAGCATGCCGTTGAAGACATAGCTTCCGGGTCTTCCCGCCATCCACATCTGATATCCGTAGCCGTATGCTCCAAACTGTTTTGGAGTTTCCACATGACAGACACAGGCTTCCTCAAGCCACTGTAGCGGTACAAGCTGACACTGGTTCCACATCCCCTTCTGAAGACACAGCTGCCCGATCTTCGCCGCATCCTCTGGACAGAGAAACAGCCCCCATCCGCCTTTTGTGATACCCTTGGGGCAGCTCTCCCAAAAGATCCTGGTGATTCCCAGCGGTTCAAACAACCTTGGCCTTAAATAATCCATCAAAGATTCTCCGGTTATCTCAGTCACGATCGCTGACAGCATGTACGTATTCATGCTATTGTACTCAAACTTAGAGCCAGCTGTTCCGTTAACCGGAGAATCCAGAAATCCCCGTACCCAGTCATTGCAGGATACTGCTCCTCTTTCATTAAACTGCACCAGACTGGTCATGGTAAGCAGATGTTCCACTGTCAGGTTTCTCTGCTGGAAGCCCCGGATAGAAAAAATACTCTTATCAAATATATCCAGCACCTTATCATCCAGTCTCAGCTTTCCGTCATCGATCAACATTCCTATGGCTATCCCTGTGATACTTTTACACAGAGAATGGGTAATATGCCATAAGTTCTCCGGATACGGAGCGTAATGGCATTCTCCGATTACATATCCATGCCTCAGGACCATGACCTGGTGAATGTCTACCTTATTCAGGCTCAAAAGTTCTTTCATGAGATCCATGATCTGGGCAGATCTGATCCCCTGCTCCTCAGGCGATGATCTGGGCAGTCTCTGTGCTGACTCCGGCATCTTGGAAAATGACGGCTTCTGCGGTGTAAAATCCACCTTGCTCGTATGTTCTGTATTACCTTTGATTAAATTAAAAATTAATTCCAGCATTGCCTGCTGTTCTTTTAACATAATGCTGCACCCTTTTCTCTTCTGCTATTTCTTCTATATACCATCTGTTTAATATAATATACCTTATTGTGCAAAGCACGTCCACCCACAGGGTATAAAATACGGGATGCCCTGTGGGTATGACATGTTCCACATGATTTCCGTTCGGCTCTTAGAATGCCTCACTCCAATCATGTAGAACATGGACGTAGTGTCTGCTGGATAAGGATGACAGTTAAACAGAAGGTGCCATCCTACGATAGTTTTTCTTCATTGTCGGAAGGAGGCCTTTCCAGAGCCGACTGGAGATAATGAAGAAAAACTCATAAATTTAAAACCAGAAAAAGCTTCCTGTGTATACCGTTCTGCTATGTTTGAAAAAATATACAAAGAATTTTAAAATTTGTCTTTACTTTTTTTGAAAAACCTATATAATAGATAAAGGTGACAGCAAGAAGGCCCCATGGTCAAGAGGTTAAGACGCGACCCTCTCAAGGTCGAATCACGAGTTCAATTCTCGTTGGGGTCATACAGCCGGAACATCGTATTTATGCGGTGTTTCGGTTTTTTAATGTTTGTGTGGAAAAGTTACTCACCAAAATCCTTTGTTGCTATTTAATTACTTTGAACAATACGATAATCAAAACATAATAATTTTATAGATTATTTGACATGAATGTAATATCATATAATTAGATACACTTAAGAGGGGTGTAACTATAGACTTATATACTAAGGAGGATTTTTACTATGAAAAAAAAGGCACTATTATTAACAATTTGCACTCTATTAATTTTTACTTTGACCGCATGTTCAAACAAATCAACAAATGAATTTTGTGATGATGACTTTTTAAAGTATATGGCCAAAGGATTAGATGAACGTTGGGATACTAAAACCCCGGATGACGTTGTAGCTGGAAGTGAAAAACAACAAGAACATTTCGAAAACATTGTCACAAAAGAATTGAATGGGATTCAACAATATAAAGATAAAAAGTTTAAAGATTCTGAATTGCAAGAATTAGCAATAAAATATATAAATCAATTAAAAGCTCAAAAATCAGCTCTCAAATATATGACTGTGAATTCTAATAAATATGATGACCTTTGGAGCAAAGCTTATGATGAGCGATCAAAATTAATCGTTGAAATAAATAAAAAATACGATTTGAAAATAAGTGATCGAAATAAAAAAATTCTCACAGAGATGGAAACAAACGCAAAGGAAGTTACCGATAAAGAGGAGACTGATAATAAAGTGAAACAGATGGTTAACTCCTCCAAACTCAAGCTTATTTCATCAGAATATGGCTATAAAGAATATAAAATAATTTTAGAAAATAACACGACATCTAAATTTACATCATTTCAATTAGATGTAAAATTAAAGGATAAAAACAATGTTATCATTGAAACCCTTACAGATTATGCAAATAATTGGGAACCTAAAACTAAAGTCCAATTTTCATTCAGTACTGACAAAAAGTTTAAGTCATACGAGTTAGTTCCTTCATACTATACAGACTAGACAAAAATCACCAAACCGTTTCCCTACATATTAGGAAATATTGAGTATAATGAACTTAATAAGACAACCGGATGGATGGATTCGACTCATTCGCTTCGGTAGATATGATCTAAAAATAGACGTTTATTTGGCCAAATGTACCGACCCCAAGAAGTTAGACCTAAATGATATGTACCCAGAATCCTAGACACATTAAAATTTAACTTAGGCGGAACACATGGATGCTTCTCTGTATTTTACAGGAGGCATCCATTTTGTTTTAGCCTGAATTCTCTTGTTATTATATTAATCTATATATTCTTCAACTACATTAGAAAACTATTCAAACGAAGAATCGTCTTTCTCATATCCATAGAACATTTCATTTTTTAATCTTCCAAAGAATGTTTCCATAATGCAATCGTCATAACAGTTCCCTTTTCGTGACATTGATTGAATTATTCCATGGTCTTTTAAAGAAGTTCTATAAGAAGTATGCTGATATTGCCAACCTTGATCTGAGTGAAAAAACAATCCTTCGACTTTAGTGAACTTTTCAAATGCTTTGTCCAACATGGAATCTGCACGTAAATGGGTAAATGCATACAAAGAATTCGGTGGTGAAGGACTGCTTCGTTCAAAAAAATAATGTATATCCTTTCCATTTTAAACTTCATGTGGTAGAGTTATACCTATCAACCGAGATCTCTTATCAAGAACTGGCATTATCTGTTGGAATAAACAATCCACCGCTCATTACAAAGTGGGTAAATGATTTTAGAATTGCTGGATATGATGCACTAGGACCTAAGAAGAAAGGTAGGAAGAAATCATTAAAATTAGCAAATAGTAAAAAAATCACCATCTTCTGAATCATCACATATGGATACAAGTGCTGAACACGTAAAGCAACTAGAGGATGAAGCACGTCTGAGAGAATAGCAAGAGTCATCCACAGCCTCCGAAGAGACTTCAAATTGAAAGGCATTCTCTCATATACAGGATTTCCAAAAGCTACATATATGTACTGGCAGAAGCGATTTAAAAGAGAAAATCCAGATGCTGTACTGGAAGACCTTATTCTTGAAATTCGTAAAGACAACAAGGACTTTAGTTACCCAAGAATTCATGGCGAATAAGGAAAACGAGGCATGGACGTAAATAAAGAGAAAGTTCAAAGAATCGTGCAAAAACTTGGACTTCAAGTGACGCCATTCACAAGGAAAAGCCGTAAATATAGTTCATATGAGGGAACGATAAGACGGATTGCTCCAAACAAAATCCACCGACGTTTTAACACTTGTATACCACATCAAAAGATAACAACGGATACAACTGAATTTAAATATTATAACGTAGATGATAAAGGACGAATGACAATACAAAAACTATATCCGGATCCATTTATGGATATGTTCAATTCAGAAATAATTCGTTACGGCATTGATAAGAGACCTTCAGCACAGAATGTAATGAATGTTCTAAATGAAGCAATCGAAATCACATCTGACTGTGTCTATAGAAGAATTTTTCACTCTGATCGGGGGTAGACTTATCAGATGAAAGCATACAGCAACACGTTAAAATCAAACAGTATATACCAAAGTATGTCGAGAAAAGATAACTGCTATGATAATTCCATTATAGAGAACTTCTTTGGTGTAATGAAACAAGAAATGTATTATGGCTGCGTGTATTACAGTTATGAGGAATGAAAGAATGCAATAGAGAAATATATAGATTATTATAATAATCAAAGAATTAAGCAAAAACTATCTTGGATGAGTCCAGTTGAATATAGGCTCAGCCAAGTAGCAATCGAGTAGGAGGAATTTCTCTTAATTGAGAAATTCCGACCTCTCACACCACCGTGCGTACGGTTCCGTACACGGCGGTTCAATCAACTTAACAAAAAAAACACCTTTCAGTGTAGTAATCTAACATTGAGACCAATCCAAATGAGGTTAATCTCTTGTTGCTTATTGCTTTCTGTAACCATCCATTATGGGCAGGTCTCGCATATTGATCGCCACAATAAGCGATTTTAAATGCTGCCCATCTTGGCACATCTAGCTTCATCAGATTCTTTGCTCTATTCTGTGGATTTTTCCAGTGTTTCCAAATACACATACGCAATCGGTAACGGATTCTGGAATCCATTTCTTTGCAAAGGGTCTTCATACTGCCTATCTTAAAATAGTTTATCCACCCTCTAACGAGTTCATTGAGTTTCTGTACTTTATAACCGTTACTTACTCCCCAACTTCCACAAGTTAGTTGTTTCATTCTTACTTTGAACTTCACTACTGATTTTGCATGCGGTTTTGCCTTAAACTGATGTGCTCTGCTGTCATAGTAGAAGCCGAATCCAAGATATTTAAGACCTCCTGGTCTATCTACTTTGCTCTTTGTCATATTTACTTTGAGCCCTAGTTTCTCTTCAATAAACTTTGGAAGATTCCTCATTACACGCCTCGCAGACATTTCACTCTGAACCATTATGATACAGTCATCTGCGTATCTGACAAAGTTGAGCCCTCGTTCTTCCATTTCCTCATCGAGTCCATTCAGCATGATGTTTGCTAGAAGTGGCGATAGATCCCCCCCTTGCGGTGTTCCTATCACTGATTCCTTGTATTCATCGTCTACCATAATTCCACTTACCAGAAACTTCCGAATGATTGAGATTACATCTCCATCCTTAATCGTTCTGCCGATGAGCGTCATTAACTTATCATGGTTTACTGTGTCAAAGAACTTCTCCAAATCCATGTCAACTATCCAATCCTTTCCATCATCATATCAAGTGCTGTAATGATGGCTTGCTGTGCACATCTGTTCGGTCTAAATCCATAACTGTGTTCATGGAACTGTTCCTCATAGATTGGGGTTAATATTTGTGCAATGGCTTGTTGTACAAATCGATCTGTTACTGTTGGCACTCCTAGGTTTCTGACACCTCCGTCTGGCTTTGGTATCTCCACTCTCCGTAATGGTTTGGGGGTGTATTTTCTAGACCTCAACTGCTCCTAGATGATTTCGCCGTTCTTTTCAAGATATTCTTTGAGTTCTGTGTACATCATTCCGTTCACACCCTCGGCACCTTTATTCCGCACGACTTGCAGATATGCCGTATTAAGATTATCCTTATTTAATATCTGCTCCATTAGACTACTTGTATCCACGCGTTCGTTCCTTTCTGTCTCGCTTGAATTGACCATCCTTAACCCGATTGGTTACGGCAGATGTTGTCTTTTCTGCAATCGAGACTCTACTAAAACTGATTGATAGTTCCCCCCTTCACTCCATTTCCATTACAGAAACTTCTCCACTACTATGGGCTCGGCTGACTTCTCACAGTTCGTTGTTACTCCGCTAATGAAACCGCTGTGAGACCTCCACGCTTAAGGTGCACGCTCTTTCTCTCCATATGTCCGCCGCATTTACTCTGTTTCTACAAATGTGGTAGTTAATAGACTTTGTTGCTTCTAGCCAACTCATCTCTCGAAACCTAGCCTTATATGCGATTTCTGTCCGTCGGACCAGAGATTTGCCTTCGGCTTCCTTCAGATTTCACCTCACGATGGACACCCTTGCCGTTCGGCTATACATTTCCCACTACCTGGGCATGTTCGGGACTTGCACCCGTTAGAGCGCGCCCATGGCGCGCAAACTAGAAATAGCGAAGCAGTAAAATACTATTTCGCTATAAAGTCTAACTTATTGGGGTCACATCAAAAGACAGGGCGTCTATTTTTTGTGTGTTATTATTAAAGCAATAACAGCACAAAGTATAATTACAAAGTTAAATAACTCACTATATGTAACCATTTTATCACCCTTTTCTACAAATCTAGAAACGGATGAAACGCCCTTCCGGTTGCCTGGGTAATTACATTATTAGTATCTCATTTATATCGGCTTACAATGTAAATATATCCCAATCCCTTTATATCACATATGCATAAATAAGGAAACAGGATTCACCTATATATTCCATAATCTACCACCATAAATCTCTGCATAACTGTGTTATCATGTTGGTGGAGTTATAAATAAATACATAGACAGAAGGGAAAAATCATGAGAAGTACAGGAATTGTAAGAAAGCTTGACGAACTGGGACGTATAACGTTACCGATCGAATTAAGGCGTAATCTGGATGTAAACGACAGGGATCCCCTGGAGATTTTCGTGGATGAGGATACGATCATCATGAAAAAATACAACCCAGCAGACATTTTTACTGGTCAAATGGAGGATCTTGTAGAGTACAAAGGAAAAAAGATATCAAAAAGTTCTATCCTTGAATTAGCCAGGCTTGCCGGTTTAAATATCTCAGAATAAAATTGAATCCAGGGCACATCTAGTGTCCTGGGTTTTCATTTCTGCTTCTATCGTACATACTTCTTTCCTTGCTATAAATATTTTTCAAATCGTTCTAAAATAAACCACTTCATCTTCTGCGGATAATGCCGTATTCTGCATGTTCTAAAATTATCATCCATTCTGCACTGTATCCGCACTTTATATTCTATGTACTCCCATTCTTTTCCCGTATGGTCCCTGCAGCTGTCCTGTGATAAGAATAGCATTTCTAATACATCAAACTCCCTGCTCTGTCCGCCTTTGTCACAGATTTGCAGACGTTTTTCTTCCTCATACCAAAATATTTCTACCATTTTCATTCTACCTCACCTCATAGATATTATACCAGAACATACGTTTTAAACTCATGGTAATTAATACCTTTAGATGGAGTGAAGCCCGCAAAAAGATCCCGCGCAAACGTTTGCTTTCCGCGGAATCTTTTCGAACCGTCTTCTAAAATACAACAGTTAAAAACATCTTAAACCGTTCCTGTCCAAAAACTGCGTGAGGAATACCTGCCGGCATGACAATGCTTTCTCCCTGCTTTAAAACATATTCCTCTCCAGCGACCGTAAATCTTCCTGTGCCTTCCAAAACTGTCACCAGCGCATCCCCGCCAGATTCGTGCGTACTGATCTCTTCTCCCTTTTCAAAAGCAAACAACGTCAGACTTATGGAGTGGTTTTGTGCCAGGGTTTTACTGACTACCTGTCCGTTCTGGTACTGTACTTCGTCTTTCAACTGCAGTATTTCGGACTTTCTCATATTCTTTAATTTTGTTTCCATAAATGGACCCCCTATAGATTTAAGCTTCTGATAATATATATTACCAAAATCTCATTCTCTATCCAAAGAATTTAGTGTTGATAAAACGCTTCCAGCGCCTGTCCGATAAACACTGTTGTTCCCTGTCCATAAATCTCATTCAGCCGTTTCTGCATCTCTACATCTTCTTGATATTTTTCTGCCATCTCCAGCATAAATGCGGACATGTCTTTCATTTGGTAAAGCTGCTTTGATACAAAATCCAGTTCACCCACGATCTGCTTTACCTCAAATGAGTTCACATCAATGCCGACTTTTGCCGCCAATTTTTTAATAACAGCGTCATACCGGTTGGAGTATGCCTGTATGATCTTAGAATTGTCCGGATTCATGGATGCTTCCAGGGCGCTTTCTTTGTCTCCATACCATTCAACGACCTTTGCATAATTTCTCTGCGCCTGTTCACTGGACGCACTTTCCATAAAATGCTCCTCGAATTTTCCCATACTTCCATACTGTTTGATAAAAATATCTTTTTGTTCGTCGGACATATTGTCTATCATTGAGCTGTACATCTCTTCAATCTCTTTTTTACTGAAAACTTCAAAGTCCATCTTGTTTTCTCCTTTCAGAATTTCATCAATGCTTGCGATGATCCGCTCGAATCTTTCTTTTTTTAAGATCAAGATCTTTTTTTGGTCGTTCAGCAATTGCTTCTTATCAAGATCAGGATTCTGCATCAAAGCTTTTATCTCTTTCAGAGGCATATCAAATTCTCTGAAAAAAAGAATCTGCTGTAGCGTTTCCAGTGCTTTATCGTCATAAAGCCGGTAACCTGCCATGCTGGTCTTAGTAGGTTTTAACAGCCCGATCTCATCATAATAGCGAAGCGTGCGCACACTGATCCCAGTAAGCTGGGACACTTCCTTTACTGTTTTCATTGATTACTACCTCCTTTTCTTGATAAATTCATCATATTCTATCACGTAACGTGAGGGTCAATAGATTTTATGCAATTCCTACATATAGACATAAAAAGAATGTAAAATCTGATCAGACTGGATATGAAAAGTCAATCACTACTCAGTCACTTTGTCTCCTTTCTTGCATTTAAAAGCTTCATGAGCAAAGTTAGCATGATAACAAGGGGCTTTGTGGGCAACCTTAGGATTGTATCTGGCGAAAAAAATGCCCGGAACTCTCTCCCTAAAGTCCCGGACATTATCTGTATCTTGTTGTGCAAAGCTCATCCACCCGACATCGAAGAAAAACTATCGTAAGATGGCAGCTTCTGTTTAGCCATGCTAATTTAGCAGACATTACGCCCATGTTCTACATGATTGGAGTGAGACATTCTAAGAGCTGAACGAAAATCATATGGAACATGTCATGTTATTTATCTTTATCCAATCTGCTGCAGTGCCTGGTCAAGGTCTGCAATGATATCCTCAGCGTTTTCAATTCCCACGCTGAAACGGATCAGATCCGGCTGCACTCCGGCTTCCAGTAATTCCTGGTCGTTCATCTGACGGTGGGTATGGCTTGCCGGATGAAGAACACAGCTTCTGGAATCCGCCACATGTGTTACAATGGCGATCAGCTTTAAGCTGTCCATCATCTTGATAGAAGCCTCACGGCCGCCCTTCAGCCCAAAGGTAAGAACACCACATGCGCCGTTCGGCATGTATTTTTGAGCTCTCTCATAATACTGGTCCCCTTCCAGCATTGGGCAGTGTACCCAGGCAACCTTGTCATTGTCCCTGAGCCATGAAGCCACAGCTTTGGCATTTTCACAATGCCTTGCTACTCTGAGATGTAATGTCTCCAGGCCAATATTTAAGTAAAATGCGTTCTGGGGTGACTGAATTGATCCCAGATCACGCATCAGCTGTACAGTGGCTTTTGTAATGTAAGCCCCTTTTCCGAATCGTTCTGTGTAGACAACACCGTGATAGGTTTCGTCCGGCTGGGTCAAGCATGAAAACTTATCTTTATGGGCATCCCAGTCAAAATTTCCGCTGTCAACGATGGCTCCGCCTACGCATACTGCATGCCCGTCCATATACTTCGTTGTGGAATGTGTCACAATGTCTACCCCCCATTCAAACGGGCGGCAGTTAATCGGTGTCGCAAACGTATTGTCCACAATCAGCGGCACTCCGTGTGCATGGGCCGCTTTTGAAAACTTTTCAAAATCCAAGACTACCAGTGAAGGATTAGAAATCGTTTCTCCGAACACTGCTTTTGTATTTTCTCTGAAGGCTGCATTTAATACTTCTTCGCTGACCTCTGGATCCACAAATGTCGCTTCCACACCCATTTTTCTCAGTGTATGCGCAAACAGATTAAAAGTTCCCCCATAGAGAGCTGTTGTACAGATAATATGGTCTCCTGCCTCCGCAATGTTCATGATGGCATAGAAGTTAGCTGCCTGACCGGATGAAGTAAGCATCGCCGCCACTCCTCCTTCCAGGTCGCAGATTTTGGCCGCCACTGCGTCGTTGGTCGGATTCTGAAGTCTTGTATAAAAATACCCTGCATCTTCTAAGTCAAAAAGACGCCCCATCTGGTCGCTTGTATCATACTTAAATGTGGTGCTCTGATAAACCGGTACAACTCTCGGCTCCCCTTTTTTTGGCTCCCATCCGGACTGGATGCATTTTGTCTCAATTTTATAATCGCTCATATTCCTGTATTCCTCCTATGATAACAACATTCTGTCATTTGCAAAGTCTTCCCCGCTGGTTTCCTCAAACTTCTGCAGCAGATCCGGAACCTTCAGATTCTTCTTTTCTTCCCCGGAGACATCGTAGATGATCCTTCCGCTGTTCATCATGATCAGCCGATTTCCGATACGGATGGCATCTTTCATGTTGTGGGTTACCATCATGGCTGTCAGAGAATCTCTTGCGATGATCTTTTCCGTAAGTTCAAGCACCTTTTTTGCAGTCTTCGGATCCAGGGCCGCCGTGTGCTCGTCTAAAAGCAAAAGGCTCGGCTTGTTCAGTGTTGCCATGAGCAGTGTCAGGGCCTGCCGCTGTCCCCCTGACAGAAGGCCGACTTTAGATGTGAGACGGTCCTCCAGTCCTAAGTCCAGCATTGCTAACTTTTCTTTATACAGCTTCTTTTCACTTTTCGTAATACCCCAGCGCAGGCTCCTGTTTTTTCCCCGGCGGTGGGCCATAGCCATATTTTCCTGAATCTCCATACCGGCTGCGGTTCCCATCATAGGATCCTGGAACACGCGCCCCAGCATATAAGCCCGTTTGTGTTCCGGCAGATCGGAGATATCCTTGCCGTCCAAAAGGATCGTTCCCTGGTCAATGGGATACACACCGGCGATCATATTCAGCATTGTTGACTTTCCAGCCCCGTTGCCTCCGATCACAGTGACAAAATCTCCCGGATTCAGATGAAGATTGATCCCATCCAGAGCCTTCTTCTCATTGACTGTCCCTCTATTAAATGTCTTATGCACATCGATGATGTTTAGCATGTGGTATTCCCTCCTTTTCCAGGAATTCTTTTTTGGGAATACCTTGCCTTGATCGCAGGGATTCCCAGAGCCAGTG
This sequence comes from Anaerostipes rhamnosivorans, assembly GCF_005280655.1. Lineage (NCBI taxonomy): Bacteria > Bacillati > Bacillota > Clostridia > Lachnospirales > Lachnospiraceae > Anaerostipes > Anaerostipes rhamnosivorans. The sequence goes on from NZ_CP040058.1 coordinate 2,292,919, forward strand.
CTACGACTAATGCCGTAAACAGCTTCATATCGTCCGTGCTCAGGCCCATATAAAGTACAAGCGAAATAATCATACGGTAAATGATAGATCCGAATACAACGGAGGCTAAAATATACATGAAATTAAAACGCTTGCCGAAGATCACTTCCCCTATGACGATGGATGCCAGACCGATGACAATCGCTCCGGTTCCCATCTTGATGTCGCCGTATCCCTGGCTTTGTCCCACCAGTGCACCAGATACAGAGATCATTCCGTTGGAAATGACAAGGCCGATCACCTTGGATGTATTGGTATTGGCTCCCAAAGCCCGTACCATGTATTCGTTATTTCCCGTTGCTCTCAGGGCACATCCGATCTCGGTACCGCAGAACCAGTAGATACATAACACTACAAAAATACTGATGACAGCCCCCACGAGCAGAGTCGCCATTGTCTGGTCCAGCTTCAGTGCGTCGATCGCCTGGGTAAATGCCGTGTCCTCTCCCAGCAGGGAGGTATTCGGCTGCCCCATGATCCGTATGTTGACCGAGTACAGGGCGATCATCGTTAAAATACCTGCCAGTATCGCGGGAATCTTTAACTTTGTATGTAAAAACCCGGTGACTGCCCCTGCCGCCATACCTGCTGCCAGTGCGATGATAAGTGAAACAAAGGGGTTCACCCCTTTTACGATCATAACTGCGCTGATGCAGCCTCCGAGGGCAAAGGTACCCTCACAAGACAAATCCGGAATATCCAGTATCCTGAATGTAATATAGACACCAAGCGCCATGATCCCCCAAAGTGTCCCCTGGGCAATCGCACTTTGCATGTTAACTGCTAAATCCATTCTTCTTTTCTCCTTTTCTTACTTTACTGTCCACGAGAATTTATTATACCACGATTTAAGACTTTGCACCAGTAAAGTTCAGTGAACCTTCCTATGGAACAAAAAACTGTCCTCTTTCAAATGAATGAAAGAAGACAGTTTTGCTTTGCACATTCCACTTATTTTTTCTTTTCCGTGATCGTTGTCACCATCTTGGCTTTTTTCTCTAAATCTTTCGGAACTTTAATTCCCAGCTTCTTCACAGTATCTTTGTTGATGATCAGGTCCGCATTTGTCTGATATTCAATTGGCATCGTCTTAGGCTCTGCTTTGCCTTCCAGAATCTTCACTGCCTGTGCTGCTGTCTGTTTTCCGAGTTCATAGTAATTGATTCCGTATGTAGCAAGTCCTCCGCCGGTACACATGCCTTCTTCCCCTACAATAACAGGGATCTTGGCTTCATTTGCTACCATGGAAACGGTATTCATTCCGGCTGCGATCAGATTGTCGGTCGGTGCATAGATCGCATCAACTTTTCCTTTGAGGGATTCTACCACCTGACGGATCTCACTGGATTCAGATACGGTCGCATCCACTGTCTCAAATCCTAATTTCTTTGCTTCTTTCTTTGCCATAGCGATCTGAATCTTAGAGTTAGCCTCTGCTGAACAATATAACATCGCCACCTTCTTAGTCTTCGGAAGCATCTGTTTTAACAGCTCCATCTGCTTTTTCACAGGTGTCAGGTCAGAAGTTCCGGAAACATTATTTCCAGGCTCTTTGTTGCTCTTTACAAGCTTGGATGCCGCTGGATCGGTCACCGCCGTTACCAGGATCGGAATATCCTTTGTCTCATTGGCCATAGCCTGCGCTGCCGGTGTTGCGATAGCCAGCACCAGATCACACTTGTCACTGACAAACTGGGACGCGATGGTCTGACAGTTGGACTGTTCATTCTGGGCATTTTTATATTCAATCTTGATCTTATCCCCGTCTTTGTATCCTGCCTCCTCAAGGCCTTCCTTAAAGCCCTTGTATGCAGCATCTAACGCCGCATGCTCTGTCAGCTGTACGACTCCGACTTTCTTCTGTTCTTTCTCTGCACTGCCCTTCTTGTCTCCTCCTCCGCATCCAGAGAGTACTGCTGCACTCATCACGGCTGCAAGGCCTACTGCCATTACTTTTTTCATTCTCATAACTCTTTCCTCCGTCCTTATGGTTACGCCGGCACTTCAGCGCTTTTATGTGCTAAATTATATCACTGCCGATTCCCAATGTCAAGCAAAGCACTTTCCGAAATACGGTTCTTCTTAAAAGCAAATAAAAAAGTGGGCAGGCCCACTTTTTTATTTGCTTTTATTTTGTGTTTTCACAAACTTTGCTTTCTCTTTTAACTCTTTAGGAATCTGGATTCCAAGTTTCTTTACCTGGTCCTCGTTGATGATCAGATCATATTGGTTCTGATAGCCTACCGGCATCTCAGAGACCTCTTTCCTGCCTTCCAGTATCTCCTCCGCCTGCTTTGCAGTCTGCTTGCCAAGCCGGTAATAATTGATACCGTATGTGGCAAGCCCGCCTCCCGTACAGAGGGCTTCTTCACCAACGATCACAGGGATCTTATCTTCATTGGCGACCATAGAAACCGTATTCATGCTGGCGGATATGATATTATCCGTCGGGACGTAGATAACATCCGCTTTGCCTTTTAATGATTCAACAACCTGCCGGATCTCGCTGGATTCTGACACCGTAGCATCCATAGTCTGAAAGCCCGCTGCCTCTGCGGCTGTCCTGGCCTGTTTTACCTGTAAAACCGAATTGGCCTCTGCAGAACAATAGAGGAACGCCACTTTCTCTGCCTTAGGCACCAATTTCTTGATCAATCCGATCTGGTCCTTCACCGGAGCCATGTCTGAAGTGCCGGACACATTTGTCCCCGGCTTCTTGTTATCCTTCACCAGTTTGGAGGCCTGATGATCCGTCACAGCCGTAGCCAGGATCGGAATATCCTTTGTCTCCGTGGCCATGGCCTGCGCTGCCGGTGTTGCGATGGCCAGCACCAGATCACACCGGCTCCCAACAAACTGGGAGGCGATGGTCTGGCAGTTAGACTGGTCATTCTGGGCATTTTTATACTGGATCTCTATATTTTTGCCGTCCACGTATCCGTCTTCTTTGAGACCGTCAATGAACCCTTTTCTGGCATCATTCAACGCATCGTGCTCTACCAGCTGCAGAATCCCGATCCGCTTTACATCATCTGACTTTTTCTTTGCACATCCTGTAAAAGCCACCACAGCGGCAAATACTGCCAGGATGCCAAACACTTGTGCTTTTCGTCTCATACTCTTCCCTATGATAATTTTTCTTCCAGTTTTAAGTTGATTCTTCCCATTTTGTCGATTTCCAGAACCTTGACAGCAACACGGTCTCCGATGTTAACCACATCCTCTACCTTTTCCACACGTTCCTTGGCAAGTTTGGAAATATGAATCAGTCCGTCCTTATTTGGTGAAACCTGTACAAAGGCACCGAACTGCATGATCCTGACAACTTCACCTTCGTAGATATCTCCCACGTTCAGCGGTTCTACGATAGATTTGATGATACCGATGGCTTTATCGATCATTTCCTGATCTTCACTTAAGATGTCAACTCTTCCGGATTCATCGATATCGATCTTAACGCCGGTCTCATCAATGATAGCGTTAATAGTCTTGCCCTGTTTTCCGATAACTTCAGAAATCTTCTCAGGGTCGATGGTGTACTGGGAGATCTTAGGCGCATACTTGCCTACGTGATCTCTTGCAGTTCCGATAACCGGATTCATAACTTCGTGAAGGATATAAGTTCTTGCCTCTTTTGTTCTCGCAATGGCTTCACGAATGATCTGGTCTGTCAGTCCGTGGATTTTGATATCCATCTGGATGGCCGTGATACCCTTGTCTGTTCCTGCCACTTTAAAGTCCATGTCTCCGAAGAAATCTTCCAGTCCCTGGATATCTGTGAGGATCAGATAATCGTCATCACTGTCTCCTGTGACTAATCCTACAGAAATACCTGCTACCGGCGCTTTGACCGGAACACCTGCCGCCATCAGGGACAGAGAGGATGCACAGATACTTCCCTGGGATGTAGATCCATTGGACTCCATGATCTCGGATACTGTACGGATTGCATATGGAAACTCGTCTTCTGTAGGAAGGACAGGAATCAAAGCACGTTCAGCCAGCGCTCCGTGTCCAATCTCTCTTCTTCCAGGGCCTCTGCTCGGTCTGGTCTCTCCCACTGAGTAAGACGGGAAATTATAGTGGTGCATATAACGTTTGCTGGTCTCTTCCTGATCCATACCGTCCAGTCTCTGAGCCTCTGAAAGGGAGCCCAGTGTCGTCACTGTCATAACCTGTGTCTGACCTCTCTGGAACAAGGCAGAACCGTGAACTCTAGGAAGACAGTCCACCTCTGCTGCAAGATGGCGGATCTCTGTGATATCTCTTCCGTCTGGACGTTTTTTGTCCTTTAAGATCATCTTTCTCACGGTCTTTTTCTGGAAAGCATATACTGCTTCTCCTACCTGGGAAAGCCACTCTTCCTTATCAGCATAACGCTCAGCCAGCTTTTCTTCAATAGCGCGGATATTTTCTTCTCTCACCTGCTTTTCGTCGGTAAAGACTGCTTCTTCCATAGCTTCTGGTGTGATGAAGGAAACCATGTCATCGTACATTTCCTGGTCGATTTCATGATGCTCGTATTCATGCTTTTCTTTGCCACACTCTGCTACGATGGTATCGATAAAAGCGATGATCTCCTTGTTCACCTCATGTGCTTTGAAGATTGCCTGGATCATCACATCCTCCGGTACTTCGTTGGCACCGGCTTCGATCATGATGACTTTGTCTCTTGTGGAGGCTACGGTCAGTGCCATCTCAGACTCTTCCTTTTGTGCCGCGGTTGGATTGATAATGAACTCGCCGTCGATCAGTCCCACCATAGTGGACGCCGTCGGTCCGTCAAATGGAATGTCAGAAATACAGGTTGCGATGGCAGATCCAAGCATTGCGGTAAGTTCCGGGCTGCAGTCCGGATCCACAGACATCACAAGGTTGTCCAGCAGGACATCATTTCTGTAATCTTTCGGGAACAGGGGACGCATCGGGCGGTCGATCACACGGTCTGTGAGGATCGCGTTTTCAGAAGGCCTTGCCTCTCTCTTTAAAAACCCTCCCGGGATCTTACCTACAGCGTACTGTTTCTCTTCGTACTCTACGCTCAATGGGAAGAAGTCAATTCCGTCCCTTGGTTTGTCGGATGCTGTAGCTGTGGAAAGGACCACGGTATCTCCATAGTGCATAAATGCCGCACCATTTGCCTGAGCCGCCACGCGGCCTACCTCTACGGTCAATTTCCGTCCTGCAAGATCCATACTAAATTCTTTTACCATGTTTAATTTCTCCTTAAAATCTTATTTAAAAGACGCCGAAACAACTAAGCGGTCCACAGCATACAAGTGGATGTGCTCTGTGCAGCTGGCTGTAGACTCCTTAGTAGTCTCGGAATACGTCTTTTACAACTTTTTTATTGTATCATAACTATACCAAAAAAAGAAGACAGGAATTTCAATTCCTGTCCCCATAATTCGGCTATTTTCTCAGTCCGAGTCTCTCGATCAGTGCACGGTATCTTGCAACATCCTTATTTTTTAAGTATGCTAAAAGATTACGTCTCTTACCTACCATCTTTAAAAGACCTCTTCTGGAATGATGATCCTTCTTGTGCATGTCAAAATGCTCCTGAAGTTCTTCAATCCGTGCAGTAAGAATCGCGATCTGTACTTCCGGTGAACCAGTGTCATTGGCATCCCTTCCGAAATCTGCAACGATCTGTTTTTTCTTTTCTGATGAAATCATTTTGTTTCCTCCTTGAAATATATTAGCCGCCAGATACTAAGACTTGGTCGGAGAGCTCCGAAATCTGAGTACCGGTCAACTTGATGAGTATATCATACAAAAATTCTATTGTAAAGACTCATCCCATTTTTTTGCTGACTTCCACAGCTGCGTTGGCAGCTTCGATCACTGCGCTTCTTAATCCTTTTTCTTCCAGAATTCTCACAGCCTCGATGGTTGTTCCCGCCGGAGAACACACCGCATCTTTTAATTTTCCTGGATGCTCCTTCGTCTCAAGAACCATCTTTGCGCTGCCGAGCACTGCCTGGGCCGCAAATGTATACGCTTTTTCCCTTGGGATTCCTCCCAGTACTGCCGCATCCGCCAATGCCTCGATGAACATGTAGACATAAGCTGGTGAACTGCCGCTGACACCTACAACCGCGTCGATCAGCTTCTCATCTACGATCTCTACCCTGCCAAAGCTTTCAAAGATCTTTGTGACCTCACAAGCTTCCTCCTCTTTTACATAAGGATTCATACACATGCCCGTCATGCCCTCACCCACCAGAGCAGGCGTATTCGGCATGGTGCGGATGATCTTTGTCTCTTTTCCAAAGCTTCTCTCCACTGACTCCATGGAAAGCCCTGCCGCAATAGTGACCACAAGCTGGTCTTTGCTGACATGATCGCGGATCTCCTTGATGACCTTGTCATACATCTGCGGTTTCACGGACAACACAAGGATCCTGGAATCTTTTGCTGCCTCAATATTATAAAGCGTTGTCTTTATACCAAACTCCTGGGAAACCCCGTCCATTTTCTCTTTTGTCGGCCCGGAAGCGATGATCTCGTCCTTCTGAAAAGTTCCTTTTGCAAGAATTCCTGAAATCATGGCCTTTGCCATGTTTCCGCATCCGATAAATCCAATTTCCATGCTGATCTTCCTTTCTTTCAACCTAAACGATTTAAAAGCTCCTCAAAATATGCGGGGAGCGGCACTTCAAACTCCATGTATTCCTCTGTCCTCGGATGGATAAACCCGAGCACCTTAGCGTGAAGGCACTGTCCGTCCAGTGAGTATCTGGACTTTTTCGGCCCATAGACAGTATCCCCCAAAAGCGGATGGCCGACGGATGCCATATGCACCCGGATCTGATGGGTCCTTCCCGTCTCCAGGCTGCATTCAATATAGGTAAAGCCTTCTTTCAGCCGTTTTAAGACCCGGTAATGAGTGACCGCTCGCCTTCCTGCCTCCCGGTCGACTGCCATCTTCTTCCGGTCCTTTTTGCTTCTTGCGATGGGAGCATCCACCGTTCCCGAATCTTCTTTTATATTGTGATAGACAATGGCGTGGTACCGCCTTGTGATCGTATGGTCTTTCAGCTGTTTCGCCAGAGACTGGTGGGCCATGTCATTTTTACAGATGACCAGGATCCCTGTAGTGTCCTTATCGATTCTGTGCACGATGCCAGGCCTCAATACTCCATTGATTCCGGAAAGCTCCTCTCTGCAATGCTCCATCAGACCGTTGACCAGGGTGCCCTCATAATGCCCAGGGGCCGGATGGACTACCATATCTTTTGGTTTATTAATAAGAATGATATCCTGGTCCTCATATACGATATCCAAATCCATTTTTTCCGGCTTGATGGAAAGTTCCGTTGGCTCTGGTATGTCCAAAGAAACCTGTTCTCCCTCCCTGACCTTATAATTGCTCTTTTTAACAGCACCTTCCACTGATACAGCAAAATCCTTGCATAGTTTCTGAAGATAGGATCTGGTAAACTCCGGGAACCTTCCTGCCAGACAGACATCCAGCCTGATTCCCGTCTCCTGATTTGAAACTGTAAACTGTCTCTTTTGTTCCATCAGCCTTGTTTCCTTTTTTCTAAAAATGCAAAATCATCTTCCTTGTAGTACACCAAGATAAGAAAGAACAGTACTGCCATAGACACGGTCACATAAATGTCGGCCACATTAAATACAGGGAAATCAATCAATTTGAAGTAAAAGAAATCCACCACAAATCCTCTAACGACCCTGTCAATGAGATTTCCCACCGCACCTGCGCATAAAAAGATATAACACAGACGGAGCGGACGGTATTTCTTCTCAGCCGGCAGCTTTTTATAGACGACTGTCAGCAAAACCACTGCCGCCACAGTGATAATAAAAAACAGCCACTGTTGGTTTTGGAGAATTCCAAATGCCGCTCCGCGGTTCTCCACATATTGCAGTTCAAAAATATCTTTAAGGACCGGGATCGCTTCCTTTCCTGAAAGACACACTACCGCTGCCGCTTTGGTCATCTGGTCAATGGCCAGAAGCAGAACAATTGAAATGAATACTCTCACATGTTTCATTCTAACTCTTCCTCTAACACTTCCATCATTTCTTCGTCACTGACCGTCAGATCAATACAGGCTTCCCCAATGTTCTTTAATAGAATAAAACGGATATGGCCGCCTGCCATTTTCTTATCGGACTTCGTCGTCTCTATGATCTGCTCCGCGGTCAGCCGGTCAAACCTCTGGTCCAGATGAAAAACATCAAACAGAGCATTGGCCTCTTTAACCTCTTCCTCTGAGATCATACCTCGTTTCCCGGAAAGCTTCAGTGCCAGCCGGCACCCAATGGCTACGCACTCTCCGTGGAGCAGTGAAAAATCCATCAGCGTCTCCACAGCATGGCCCAGTGTGTGGCCAAAGTTTAATAATGCTCTTTCCCCCTGCTCTTTCGGATCCACCTCAACTACCCGCCGTTTGATATCACAGCTTTTCAGGATCATTTCCGCCAGGATCTGAGAGTCTTTCGAAAGTATTTCTGATTGATGGTTTCGGATCCAGTGATAGTACTCCCGGTCTTTGATCAGTCCGTGCTTGATGACTTCCGCCATGCCGGACGCATACTCACGGTCCAGCAGTGTCGTTAATGTGTTGACGTTGATGTAGACCAGCTTAGGCTGGTGAAATGCCCCAACCATGTTTTTGTACTGGATAAAATCCACTCCAGTCTTGCCGCCGATGCTGCTGTCCACCTGGGAGAGCAGGGTTGTGGGAATCTGGATAAAATCTATCCCCCTTAAGTAGGTAGCAGCCGCAAAACCGGCCATATCTCCAACGACACCGCCGCCAAGAGCTACGATCAGATCCTTGCGGTCAAAATGGTTCCGGATCAGCTGCTCATATAACTGTTCGATGGTCTTTAACTGCTTGTGGGCCTCCCCCGCGCTGAAACTGAAGGTGGTCACTTTTGCGCACACCGGATTTAAAAGATCATAGATCTCTTTTAAATATAAAGGCGCCACATGACTCTCTGTCACGATGCAGACCTTCCGTCCGGACAGACCCAGACCGGACATCGCCTCCATAAGGTCCTCAAAGGAATCCCTGAAATAAATGTCATATATCTTTTGTCCCTGTTCCCTGACTTCCAGACTATTCTTCTCCATCATATTTAGGCTCCTCTGTCACTGCTGCCTCCGTCTCTTCCTTGTCTGATTTTTTGGAAATCTCCAGTTCATAGACCGGATTCTTAAGATAATCCAGCTGGCCGTTGATAAACTGCAGCATTCTGGACTTGTAAGACACATAATCTCCGTTTAATTTATTGATCTGTTTTTCCAGAGCATCGATCTCTTCCTGCTTTTGCTGGTTCTCTTTATCGAAGGCTTCCCTGGCCTGTCGTGCAAAATCTTCAGCTTCTCTCCTGGCCTTGTCTATGATCTCTCTGGCCTCCATCTCTGCCTGTTCTTCCATGGATTTTGCCGCCTTGTCTGCGTTTGCGATGGTTTCCTTGGAAGTTTCCTCCGCAAGGACCAGTGCCTTTTTCAAGGATTCTTCGATCACCCGGTAGTGATCCAGGTTCTCAGTCAAAGCGGAAACCCTCTCTTTTAATTCATTGTTCTCCTTGTAGACCTTCTCGTAATCTCTGGCCACTTCCTCCAGGAACTCATCCACTTCAATAGCCTTATAGCCAAATCCTCTTTTCAGTTCCTTCCCTAATAACTCGATTGGTGTAATCATCTGTCTCCTCCTATTTATAAATTTGCAGCTTCACGTGGTACCTGCCCTTTTTCGTCTCTCTTCCCTGCTCCGAAAACCGGAACTTTCCAAATCCACGGACAGATATAACGTCTTCTGGTTTTGCCTGGTAACTGTTCCTTGTCTCCAATTTCCCCCGGATAAATACTTTCTGGCTCTGAAACAATGAAAGAGCCTTGCTTCTGGACAGGCCGTAAGCCAGCCCAACAAGCGCATCCAGCCTTGGTGAAGACACAAAGCCATCTTTTGTAATATACTCCTGCTGATAATGGATCTCTTTAAAATCCACAACGGCAGTGTTTACTTGAGTATTCCTAACCTTTGTAAGTTCATGGCACAGAAACCCGGCCATATGTTCAAAACAGAAAATGTACGCCTCTTTTCCTGAGACTAAAATGTCTCCGATCTGGCTTCTCTCGATTCCCAGGTTCATAAGTGCCCCTAGATAATCTCTGTGTGACAGGGGTTCTGCGTATTTTTCAAAAAGAGGCGAGACTTTGGCACAGGCCAATGGAATCTCACCTTCATATCCGAACATTTCCTTTGAGCCGAACACAACAATACAGCGGTCATAATCTTCATGGCCGCCATAAAGTGAGGCATCTGCAAAGGACAGTTCCTTTCTCATCTCGTGAAAGAGGCTCTGTTCCCTCTCTGACAGAAACGGAGTATGGGTATACACCGAATTCATAAATGCAGTCTGCGCTAATTCTTCCAAACGTTTTTTAAACAGCTGCTCATCCATCGCTTACTTTAATTGCGGGGAGATGATGTTTTCATTCATGATCTCACTTCTTAAATCCCCGTTGACTTCAATACTGTCCGGTGCCGCGATAAAGATATTGTTTGAAACAGCCTGTAAGGATCCGTCAATAGCATAAGTCGCTCCGCCCACAAAATCAATGCTTCTCTGGGCTACCGTAAGCTCCACGCCTTCTAAGTTGATGACAACGGTCTTTCCTTCTTTTAAAAGGTCTGCCGCCGTCTGGGCCTCTGCAAAATCCTGAGGTTTGATCACATAAACTTCTACTCCGTGTCCGTTCATAGATACCACTTTCCCCGTTCCAAAGCGTCTCGGCTTTGGTTCTTTGTTTTCTCTGCTTGTGTAAGCGATCGGTTCAATCACATTGGATTCCTCTTTGACTGTGTCTTTTTTGCGGAAGAATGAACGGCGCTCTGTATCCAGATCCTCTTCTTCCTCCTCTTCATATTCATCGTACTCATCATATTCTTCATCTTCTGTAAGCTTCATAAAATTCAACAGCTTATCCACTGCACCCATACTCTCTATCCTCCACTATTTGCTGTAATCTCTTTCCCCAAAAATACCTGTTCCTACCCGTACCATGGTAGAGCCTTCCTCCACCGCGACCTCATAATCATTCGTCATTCCCATGGACAGGATGTTCATAGCTATATTATCAAAGTTTTTCTCTTTGATGTCAACAAATAATTGCCGCATGCGTCTGAAATATATTCGGTTATCTTGGGGATTTTCCACGAATGGTGCGATCTGCATGAGACCCTCCACCTGAATGCCGGGGAGACTAGAAATTTCTTCCAGCGCCCCATAAAGCTCTTCCTCGTAAAATCCGGACTTGGATTCTTCCTTTGCAAGGTTGACCTGGATCAGAACAGGGACCTCTACCTTATGTTTTACAGCCTCTTTGCTGATCTGCCTGGCCAGCTTCACAGAATCCACAGAATGAACCAGCGCTACCTTATCCACGATATATTTTACTTTATTTGTCTGAAAATGGCCGATCATATGCCAACGGACTGGACTCGTGATCTGTTCATATTTTTTTGTGATCTCCTGGACCTTATTTTCCCCAAAATCCATAACTCCGCAGTCCTTAAGTTCCTCGATCATGGAGAGAGGTTTTGTCTTGCTGACTGCGACCACTGTCACGTCTTCCGGATTCCGCCCGGCCCTCTCACAGGCAGCTCTCACACGTTCCTTTACTTCATTATACTGGTCGATTAACATAACAAACACTTCCTATCTTTAATATATCATCTGGTTTTCTTTGATCGTTTTACTGTCAAGAACAACAAAGTCATAAAGTCGGATGCCTTCCAGCGTATCAGTCTTTACGATGGAATAACCGTCTTTGTTTACAATGACCTGGACCGGCCTGAAATCAGCATAACCCTGATTGGTACAGTAAACTCCTTTGAGATTCTTCATTTCCCCCACGGTAAATCGGTCTCCGGCATCCATAGCTTCAAATGTTGTGCCCTCTTCCACCTCTTCCGGATCTAGATAGCAGTAATTCTTCGTCTTCTTATAAATAGTAAATTCCTTCTGTTCTACCTTGACATTACCGTCCTTGGAGGTAGTACGCACACTAAAGCCCTCACTGGCTTTGTTGTTGCCCCTTGAAATATACTTAGCCGGAACCTGATAAAACTGTTTTGAGACAATAGCCGAATCCGGAATCTTTAAGCCCTGATAGGTATCCAGGATCAAATCAATATCCACATACCGTTCGCCGATGTAACGGATCAAATACTGGTCCAGTGACAGATATGCAAAATAACCGTCCTTTTTCTTTTCCGTCTTTACACCCGCCGCTGCTTTCATCTGGTCATCGGCAAACCTGACCATCACCGTCTTTCTGCCTTTCAGGCTTTTATACTGCTCTTCATCCAGCAGCACCGCCAGAGTCCATTTTTCATTGGTGGTCACCCGGCATACGGTATCTCCCTTTTTCACTTTGTCTGTGGAATTCAGCTTTGTCACCCGATAATTTTCTCTTTCAAAATCACTTGCCTTGATCTGAGAAGCCTTTTTATCATCAAAGGAATCTGAATAAAAACTTGCGATGCCGCTGATGGTGCTTTTCCTCGTGGAAAAAGCTGCGTCTCCAACCTGCTCCTTCACCTGCTCCAAGACCTTTTTTAAGGACTTTTCATTGATACCCAAAACTGCATTTTTTAAATCATATTTCAGGTCATAGACATCCTCAAAATCCTTGTCCTCGTAAATGGATTTAAACTCAGAAAGCCGGTTTTTAACCCTGGAATTCTCCTGGATATCACCCTTTCCCTTCATTTCTTCCACCTGATTGGCAAATTCCTTCTGCACCTTGCCGTTTTTGTCCAGTACATACAGAGTTCCGGACTTTTTAACCCGTTTCCCTTCTTCCGTATAATATGTAATATAACCATCGTCTTCCGCTTGCAGCAGCTTTTCATTTCTTATGGCGATACCGGTCAGGGAATATGTAGTTGAAATCTTATCTTCTGTCACTTTGTAAACCGTCAGTTTTTCTTTGCCCACAAAGATCAGTACGTTAATGATAACATAGACCAGCAGGACAAGAAAAACAATGGTCCCGATATTCCATCTTGATTTTTTTCTAGCCATCTAAATCCTCCAGCGCCTTAAAGCTGCCCCATTTAAATAATTACACTTACATCCTTGGACATATCCTTTTCGTTCCATTTCTTCGTCAAACTGATCTTTCAGCTTCCACCAGCTCACTCCCCAGTTTGAAAATACTGCATCATCCTCAGGGACCCTGCTGAACAGACGCTCAATGACCATATCTTCTCTTACATTTGCCACAAATTCAGTCAGCCGTTCTATGTATTCCTCCTTGGTACATAATGATATCTTACCCTCTCCGTATTCTTCATACATGACAGAGTTCTTCGGAATATACAGAGAATGTGCTTTTATCACATCCACCGGCAGAGCCGAGATCACTCTGGCAGTCTCCACCGCATCTTTAAGTGTATCTCCCGGAAGATTTAAGATGACATGTGTACAGATCTCAAAACCGAACGGCGCTGTGAGCAACACCGCGTTCAGATACTCCGCCAGGGTATGCCCCCTGTTGATGTCTTTGAGAGTATGGTAGTTGACGGTCTGTAGTCCCAGCTCTATGGTCACCGCAAATCCCCGGTCTTGTACTTCCTCTTTTAGAAAGTTCAGGTAATCCTCCCGGATGCAGTCCGGCCTGGTGGAAACGGAGACCCCTATGATGTCCTCTGCCTCCAGAGCTTCCAGCACGTAAGCTTTAAAATCTTTCAGTGGCAGAAATGTGTTGGTATAATTCTGAAAGTAAGCTAAGAACTTCTTGGCCCCATACCGCTTCCCGATCTTTTGCTTTGTCTTCTCAAGCTGGTCCCTCACCGGCACTTTTTCGGACATGGCCTCAAAGCCTGTTCCCACACCGGCGCAGAAGCTGCAGCCTCTGCCCTCCATGCGGTTGGGACAGGTTACCGGAAGGTTCACCGGAAGCTTGTAGACTTTCTCGCCGAACCTCTTCTTCAAATGTGCCGAGTAAGTGTTGTAACGTTCCATCCTCTTAATTTTCCTTTTCCAGTACTTCCGTCATCGTGTGATAAAGAGTCTGTTTGCTGGATGCCTTTAATATCACAGAGATAAACTCGTCTCCGTCCTCATTCTTAGTCAGAATGATCAGACAGGAACCGGCTTCCCCTGTGGTACCTGTCTTTCCTCCCAGCATAAACACCTTGTGGGGAAGATTGTAATTGCCCAGCAGGTATTGGTTGGTGGTGGACATATCATATGCCTGGAGTTTGTTCTTTTGATTGGTATATTCAATGTTGCTGCTGGCCTTTCCTGCGATAGAAAGAAACTCATTGTGTTTTACTAATTCCTGGAAGATCAGGTACAGATCGTATGCAGTCGTATAATGGTTCTTTAAATGCAGTCCGTTGGGATTGGCAAAATGTGTGTTGGTAGCTCCTAATTCCTGTGCCCGTTTGTTCATCATCGCAATAAACTTTTTATCGCTGCCGGCCACTTTTCTTCCCAGCGCAATGGCCGTATCGTTGGCAGACATGACAATGAGACCGTTCAAAAGTGCCTCCACAGTAATCTTATCACCCTTTTTTAGGTGCATGCTCACCGCCGCCGGGTCATCAAATGTAATATCCTGATCGATGGTAACAACATCATCCAGATTACAGTTTTCCAATACGAGAAGAGCCGTCATAATCTTGGTGATACTGGCCGGATAAGCCTGTTCAAAGACTTTCTGTGCTGTTATCACTTCATTTGTCGTATTATTCACAAGAAGAGCCTCTTTGACTCCGGAATACTGCCGTACGTCGGCGTCTTCCCTGGACACGACACCCACATAAGCTCCCTTGGACTTCCAGTTATCGCCCAGGGTCTCTGACCTTAATTCATCATCCTGCCTGCTCAGATGGTCCTCATAAGTCACAGAAAGCTGTGTCACCGTATTGAGCGCACTGCACCCTGTCATCAGAACAAGGAAGGCTGTCATCCATATGCATAATATCCGTTTTTTCATTCTGTCCTCCTGATATCAGTTTGACGTAGTCAAATAGTTTCCTTACGCATTTGTGCGCATCCTGCAGAGCGTTTTTGTTCCATAGGGGATTCTATAGAAATCTCCTATGGGATGAAAAGAAAGACTGTCGGATGACAGCCTATTTGTACATTTCTCTCCAGTCCAGATCTCCCCGGTCCAAAGCCATGATCAGCGCTTCCGCCGTCGGCAGGTTAGTGGCGCACGGAATGTTGTGTTTGTCACAGAGGTTTAAGACATCATAGAATCCCTGAGTCCTCTGCTTATTGTCCGGATCCTGCAAAAAGATCAGCAAGTCAATCTCATTGTTCTGAATCAGTGCACCGATCTGATGCATGCCGCCAAAATGTCCCACCTGAAACTTATGGATGCTCAAATTTGTCACTTCCTCAATCACTTTTCCTGTAGTCGCCGTAGCATACAGCGTGTGCTTTCTTAAAATATCCTGATAAGCAATGCAGAGATTCTGCATCAACATTTTTTTCGCATCATGTGCAACTAATCCTACGTTCATAACGGTTCCTCCTAATACTTTTTACGTTGAAGATATATATTCAGCAGCAGGCCGATGGCAATGGAGGCCGACAAAAGCGAACTCAGACCATAGCTGATAAACGGCAGCGGAAGTCCTGTGTTGGGCAGGGTACCCGTGGCAACTCCGATATTGATAAATGACTGAAATCCCATATAAGCAGACACCCCGACAGCCACCATCTTGGCTGACGCATTATCTGCCTTCCTGGCCACATTCAAACACTGGGCTACCAAAAGTACCAGCAGTCCGATGACCACAAGGCATCCCACAAATCCAAATTCTTCTCCCACAACAGAGAAAATAAAGTCTGTCTGCCTCTCCGATACCAGATTCACATCACTGGCCGATACATCGGAGATAGTATTGGACCCAAATCCCTTGCCGAACAATCCACCAGATCCTATGGCCATGACAGAGTTAGCGGTCTGAAGGGCCGTGGAATCCGCATAGGCGGCTGGGTTTAAAAAAGACATGATCCTGGCCACCTGATGTGGCTCTAAAAGAATCTGCCCGGGCGTCTGGACATACCATATAAAGACTGCAAAAAGAGGAATCCCTATGATTAAAACCCTTAGGATCAGCTTAGAGCTGAGTCCTCCCACAAACACAATGGCAAGTATGATGAACACAATATCCAGTGTGGTGGACAGGTTCGGCTGTTTTAAGATCAGGTAAAGCGGCGGTGCACAAAGGAGCGCCAGCTTTCCTAATACTTTCGGCTCGTTCAGATCATCTTCGTGGCGGATGACAAAATCTGCGATCACAATGATCATCACAATCTTGCTGATCTCTGACGGCTGCAGAGTCCCGAGGGGACCTAATGAAAACCATCGTTTTGCGCCGTTGACATCTTTACCAAACAGCTTGACGCCGATCAACAACAGAAGATTGATGATATACAGCAGATTGGAGCTTCTAAGCCACGTCTGATAATCGATGAGAGAAACTACTGCCATGACCGCAAGACAGACCACCAGCCCTAGTCCCTGCTTCAAAACAAAGGACGGATTTGCGCTGTGGATAAAAATAATTCCTAATGTGGCCAGCACCAATACATTGAGAACCAGCTTTATATTGTAGTTTTGCAGTCGGTAGTTTCTAAGCATTTTATCACTCCATGTCTATTTTTTCTTTTTCATTTCACGGATCGGAATATTGGCAAATAATGCCGGTCCGGTGTGTTCTTCGTCATTCTGGGTAATCTGGATGTCCAATCCCTGGGCATCGATCTCCATATATTTTGAAATCACCTTGATAATATCATTTTTGATCAGTTCCATCGTTTCCGGAGAGCAGTTGGAGCGGTCGGAAACAAGCAGGAGCTTTAACCGGTCTTTGGCTTCATCCGCCGAATTTTTCTTTTTAAAAAAGCTGTCAAACAAACCCATTCTTCTACCCCTTCCCTATTTTTTGAATATACCGGCAAGTTTCTCGAAGAATGATTTGGTATCCAAATCCAAAAACGGTACTTCTTGTCCCATAACTCTCTTACAGATATTCGCATAAGCCTTTCCTGCTATACTGTCACTGCCCACGATAGGTTCTCCCTGGTTTGTGGAGACGACAATGTTCTCATCATCCGGCACAACTCCGATCAGTTCAATAGCCAGGATATCCAGCACATCATCCTTGGAAAGCATATCCCCTCTTTTTACCATATCCATACGGATCCTGTTGATGACCAGGTCGATCTTATGTATCTCATTTGCCTCCAAAAGCCCGATGATCCGGTCTGCATCACGGATCGCAGATACCTCCGGTGTAGTGACGATCAGGGCACGGTCAGCCCCTGCGATGGCGTTTTGGAATCCCTGTTCGATGCCCGCCGGACAGTCCAGAAGAATATAGTCAAACTCTTCTTTCAACTCATCCACAACTTTCTTCATCTGCTCAGGACTCACGGAAGACTTATCTCTTGTCTGTGCGGAAGGCAGCAGATAAAGATCCGGATACTTTTTATCTTTGATCATAGCCTGTTTGATTCTGCAGTTTCCCTCTACCACATCCACCAGGTTATATACGATCCTGTTTTCCAGTCCCATGACCACATCCAGGTTCCTAAGTCCGATGTCCGTATCGATCAGTACGACCTTTTTTCCTTCTTTGGCCAGTCCGGTTCCTACGTTCGCCGTTGTGGTTGTCTTTCCAACGCCGCCTTTTCCTGATGTGATTACGATTACTTCACTCATTGTTTTCTTCCTCCATTGTTTTAAGCTGTAATTTCATTCAGAAGTGATTTTGATATAGGTTCTATGTAAATATTATCATCTTCAACAAACGCGATCTTTGCTTCCTCTTCAGCGCCCTGCTTTGCCCGTTTTCCAAACCATTTTTTCTTTGCCGATTCTTCATCAGAAGATCTTGCAATATGGCTTCCGATCCGGATCTGCATGGGCTTCATCTCCAGTGCGGCGATAAACGCTTTTTCATTTCCGCCCACCCCTGCAAATACATAGCCTTTGACACACCCAAGTACCACAATATTCCCTTTTGCCCTTACAGTGGCGCCCGGGTTCACATCCCCTATGACCACCACACTGGCATCAGATTCAAGGCTCTGTCCTGACCTCAATGTCCCCTGGTAAAACTGTCCGAAGGACACTCCGCCGCTTTTTAAACGGGCTTCACTCTCTGACTCTTTCAGCCTGATGGACCTCTCCTCTATCACCTTTTTAAATTTGGTCTCCAAAACCTGGTCTCCTTCCATCACATATGCGATGGAAAGAGAGCTGTTTTGTGTTATCTTTTCCAGAACCCGTTCGGTTTCCTCCACGCTTAAAACCCTTCCCTCGATCTTTAGCACAACCTGGGTCTTCGTATTGAAAAATTTAGCGGCTTCCACAAACTTCTGCTCGATGATCGTGAGCAGTTCTTCAAATTCTATCTTGTCATCCAGGACAATCGTCAAACCAAAATTGTTTCCTTTCAACAATACTGGTTCTTTCATATATTTTCACCTCTCTTAATCAGATACGGAACCTGCCGCAGAAATTACCTTCTTGTCCTTCTTTAATTTCGCCTTCTCTTTATCATTTGCAAAATAATACTTATAGACATCCTTTGCCGCAGCAGCCGCATTGGATGAGGTATATCCATAAGGGATGACAGCAGTGACCGTGATCTCAGGATCTTCATACGGTCCAAACGATATAAACAACGCATGGTTCGGCCTCTTCTTATCTTCCTGGGCCGTTCCAGTCTTCCCTGCCACTTTTACATTCAGTCCTTTGAATATACTGGTCACAGCACCCTTCTTTCCGGATACGACCCGCCGCATTCCAGACCATACTGCATCCCAGTAAGAATCGTCATTCAAGGTGAGCTTACTCTTTTTCTTCACCCCATATTTTTTGACTGTTTTTCCTCCGGATGTTGTGACTTTATCTAAGATGCTCAGATCATATACCGTTCCCTTGTTGGAAAGGGTTGTCACATAATTGGATATCTGACTTGGTGTAAAACTGTTTGTTCCCTGTCCGATCGCAGAACGGACGGATGTCTCATCCGAAATATGCGGAGCCATTTCACTGAGCTCGATACCTGACTTTTTATTCAGGCCGATCTTTGTGGCGTATTTTTTCAGCGCCTCCAGACCCTTTTTGCTGCTGTAAGATCCGCCGGTCATTCCTAAATCATATCCTACCTCATAAAAGAAGCAATTACAAGAGACTTCTAATGCTCCCGCTACATTATTGTAGCCGTGCTTTCCGTTAGGATAAATCCAGCAGTGTGCTTCGGGGCTGATCTTATCAAACACACCGGTACACTGGATCTGGCTTCCCGTTGTAATCGTACTTTCATTGAGCGCCGTGATGGCGGATAAAGGCTTAAACGTGGATCCTGGTGCCGTTCTATGATTCAGCACCTGATTGTACAGCGGGGTTGCTGTGGAGTTTGCCAGCTGTCGGTAGTAATCACTGTCGATTCCATTGGACAGTTTGTTGCTATCGTATCCCGGATAGCTGACCATAGCCTTTACCTTTCCCGTGTCAGGGTCGGTGATCACGATGGAACCAGAGCAGGGATCCAGCCCAAGCTGCGCCGGTGTGATCTCCCGGGCAGAAAGCTTTTGGCGGATAAAAGAGTACGCATCCAGTGAACCGTTTTTTAAACTCTGGTAGGTGGATGCATCTTTTTTCTTGCTCAGCCCTCCCTGCTCGTAGAGCAGAAGGCATACATCTTTTCCACTGAGCTCACCGGTACCAATCTTTTGCTCACACACGGTCAGATCAAATTCATCGTCCTTTTCAAGCTGATCTCCTATATAAGATACCAGTGCCTCAAAAATCTTATCTGTATCTGTATACTTGGAGGAAATGTCCAGCATAGAGATATCAATCCATTCTTTGTTGATGGCATATCTTAAAAATTCTCCCAGCCCAATCTTTTCATCTTTCCATTTCAGGTAGGTTTTGTCCTTCGTGTCAATGGAGCCGGTCAAAAGAACTTTTTTCTTGGAAAGCATCTTATATACATAAGTTGCATAATTTTGCTTTTCTTCACTCTCATCCTTATATGCTTTTTTGCTGTCTGTGAGATTATTCTCAATGGTCTTTATACTGTCTTTTTTTAGTCTCTGTATCTTTTTGTACATACTCTTTTCATAGGAAGTGGCATGTTCACCGTTTAAATCCGTGATGTCCACGATACTGTTACCGATCAGAGAATAATATACGTCCTTGATCGGGATCCTGATATCACTCCGGTCCCCTTTGGAATCGGACGTAGTAAGCTTGGAGAGCACAATACCGGTGATCCTTCTCTCCAGCAGATTATAGGCATATTCTTGCAAATCACTGTCTATGGATAAGACAACATTATTTCCTGTTCCGGCTTTCTCCGTCTTGGTTGTCTTTACGATCTTTCCTATATTGTTGACGATCATAGTCTGGCTTCCACTGCTGCCGTGCAGATAGGATTCCAACTCCTTTTCTATGCCAGATTTTCCTACAGCATCGTCCATAGCATAATAGTCTTTGTCGCTCTCCTTTTTCCCTTTGTTGTAATCCTCCAGCTCCTCCGTGTTAATCGTGCCGGTGTAGCCGATCACATGAGACATTGCCTCGCTTTTCTTATAGACACGGATGGATTTGGTGCTCACATCGATGCCGGTCAGTTCATTGGAGCGCTCCTCGATCTCAGCAATGCTCTTGCTGCTGACTTCCGTCGCAAAGGTCACCTTCATATACTGGGAATAACGGCTTAAGTACGCACTGTAACGCACCGACATGATCTTTAAGGCATCCTTGTCCGAATACTTCTCATCAATGTCAAACATTTTTCCGACACCGGGACTACCCATAGTTCCGTTCCTCAGATATTCAAAAACCTCCTCTGCGCTGGCATCCAGCTGCTGCTGGCGGAGCTTCAAACGTTCCTTGGAAAGCCCCTTTGTATCTGTCCCGATCCCAAAGGCTTCCCTCTTGAAGCGCTCCAGCTTAGAACCCTTCTCCGTAAAACGGAAGGTTCCGTTACCGGTGATCTCTATAGGAATATCGCTCTTAAAAGAGTCCTTGTTCTTTTCCAGGATCTTGATCACTTCGTAGATGACTTTATTCTTCTCATAGCTCTCTGAAGTATTATTTTTCTGGGCCAGGGTTTTGAACTTGCTGTCATTCTGGAAATTGACAGTATAGACCATCTTATTGTAGGCCAGGAGCTTTCCGTTGCAGTCATAGATATTGCCCCTGGTCCCGGAAGTCTTGACCGTTTTTTCCACCTTGTAAGTGAAATCTTCCTTATGTGACTGCCCCTGCACGATCTGAATGACAAACAGACGGTAGACCAACACAAGAAACAGCACGGCAAACAAAACCGACATAGCCAGAAGCCTGTTTGCCAATAATTTTTCTACTTGGTTTTGTATCTTTCTTAACACTAGAACATGCTCCTTTTTTCTGAATCACTGATGCGTACGTCGATGAACAGAAGGAATTTATACAGCGGCAGCGCGATGAGCCCCGTATAGACTGCTTCTGGTATCATGATATCTTTTAAGTAACTGAAAAATGCGAATCTTCCTCTCAGTGCAAAGAAAAAGAAAAAGATCACAAAGCTGTAAGCCAGGGTATTGATGACTAAAAGCCCGAATGGCAGAAGGACGTCATCCTCATAAAAGAGAGAATTAAAACATCCGTTGATATAGCCGATGAGCAGATAAAGAAGGGCATATTGCCCGAGAACGTCACCGAAAAATATGTCAATCAAAAGACCGCAGGAAAATCCAATGCCGATGCCTGCCTTTTTCCCTCTGATCAGCCCCAGGGTAACCGTGAGGATCAGGAGAATGTTCGGCATAACATCAGCCAGCTTTAAAAATTGAAATACTGACGTCTGCAGCAAAAAACAAAAGATCACAGATAGAATATAAAATATTGTTCTTTTCAGATTCATCCTTCCACCGCCCTATTCTTTTGTATCTTCATCCAGATTGACATTTTCTTTTAGGTCCGTGATCACCAGGACTTCTTTCAAATGCTTGAAATCCACGATCGGCGTCACTCTCGCAGTCTTTGTAAGCTTTGTGGAATCCAGCTTGATATCGGACACTTTTCCAATGGAAAGCCCCTCCACGAATTTGGAACTTAAATAGGATGTGACAAGTTCATCGCCTTCTTTTACTTTGGCATTTTTATCGATGTAAACCACATCCAGATATCCATCGGACATGGTGCTTAAGCTTCCTTTGACAATGCAGGAATCCTTTGTCTTCATAAACATGGCACTGACCATGCTCGTGTCGTTGATAATGGTTCGGACCTTTGCGTAATGGTCAGAGACATCGTATACAATGCCCACCAGCCCGTTGTCAGCAATAACATTCATATTCTTTTTAATGCCGTCCTTGCTTCCTTTATCGATGGCAAAGATCTCAAACCAGTTGCCGGATCCCTTGCTGATGACCCTGGCCCCCACAGTATTGTACTTTTTATACTTTGCCTTCAGCTTCAGGAGATCCTGCAGCCGGTTTAACTCCACCTGGTCCTGGGAGAGAATCCGGTTCTGCATCTTCAATGAATCAATCTTCTCCTGAAGGACTTTATTCTCATCTTTCAGCTGTTTCTTTGTCTTTATATTTTCATTCCAGGAAAAAATGCTGTTCCCAACGGAATTAATCCCTTTCTGCATAGGACTTAAGACCCCTGTGGCCACCGCCTTGACAGGAGACAGCACACCTCCTGCAAAAACACTGATTCCGATCAACAAAAAGCATATTCCTACAAAAATAAACAGGTAATGCCTTGAACGCATATTTTTCTTCTGAAATTTCATTCCACTTTCCTCACTAGTATTTGTTGTCTTTGTTCATAATCGCCTTCAAGCCTCGTATGACGCTTTCCTCCGGCTGTTCCGCAGAATGGACGCGGATCCCGATGGCTTCCTCCATCCACTCCGGTATCTTTGAAAAAGAAGAATTTCCTCCAGAGAGATAGATTCCCTCCACCATGATATCAGACGCCAGTTCCGGCGGGATCACTTCCAGCATAGCCTTGGCCTCTATAATAATATCATTGACATAGTTCCTTACCTTCTCTTGTGCTATATCCCCTGGGACCTGGATTTTTTTAGGAAGACCGCTGACCAGATCACGGCCTTTCACGTAGGCATCCTTGTCTTCCGCTTCCATTCTGGAATAAAGAAGCTTCAGACGCTCTGCGCTCTTCATACCGATCTCAATGTTGTGGTTCCTCTTTAACTTAGAGATCAACCATTGGTCAATCTGGCTGCCTCCCTGCTTGATCAGGCGGCTCCTTACGATGCCTCCAAGAGATACCACAGAGATCTCTGTAGTATCTGCCCCCATGTTGATCACCATGTTGCCGCAGGGAGCTCCCACATCAATGCCCAGCCCCACGGCATCCGCCATAGGTTTCGGCCAGAGCTTTACTTCTCTCACCGAGCGGAAAGACTCCAGCATAAGATCATAAAATGCCCGGCGCTCCACTCCTGTGATGTCTGACGGCACCGCCATATAAAATTCATATTTTTTTAGCTTTCTCAGATAGCGTCTGAGAATCTCAGCGAGAAGCCTTCGCATATTCGTATAATCACCGATGACTCCGTGAACCATCGGTGTGATAATCTGAATCTGGTGCGGCTCTTTCTCATACATAGAAAACGCTTCGTTTCCCACTGCTGCCGTTTCCGAATCCTCGGTCAGGGCAATGACATTCTTGAGCCTTAAGATCTGGTCCTTCTCTCTCGAATAAATCCTCAGATTCTTTGAGCCAAGCTCGATTCCAATCAGTCCCTTTTTCATAAACACTCCATTCCATACCGCCTGTAAGGCTATAGTAATTGTTCTTCTTTAAAACTTATATAAGAACGGTCTCCTATAATGATATGGTCGGACAGATAAATGCCAAGCAGTTCGCCTGCCTCCTTCATCCGTTTTGTGACAGAGACATCCTGCCTGCTGGGGGTTGGATCCCCGGAAGGGTGATTGTGCAGTAAAATCAAATATACCGCTTCATACTTCAAAGCTTCCAGAAAAACTTCCCTGGGCGACGCCACTGTCTGGTTGACCGTACCAACGGATACCTTCAGTTCTTTGATGACTTTATTCTTCCCATTAAAAAGAATTAAAATCATTTCTTCCCTGTTCAAGTGACGCATTTTCTCCATATAATAATCCGCGATGGACTTTGGAGTATGAAAACTAATCTTCTTATGTACTTTCTGTGAGGACAGACGCCTGGAGAGCTCTGCGATACAGAGAACCTGTATGGCTTTGACCTTTCCGATGCCTCTGATCCGCATCAGTTCGTTCATGGACACATGGCAGATGCCGAGCAGTCCTTCGTAATACGGGTGCAACTCCAAAATCTCCACTGCCAGGACTGTAGCCCGTTTGTCCTTTGCACCGCTTCTTAGGACAGCCGCTAAAAGCTCTGCATCCGTCAATGCTTCTGGTCCCAGGCGCTCACACTTTTCGTAGGGGCGTTCAGACTCAGGAAGCTCTTTTATTGTATAATGTCTCTTTTCCATAGATTCCTTTCCTCAAAGGAATACGCAAAAAAACATTTCTCATTAATAAATCTTACCATAAGATCTTTTTCTTGTATACCCAGGAACTATGACGGTTTCCTTAAGTTTTTCTTATCGCTTTGACATAAAAAACCGGCATACGACATTACAGCCTGATCAATCCTTTTTCTACCATTCTCTGCAGGGACATGGTTATCCCGTATTTGGCGTGTGGATAGGTGAGACCTCCCTGAAAGTAAGCGGCATACGGCGGCTTCATAGGGCCATCGGCGCTGAGTTCAATGGAAGATCCTGACACAAACGCCCCTGCTGCCATAATGACCTGACTGTCATAGCCAGGCATGTCCCACGGCTCTGGGGTCACATAACTGTCCACCGGGGAAGCTGCCTGAATTCCCTCACAGAAAGCGATCAGCTTTTGGGGATCGTTAAATTCCACTGCCTGAATGATATCGTGGCGGCTCTCGGTCCCGTTTGGAACTACATGAAAGCCCAGGCTCTCGTACAGGTTTGCCGCAAATACGGCTCCTTTTAACGCGCTGTTGACCACAGTCGGTGCCAGAAAAAGTCCCTGCAAAAACTGGCGGTTCACTCCGAGAGATGCCCCCACTTCCTTTCCAAGCCCCGGTGTGGTGAGCCGGTAGGCGCACTGTTCGATCAGTTCCTTTTTACCGCAGATATAACCGCCGATGGGTGCAAGCCCCCCTCCCGGGTTTTTGATCAGCGATCCCACAACTAAGTCTGCTCCTGCCTCACTCGGTTCTGTCTCTTCCACAAACTCCCCGTAGCAGTTGTCCACCATGACAATCACAGATGGATTAATACCCTTTACATAAGATATCAGTTCCCTAATCCTCTCCACAGACAGGGTGGGACGTGTGGCATAGCCTTTGGATCTCTGGATTGTGACCAGCTTTGTCCTGTCATTCATGGCCGCTTTGATGGCGTCATAGTCAAAGGAGCCGTCCTCCTTTAAATCTGCCTGGGCGTAGGTGATACCATATTCAGCCAGAGACCCTTTGGACGGACGGATACCGATCACTTCCTCCAGTGTGTCGTAAGGTTTTCCTACCGGTGACATCACTTCGTCCCCGGGCCGCAGGTTGGCACTCAAAGCAAGCCCCAGAGCATGGGTACCACAGGTGATCTGCGGACGCACCAGCGCATCCTCGGTCTGGAAAATATCTGCATAGACGCCCTCGATGGCCTCTCTCCCGATATCGTCATATCCGTAGCCCGTTGTCTCTCCCAAATGTGCTTCCGAAATACGGTTTTTCTTCATTGCCTTCAAAACTTTCAGCTGGTTAAACTCCGCAACGGCATCAAACTTGGCAAACCTTCCAGCCAACGATGCCTCAATTTTTTTTGCGTAATCGTAAACCTCTTCTGATACACCAAGCTGCCTATAATACTCTTTTAACTGCTCCATCATAAATGCCTTTCTCTTTTATCTTTTCCAGCATAAAAGCCAGAATCTCGTCTTCTCCCCGGAAATCCTGCCGGTTGATCATCGTCACCTCTTTTTCCCGCCGAAACCACGTAAGCTGACGCTTTGCAAAATGCCTTGTATCTTTTTTTATACGCTCTGTAGTCTCTTCTAAGCTCTGCCTTCCTTCCAGATAATCAAACACTTCTTTATAACCGATCCCCTGCATGGACACCATATCTTTCGTATAGCCCTCTTTGGCCAGCCGTTCTACTTCTTTTATCAATCCTGCCTTTATCATCTTGTCCACTCTCTGATTGATTCTGTCGTATAAAACCTCTCTGTCATGGGAAAGGACAAAATAGACAAACTGATAGCAGGATTCCTTTTTTCTCTCTTCTTCATTGTGCAGAGAAATCTTGCTCCCTGTCTTTTTATAAAACTCCAGCGCCCGGATCACTCTCTTTGTATTATTTTCATGAATTGCATACGCAGATTCCGGGTCCACTAAAGAGAGCATCTTATGCAAATAGGCATTTCCTTTTTCCTCCGCCAGCTGTCGGAGTTCTTCCCGGTACTCTTGGTCTGAATCTTCCTTGGAGAAATCAATGTCATATAAAAGGGCCTGGATATAAAATCCGGTTCCTCCCACAACGATAGGAATCTTTCCTTTTTCATAAATCTCTTTTAACGCCTGCTTTGCCATCTGCTGAAACCGCACCACATGAAATTCCTCCGCCGGATCCAGCTCATCCACGAGAAAATGACGGACACCTCCCATCTCCTCGGGCATGATCTTAGCAGTGCCGATGTCCATTTTTTTATAAACCTGCATGGAGTCGGCGGAGATGATCTCCCCTCCCACTTTTTTCGCAAGCTTTATAGACAGCTCTGTCTTCCCTGCTGCCGTAGGTCCTGTCAGTATGATTAACGGCTTCATAACTCATCAAATCCTTTCGGCAGCAGTTCTCCCAGTGAAAAACTCTGAAAGCGCTCCTGATCCTGACAGATCACCCGCATCTCTTTGGAAAATTCGTTCATCACCTGCAGGCAGATCCCGCAGGGATAGACACAGCCCTTTCCCTCTGCCGCAATGGCAATGGCCTCAAACTCTCTCTTTCCATCAGCCACAGCAGTGCTGATGGCATTGCGTTCTGCACAGATGGCCGCGCCGTAAGAGGCATTCTCCACATTACAGCCGGTATAGATACTCCCGTCCGCACACAAAAGAGCCGCCCCCACAAAAAAACCCGAATACGGAGCATACGCCCGCTTCCTGGCCTCTTTCGCCAAACCCAACAATTCTCTATCGTTCATAAAACCACCCATTTCCTAATCTGGCATAAATATAAATCAAATGTTACAAAACTCTTTTGAATTTCTTTTCTATCTCATATTTGCTCATCTTGATCATCGTAGGCCGTCCATGGGGACAGGTATACGGATTTTCACATTCCATCAAAAGGTCCAAAAGATTTTTCACCTCAGGAAGTGACATTCTCTGATTTCCTTTCGCTGACATCTTGCAGGCCATGGATGCGATCTTATCCGTGATCATCTCCGGATCCTTTTTTATCCCGTCTGCAGTGAGGGAATCCAAAAGCTCCATAAACAGCTCCTTCTCTTTTAATCCGTATAAGTTTGCCGGCACCTGACGGATGCAGAATTCATTGCCTCCAAATGCCTCTATGGTAAACCCAAGCTGTTCAAAAACCTCTTTTGTCTCCGAGAGCACCTTTGCCTCAGCCATAGAAAGTGTCACCACGTAAGGCGGCTCCACTCCCTGACTGTAAACCTTTTTCTCCCTAAAGGACTTCATGAGCTTTTCATAATTCACCTTTTCGTGAGCAGCGTGCTGGTCCATGATGAACAGCTGGTCCTCATATTCGATCAGCCAGTAAGTCTTAAACAGCTGGCCGATGACTTTCCGGTCCGGCCTTGCCTCCTCATCCAGCAGAGAGGTCTCATTGAGAGTGATCTGCTTTATCTCCTCTGTCTTTGCCTGTTCATTGTAGTT
Organism: Anaerostipes rhamnosivorans; assembly: GCF_005280655.1. Lineage (NCBI taxonomy): Bacteria > Bacillati > Bacillota > Clostridia > Lachnospirales > Lachnospiraceae > Anaerostipes > Anaerostipes rhamnosivorans. The sequence goes on from NZ_CP040058.1 coordinate 2,320,940, forward strand.
GACACCTGCCGAAACACTCTTTTGTACCTGCACAGCCGGATTCTGCGCTTTTTGAAAGTCCCTGCCGGCCGCCCATGGTTCTGGTACGGCTTCCTTTTCCGGCTCATCGGGACTTTTCCCGTTTCTTCTGACCTGCTCAAACGGCTCCGGCATTTTCCCCGGCAGCACTTTCTTTTCTTTTTTCTCAGGTTTTCCAATCTCCGCTTTGGGAATGATCTCCTTGTGGGTCAGAACCTCCTTGATGCCTGACTCTATGAGCTCATACAGCTCCCTTTCGTTGCGGAAACGGATTTCCATTTTGGTCGGATGCACATTGACATCTAAAAGTTCAGGCTCTACCTGGATGTTCAGGCATACAAACGGATATTTATGTGCCATGGTAAAAGTCTTATACCCATCCTCGACGGCCTTATATATGATCTTGCTCTTAATATACCTGCCATTGATAAAGTAACTCTCATAGTTGCGGTTTCCGCGGGAAATAAACGGTTTTCCGATATAGCCGTCCACTTTGGCCGTCTGGCTCTCTACTGAGATAGGCAGGAGGGCTCCCGCCACCTCTCTTCCGTACAGATGGTAAATGATATCTTTGACGTTTCCATTTCCAGAGGTATACATCTTATTCTTACTGTTATGGATAAATTTAAACGCAACATCAGGATGGCTCAATGCCATGTGCACCATAATCTGCTCCACATAACCCGCCTCTGTCACTGGACTTTTCAAGAATTTCCGTCTAGCTGGGGTGTTGTAAAATAGATTCCTTACAAGAAAGGTTGTGCCGTCTGGTGCGCCGATCTCTTCAAAGCCCTGCTCTTCCCCGCCGAAGATCTTGTAGGAGACCCCTGAAAAAGCCCCAGCGGTCTTAGTGATGACTTCCACCTGCCCCACCGCGCTGATGCTTGAGAGAGCCTCTCCCCGAAACCCCAGTGACGAGACACAGACCAAGTCTTCCACCGTGCGGATCTTGCTCGTGGCATGGCGCAGAAAGGCAGTCTTTACCTCTTCCTTTGGGATGCCGCATCCGTTGTCCGTCACCCGCATAAGCGTCATGCCGCCGTCCTTGATCTCCACCGTGACTGCCGTGGCCTTGGCATCTATGGCGTTCTCCACCAACTCTTTTACTACGGAAGCCGGACGCTCGATCACTTCTCCGGCTGCAATGTTATCAATTGTCTTCTGGTCCAATAACTGAATTTCTGCCATAACTATTCCTCTTCCCTAAGTTTGTTCTGCAGAATATACAAATAGTTCAACGCTTCCAGCGGGGTCATTCCTGACAGATCCTTTTCTCTGATCTCCGCCATAAACGGGTGCTCCATGGTCGGCTCGCTGTCATTGGCAAACAAAGACAGCTGCTGCGGCTCATCGGACACCTGTATCTTCTGTGCCTTGGAGACAATGTCACTGTCACTTAATTCAGCCACAATCTCTTTGGCCCTCTGGATGACCATATCCGGAACTCCTGCAAGCTTGGCCACCTGGATTCCATAGCTCTTGTCAGCCCCGCCTTTTACAATCTTTCTCAAAAACACGATGTTGTCACCCTGTTCTTTAACCGCAATGCAGTAATTGTTTACACTGGTGATCTTTCCTTCCAGCTCTGTCAGTTCGTGATAGTGAGTGGCAAACAGCGTCTTGGCTCCCAATAGTTTAGAATTGCTGATATACTCCACAACGGCCCATGCAATGCTCAGTCCGTCATAGGTACTGGTCCCCCGTCCGATCTCGTCCAGAATCAGCAGACTGTCCTTTGTGGCATTCCTTAAAATATTAGCCACCTCACTCATCTCCACCATAAAGGTGCTCTGTCCGCTGGCCAGATCATCGGATGCCCCCACCCTTGTAAAGATCCTGTCTACAATACCGATGTTGGCTTTCATGGCCGGCACAAAGGAGCCGATCTGCGCCATCAGTACGATCAGGGCAGACTGCCTCATATATGTTGATTTTCCAGCCATATTCGGACCGGTGATGATGGATACCCGGTGCCGTTTGCTGTCCAGATAAGTATCGTTGGCAATGAACATGTCATTGGACATCATCTGTTCTACCACTGGGTGGCGGCCCTCCTTGATGTCAATTAGACCTTTTGTGTTCAGCTTTGGCCGTACATAACCGTTTCTCTCCGCAACATAAGCCAAGGAGCAGAGCACATCCAGATAGGCGATCACTCCCGCACTTTTCTTGATTCTCTCCATCTCTCCGGCCAGCGTTTCCCGAATCGACACAAAGGTCTCATATTCCAGAGCGCAGAGTTTGTCCTCCGCTCCAAGGATCGTATCCGCCAGCTTGTTTAATTCCTCTGTCGTGTATCTCTCGGAATTGGCAAGGGTTTGTTTCCGTATGTAATGCTCCGGCACTTTGTCCTTATAAGAATTGGTCACATCCAGATAATATCCGAACACCTTGTTAAACTTCACCTTCAGGTTCTTAATGCCGGTGGCCTGCCTCTCCCTCTCTTCCAACTCCATGAGCCACTGCTTTCCGTCGGTCTTGGCACTTTTAAGCTGGTCGATCTGTTCTGAGAAGCCGTCTTTGATGATGCCCCCTTCTTTAATGGAAATGGGAGGCTCCTCGATCACTGCATCCTCCAGAAGCCCTGCCACATCCTCCAGTACGTCCAATTCCTCCCGAAGCCCGGTCAACAGGCCGTCACTGCATTCTTCCAGAATGGTCTTGATGGGCGGCAGCCACTGGAGCGATACCTTCAATGCAATCATATCTCTTGGATTCACCGTCTGGTAACTGACCTTCGTCATAAGCCGTTCCAGGTCATAGACCGGATTTAAATACTCCCGGATCTCCTCCCGGACAATGGCCTGCTTTGTCAGCGTGGTCAGTGCCTCATACCGCTCCTCAATCTTATCACGGTCGATCAATGGCTGCTCGATCATACTTCTTAAAAGCCTGGCTCCCATAGCCGTCTTGGTCTTATCCAATACCCCCAGAAGAGAACCCTTTTTTCTTTTATCTCTGAGGGTCTCGCACAGCTCCAGATTTCTCCGGCTGGAACTGTCAATGATCATAAATTCGCTTGTCTCATACGGTGATATTGACATAAGATGATTCAACGCATTTTTCTGCGTTTCATGGAGATAGAGCAGCATGGCACCGGTGGCGATGATGCCCATAGGATGGTCCGATAAGCCCAGACCGCTGAGATTCCCCACATGGAACTGGGACTTGATGGCGGCTGTTCCCTGCTCCTCATCAAAATAATAGTGGTCAATACTGGAGACGGATACCCCGAGTTTATCTTTGATCAGGCCAATATCCGCACCGCTGATCATAAAAGCGTCGTTGCAGATGATCTCTGCCGGTGCAAATTTAAAGATCTCATCCACTACCTTTTGCAGCTCATCCATGGAGGTGGTCCGGAAATCTCCGGTTGTGACATCCACCACAGACAACCCAAAATTATCGTCGCTGCAGAAGACACACATAAGATAATTGTTTTTTTCGTCATCTAAGCTCTGCTGGGAAATATTTGTTCCCGGCGTCACAATCCTGATAACTTCTCTTTTTACGATCCCCTTGGTCTGCTTCGGATCCTCCACCTGCTCACAGATGGCAACCTTATATCCCTTTTCCACCAGTTTATTCAAATAGGAATCCACCGCGTGAAACGGGATGCCGCACATTGGAGCGCGCTCTTCCATTCCGCAGTTTTTCCCTGTCAGTGTAATTTCTAATTCCCTGGAAGCCGTCGTGGCATCTTCAAAGAACATTTCATAAAAATCTCCCAGCCTGTAAAACAGGATGCAATCCTGATTCTGTTCTTTGATCGCCATATACTGTTCCATCATTGGAGTTAATTTAGCCATTTACCTGTTCTCCCATATAATAAAAACCTTTTTCTTCCGTAATTTTCACGTGGACGATCTGCCCGATCAGGCTTTCGTCCCCCTTAAAATGTACTAATATATTGTTGGAAAGGCGTCCTGTGACCATGCCGTCCTCGTGTGTATTCTTTTCCTCCACCAACACCTCTTCTACTTTTCCGATTCCTTCCTTCCGGTTGTCCTTAGAGCTCTCCTTGATCACCTCAAGCAGACGCTGGAATCGCCTTTTCACTACGTCTGGCTCCACTTGATCTTCCATGGCGGCCGCCGGTGTCCCTGTTCTTTTTGAATAGACAAAGGTATAGGCGCTGTCGAACTTGACCTTTCTGACCACATCCAGGGTTTCCTCAAAGTCTTCCTCTGTCTCCCCTGGAAATCCCACGATAATGTCCGTGGTCATGGCAATGCCCGGTATCTTCTCCTTGATCCTTTCTGTCAGAGCCAGATAGCTCTCCTTGGTATAATGTCGGTTCATCAGCTTTAAGATCCGGCTGCTCCCTGACTGGACCGGCAGATGCATGTGGCGGCCAATCTTTTTGGAGGATGCCATTACGTCGATGAGTTCGTCTGACAGATCTTTCGGATGTGGTGTCATAAACCGGATGCGTGAAAGCCCTTCGATCTGTTCGATCATGGACAGAAGTTCTGCAAAGCTCACCGGCTCATCCAGGTTCTTGCCGTAAGAATTTACATTCTGCCCGAGCAGCATCACTTCCCGGACTCCCTCTTTCACAAGTCCCTCGATCTCCCGTATAATGTCCTCCGGCTTCCGGCTTCTCTCCCGGCCTCTCACATAGGGGACAATACAGTAGCTGCAGAAATTGTTGCAGCCGAACATAATATTGACTCCGCATTTAAAAGAAAACTTCCGGTCGCTTGGAAGATCCTCCACGATCTGGTCCGTGTCCTTCCAGATGTCCACGATCATTCCGCCGGAATCTACTCTGGCCTTCAACAACTCTGCCAATTTAAAGATATTGTGGGTGCCGAAAATAAGATCCACAAACGGATAGCTCTTTCCGATCTTCTCCACAACCTGTTCTTCCTGCATCATACAGCCGCAGAGCCCTACGATCATTTCTGGATTCTTCTCCTTGGCTTTCTTTACATGACCCAGATGCCCATACAGCTTTGTATTGGCATTCTCCCGGACTGTACAAGTATTAAAAAGGACCAGATCCGCCTGTTCCGTGTCGGTTTCCTCGTATCCGATCGTCTCCAGAACCCCCAGAAGTTTTTCTGAATCCTTTTCATTCATCTGACAGCCGAAGGTAGTGATATGGCAGGTGAGCCGTCTGCCCAGACGTTCTTCCTGTGCCTTTACCCATCCCTTCATCCCTTCCATATAGGAATACTGTTTTTGTGCTTCATTTTTATATGTTGGCATTGGTATTTCTCCGTTCTTTTTCATTTCTTGACATATGGAATCTATTATAACAATATTTAAAAAATCGTGCAAATCCATAAACAATGAAAAAAGCCCAAATCCTGAAAAGAATTTGGGCGGTTTCCATCTCCGTCTAAAGATTCAGCCGGTCTTTGGCAAAACAGAGTGCTGACTCTATCACCTTGTCCATGTCATAATACTTGTATTCTCCGAGCCTTCCGCCGAACAGGACCTTTTCTTCCTGATCCGCCAGATCACGGTATTTTTGAAACAACTGATTATTTTTCTCATCATTCACCGGATAGTAGGGTTCCATGCCGTCATCCCACTCCACCGGATATTCCTCAGTGACCACTGTGTTCTTCTGTGTGCCGAACGCAAAATGCTTGTGCTCGATCTTTCTCGTGTACGGTGTCTCCCGGTCAGTATAATTCATGACCGCCACACCCTGATGGTTCTCTTCCTCCAGTACCTGATGTTCAAACTTTAAGCTTCTGTAGGAAAGTTTTCCGAACCGGTATCCATAATAGGAATCAATGGTACCAGTGTAGATCACCTGGTCTCCGAGACGTGAAAGTTCCTCTCTCTTTTCTAAAAAATCTGTGGAAAGCATAACATCGCAGCCTTCGTACAGCTTGCTGATCAACTCATTATAACCTTTTTTAGGAATACCCTGATGTGGATCGTTAAAATAGTTGTTATCGTAAATGTACCGGACAGGGATCCTCTTGATAATCGAAGCAGGCAGGTCCCTGCAGTCTCTTCCCCACTGCTTTTCTGTGTAACCTTTGATCAGCTTTTGGTAGATATCCGTACCTACCAGGCTGATAGCCTGTTCTTCAAGATTTTCCGGCTCTCCTTCTACAGCCTGTCTCTGGGATTCTATGATCTTTTTCGCCTCAGAAGGAAATGCGATCCCCCACATCTTGCTGAATGTGTTCATGTTAAAAGGAAGATTATATGTCTCACCGTGATAGTTCGCCACCGGACTGTTGATGTAGTGGTTAAATTCCACCAGCGAAGTTACATACTCCCACACTTCCTCATTGCTTGTGTGAAAAATATGTGCCCCGTATTCGTGGACCATAATGCCCTCCACATCCCTGCACATGATATTTCCACCCAGGGCCTCTCTCTTTTCTACTACCAGACAGGTTTTCCCCTGCTTTCTCGCTTCTCTGGCAATGACTCCGTTAAAAAGTCCGCCGCCGACTAAAATATAATCATAATGTTTCATAAACTTCCTCCTTATATTTGGTTTATTATACCTTGTCCCAAGAAAAATGACAATCTGTTTTTCTTGTCTCTTTGCTCCTTTTAAAGTAAAATAGAAGTAACGAGTTTGTAAAATCTATGTTAAAGTGCATACAAAACCAAGGAGGCAGCAATGAGTTCTTTTTTATTACCGATGGCCGGCGGTCTGGGCCTGTTTTTATACGGAATGAAATTAATGAGCGACGGTCTTGAAAAAGCCGCCGGGGCAAGACTTCGGGGAATCCTGGAGTTCTTTACAACCAACCGTTTTTCAGGGATGCTGGTGGGCATCTTTTTTACGGCCATCATTCAGTCGTCGAGCGCTTCCACAGTTATGGTCGTAAGCTTTGTCAATGCAGGACTCATGAATCTTTCCCAGGCAGCGGGCGTTATCCTGGGAGCCAACATCGGAACCACAGTAACCTCCCAGCTGGTTGCCTTTAACTTATCAGATGCCGCACCTATTTTTTTGATGTCCGGAGTGGTCATGGTCATGTTCGTCCAAAACCCCAGAATCAAGAAAGCCGGAGAGGTAGTCTTGGGCTTCGGTGTTTTATTCACCGGCCTTACGACCATGTCCTCCACCATGTCCTTCTTAAAAGACTCCCCGGCTGTCATGAACGCTCTCGCCGGATTGGACAACCATTTTGCCGCCGTGCTCATCGGCTTTGTGATCACTGCGATCCTGCAGAGTTCCTCCGTGACCGTCAGCATTGTACTCCTGATGGCCTCCCAGGGTCTTCTGGATCTGCCGATCTGCTTCTTTATCATCCTCGGCTGTAACATGGGCTCCTGTGTATCAGCTCTCTTGGCCAGCTTAAGCGGTAAGAAAAATGCAAAACGGGCCGCAGTGATCCATTTTTTATTTAACATATTCGGAAGCGCGGCTATCTTTACCGTACTCACCTTCTTTCTTTATCCGATCTCAGAGATGATCTTACATATATCAAGTGGAAATGTTGGGCGGAGTGTCGCCAATGCTCATACATTCTTTAAGATCTTTGAGGTTCTGATCATGTTTCCAAGCACAGGCCTGATCGTAAAACTGGCGGAAAAAATTGTTCCCGGCGATGAGGAGAAGCCTTCCGCCTCTGAGCTTAATTTTATCGGGGAATACCGTTCTCCGATCTCAGCCATCCCTCAGGTCCGCCAGGAAATCTCCCGTATGGCAGAGCTTGCCAACAAAAACCTTGAACTGGCTTTCCAGGCTTTCTTAAACTGCAATACAAAGCATCTGGGTGAGATCTATCAGCGGGAAGAGGAAATCGACAGCTTAAGCCAGAAGATTACGGACTTCCTTGTCAACTCAAACCTTCAGGAACTGCCGGTCGGTGACCGTGAGATCCTGGGCAGTATGTTCTATGCCGTTGGGGATATTGAACGGATCGGTGACCTTGCCGAGAACTTCGCTGACAGCGCCCGTTCCGCAGCTGACCACAATTCCCGCCTGAGCAAGGATGCCAAGCGTGAACTGGTCAATATGTATAACGCAGTTTCTGCTCTGCTTGAGGATGCCGTTGTGATCTTTAAAGAACATAAAAAAGAAATGATTCCTGAATTTTATAAACACGAACAGGCCATCGATGCCATGGAGCGCCGCTATCAAAAGCGCCATCTAAACAGAATGGCCCAGGGCATCTGTGAGCCCCGGGCCGGTCTGTTATTTTCTGATATGCTTTCATCCCTGGAGCGGATCGCTGACCATGGAACAAATATTGCATTCTCCGTGATGGATCCGTCTGACGAAGAACTGCTGGTTGAATCATGACAGATGCATGATCTTATAGTCTAATTTCTGTACCTTTGTGTGAACGCGGGTGTTATCAAGCATTTTGATGAGACGCCTGTGTTCTTCCTCCGGTACCCCTTCTTTGTGATCCAGGAAATCAAAATCAATCTCTTCTTCCTCGTCACTTGTATTTACAAGCAGAAGGTAAGCTCCCTGGTTACACGGTTCCCCAAAGACATCCTTTGTTCCCGGAACAAATCTGAGAATCGCCAAAACATGTTTTGATGCGGCGATATAAAGGGCATAACCCGTCTGCAGGATCTTCTCTCTGCTCCGGAAAACGGAAACTGTTTTCAGTTCCTCAAATATCTTTGTGTCATGTTTAAACATCGGTCCCCTGTTAAAAGGATCCATCAATCCGTTCATTCCATATTCATCTCCATAATAGATCGATGGGATTCCCGGAATAAAAAACTGGATCGCAAAAGCCAGCCTGGAAAGCCTTGCTCCTTTGCGGTCATTTTCTGATGTGACCACATAGTCAATCTGATTTTCCCTGGACGGCAGCATCTCATTCATGCCTGATGCCAGAGTGGTCCGGATCCTTGGGATATCATGAGATGACAGCAGGTTCATCACGCTGTAATAAAACGGTTTTGGATAGTTACACTGCTGCCCCAGCAAAAACTGCTGCATTGCATACGCGTCCTCATTCCCAAGCAGATAGTTGACACAGTTTACTTTAAACGGATAGTTCATGGTACTGTCAAGCCCTTTGCCGAGAGCATACTTTCTCTTGACGCCGTAGCTCTCTTTGGTGGTGACATCCTCCCAGACTTCCCCGATCAAAGCGTAATTCTTAAACATCTTTTTCATTGTCTTGCGCATCAGGAAAATAAACTCATCCGGAAGCTCATCCGCTACATCCAGGCGGAATCCGGAAGCCCCCAGAGTAAACCAGTGCTTTAATACGGAGTCTTTTCCCGTGATGATATACGATAAAAAGCGTTCATTCAGTTCATTGACTTCCGGAAGGCTTCTAAATCCCCACCAGCTTTTGTAGTCTCCTTTACTGTCAAAGGAGTACCAGTCATAAAACGGCGACTCCTGGCTCTGATATGCGCCGACACTCTTATAATTTCCATTCTTGTTAAAGTAAAGGCTGTCTGCCCCTGTATGGGAGAAAACACCATCCAAAATAATATGGATCCCTTTTCTTCTTGCAACTTCACATAACTCTCTGAAGTCCTCATTATCCCCAAGGAACGGATCTACTTTTTTATAATTGCCGGTATTGTACCTGTGATTGGAACTGGACTCCACAATCGGATTCAGATAGATGCATGTAACACCCAGCTTTTTCAAATCATCCAGGTGCTTTTTGATCCCTTCCAGATCCCCGCCGAAGAAATCACACGGATCGTAGAATTCTTTTCCCTCCATCGGCCCGAACAGCGGCCGTTCTTCCCAGCTTTTGTGCACGTAAATATCACGGCCCATTTTTCTATGGTATTCTTCTCCCTTTTCGGTGTTTTGCCGGTTTCCCTGGCAGAACCGGTCCGGGAATATCTGATACATAATGCCTTTTGAAAGCCATCTAGGCGTTTCAAACCCTCTTTCGTATACAGTTATCTGAAAACCGCGGACATCTTCCTCTACCTGCATACCCTCTCCGCAGGTGCGTCCCGGCTTTGCCCCGTAATAATACGTGTAGTTCCCTTCTGTGATCCTGAAGTAATACCATAGGATACACGCTTTTTCCGGCATCTCTATGATACATTCATAGATGCCCTTTTTCTCTCTCATTGGAAAGGTCTTATGATACTCTTCCGAAAATAAGACCACTTCCACAGTCGCAGCAGTTCCCTCTAAGGCAAAAAGGCGAAGTTTTACCTCTTCGCCTTTTGTGACAGCCCCGATGGGTTCTCTGTACTGCTCAATTGATGCATTATGGATCATGTTCTCTCACCCTGCCTATTTATATGTTGGTAAATTCCAGATCTTATCATTGTACTCTTCGATTGTACGGTCAGAAGAGAAAAATCCGGATTTGGCGGTATTAATCACCGCTTTTTTCACCCATTCATCATGGTGATTGATATAAGTGTCATATACCTTCTCAAATTCTTCCACATAAGAAGGCAGATCATACAGGACAAAGTACTGATCTGGTATATTATACTCCCCAAACAGCAGAGACTGATAAATATCAGAGTATTTTCTCTTACCGTACCGAGGAAGTTCCCCTGCGATCAGACAGTTACACACTTCACGGATCATTGGGTTTTTCTCAAAAATGGTACCCGGGTTGTAAGTCCGGTATTGTTTCATAGAATTAATCTCATCCACAGTGGCTCCGAAAATAAAGATATTATCGTCCCCTACCTGTTCAAAGATCTCCACATTGGCGCCGTCCATGGTACCGAGTGTCAAAGCACCGTTCATCATAAACTTCATGTTTCCGGTTCCGGAAGCTTCCAGTCCGGCTGTGGAAAGCTGCTCGCTGATGTCCGCTGCCGGGATCAGAACTTCTGCCACAGACACAGAGTAGTTCTCTACAAAGACAACCTGCATCTTATCTTTGGTATCCGGATCGTTGTTGACCATATCCCCGATGGAATTGATCAGACGAATGATCTCCTTAGCCCTCTGGTATCCAGGAGCCGCTTTCGCACCGAAAATAAAGGTGATCGGTTTGCTTAAGAAGTCCGGATTTTTCTTCACCTGTTTGTACAGATAAATAATATGAAGGCATTTTAACAGCTGTCTCTTATACTCATGAAGACGTTTGCACTGTACATCGATCAGAGAATCCGGATTAATCTCGATGCCCTGTTTCTGTTTCAGATACTTGGCGAGCCTTTTTTTATTGCGCTGCTTGATGGCGTCATACTTTTTGCAGAAGTCTGCGTTGTCTGCCAACGGAAGGATCTTCTCAAACAGACGGTAGTCTGAAAGAATGTCACCCCTGACATGTTCCTGAATCAGGTCGCACAGTTCCGGATTTGCCAGGGCAAGCCATCTTCTGTGGGTGATACCGTTGGTAATGGCAAGATACTTCTGAGGATAAATATTGTAGGAATCGTGGAACAGATTCGTTTTCAAAATGTCTCCGTGAAGTTGTGACACCCCGTTTACCCTGTGGCAGACTGCCACGCACAGGTTGGCCATACGGATCTGGTTATTGCCGATGATGGACATATAGGCGATCTTCGCCTCGTCGTTTGGATAATAAGTCCTTAAGCGCTCACAGTACTTCTGGTTCATGATGCAGATGATCTGATAGATCCTCGGCAGCAGAAGTTTGAACATATTTTCGTCCCAGCACTCCAGGGCTTCAGCCATGATCGTATGGTTCGTATAATTGAAGATCTGGCTTACAATATCCTCTGCTTCCTCCCATCCAAAGCCTTCCTCATCCATGAGGATCCTCATAAGTTCCGGAATGGCCAGGGTAGGATGGGTATCGTTGATCTGCACTGCGGCATACTCAGGCAGTGTATGGAGATCTCCTCTTTTTTCCTTGTGATTTTTCACCATGAGCTGCATGGTCGCAGACGTCAGGAAGTAGAACTGTTTTAATCTTAAAAGTTTTCCCTGCATATGGTCATCTGCCGGATACAGCACCTTGGAGATTACCTCTGCAAACTCTGAATCAGCAGAAGCCTTCTCATATCTTCCCTCATTAAAGGAGTGCAGGTCGAAATTCTGTTTGCTTCTTGCGCTCCAAAGTCTCAATGTAGCAGGAGCGTTTGTCTTGTATCCCATCACTGGTACATCGTAAGGGACTGCAAGCACCGTATGATAGTTGTAATGCTCAATCTTTAATCCGTCCTCGGTCCAGTTTTCTTTGATCTCACCGTTAAAGCGAACCTCCATGGCAAGCTCCGGTCGTTCCACCTCCCATACAAAACCGTCTCTCAGCCAGTCATCCTCTACCTCTACCTGACTGCCGTCAATGATCTTCTGCTGGAACAGACCATATTCATAGCGGATACCGCATCCGATGGCCGGCAGGTTCAGTGTGGACAAGGAATCCAGGAAACATGCGGCCAAACGTCCCAATCCGCCGTTTCCAAGTCCAGGATCACTCTCCTCGTCTAAGATGTCATCGAAATCGATTCCCATCTTCTCAAACGCTTCTTTGTAGTCCTTAAAGACCCCGGAATTGATCAGGTTGTTGCTGTACGCTCTTCCCATAAGGAATTCTGCGGACATATAATATAACTTTTTCAGCCCCAGATCCTCTGTCTTCTTCCGGCTCTTTGTCCAGAGATGCATGATATCATCCCGAATGCAGCCAGCTCCGGCTTTATAAAGCTCATCCCTGGTTGCCTCCTCCAATGTTGTTCCGAAATTATTGTTCAGTTTGTTTTCAACATTGCTGATGATCTCCTGAACTTTGCTGTTATTGTTTACAATTTTCATCCTCTGTTGCTCCTTTCACCAGTTGTCTAAAGAATGCTCTGGTATAATTCTAGATATTTTCTGGCTGATGACGCAAAACTATTGTCAGACTCCATCGCCCTTTGGATCAGGCCTTTCTTACGCTTTGGACTGCGCAGTGTATTCAATGCGTAACGGATGACTCCAAGCATCTCGTGTGCATTATAATTTCTGAAAGAAAATCCGTTTCCTGTCTCTTCAAATTCATTGTAGCTTTGAACCGTGTCACAAAGCCCACCTGTTTCACGGACGATCGGCAGAGTTCCATACCGAAGCGCGATCATCTGAGAAATACCGCATGGTTCAAATTTGGAAGGCATAAGGAACAGGTCGCTGGCCGCATAAATCTGATGAGCCACCGCATTGTTGTATGCGATATATGAGCATACTCTACCCTTATACTTATTCTCCATAAAGCGGAAAAATTCTTCGTAATCATGGTCGCCGGTGCCTAACACAACGAAAGCAATATCCTCCGTACATATAAGTTCATCCAGAATATACTTAACTAGATCCAACCCCTTCTGTGCGGTCAGGCGGCTTACCATGCCTATGATCGGTACCCCCGGAGATATATTAAGCCCCAGGTCCCTGATCAGCTTTTCTTTGTTCTTCTTTTTCCCAGTCAGATCATCCTTGTTAAAATGATATTCCAGGTAAGGATCCGTCTCGGGATCAAACTCTTCTGTGTTGATGCCGTTTACGATTCCCCATGTATCCCACGCTCTGGCATTTAAGATACCTTCCAGCCGATAGGAGAATTCCGGAGTCTTGATCTCCTGTGCATAAGTCGGGCTGACAGTGCTGATGCGGTCAGCGAACACAAGTGCCGCCTTCATAAAACTGGCACACTCATAGTTATGCATAAATTCCGGAGTATCATATCTCGGATCGATCCCCAGCCAGTGATGGAACGCGTCAAAACTGTACTCACCTTGATACATCATATTGTGGATCGTAAAGATCGTCCTTGCCCGTCCAATCTCCCAATGGCTGTACTGGGTTTTCAAAAGAAGCGGGATCAACCCGGTCTGCCAGTCATTGCAGTGCAGCACATCCGGAAGGAATCCGATCCTTCCGGCAGCCTCTACCACTGCCCGGCAGAAAAATGCATACTGCTCTCCTTCTGCGTCGCCGCCTCTGTAAACCGCATCGCCGAAATATTCTTCATTGTCTATAAAATAGTATGTGACATCGTTGAAAAACAATCCTTCAACTCCCACATAGACTTCTCTTCCTGCAAAATGAACAAAAAAGTCTGCCATATGCTTTGTCTGAGCTGCGTATTTATCTTTTATCTGACGGTGGAACGGCATCATGACTCTGGCATCCACCTGGAGCTTATTGAGCTCCTTAGGCAGAGTACCGATGACATCGGCAAGGCCTCCCAGCTTTACAAAGGGAGCGCATTCCGCTGCAACCATCAGTACATTCATCATACACTCATTCCTTTTATTCATTGACGCTGGCTCCCTTCGGTATAAACACCGGATGCTGTTTTGATCCGGATAAATGTGCGTTAGAATAGATCTTCACATGGCGGTCCATGATGGTATGGTTGATATCTGCACCTTTTCCGATAAATCCTTCTGCCATTACGATGGAATTTTTGATCACCGCCCCCTTCTCGATCTGACATCCACGGAAGATCACAGAATTTTCAACAGTTCCGTCCACTTCACAGCCGCTGCTGATCAGGCTGTTGCTGATATTAGCCTCAATGCCGTAGCGGGCAGGAGCACTGTCGCTTGTCCTTGTATATATCTTATTCTTACCGAAAAACAGTTCTTTTTGCACGTCCTGTTTTAATAAATCCATATTGATGTTATAGTATGCCTCAACAGATGTAATGCATCCAACATACCCTTTATACTCATAACCCTGTATAAACAGACGGTCAAAGTTTGGAACGAGAACATCAAAGAAGAAATGCTTCCTGTTGTGAGAAACTGCTTCCTGGATGAAATCAATCAAAAGTTCCCGTTTCATGATATAGACATCCATACTTTTCTTGCCGTAACGGTGTTTTGTCTCAGAATAACACATGTCAGTGATGCGTCCGCTCTCATCCGGTTTCAGGTAAACGCCGTCATAATCGCAGTTGGTAGCGTCATTACTGTTATCAAAATACATCATGGAAATGTCTGCTCCGCTCTCAATGTGCTTTTCCAGCATTTCATTAAAATCAGAGTTAAAGATCACATAGGAACGCCCTAACAGAATATACGGCTCGGAGGCTTTCTTAAGAAATCCTAATGTTCCTCTCAGACCGTCCATAACACTGGCGTATTCGCCTGACCTTCCGCTTCCGGATATGTAAGGAGGGAATGTATAGAGTCCTCCGCGTTTTCTGTTAAGTCCCCAGTCCTTTCCTGATCCCACATGATCCATCAGAGAACTGTAGTTGTATCTTGTCATGATTCCGACATTTTTGATCGCAGAGTTTACCATATTGCTCAGGAGGAAATCTATGGTCCGATATCTTCCGCCTACCGGAAGAGCCGATAAGCTCCTGGTACGCACCAAATCCTGAAGTTTTCTGTTTTCTTCTCCTGCGTTTATGATTCCAAGCATTTGATTTTCCATAGTTTCTACCTCCCTAGTGTAAAATAGATTCCGGATAGATCATTGCACCATCCTCAACGACTGCATCTTCCAGTACCACACTGTGATAGCCGATGACGGTAACCTCGTTGCCCTCTCCGACTTTGCTTCCTTCTTCCACAACAACTTCTTCGTCAATGATCGCTTTGTTGATCTCGCTGTTTTCCCGGACGATGGAATCCTTCATAATGACACTGTTCTTTACGACAGCTCCCTTTCCGATCTTTACGCCGGAATGGATGACACAGTTTTCCACCGTTCCTTCAATGAAAGAACCATCTGCAATGATGCTCTTTTTCACACTGGCACCCTCTGCTATGTAATGAGGAGGAAGTCCATAAGTCCTTGTGTAGACTTTCAGCTTGTCATCATTTAAGTTGAGCTGAGGATTTTCTTCCAATAGTTCCATGTTTGCTTCCCAAAGGCTGGAGATCGTTCCTACATCTCTCCAGTATCCGTCAAAGCTGTAAGCATACATCTTCTTTCCTTCCTCCAGCATTCTCGGAATGATATTCTTTCCGAAATCATGCTCGGAATCCGGATCATTGGCATCATCGATCAAATACTGGCGGATCAATTTCCATTTGAACACATAAATACCCATGGATGCTTTTGTGCTCTTTGGATGAGCCGGTTTTTCCTCAAACTCCTCGATCTTATTTTCCTCGTCCGTATTCATGATACCAAAACGCTTTGCTTCCTCCAATGTAACTTCCAGCACAGAGATTGTACAGTCCGCGCCTTTTTTCTTATGGTAGTTCAGCATTTTCTGATAATCCATGCAGCAGATCTGGTCACCAGATAAAACAATGATATGGTCTGGATCGTAATTATCAATAAAGTTGATATTCTGGTAGATGGCATCGGCAGTTCCCCGGTACCAGTTACCTTGTTCTCCTCTTACATACGGAGGAAGGACAAAAGCGCCTCCGTTCATATTGTCCAGGTCCCAGAACCCTCCGGTTCCGATATATGAATTCAGTTCCAAAGGCTCATACTGAGTCAGGACACCCACAGTATCAATTCCTGAATTCGCGCAGTTGGATAACGGAAAATCTATAATCTTGTATTTACCGCCGTAGGGAACAGCAGGCTTTGCCTTCTTCTGGGTCAACGCAAATAATCGGCTTCCCTGGCCGCCTGCCAGCAACATTGCCACACACTCTTTTTTTGTAATCATAGTTTTCCTCCTTCTCACAATGCCTAATTTGTTTCTTTTTTATCTGCACTCTTCGATGCTGTTGTCTTTTTAGTGGATTCTACAGTCTGCTGTTTTCCTTCTTTTTTGGTCTCCTCCTTCTTAGATTTTTGTTTATCATTTGTTGCTTGTTCTGCTTTCTTTTCTGTCTTCTCCACTTTTTTCACCGTAGCTGATCTTGGAGTTTCTTTTTTCTCCGCTGCCGGTTTTGCGGTCTTTGTAATTTCTTCTTTTACCGCTGCCGGTTTTGCGGCCTCCTTTTTCTCAGGTGTTTTTACTGTCTCAGCCTTTGTTTGTTCTGGCGCCTTCGACGCTGTCTTCTTGGCTGTTGTCTTCTTTGGCTCCGCCTTCTTTTTAGCCGGTGTATCTTCCAGCGTATATTTATACATAACGACACTGAGCGGCTTTAATGAAAGTACCGCATAGTGCTCGTAGGCGTTTCTCTTTCCTTTGATCTTCTTTTTGCGCACTTTTGCTGACTTCTGGCTGACTTCTCCATCTCCTCCGAACGCCTTCTCGCTGCTGTCCAAAATCTTGGTTAGTTTGCCGTCCTTCGGCATCGGGATGTGATATTTATCCCATTCGACCGGTGTAAAGTTGCAGACACAAACGATCTGTTCCTGAGGTTTCCCTCTGCGTTTTTTTGATTTTCTGATAAATGCCACCACACTGTGGTCCGCATCCTTCTGGAGCAGCCACTCAAAGCCCTCCGGTTTGTTGTCTAATTCATAGAGCGCCGGTTCTTTGCGGTAAAGCTCGTTTAAGTTTGCCACATACTCATTCATCGTTCTGTGGGTCTCATACTCATCGATCAGGAACCAGTCTAATTCTTCCTTGTCTCTCCATTCTACAAACTGTGCAAAGTCATCTCCCATAAAGAGCAGCTTCTTACCGGGATGTGCGTACATAAATCCATATAGCGTTTTCAGTGACGCAAACTTCTGCTCGTATTCTCCAAACATCTTATTGATCATAGAGCCTTTTCCGTGCACGACTTCATCATGGGAATACGGCAGGATATAATTTTCACTGTAAGCATAATCCATGGAGAATACGATTGCTCCGTGGTTCTCTTTGCGGAACAGAGAATCAAGCTCCATATAATAGAGAGAGTCATGCATATATCCCATGTTCCACTTATATGTAAATCCAAGTCCTTCCTCGTCATCAATGTCGCTGGTCACCTTCGGATAGGCTGTTGATTCTTCCGCAACCGTAATGAACCCGTCAAAGTTGGAGCGCATGGTACGATTTAAATTCTTCAGAAAATCTACTGCCTCGTAGTTGATATTTGTTCCGTCTTCATTCGGTACAAATTCTCCTGGTTTCTTCCCGAAATCCAGATACAGCATGGCGCTGACCGCATCGATCCGAATACCGTCAATGTGGTATTTCTCCGCAAAAAATACAGCACTGGAGATCAAGAAACTCTGTACTTCCGGTTTGCCGTAGTTGAACAGCAGTGTCCCCCAATCCGGCTGGCTTCCTTTTCTCGGATCCGCATGATCGTAAATGTGAGATCCGTCAAACAATGCAAGACCATGTTCATCTCTAGGAAAATGAGCCGGAACCCAGTCTAAGATCACGCCGATATCTGCTCTGTGGAGCTTGTCAATAAAATACATAAAATCTTCTGGCGTTCCATAGCGTGAAGTTACAGAGTAGTAACCTGTCACCTGGTATCCCCAGGACAGATCATAAGGATATTCTGTCACCGGCATCAACTCTACATGGGTATATCCCATCTTTTGCAGATACGGTACAAGCATGTCCGCAATCTCACGGTAATTATAAAACTCCCTGTCTTCCTCTTTCGGCATCTTCCATGTGCCCAAGTGCATCTCATAGACAGACATAGGCTGGCTTACATCCTGCTTTTTCTTTCTGCGGCTTATAAACCGCTTGTCCCTCCAGGAGAAACCATCCAGTTCATCCCAGACCACAGATGCAGTGTCAGGCCTGTTCTCAGAATGGAACGCAAACGGATCGCTTTTGTATCTGCATCTGCCGTCCATACCCTCCACGTAATATTTATATAAATCGCCTTTTTCCAGTCCTTCAACCTGGATGGAATAAATCCCTTTTTCCGTCTGCTTCATCGGATGTGACAGTGGATTCCACTGGTTAAAGTCTCCGACCAGGCTGACAGATTTCGCATTGGGAGCCCATACTACAAACTCGTGGGCATCCGCTTCCTTCAAGTAGTGGCATCCAAACATTAAATATGCTTTCTGCGCTTTTCCCGTCTGAAATAAATATAAGTCCTCTTTACTAATGTTTGTTTCCATGGGATATATCCTCCTCCTTCAAATACATAATAATTATTATATGTACAAGCTCATAAAAAAAGTGCAAATTTCACCATTTTGTCCTTGCAAATGGTCAAAATCACACTTCCTAATCTACTTAAAAAAAATTTCTGTATAACTAGAACGTAACCGATGCTGTCCTTTACAAGATCAAATTGCTGACATCTGTTTCATAAACCTATTATAACATAAAAAGGGGACTTTATACAACAAATTGTACAAAATTTAATACACTTTTCCCGTCCTTTTTTTGTTAATTTTGAAAACCTCAATTTTGCACTTTTTGTTACATACGGCTGCATCAAAAAGTGCAAAAAAACAGTTTCTGTCTTTAACGGAAACTGTTTTTTTGAAAACTCTCAATTTATCATTTGTTAAAACTGTTAGAATACACTTTTTGAACTCCTGATCTCAGGTTTATATCCGGTGTCCTGTAGTGCTTTGATGATCTTATTTTTATGTTCGGTGCCAAAGGCCTCCATCGTGATCGTCAGCTCCACTGCACTGTTCCTGTTAATGCTGACAAACTGGTTATGTTCCAATTTTACAATGTTGCCCTGGGCCTGTGATATGACCTTGGAGACCCTTGTGAGTTCTCCCGGTTTATCCGGCAGGAAAACAGAAACTGTGAAAATACGGTCTCTGATGATCAGCCCATGCTGTACCAAAGAAGCAATTGTGATCACGTCCATATTGCCGCCGCTGATGATCGGGACAACTTTTTTTCCTTCGGCTTTTAAGTGCTTTAATGCAGCAATGGTCAGAAGGCCTGAATTCTCCGCAAGCATTTTGTGGTTTTCCAGAAGGTCCAAAAAGCACGGGATCAATTCCTCATCTTCCACTGTGATGATATCATCGATATTATTCTGTATGTACGGAAAAATCTTTTTCCCAGGAGTCTGCACGGCTGTACCATCGGCGATAGTATTTACATGGTCGCAGGAGATCACTTTCCCCGCTTCCAGGGATGCCTTCATACACGCTGCCCCTGCAGGTTCTACACCGATCACCTTGATCTTAGGATTCAAGAGCTTGGCAAGTGTTGAGACACCGGTCGCAAGGCCGCCCCCGCCAATAGGCACAAGGATATAATCTACTGTAGGAAGTTCTTTAAAAATGTCCATGGCGATGGTTCCCTGTCCGGTCGCCACTTCCAGGTCGTCAAACGGATGCACAAAGGTAAAACCTTTATCTTCGGCAAGCTTCAGCGCGTGATCGCATGCCTCATCGTAAACATCTCCGTGGAGGACTACTTTAGCTCCCAGATCCTTTGTACGGTTTACTTTCAAAAGCGGAGTCGTAGTCGGCATGACGATGGTGGCCTTCACTCCCTGTCTCTTTGCCGCCAGGGCCACTCCCTGTGCATGGTTTCCCGCCGAAGCGGTGATCAGTCCTTTTGCCTTTTCTTCTTCATTCAAAGTGCTGATCTTATAATAAGCGCCGCGGATCTTATAGGCCCCTGTTAACTGCATGTTTTCCGGTTTTAAATAAACCAGGTTTCCTGTCTGCTCAGAAAAGTATTCACTTTTCATCAGCTTTGTGGGCAGAACGATCTCTTGTACCTTATCGTACGCTTTTTCAAACTTGTTTAATGTTAACATCTATTCATCTCCTCTATCAAACAGTGCATTCACAAACATATCCGGATCGAACGGCTGCAGGTCATCCACCTGTTCGCCGATACCGATATACTTCACCGGAATTCCCAACTCTGCCTGGATCGCTATGGCGATCCCTCCTTTTGCTGTCCCGTCTAATTTGGTCAGAATAATACCAGAGATGTCCGTTGCCTCTTTAAACTGTTTTGCCTGCGCAAGAGCATTCTGTCCCGTGGTTCCGTCCAGAACGATCAGAGTCTCCTTATACGCTTCCGGGTATTCCCGTTCTACGATGCGGTTGATCTTTTTAAGCTCATCCATCAGGTTCTTTTTATTGTGAAGCCTTCCCGCCGTGTCGCAAAGAAGCACATCCACATTCCTTGCTTTCGCCGCAGAGACCGCGTCAAATACCACAGCTGCCGGATCTGCGCCTTCCGCCTGGCTGATGATATCCACGCCTGCGCGCACAGACCACTCCTTCAGCTGTTCGATGGCGCCTGCCCGAAACGTATCCGCCGCTGCCATCATGACCTTCTTACCCTCGCCTTTCAGCAGGGAAGCCATCTTACCAACGGATGTAGTTTTACCAACACCATTGACACCAATGACTAAGACCACACTTTTCTTATCTTTAAAATCATAAGCCTCGTCCCCGAGCTTCATCTGCTCTTTGATGGAATCTATGAGGACCTGCCTGCATTCCTCAGGCTCCTTGATCTTTTCTTCTTTGACTTTTTGTTTCAGATTCTCAATGATACTCATGGTCGTATCAATTCCCATGTCACTCATGATCATGATCTCTTCCAGCTCTTCGTAGAAATCATCATCAATGCTGGAAAAGCCTTTAAAAATAGAATCAAACCCTGAAGCTATATTGTCTCTGGTCTTTGTAAGCCCCTCTGCCAGTCTGCTAAAGAATCCTTTCTTTTCTGCCATTTTAAATCTCCTTCCCGTCTTCGTTTACTCGTCCAGATCGTTTTCGATCAGGCTCACGGATACCAGAGTGGAAATACCCTTTTCCTGCATGGTGATTCCATATAAAATATCCGCTGCTGTCATTGTACCACGTCTGTGGGTAATTACAATAAATTGTGTCTCTTTTGTAAGCTTATGCAGGTATTGTGCAAATCTTGCCACGTTGGAGTCATCCAGCGCCGCCTCGATCTCATCCAGCAGACAGAACGGAGACGGCTTCAGATTCTGGATGGCAAACAGAAGGGATATGGCAGTCAGTGCTTTTTCTCCTCCGGACAGCTGCATCATGTTTTGAAGCTTCTTGCCTGGCGGCTGCGCTATGATCCGGATACCGGATTCCAGCACATCGTCGTCTGTGAGTTCCAGACGCGCATATCCTCCGCCAAACAGTTCCTGAAATACATTTTGGAACATTTCCTGGATATCTTTAAACTTCTCTTGAAACTGGTTCTTCATGGCGGCTTCCAGTTCGTCGATGAGACCCACAAGATGTGCCTCTGCCTTCACGATATCCTCATGCTGTTTTTTCAAGAACTCGTATCGCTCCAGCACATCCTTGTAGTCATCAATGGCGTTTACATTGACCGGTCCCAGATCTTTCATCTGCGCTTTGAGCTCTGCGATCTTCTTTTTTAACTCCTGGAGGCTTTCCGCCGGCTGTTCGACGCCTGCGGCCGCTTTTGCCTGATGGTATGTAAGCTCATAGTTTTCCCACATATAGTTCAGCAGCTCCTGCTGCTTTTCATCGAACTTTTCTCTGGCTGAAGTGAGCCGGTAGACTTCCTTGTCAAACCCGTTCATACGCTCCATGAGTTCTTCCCTGGCGCCAAGGCTCTGCCGGTATCTCTCTTCCGTTTCCCCGAGTTTTCTCTGCCGGTCCAGGATCTGTTCTTCTTCTGTCTCGATCCACTGGTTTTTCGTAAGGACGGCCTGGCTTTTTTCCTCAATCTGCTTTTTAATGTCATCCATCGATGTCTCAATGGAACCTGTCTGCTTTCTCAGGGTATCCAGATCGTCTTCGATCTTGGAGATCTCCAGCCGTATCCTCTCGCTGTTGCTCATGATAAAATCCTGCTGCTGCTTGAGCTGCCCGGCTTTCATATGCGCCTCAGTGACTTCCCTGGCTTTTTCTTCTGCCTTGATTCTGGCCTCATCCAGACGTTGCGAAAGGGTTTGGATCTTTTGCTCCTCCGACTGGTTCGCCTCCTCCAGCACCTGCTTTTTGTCAGATAAAGAGGTCACGTCACCTTCCATGGAATTGTATTCCCGACGGAGCGACTGGGCCTGAGCAAGAAATTCCTGCTCCCTCTTTACTTCTTCCTCCATCTGCTTTTCAATGGATCTAAGTGTCATCACCACCGTATTCTCTCGGAGAGAATATTCCTGAATGCTGCTCTGCAGCCGTCTGATCCTTTCCCCGGCCTTTTGTAGCTCTGCCGTTTTTTCATCCAAAACTTCTGCAAAACTAGAAATCTGCTCCCTGTCTTTTGAAAGCTTCTGCTTTAACTCTTTTAACTCCCGGTTTCTTCCCAGTAGATTGCTCTTATTTTTGTAGGCACCTCCGGACATGGAACCTCCAGGGTTCAGAGCATCCCCTTCCAGTGTAACAATGCGGAAAGAATGATTGTATTTCCCCGCGATCCTGATACCGTCATCGATACTCTCCACCACAAGCACACGTCCTAAAAGGGAATGAAACAGGTCAGAAAACCGTTCGTCATAGCTGGCCAGCTGGTCACAGGTGCCGATGACACCCTCCTCCTTCAGTGCGTCAGGCCTCGGAAATCCTCCCCTGGACTTGATGGCATCCAAAGGCAGAAAGGTAACTCTTCCGTACCGGTTCCTTTTTAAGAATCCAATCATTTCTTTTGCTGTCTGCTGGGAGTCTGTTACCACATTCTGTATAGCTCCGCCCAGGGCGGTCTCCACAGCAAGCTCGTACTTTCTCTTTAC
The DNA here is from genome assembly GCF_005280655.1 of Anaerostipes rhamnosivorans. NCBI lineage: Bacteria > Bacillati > Bacillota > Clostridia > Lachnospirales > Lachnospiraceae > Anaerostipes > Anaerostipes rhamnosivorans. Next base: position 2,344,238 of record NZ_CP040058.1, read on the forward strand.
CTTCATGATATCGGCCACTGCGCCGATGATTCCCGGCTGCTTGGCTTTCTGTTCCATGACCCTTTTGATGCCGAACCCATATCCCTCATAGCGTTCTGCCATGTTTCTCAGTGTTTCATAGCTGGACTGGCTGCGATGGAAGCTCTCTTTTTGGGACGCAAGGTTTTCCTGCGCTGAAGTTCTTTCTTTTTCCAGCACGGCGTAGAGATTTCTTTCCGCCACCAGGTCGTTTGAAAGCTTCTGTTTCTCCGCTAAAAGCCTCTGCTTTCTCTGATTTTCCTGCTGCTTTCTCTGTTCCTGTTCTATTCTGTGCTGCCTGGATTCCTGGGCCTGAGAATCAACATGGGAGATCCTCACCTCCAGCTGCTCGCGTACAGTCTCCACGTGCTGCAGCCGGTTGGATAGATTCATCTGATTGTTGGCAAAGCTTTGCTGGTTTCTCCTGACCTTTTCCAGTTCCGCTTCTGTGTCCTGGATCTCTTTCTGGAGAAATGCGACTTGGCTCTCACTCTCCACAGTTTCTTCCTGGGCTTTCTTTAACGCTTCTCTGATCTCTTCCTGTTCCCCTTGAAGCTTAGCAAGCTGGCTTTGCTTGTCTTCCTTTTCCCCGGCAAGACGCTGAATGTCAGAAGCCAGATGCGTCTCTCTCATGCGCTCCGTATTCATCTGTTCTCTCAGGACTTTGATCTGGCCTTCTTGCTTTTCTTTGTCCACCTTGGCTTCAGAAAGCCCTTCTGTCCTGGTTTCGATCTCAGACTTTAATTCGTTGAGTGCCTGATCCTGTTTTTCATACTCGGCTTTTGTCTGTTCCAGACGCCTTCCTGCATCGTCCACTTCCCTCTGGGCAATCGTTATCTTTTCGTCCAGGGCTTCCATCTCCTCTGAAAGCCTGCCGTTTTCCAGCAGGAACATGGAAGTATCATATTCTTTTAACCGGTCCCGGTATCCGAGATATTCCCTTGCCTTTTCAGACTGGTGCTTTAGCGGTCCCACCTGGCGTTCCAACTCAGAAAGAATATCAGTCACACGGTTTAAGTTGTCCCGTTCAGCCTCCAGAGACTTCTCGGTCTCAAGCTTGTTTTTCTTATACTTGACAATCCCGGCAGCCTCATCAAACAATTCTCTCCGGTCTTCCGGCTTTCCGCTCAGAATCTGGTCAATCTGGCCCTGCCCGATGATAGAATATCCTTCCTTTCCAATTCCAGTGTCAAAGAATAACTCTACGATATCCTTCCGCCTGCACGGACTTCCGTTCATCAAGTATTCACTTTCTCCGGAACGGTAAACCCTCCTGGCCACTGTCACTTCGTCAAACCCTATGGGAAGGCTCTGGTCACTGTTATCCATCGTGATAGCAACATAAGCAGAACCCATGGGCTTTCTCATCTCCGTGCCAGAGAAAATCACATCCTCCATCTTGGCGCCCCGAAGCTGTTTGGCGCTCTGTTCACCCAGCACCCACCGGACTGCATCCGCCACGTTGCTCTTTCCGCTCCCATTGGGTCCCACGATGCCCGTGATACCACTGTCAAATTTAAAAATCATTTTATTGGCAAAGGATTTGAATCCGTTTACTTCAATGCTTTTCAGATACATAGCTACCTCAATATTCTGTCCTTATGTTTCATTGCCTCATAGGCTGCCATCTGCTCCGCACTTTTCTTGCTCCTGCCGGCTCCGGTCCCGATAACCTTTCCGCCCAGTTTGGCCTCCACCGTAAAAGTCTTTTGATGGTCAGGCCCTTCCTCTTTCGTCAGTATATACGAGAGGGATTCTTTGGATATACTCTGTACCAACTCCTGAAGTGAAGTTTTGGCATCATAAAACAGCACCTTTTCATCCACATCCTGAAGAAGATAAGTCTCCACAAACTTTCTGGCCTCCTCAAATCCCTGATCCAGATACACAGCTCCTATGACAGCCTCAAACGCGTCCGAAAGGATTGAGTTGCGCTCCCGTCCTCCTGTAAGATCCTCACCTTTGCTGAGAAGCAGGTAATCTCCCAATGCGATATCCTTGGCACAAAACGCAAGCGTTGGTTCGCAGACAAGGCTTGCTCTCATTTTTGTCAGTTTCCCTTCCGGTTCGTCTCTGTAAGTCTTAAATAAATAGTCACTCATAATCAGTTCCAGCACTGCGTCCCCTAAAAATTCCAGGCGTTCATTATCTTTCCCTCTGGGTAATTTTCGCTCATTTGCATAGGAACTGTGTGTCAATGCTGTTGTCAGTAATTTCTGGTCATGGAAACGAATCTTGATCCTTTTCTGAAAATCTTCCTGATTTGATTGATTCATACCTTTTACTTTTCCTTTACAATCTGTTCTTTGATCTTTTCGTTGATTTTGGCTTCTGAGAATGCGATACACTGGATAATGGCATTCTTTGTTTCTTTTGCTTTGGAACTTCCGTGCATTTTCACTACCAGCCCGTTTAGTCCCAGAAGGGGCGCTCCGCCGTGTTCTGACGCGTCAAATCGTTTTAATGTCTTTTTCAAGGACGGTTTGACGAGAAGTCCACCGATCTTTCCACGTAAGCTCTGCATCATTCCGTCTTTTACAATGGACATGAGCGTGGAAGAAAGTCCCTCTGACAGCTTCAGGATCACGTTTCCCACAAAAGCGTCACACACGACCACATCTGCCTGTCCGGAATGAATATCCCTGGCCTCTATGCTTCCGGTAAAGTTGATATCGCTGCATTCCTTTAGAAGCGGGAATGTGTCTTTTACAAGCGTATTTCCTTTGGCCTCTTCCACACCTACATTTACAATGGCCACCTTCGGTTTCCTGACTCCCACCACGTCTTCCATATAAATGGAGCCCATTTTTGCAAACTCCAAAAGATATTCCGGTTTGGCATCCATGTTGGCCCCACTGTCAATGATCAGAGAGACACCCTTGGTCGTCGGCATCAACGCTGCCAAAGGCGCACGCTTCACACCTTTGATCCTGCCTACCACGAACTGCCCTCCCACAAGGATCGCACCTGAGCTTCCCGCTGAGACAAACGCATCTGCAGTCTGGTCTTTCACCATTTTCATTCCGACTACCATGGAAGAATCTTTCTTCTTACGAATCGCCTCCACCGGTGATTCATCACAAGAAATTTCTTCTTCTGCATTGACGACTTCAACCTGCTCACTTTTGTAACGGTATTTTTTCAGTTCCTCGTGGATCCTCGGGGATTTTCCCACAAGATATACCTTGATGTTGCTGTTTTCATTGACCGCGTCTACTGCGCCCTTGACGATCTCCCCGGGCGCATTGTCGCCACCCATGGCATCCAGCGCAACCTTAACTATCTTTTCCATATAAAACCTCCTTGATACATCATTCTTAAATTAAAAGAAATGCCATCCGCTTAAACTAATATAGTCTAAACGCATGGCAATCGAAGACAACATGTGCTGCTGTCAATTCTTACTGAGCATTTACAATTTCTCTTTTATTGTAAGATCCGCAGGCTTTGCACACTCTGTGAGGCATCATTAATTCACCGCACTTGCTGCACTTTACTAAAGCCGGTGCAGTCATTTTCCAGTTAGCTCTACGTTTATCTCTTCTCGCTTTTGAAGATTTATTCTTTGGACAGATTGACATTGGTATTACACCTCCTTAAAATTCTTAAAAATATCCTGGATAGCTGCCATCCGTGGATCCTGGACCGTCCGGTCGCAGCCGCACTCTTCCTTGTTCAGGTTCGCTCCACACACCGGACAAAGCCCTCTGCAATCTTCATCGCATAACACCTTTGTCGGCAGCAGAGGAATCACTTCCTCAAGAATAAGTTCATCCACGTCCAGGCTGCTTCCATCTAGGAAAGACACTTGATCCTTACAAGTTTCTTCTATGTCATCAAAATCCAATGCTTTATAGACATTGAGCCGAATCTTTTCCGGGACCTCAGTAAGGCACCGGTCACAAGGCATCCCGACTGTGATACTTGTCTCAAACGCAATGGATACCGTCCGTTTTCCTTCATTCCTTAAAACAACCGGGAAAGAAGACTTTTCAAGGACCGGATAACTTCCCCTTTTAAGGACAAGCTCGTCCATATCCAGAGAACACTCCACTGTCTGTTCATGATTTGGCATTGACAATAATTTTGATAACTGAATTAGCATACTATCTCCTAAAATTTCATACTTGTCTATTATACAAACGTCATATTTGTTTGTCAAGTAATTTTATTTTACAAGAGCAACGGTGTCTCTTGCGATCATCACTTCTTCGTTGGTCGGAATACAGAGCACTTTTACCCTGGAGTCATCTGTGGAGATCACTGCCGCTTTCCCGTGTACATCGTTCTTTACAGCATCGATCTTGGCACCAATACACTCTAAGTATTCTCCGATGGCTGCCCTTGTCGCATCGTCATTTTCACCGAGTCCTGCGGTAAATGCGATGGCATCCACTCCGTTCATTGCCACAGTGTATGCCCCAATGTATTTTGCTACACGGTATGCGTATGCGTCCAGTGCTGCCTTGGCGGCCTTGTTTCCTTCTGCCTTTGCAGCCTTTACGTCCCTGAAATCAGAGGAGACTCCGCCTGACAGTCCGAGCACTCCGGATTCTTTGTTTAAGATGTTTACAACTTCGGATACCGTCTTATTCTCTTTGTTTGCAATAAATTCAAGGATGGCTGGGTCCAGATCACCGGAACGGGTACCCATAATCAGCCCTTCAAGCGGTGTCAATCCCATGGAAGTATCCACGGATTCTCCGCCTTTGACAGCTGTGACACTGGCTCCATTTCCTAAATGGCATACGATGATATTGAGATCTTTGATGTCTTTTCCGAGCATTTTTGCGGCTTCATTGGAGACGAACTGATGGGATGTCCCGTGGAACCCATAACGGCGGATGCCGTCTTCGTCATAGTACTTTCTTGGAATTCCGTAGAGGAAGGCTTTTTCCGGCATCGTCTGGTGAAACGCAGTATCAAACACTGCCACCATCGGCTTGTCCTGCATCAGTTCTTGGCATGCTTCAATCCCGATCAGGGCAGCTGGGTTGTGGAGCGGTGCGAATACGTTGCATGCCTCGATCTCTTTTAACACATCCTCTGTGATGATACAGGATTTTGTGAACTTTTCTCCGCCGTGTACGACTCTGTGGCCTACTGCGCTGATCTCATCCAGGGAAGCGATCACTCCGTTTTCTTTGTCCGTAAGCTGTTCTAATACGATGCCAATGGCTGTCTTATGATCCGGCATGGCAGGAGCTGTCTTAATCTTGTCTTTTCCTGCCGGCTCATGGGTCAGGGCTCCGTCGATCCCGATCCTCTCACAGAGGCCTTTTGCCAAAACGTCTTCCGTGTCAGAATCGATCAGCTGATATTTCAGTGAGGAACTTCCGCAATTGATAACTAAAACTTTCATTCTTAATTCTCCTATATACTCTAATCTCTAATTATTTTCTGTGAGCTGTGCCTGTACTGCTGTGATGGCCACAACACCGACAATATCCTCTGCCTTACATCCACGGGATAAGTCGTTGACCGGCTTTGCAATACCCTGGGTAACTGGTCCGTAGGCTTCTGCTTTGGCAAGTCTCTGGACTAATTTGTATCCGATGTTTCCGGCGTCCAGGTCAGGGAATACAAGAACATTGGCTTTTCCTGCCACTTCGCTTCTAGGAGCTTTGGAAGCCGCAACTTCAGGTACAATAGCCGCATCCAGCTGCAGTTCTCCGCAGATCAATGTATCCGGATAATCTTTTTTTGCGATGGCAGTGGCTTCTACTACTTTTGTCACGTCATCGTGCTTTGCGCTTCCCACAGTAGAATGAGAGAGCATGGCAACTCTAGGTTCCTCGCCCACGAGCTGTTTGAAGGTCTGTGCGGAACTTCCTGCAATAGCTGCCAGCTGTTCTGAATTAGGATTCTGGTTCAGTCCGCAGTCTGCAAATACAAAAGTACCGTTGGCACCCAGATCACAGTCCGGCACTACCATAAGGAAAAAGGCAGAAACGATCTTTGTTCCCGGAGCTGTCTTGACAACCTGAAGCGCAGAGCGCAGAACGTTTGCAGATGAGTTTACGGCACCAGCCACCATACCGTCCGCATCCCCGGAGCGCACCATCGTAGCTCCGAAAAACAGAGGATTGGAGAGCAGGATCTCTTTCGCGTCTTCCGGCAGAAGACCTTTGCTCTTTCTAGCTTCACACAAAGATTCAATATATGTATTGAGTCTCTCGCAGTTATCTGGATCTACAAAAGTTGCCTGGGAAAGGTCAAATCCCTCTGCCCGGCTTAAAATGTCTTCCTTGTTTCCCACCAGGATCACATCGGCGATCCCTTCCTTTAATACTGTGTCAGCCGCTTCAATCGTACGGGGATCTCCGGTCTCCGGCAGGACAATCTTCTTTCTTTCATTTTTAGCTCGTTCTTTAATCACATCAATAAAACTCATTACGTTGCTCCTTCCAACTTTCTACAAAGATGAATTCTTATCATGGAAATTATACAATATTCGTTAGTTGTATACAATATGCCTTGTTGTACTTTTCCCTGTACATCTCATCTCATAATGTTTTCATTTTACTATCTTTTATTTTTAATAGCAAGTTTCAGCCTTTTATTTCCTCTTTTTTGTGCAATTTTACCTTTTTCCAGTTCTTTGTTATAATGATTTCACAAAAGAAAGGAGACCAGCAATGAAAACTGCGGCAATCATTTGTGAGTACAATCCGTTCCATAACGGTCATCTTTACCATATCGAAAAGACAAAACGTATTTTAGGTGCTGATTATATCATTGCACTGATGAGTGGAAATTATGTACAGCGCGGTGGTCCAGCTGTCATGGAAAAAAAACTGAGAACAAAAATGGCTTTGATGAATGGGGCCGATCTGGTGCTGGAGCTGCCGTTGTGGTTTTCTGCCGGGAGCGCTCCCTACTTTGCCGACGGCAGCATCGCCCTTCTGGATTCCCTGGGGGTTGTGGATATCCTTTCCTTCGGCAGTGAATGCGGTTCTCTGAGCCGCCTGCTTTCTCTGGGCAACTTTCTCGCCGACAGGGAACAGGATCTCACAGAACAGATCAAACTGCTTTTAAAGACCGGCATCTCCTATCCCAAAGCGAGGGAGAATGCATTTCTATCACTGGGATGCTCCAAAAGTGACACCGAAGTCCTGAAAGAGCCCAACAATCTGCTGGGACTTGAATATATCATGGCACTTAAGCGCAGAAACAGCAGCATCCGTCCATTCTGCATCCCAAGAAAACACAGCAGCCACCACAGTCTTGACCTTTCCGGGGATATCAGCTCTGCCTCCGCTATCCGGTCACGGCTGGCTGTTTATGACGGTTTAAATAAGGCCCTTGGAAGTGTCCCGGAAAATCTGCACCCGCTGTTACGTAACACGTATCAGCGCCAGTTCCCTGTGTTATTGGACGATTTCTCGGATCTTCTGTCCTATAAACTCTGCACGGAATCCTCTTTTGAAGACTATTGGGACATCTCCGGGGATCTAAGCGACCGTATCAGAAACATGACCGTACCCGGGCAGCCGTTTTCCTGCCAGATCGAAGCTGTAAAAAACAAAAGTCTCACCTGGAGCCGGATCAGCAGAGGATTTCTGCACATCCTCCTCAATATGAAGCAGTCCTGCAATGACCGTTACGTGAATTCAGGACAGCCTCTCTACTTCCAGATCCTCGGCTTCCGTAAAGATGCTTCCGTCTTAATACGTGAAATCAAAAACAACAAACAATGGCCTATGGTCCGCCATCTGAGACCTCTTGAGGATCCTCTGACAAACGTCCAGGAACAGATGCTTTTTACAGAGCAAAAAGCGGACGCTCTCTATCAGATGATACTCCGCGCCAAATTTAAAACAAAGCTTAAGGAAGAACAAATCATAATATAACCTTTCCTTTCATAGGCTGTAGAGGACAGGGGGTTTTTCTATGGGTAAATACTTTTATCAGCTTTGTTTGATTCTAACAGCATTCCTATTGTTCCTATTTCCGGAGCAGTGTGTGGCAGGTGCCAAAAGCGGCCTGCTGCTCTGGTCCGGTACCATCGTTCCCACCCTCCTGCCGTTTTTTCTCCTGACCAACCTAATGATGAAATACCAAACTGTCCACTACATCTCCTATCTGTTTTATCCTTTATTCAGATTGTTCCCATGGCTGAATAAGGATCTGGCTTACACGGTTCTCATGGGGTTTTTATGCGGTTATCCACTGGGCGGCAAGATCATCAACGACCTGGTATTATCCGGTTCCTATACAAAAAAAGAAGGGGAAGCCCTTCTTGTACTTTGCAATAACGTAAGCCCTATGTTTTCCATCGGCTTCACCCTCACTTTGATCTTAAAGGGCGCTTTGTCTGTCCCCCTTTATTTTTGCTGCCTTTATGTTCCAAACCTTCTGTATTTTATTTTTATCTTCTGCAAGAATAAAGGCAGCGGCTTTTTACATATCCATCAGCAAAAACCTATGACAGCGGCTATAAAATCTTTTGATGATATCATCTTTGACAGCTTAAAGACGATCTTCACCATAGGCATTTTTATCATGATATTTTCCATTATATCCTCTCTGCTGCAGAGTGGAGTCCTTTCCGCTGCCGTCTCATCTCCGGTCATCGGTATGCTGGAGATCACAACCGGGATCTCCCATGTGAGCCTTTTATCTCTTAATTTCAGACAGAAAGCAGCTGCCATTCTTGCAGTGACCTCCTTCGGCGGCCTATGCAGTATGGCGCAGGTCAAGAGCGTCTGCCAAAAATCGCAGCTGTCTATGAAAAGCTATTTAATCTTTAAAATGATATTTGCTGTCATAAGCAGCGGTATGCTACTCTTCCTCCTGTGAAACGAAATCTTCCACAGTTCTTGGTTTTGTCCTGGAAGCGCTGTCAAGCTGCTGCTTGATCTCTTCGTAGTTAGTGCTGATGGAACCGATATCACTCTCTAAAGTAGAAAGCAGCTGGTCAAACAGGCTCTGCTGCCCTTCTTTTACTTTGGTTATGTAATCCTGTACGTCCTCCATAATGTCACAGGTGTACTGGAGTGCTCCGTATCTCACCTGTTCGGCTTCCTCGTTGGCATTGTGGATGACCTCATTGGCATGTTCTAACGCCGCCTCCTCGATCTCTCCTGCCCGCATCTTCGCCATCTCCACGATCTCATTCTCATCGATGAGTTCTCCGGCCTCTCTGGCCGCCTGATCCACGATGTTCTGGGCCTTGATCCTGGCATCCTCCAGAATCGCATCCTTGTTCATCATAACCTTATGGCTGCGCTCCACCTCACCGGGGATCTGCTTTCTCAGCTCCTCGATAACCGTAATCAGCACATCCCTGTCAATGACAACTTTACCGGGATTAAATCTAGCAGGCTTAGCCTCATCGATTAAAATCTCAATGTCATCAATCATTTCATGCAAATATTTCTCACTCATGCTTCTCCCTCTATACTTTCTCTAAATTTTTGCTTCAGCTTTTGTTCCACGTATGGAGGTACCAGTTCACTGATGTCTCCATGGTAGGATGCAATTTCTCTGACGATCGTTGAGCTTAGATAAGCATATTCCGTGCTGGTCGTAAAAAACATCGTATCCAGATTGGAGTCCAGCTTATTGTTGATCTGGGCGATCTGCAGTTCGTATTCAAAATCAGTCACGGCGCGAAGCCCCCGGACTGTGATGTCCGCATGGTTTTCCCTGGCGAAGTCCACCAATAGACCGGAAAAAGATTTCACTTCTACGTTATCCATATCTTTTGTGGCTTCCAGCAGGAATTCCACCCTCTCTTCTGTTGAAAACATCGGATTCTTCTCACTGTTGATTAATACCCCGATGATGACTTTGTCAAAGACCCTTATGGAACGTTTGATAATATCCAGATGCCCATAGGTAACCGGGTCAAAACTTCCCGGATATACTGCGATGCTCATTGATCAGTCCTCCTGCATTTTTTGCAAAAAAGTGTGTTTGTTTGTTTTGTATTGCTTTACCTTTACTATTTTAAGATGGTCGAACATTCCATCCTCAAACTCTGTCTGCAGACTGGATTCTACAATAACGAGAGTCTGCCCCCCGCACACGGAAGAATGATCAAGTTCTCTGAGCACGGATCCCTCCATCCCTTTATTATACGGAGGGTCCATAAATATAAAATCAAAGGTTCTGCCTTCTGCCTCAAGCTTTCTCAACGCGCTTAAAACATCTGTCACAAGGACCTGGGCATCCCCGGTAAGTTTCGTATGTATTAGATTCTCCCGGATACAGGCCGCCGCTTTTTTATGATTTTCCACAAACACGGCTTGTCTGCATCCCCGGCTCAGGGCTTCAATACCAATAGCGCCGCTGCCCGCAAACAGATCTAAAAAATCCTTTCCCGCCACATCATGCTGGACCATATTAAACAGTGTTTCTTTGATGCGGTCCTGGGTGGGCCTTGTATCCATACCTTCCAGCGTTTTGAGCCTCAAGCTTCTGGCTTTTCCTGAAATCACTCGCATAATTTTATCTTCCTTTGTTTTTTCTCCCTACTATTGTATTATATTCAGATAATTTGTCAACTAAATAACAAGGAATTTCCTGTGAATTAAGATCAAAGCAGACAAGCCTAGTTCAGCGCACATAAAAGGAGCAATCAGAACTGATGCTCTGATTGCCCCTCTTTTTCTTTCGTTCTTTCATCGAAATTACGAGTTAAAACAAATTCGTATGAGCCTGTTGACTAACGTCCAGACATTTCCTCTTCCTGTCTGCGGATCATTTTACGAACCATTTCTCCTCCAACAGAACCTGCCTGAGCAGTTGTTAAATGTCCGTTGTATCCTTCTTTTAAGTCTACACCGATTTCATTAGCAACCTCGAATTTGAATCTGTCCAGTGCTTCTCTAGCCTCTGGAACTTCCACTCTGTTGTTACCTTTGCTGTTTGCTGAAGTACGTTCTTCCATTTTGAAAGACCTCCGTTTCTTTTGTTGTTTTTTGTTACGAAGATAGTATGTTTAATAACACAAAAGATACACTGAGAGTTTTTACATGGAATAACATTTTTTTCAAGGAGATTTTAATACTTGACTTTGAAGTCCTTTTCCCCCTGTAAAACCGGGCATTCCTCGGCTGTCATGTGGTCAATCCGCATGAACCTGTGCCCGTGTTTCATGGCTTCAATAAAACTTTCAATCTGTTTTTTCGTTCCCTGAGCCTCTGCTGTGACAGAGCCGTCATACATATTCTTCACCCATCCTGTCACGTTAAACTGTGAGGCATTCATCTGGGCAAAATAGCGGAATCCCACTCCCTGGACTCTCCCTGTAAAATGCAAACGCACACGCATCATAGCACTCCCTCCTTTATATTCTGTTGGCAAGCGAAATCTGTTTCCCAAGGCGGCTGTTTCTCAGCGTGGAAAAATCAAATCCTTCCTCACACAGCTGATGCACTGCATCGCTTGCCTGTTTTAAAAGATCTGCATTGGTGTATATGTCAGCCAGAACAAAGTCCATCATGCCGCTCTGACGAACACCGAAAAAGTCTCCGGGACCCCTCAGCTTCAGATCCTCATTCGCGATATAAAAACCATCGTTTGACTTGTTCAGCACCTCAAGACGCTCCATAGTCTCTTTCTTTTTGGCTCCGCTCATAAAAATACAATAAGACTGGTGTTTGCCTCTTCCGACACGCCCCCTCAGCTGATGGAGCTGGGCCAGTCCAAATCTCTCTGCATTTTCCACCATCATCACCGTAGCGTTGGGTACATTGACCCCCACCTCAATGACCGTTGTGGAAACTAAAATGTCGATGCGGCGCTCTGAAAACTCATCCATGATTTTCTGCTTTTCCTTTGGTTTCATTTTACCATGAAGTACCCCGATATGTACACTGGGAGGAAATTGTCCTTTCAGCATATTGGCATATTGAATCACATTTTCGCCTTCCATGGCTTCACTCTCCTCCACCATAGGGCAGATAATATAGATCTGGCGCCCCTCCGCCACCTGCCGCTCCATAAAACGGTAGGCATTGGGGCGGTAGCTCTGGTTCACCACACAGTTCTTAATAGGAAGACGGTTGCTGGGCAGCTCATCAATGATCGATACGTCCAAATCCCCATACATGATGATCGCCAGCGTCCTTGGAATCGGGGTGGCGCTCATCACGAGCACATGGGGCTGTTCCCCTTTCTTGGAGAGAATTTCTCTCTGCCTCACACCAAATCTATGCTGCTCATCGGTGATGACCAGGGCAAGCTGGTCGTACTCCACCGCGTCCTGAATCAGGGCGTGGGTACCAATAACAATATCATACTCATGGTTTTTGATCCCCTGATAGATCTCCCTTTTTTCCTTTGCTTTTGTGGACCCAGTGAGCAGTGCCACAGACACACCGAACGGCCCCAGCAACGAAAGGAAGGTCTCGTAATGCTGGCTTGCAAGCACTTCAGTGGGAGCCATCAAAACGCCCTGGTACCCCGCCTTGGCACACATCAATAGAAGAATAACGGCGAGGATCGTCTTTCCTGATCCGACATCCCCCTGTACAAGACGGTTCATGACCTTCTCTCCCATCAGATCCTTCTGCATCTCCGTTAAAGCCCTTTTCTGAGCTCCTGTGAGTTCATACGGAAGAGAAGCCGTCAGCTTGTCCGCCTCATCACATACCGGGATCTGATATCGGTTTTTCTCCTCCCGATGTTCCTGTTTCATCAGGTTCATACCAGCCATAAAAATAAAAAATTCGTCAAAGATCAGCCTTTTTTTTGCCTCCACAAGTGTCTTTTTATCCTTTGGAAAATGGACGTTCCAGATCGCCTCACTATAATCCATGGGACGGTTTTCTGACAAAACCTGGTCCGGGAGATATTCCCGGATGCTTTTTATATACTCTTCGGTCTGCAAAACTGCCTTGCTCACTGTCTTGTTTGTGATCCCGGAAGTCAGCGGATAGACCGGCTGAAGTGTCTCCTGCTTTGCAGCATAGTCCTGCTCCTGAAATATCTCCGGATGCTCCATCATCAGACGTCCGTTCTTAAACACCGGTGTTCCCACAAAGATATAGTCCTCTCCCCGGTGAATCTGCTTTTTTAAGTACGGCATATTAAACCATGTAAAAGTCATGGTGCCGGAACTGTCCCTTCCAAGGCACGAAACGATTTTTAAGCCTCTTACATACCGGATGTTCACATCCGATGCGATCCTCACTAAAACCGCTGCCCTCTCCCCTGCTGTGAGCTCAGAGAGCAGAACCGGATCCTCATAGGTCAGATAATATTTTGGATACATTGTGATCAGGCTGTCCACCGTCTCCACCCCAAGCTTTTTAAATCCTTTATATGTTTTCTCCCCGATCCCTTTCAGGCACTGTATATTCGTATCCCCGTTCATGAAATGGTTACTCCTTTAAAACACGAAAAGGGAACATCCGCTGCTCCCTTTTCTTTTCTACTTGCTGATTTTATTCTACAGACAGCAGGAAATAGTAAATCGGCTGTCCGCCGTATTCCACCTGGACTTCACAGTCCGGGTATAACTCCTCCGCCTTCTTGGAAAGCTCTAGTGCCTTTTCTTCCGGCGTCTCTTCTCCGTAATAGATACAGATCAGTTCGCTGTCTTCATCCACCATGCTCCTCAAGAGTCCCATCGTCACTTCCTGGACATCTTTGCCCACTTCCTGGATCCCGTCATCGTCTATGCCCATAATGTCATTTACTCTGATCTGTTTTCCATCGATGGACGTATCTCGGACTGCATAGGTAACTTCTCCGGTCTTGACACCGTTCATCATCTCGGTCATGGCCGCTTCGTTCTCTTCCACACTGCTCTCCGTCTCAAATGCGATCAAAGCAGAAATCCCCTGCGGAACCGTCTTTGTCGGGATAATGATGATCTCCTTGTCCTCCACCAGGGCTTTTGCCTGCTGGGCAGCCAATATGATGTTCTTATTATTCGGAAGGATGAACACATGGTCCGCATTTACCTGCTTAATGGCGTTGAGCATATCCTCGGTGCTTGGATTCATGGTCTGTCCGCCTTCAATCAGATAATCCGCACCCAGTTCCCTGAAAATATCATTGAGCCCGCTTCCGATGGATACCGCTACAAACCCCATATCCTTTCTCGGAGCCGGTGCCTTTTCTTCTGCCTGGCGGCTTAAGTTTAAACGCTCCTCGTGTTCTTCTCTCATATTGTCGATCTTCATACTGGTCAGGGATCCAAAGCTCAGGCCCTTTTCAATGGCCTTGCCCGGATGGTTTGTGTGCACATGGACCTTTACGATATCCTCATCCGCCACTACCACAATGGAATCTCCCATGGCTGTGAGATAATCCTTAAACTCCTGCTCCTGCTTTGAACCGAAATCCTTTTCCAGCATGACAATAAACTCGGTACAGTAACCGAACGTGATATCCGCCGTCTCTCCCATGGCAGCACCCACAGGTTTCTGTTTCTGTTTCGATGCCACTGCCACCTCAAGGTCTACTTCTTTGCCAAGCAGCACATCATAGGCTCCCTGAAGGACCTCCATGAGTCCCTGTCCGCCCGAATCTACCACTCCCGCTTCCTTTAAGACAGGCAGCATCTCCGGAGTCTTTAATAACGTAGCATTTGCATCCTGCATGACAGTCTTGGCAAACTCTTCAAAATCTTCTGTTTTTTTGGCTGATCTCATGGCGCTGTCCGCAGCGGACTTTGCCACCGTAAGGATCGTCCCTTCCTTTGGTTTCATGACTGCTTTATATGCAGTGTCCACTGCTTTTTTAAAACCTGCCGCCACATCTCTGGTGGTCAGGCTGTCCAAATATTTAATCTGTTTTGTGAATCCTCTGAACAACTGGGATAAGATCACTCCGGAGTTACCCCTGGCTCCTCTTAAGGACCCTCCTGAGATTGCTTTTGCCAGATCCTCGATGGTGGGGTCCTCAATAGCTCCCACTTCTTTTGCCGCCGACATGATCGTCATGGTCATGTTGGTTCCCGTGTCACCGTCCGGTACCGGGAACACATTTAATTCGTTGATATGCTCTTTTTGAGCTTCCAGTCTCTTTGCTCCGCCGATGAACATCTTCTTGAGCAAAGCCGCGTCGATTTGCTTCATTTATCCTGCCTCCGTAATTATCCTATATCTTTCACGCCTTCAACGTATACATTAATCCGCTCCACTTCCAGGCTGGTGAATTCTTCAACCCGGTACTTCACAGAAGACATCAGGTTGTCCGCCACCGCAGAAATGGAAACTCCATAAGAAACAATAATGTGAAAATCTATAGAAATTTTGTTGTTCTTCACAGAAACAAAAACGCCTTTTCTTATATTATCTCTGGTCAGCAGCTTTACGATTCCGTCTTTCATATTGACCATTGCCATGCCGACAATGCCAAAACATCCAAGGGCACAAATTCCGGCATACTTAGCAATCACTTGATTTTCGATAGAAATCTCGCCGTTCTTCGTGTTCATATGTCCTTTCATCGCTTTACCTCCATACTTCGTATTCTTTTGCGTCCATACAGGGCCGTACGCCCGGAACGCTACTTAGATTATACTATTTACCTCCCAAAAAGAAAAGAGAATTTCTTCTTGATTTTTATAAATCAATCTGTTAGAATGAAATAGTTGTCAGTCCCAGAGAGGGATAAGATCGAGTTAAGGAGGTGCTAACATGGCAAAATGTGCTATCTGCGGAAAAGGCGCTCATTTTGGTAATGCAGTCAGTCATTCACATAGAAGATCAAATAAGATGTGGAAATCAAATATCAAATCTGTAAGAGTGAAGGTAAACGGTGCAGCTAAAAAAATGTACGTTTGTACTTCTTGTCTGAGATCAGGTAAAGTCGAAAGAGCATAATCTTTCCCGATTGATTATAAACCTTAGGGGAGCTGGAATTTCCGGCTCTTTTTTTGATTCTTTATTTACTGCAAAAGGCGGACTCTTCCGGTATCTATTATTCTATTGAAAAAACAGAAAATAAGACAATGAAATACAGACCCCTGTCATTGCAAACTGTGTGAAATCTCTTTGGATAAATAATCCGATAAACAGTCCCAGCCCGAAAAAGAAAAAAGCGACTCCGCAAACACGTTTCATACATACACACCTATTTAAGCTTATTAACTAGTATATGCAAACAAACGGAAAGTATTGAATAAAAATGCCCTGTATTATAGATTTCTGATAATACAGGGCATTTCCCAATAGGGAGGTTATCATTCGTTTTCCAAGTCTTCCACAATGTCTTCTAGTGTCTCTTCTTTTTTTGTAAATTTGTCGATCACATCCGGAACCATATCAAGCAGCTTGGTAATGGTCTCCTGGTTTTTCACATTGACAAGCTTTGTCTGTCCATCACGGATCACAAGGACGGCGCTGGGAGTCATCTTTCCCCCGATGCCGCCGTATCCGCGGGCTTTCCGGTCTGCTCGGTAATCCCCGGCTCCCATGCCGAAGGATACGTCCACCAGCGGCAGGATGATCGTGTCTTTCACATAAATCGGATCTCCGACTACCGTTTTTGAGGTCATAAATCCCTCAATGCCCTGGAATAACGAGTCCACGGTCTCATTAAACTTTTCTTTGCTCATTAAACTAACCTCCTATTGTTCTTAAGATACGCTCCTTCTGTCTCCAAAGCTCTTTATCCCGATAGATATCCCAGGCAAGCTTCAGAAAATAAAACGCATAAATCCGTCCCGAAACAGTCAGGTCGGCTTCAAATCTTGCTTCTTCAAAATCCGGTTCCACATACAGACTTCCTCTGAACAGCGGCATCAAAACGCTCACAGCGGCAAGTGCCTGCCCTGTCGCGGCGGGGTCCTCAAACCCAAAGGTGATCTCTCCCGAGAGCTTCTTAGGAAGAAAATGTCTGATCCCCTTCTTGCTGTATCCAAACAGACGCCTGACTGCACTGATCAATTCCTCATCTTCCAGCAGTTCCTTAAAAGAACCAGCCCTGTTTAAAATGTATTTTAATCTTTTGTACAGACGCTTACCTGTATTATAGCATCTTTGCAGGAAACTTTTCACCCTTTTTGTGAAAGACGGCTTTCTTGGCTCTTCCTCCTCAAAGGATTCCAAATCTTCCCCGTCCCAGGTATAATCCAGGATATCATCGGGAAGTTGCTCTTTCTCACTTGCCGGTTCCTCTGAAAGCGGCCGGGAAGTCTTCTGGGCTGCTCTGTCCGGCTCTTTTATATCCTTCCCAGAATCCCTGATTTCTACCACATTATCCTCTGTTTTCCTGTTGAGAAAGGACCATCGCTTCTCATCAGAGCTGTAGACGGGGAGTCCCAGTATCCTTAGAGTAATGCCTGGCTCCTCTCCTTCTCTCCACACAACCTTCATACGGACAAAAAAGAAAAGCCAGGAAATGCGGCCTCTGGCCCATTTCTCACTGCCGTTCCAGACACCCCGGCAGGCATAGCCGACAGGCGCAAACAGCACCAGAAGTAACAATGCAAGGAGACACAGCAGCAGTATTCCTATGATTTTTAAAATGATCCATAAAACTGCCATTGCCTCACTCCTCTTCAAAAAATTCAGGAACCTGCAAAAGGCAACCCTGCTGTTTTATCTCTTCCACGATCCTTCTGACCATAACGAAGGCGTCCTGTTTAGAGACGGCACATCCCACAACGGTAACCTCTTTGTCCTGATAATAGTCCTTTAAAAGCTCCCGGTATTCGTATACTTCCAGAATTCCTACATTTCCAAGCGGCAGTGTAATACAATATAACGAAGGAATGCTTTTTCCCTTTACAATCCGCTTTATTAACTTTGCTTTTGTGATCGTTAAAATTTCCGATATGTAAACTTTTTCAGCAACCTTCATAAATTATCACCTTACCAAAAAGGGGATGCTTTCACACCCCCTGTCTATCCTTATTCGCCGATTTTTACTACTTTCAGCATGTTTGTCACGCCTTTTCCACGGTGGTCTGCCGGACCTCCTCCGGTCAGTACCAGGATGTCGTTCTCCTGTGCAAGATCTGCATTCAGTACGATATCCGTAGCTTCATCCAAAAGTTCTCTGGTAGAGGAAGCCTTATGTGACTTAAACGGACGCACTCCCCAGTAAAGCTGCATCTTACGCACAACCGCTTCATCCGGAGACAAGCCAATGATCTGTGCATCCGGTTTGAACTTAGATACGATCCTTGCCGTAAATCCGGACATACTGGACGCCAGGATACATTTTGCGTTAATATTATGAGCAGTCTGTACAGCAGAATAAGCAACCGCTGCTGAGATTCCACGGCTTACATAGATGGAACGAAAATCTTTGATCTTCGTATCCAGATGCAGTTCTGTGGAGATGGCGATCTGGTTCATCATCCTTACGGCCTCCACAGGGTATTTCCCCTTCGCGGTTTCTCCAGAAAGCATAATCGCATCGGTTCCGTCATAAATAGCATTGGCAACGTCTGTTACTTCCGCTCTTGTCGGACGTGGGTTTCTGATCATAGAGTCTAACATCTGTGTAGCTGTGATGACTGGCTTAAATGCATTGTTGCATTTCTTAATGATTGCTTTCTGCATAAACGGAACTTCCTCTGCGGGAATTTCCACACCTAAATCTCCACGGGCTACCATGATTCCGTCAGAAGCCTGGATGATGGATTCAATATTTTCCACACCCTCCACGTTTTCAATTTTGGAGATAACGCCGACTTCCATGTTGTGGGCTTTTACGATGTCCTTGATCTCATTGACTGCATCTGCGTTACGGATGAAAGAAGCCGCGATAAAATCAATGCCGTTTTCAAGTCCGAACTCAATGTCTCTCTTATCCTTTTCTGTGATGGAAGGAAGATTTACGCGCACGTTCGGTACGTTCACTCCCTTACGGCTTCCTAAAAGTCCGCCGTTTACAATTTCACATACAATATCTGTTCCGTCTTTGATCTCTTTGACTCTCAGTTCGATCAGACCGTCATCGATCAGGATTGTATTTCCTTCTGTGACATCCTGCGGAAGCTCTTCGTATGTAATTGCTACGATAGAATCATTTCCTTTGATGTCCCTTGTGGTCAGAACAAATTCATTTCCTTCTTTTAATTCCACGTCTCCGTCTGTCTCCAGAAGTCCTGTACGGATCTCAGGTCCTTTTGTATCCAGTAAGATCGCGATCGGAATATTCAGTTCTTCACGGAATCTTTTAATTCTCTTGATCCTTCCAAGCTGTTCCTCATGGTCACCGTGAGAGAAATTCAGCCTCGCGATATCCATTCCTTCCAGCATCAGCTGTTTGAGCACCGCATCATCATCTGTCGCAGGCCCCATCGTGCAAACAATCTTTGTTTTTTTTGTCAGCATAGTTAATCTCCTTTTCATAACAATGTATAATCAATTAATTGTAATAATTAATTATTTCCTTTATCGTCCTTTTTGACATGGATATGAGTAAACAGATGATCCTGGCAATACTCATAATTCCCGTCACATTTGGAACAGTACCGGAATTCCAGTGTGGGATCGTCCAATTCTGTCCGGTGGCAGACGGCACATTCATGCCTTGCGCCATTTTTCTTTGGTTCCACATGTCCAGCCGGTTCCCCGAACTGGGCTTTGCGTTTCCTCTGTTTTACTTTCTGGCTGAATCTGGCTCCCTTTGCTTTCATTTTCTTTGTTGAGAAAAAGAACAGAACAAAGTTAAGCAGTGCGACCACTATAGATACTTTAATCGAAATTCCCATGACTGTAAAGTCTGTTGCGATAAAAAATGTATAAAAAAGGTACGCGGCGTCAAGATATGCCAGCCATTTTACCTTCATCGGAATGATCATATAAAAGAGTACCTGCATGTCAGGAAACATCATAGCGTAAGCCAGGAACAGAGATAAGTTCAGATAAAAAGTATCCATCTCCACAAACATAGCGCTCATCTGCCCTCCTGAAACCGTGAGGATCAGATATGTAAGAAAAGCCCCTGCAACTGTTCCGATAACACCGATCAGGTAATACATAGTAAAGCGGAAGCTTCCCCATACCTGTTCCAGAGACGATGCGATCGAATAATAAAACAACAGCACAAAGATCATAAAGAACAAGTTTGTAGACGGTGCGATCAGCAAAAACGTAAAGATCCTCCATACTTGTCCATGCATTACAAGATAAGGATTCAGCGAAAACAGACTGTACAACTCCGGCGCTGCAAACTGTACAAGGATCCCAACCACGTATAAAAGAATAATATACTTTGGAAGCCCTGGGATGGAAAACCGCCCGAACTTCCTCTCAAGCTTATTTAACCAATTCATATGTTACCTTTCCTAAAATGTTTTTTTCTTTCCTAATACAATACTTCCGATCACTGTCAGCACCACAGACACCCCAACAAGTCCAAAAAATCCAAAACGGCTGTCCGCAAAGGGCACAGGCACGTTCATCCCCCAAAAACTGGCGATCATCGTCGGTATGGACATGACAATGGTGATCACCGCCAGAACCTTCATGACAATGTTCAGATTATTGGAGATAACGGACGCATAGGCATCCATTGTGCCGCTCAGGATATTGCTGTAGATGTCAGACATCTCAATTGCCTGCTTGTTCTCAATGATGACGTCATCCAGAAGTTCTTCATCCTCCGGATACTGCTTAATCTTCTCGATCTTTAACAGGCGCTCTAAAACAAGCTCATTTCCCCTCAGTGAAGTGGAGAAATAAACCAGACTCTTTTCCAGCTCCAAAAGCTCGATCAGCTCCTGATTCTTTGTGGAAATATGAAGCTGTTTTTCAACCTCATCGCTTTTTTTATCAATAATCCGCAGGTACTGAAGGTAGAGTGAGGCATTGCGAAACAAGATCTGCAGTATGAATCTAGTCTTCTTATAAGTCCAGAAGTTTCGGACCCTTCCCTCTTTGAAGTTGGAAAGCACCGGCGTGTCCATCAGGCAGATGGTGATCAGGCACAGATCTGTCAATATGATTCCGCACGGGATCGTCACAAAGTAGTTCTTTTCTTTTCTCTCTTCTGTGATGGGCACATCCACGATGATCAAGGTATAGTTGTCCTCAACCTCGATACGGGAACGTTCTTCCTCATCCAGAGGCGCTTTTAAATGATCCAAATCAATCTGATACTTTTGGGATAGTTCCACCAACTCTGTGGCTGTAGGGTCCACCACAGAAATCCAACAGCCCTCTATGGACTCAGATATTTCGTTGATCCGGCCATCCATTGTCCGAAAAATTTGTATCATTTAGGTCTCCTTCCACTTCGCTGCGGTAACAGGCAGATGACACCATCCGCCTGTTTTCCACGAGTTCACGTTTCATTATAGAGATATTATTTCTCTTTGTCAATTAACAGAACTGTCCCTACAGGCAGGGTAAGCTCACTGACACTTTTGTTTGATTTCGCTAATTTTTCAAAGGAAACATTCTTATTTTCCATAATATTCATAAGTGTGTCGCCTTCTTTCACCACATATGGCTCAAAAGCACCTGAAATCACCGGTCCCGCTGCCGGAATACATAACTCATCACCAATCTGCAGGTTGTAAATGTTTACATAAGGATTCCTCCTCATGATATCCCTTACTCTCACATTATATTGTTTTGCAATCTGATATAAGGTATCTTTTTCCTTGATTACATAAACAATTCCATTACAGTTTCCCCGTTCTGTCATATTTTATTCTTTCCTTTGCCTTTTTCTTATAGACTATGCCTTGTTTTTCATTTGTTTCCGATTAATTTTAGTGAATTTTTTTCTCATCCTTTTTTCCTGCACTATTTAATAGGTAAGAAGAGATCAGTTGAATCTTGTTATTTCAATTTCTTTATTTTATAATAAGACTACTATCGAAAGGAAAGTAGGTTACAATTAAGATGAAACGATTAGGAATTGATATCGGCTCTACCACCGTTAAAGTGGCGGTGATCGATGAGCAGCACAATATACTGTTCTCAGACTATGAGAGACATTATGCAAATATACAGGAAACCCTGGCTTCTCTTTTAAGAAAGGCCAAAGACCAGATCGGCGATCTCACCTTTGCCCCTACAGTGACAGGCTCTGGCGGACTTTCTATTTCCTCTTATCTGGAAATCCCATTCTGCCAGGAGGTTGTCTGTGTTTCCACAGCACTCCAGGACTACGCTCCGAGAACTGACGTGGCCATTGAACTGGGCGGAGAGGATGCGAAGATCATTTATTTCACCAACGGCATTGACCAGCGCATGAACGGTGTCTGTGCCGGCGGTACTGGTTCATTCATTGACCAGATGGCATCTCTGCTTCAGACAGACGCCGCAGGACTGAATGAATATGCCAAGAATTATGACACGATCTACCCCATCGCAGCCCGCTGCGGTGTGTTTGCCAAATCAGACATCCAGCCTTTGATCAACGAAGGCGCCACAAAAGAAAATCTAGCGGCTTCCATCTTCCAGGCCGTGGTCAATCAGACCATCAGCGGTCTTGCCTGCGGAAAACCGATCCGAGGCAACGTGGCCTTTTTGGGAGGGCCTCTGCATTTCCTCTCTGAATTGAAAGAGGCTTTCATTCGTACTCTTGGTCTTGAAGGTGAGGCGATCATCGCTCCAAACCACTCTCACTTATTTGCGGCCGTAGGAGCTGCTCTGAATTCCAAGGATGAGGTGACGACAAATTTCACTGATCTCCTGGAACACTTCAGCAGGAAGATCGAACTGAACCATGAGGTTGACCGGCTGGAGCCTTTATTTAAAGATGATCAGGAATACCAGATGTTTTTAAAAGATCATAACCGCCACATTGTAAAGCGCGGGGATCTCTCTACATATGAAGGCAACTGTTATCTGGGGATCGATGCCGGCTCCACTACTACAAAGGTGGCATTAGTAAGCGAAAAAGGAGATCTTCTTTACAGTTACTACACCAATAACAATGGAAATCCTCTTAACGCGACCATTGACGCCCTCAGAGAGATCGATTCGCAGATGCCGAAAGAGGCAAACATCGTCTCTTCCTGTTCCACAGGCTACGGCGAACATCTGATCAAAGCTGCGCTGAATCTAGATTACGGTGAAGTGGAGACCATTGCCCATTACTATGCGGCCGCATTTTTTGATCCAAATGTAGACTGTATCCTGGATATTGGCGGCCAGGACATGAAGTGCATCAAGATCAAGAACGGAGTCGTGGACAATGTACTGCTCAATGAGGCCTGTTCCTCCGGCTGTGGCTCCTTTATCGAGACCTTCGCCAAGTCCCTGAACTATTCTGTACAGGACTTTGCCAAAGTGGCTCTGACCTCAAAGACACCGATCGACCTTGGGTCCCGCTGTACAGTATTTATGAATTCAAAGGTAAAACAGGCACAGAAGGAAGGTGCCAGCGTGGGGGATATCTCCGCCGGTCTTGCTTACTCTGTCATTAAAAACGCGCTTTTAAAGGTTATCAAGCTGACAGATCCTAAATCTCTCGGTGAACACATTGTTGTTCAGGGAGGAACATTCTACAATGACGCTGTTTTGAGAAGCTTTGAGC
Organism: Anaerostipes rhamnosivorans; assembly: GCF_005280655.1. Lineage (NCBI taxonomy): Bacteria > Bacillati > Bacillota > Clostridia > Lachnospirales > Lachnospiraceae > Anaerostipes > Anaerostipes rhamnosivorans. Next base: position 2,367,671 of record NZ_CP040058.1, read on the forward strand.
GCATCTCTGGATGCCATGCCATCCGGCCGGACATCGCCGGTATCATGGGGGCCTTCGGGGCTGCACTGATCGCCAAGGAACGTTTTAAGACAGAACACACACAGACACAGATGCTGCCAATGAAAGATATTTTTGCCTTGACCGTAGACACTTCTATGACACGCTGCAAGGGCTGTACCAACAACTGTCTGCTGACCATCAACAAGTTTTCCAACGGCGGCCGCTACATCACCGGAAACCGCTGCGAACGCGGAGTCGGCGGCAAAGCAAATAAGGACAATATCCCGAACCTGTATGACTACAAACTGGAGCGAACCTTCGGTTATGATTCTATTCCCGCCGATGAAGCCAGGCGCGGAGTTATTGGTATTCCAAGGGTTCTGAACATTTACGAGAATTATCCGTTCTGGCATACATTTTTTACGAAGCTTGGATTTTCTGTAGTTCTGTCGCCCGAATCTTCCAGGAAGATTTATGAGCTGGGAATTGAATCCATCCCAAGTGAATCCGAGTGTTACCCTGCGAAGCTTGCTCACGGCCATGTGATGTGGCTGATCAAACAGGGGATCAAGGATATCTTCTATCCATGCATTCCTTACGAACGCAATGAGACGGAAGAGGCCAACAACCACTACAACTGTCCAATCGTGACATCCTATGCGGAAAATATTAAGAACAACATGGAAGAACTGCGGACAGAGAATATCAACTTCATGAATCCTTTCCTTGCCCTGGATAACCAGGAAGCTCTGAAACCAAGACTTTTTGAGGAATTGGGTGAGAAATACGGCATCACTGCGCCAGAGATTAACGAGGCCGTGAGGGCTGCGTTTGATGAACTGGATCATGTGAGAAAAGACATACAGAACCAGGGGGAAGAAGTTCTGGCCTATCTGGCGGAAACCGGGCGGACCGGTATTGTGCTCTGCGGGCGCCCGTACCACATTGATCCTGAGATCAACCACGGAATCCCTGAACTGATCAACTCCTACGGCATCGCTGTGCTGACGGAAGATTCCATTTCCCATTTATCCAAGGTAGACCGTCCTCTGAATGTATCTGACCAATGGATGTACCACTCAAGACTGTATGGTGCCGCCAACTATGCCAAATCCAACAAGCAGCTGGAAGTGATCCAGTTAAATTCCTTCGGATGCGGCCTGGATGCAGTTACCACCGATACCGTCAACGAGATCCTCACCCGCTCCGGAAGGATCTATACAGTGTTAAAAATCGATGAGGTTAATAACCTGGGCGCAGCCAGAATCAGGATCCGATCTCTGATCAGTGCGGTCCGCGTCAGAAAAAAACATAACATTGAACCAAAACCGGTGTCTGCTGCCATGAAGCGTATAGAATTTACAAAAGAAATGGCAAAAGAATACACAATTTTGATCCCACAGATGTCACCGATCCACTTTTCTATGTTGGAACCAGCCTTAAAATCCTGCGGATATAAGGTCAAAGTTTTAAAACAGGGCGGAATGAAAGACGTGAATACAGGGCTTAAGTATGTTAACAATGATGCATGTTATCCGTCCCTGATCGTCATCGGTCAGCTGATGAACGCTTTATTGTCAGGCAAATATGATACAGATAAGATTGCCCTGGCTATCAGTCAGACCGGCGGCGGCTGCCGTGCCACAAGCTATATCAGCTTCATCCGGCGGGCGCTTCAGAATGCCGGATACGGGCATATTCCGGTCATTGGCATCAGTACCCAGGGGATTGAGAAAAACAGCGGTTTTAAACTCTCTCCCGGCCTATTAAACCGGGCTGTCCAGGCCATTGTCTATGGAGATTTATTTATGAGGGTCGTTTACCGAACCCGTCCATATGAAAAGGAAAAGGGGTCCGTAAACCGCCTTCACAAACGCTGGGAAGCCAAGTGTAAACGTGATGTTATGAAAGGCAGCCTGACCACATTCTCAAAGAACATCAGAGGCATCATCCGGGACTTTGATGAGATTCCTTTGACGGACGAGAAAAAACCGAGAGTTGGAATTGTAGGTGAGATTCTTGTTAAATTCCTGCCGGATGCCAACAACCATCTGGTAGAGCTTCTGGAACGGGAAGGCGCCGAGGCCGTTGTCCCTGATCTTCTGGACTTCTTTATGTACGGTTTCTACAATAGCAACTTCAAATACCGATATCTTGGAAAGTCTAAGAAGACAGCCATCATCTGCAACTCCGGTATCTGGGTGGTGGAACAGTATAGAAAGACCCTGCGCAAAGAGCTCTCTAAGAGCAAACGTTTTGACGAGCCCGCCTACATCAAAGATCTGGCAGCCTATGCCAAACCGTTCGTTTCCATCGGAAACCAGACCGGGGAGGGCTGGTTCCTCACCGGAGAGATGGTGGAGCTGATCCACAGCGGCGCACCAAATATCGTATGTACACAGCCGTTTGCCTGCCTGCCGAACCATGTGGTAGGAAAGGGCGTCATCAAAGAACTCCGCCAGGCATTCCCTGAGTCCAACATCGTTGCCATCGACTACGATCCCGGAGCCAGTGAAGTCAACCAGATCAACCGGATCAAGCTGATGCTCTCAGCAGCCGTAAAAAACTTATGACATGTTCCACATGATTTCCGTTCGGCTCTTAGAATGCCTCACTCCAATCATGTAGAACATGGACGTAATGTCTGCTGGATAAGGATGACAGCTAAACAAAAGGTGCCATCCTACGATAATTTTTCTTCATTGTAGGTATAAATAGAAACAGCAGTCTGTAAAAATTACAGACTGCTGTTTTTTCTCTTTTGTATGTCATTATATTATCATAATCTGTCGATAAATTCAAGAGCTGTGATTCATACCTTTATATCTGTCTTTATTGTTCTTGTTTCTTCAAAAACATCTGGCGCAGGATTTCTGCAAACTCCTCAATGTAATAGCCGGTCCGTTCCTTTTTCCAAAAAGCACAGTAGTTTCTTTTTATCTGCTTTCCATCCCGGCACAGCGGGATACGGCGAATTGCAGGTTCTGGCTTAGAGGCCCCCTCCGATGTCCCTTCTACTGGCAGGAAGCCTTTGTTAGCTGCCGCCAAAAGCCTCCCCTCCTCCAAGGTCACCGCAAATAAAAAGTTATCAGGAAATCCCATAGTTTTTGCATAATGATCCTTTTCTCTCTCCTGCTGATCCTCTGAGGCCACCAGGATACATGGGATCTTCCGTAAGTCCTCCAAAGTGACGTATGTCAGCGCGCTGAGCGCGCTCCTCTCTGATAGCTCAATGTAACAGCTGCTTGTGACCAGTTGATAATTTTCATATTCCTCGGAAAATGCCCTTCTCTGGTCATTGAGAATTAAGTCAACTCCTCCAAAGCGCAGCAGATCATATAATTCCTCATGATTGCCTGTGACGATCTCCAGTTCTAATTCAGGATATTTCTCTGAAAAAACTGCCACTGCCTGTCGGAATTCCATGCCTCCGTAGCATCTTAGATAACCAATCTTCAGCTGTTCCTCCTTATGGCTGCCGATCCGCACGGTCTCTCTTTTCAGCCGTTCTGCCTCATCCAGCAGTACCAGGCCATGCCGGTAAAAGTATTCTCCGGCGGGAGTCATCGAGAATTTTCTGTTCTTCCTCTTGATCAGCTCAACGCCCAGACTTTCTTCCAAAGCCCGTATCTGCTGAGATATGGCAGACTGGGATATAAAGCACCTCTCTGCCGCTTCCGTGAAGCTTCCGCATTTTATTACCTCTGTAAAATACTTTAATTGTTTAAATAACAAGAAAACCTCCTCCCGCTGCTGCCTGTATGATGCAGATCCCTATTCCATTCTGTCGAGGATATCCTCCAGAATCTTCACAGAATCTTCAATACATCCCTGGCAGCTTCTGATCATTGTACCTGTGGTCATTCCCTTTAATTCTCTGCACACTGTGCTTTGATTCTTTATCCTAAAACGCCTCACCAGCTCTCTTGTCAGCTGATACGTGGCACCCTTAGAATCCGGTTTTCCAAGATTTCCTGTGCTGTTCAGCCTTCCCAGGACTGCGACCGCTCCTGAAACTGCACCGCAGGTTGCTTCCATGCCTCCCATACCAAGACCAAACCCCTCCATAAACTCAAACACTGTCCGTTCATCGATGCCCATCTCTTCACAGTAACAACAAGCTACTGCCTGGGCACAGTTATATCCTTGTTTGTGTCTTCTGACCGCTTCTTCTCTTTTGCTCATCGTGATTCCTCCTCTGTCTGTTGATCCTTTCCTAATTAAAACATATTCATCCTATAAATACAACTAGTGCGGTTTTTCCTATGTATGTATTGACAACTGTGCATATACCGTATATACTGTATATATACAGATAGGAGGTGCCGTGTGAATATCATAATAAGCAATCAAAGTGACCTGCCCATTTACGAACAGATCGCAGAGAGCTTCAAAGAAAAAATTCTGTCCGGCGAAATTTCCGGAGGGGAGCTGCTCCCATCCATCCGCTCTCTTGCAAAAGACCTGCGGATCAGCGTCATCACAACCAAACGAGCCTATGAAGAACTGGAAAAGGAAGGGTTTATAGAAACCATCCCCGGAAAGGGATGCTTTGTCAAAACAAAAAGTTCAGAACTGCTCAGGGAAGAAGTTTTAAGAAAAATCGAGGAACACTTAATCAATGCCGTACATATGGCAATATCATATGGAATCGGACAGGAAGAATTAGATGAAATTCTTTCCTACCTATATGAGGAGGGCGGACGCCATGAATAATAACATAGAGATCAAACATATGACAAAATCCTACACAGACTTCCGTTTGAACCAGGTGGATCTGACAGTCCCGAAAGGCTCCATTGTCGGATTGATTGGTGAGAACGGTGCCGGCAAGACCACACTGATCAAAGGAATGCTGGGATTGGTCCATCCTGAAGAGGGTGAGGTATATATCTTCGGAAAGGATACCCGGACCTGCATGAAGGAGATCAAAGCGGACATTGGTGTTGTGCTGGATGACAGCTTCTTTATGGAACTTTTAAAAGTGAAGTCCATCGATACTATTATGAAAGGTGTTTATAAACAATGGGATTCCTCTCTTTTTTATGATTACCTGTCACGTTTTGGCATCGATCCGTCAAAAAAGATCAAAGAATTGTCCAAGGGTATGAGAAAAAAACTGGAAATCCTCACAGCTCTCTCTCACCATCCAAAGCTCCTGATCCTGGATGAACCGACCAGCGGGCTGGACCCGGTGGTAAGAAACGAAATCCTGGATATTTTTCAGGACTTCATTTACAACGAGGAATGCAGTATTTTACTCTCCACCCATATCACCAGCGACCTGGAACACATTGCGGATTATCTGGCCTTCATAGACAACGGGACCATGCTTTTCTTTAAAACAAGGGACGAGATTCTCGACGGCTACGGCATCTTAAAGTGTGACGAAAAACAATTTCACATGTTGGAAGCTTCTGATGTGATCCGCTACCGCAAAAACCGTTACAATTATGAAGTGCTGGTGGAAGACCGGCATAAGATCCGCCGTCTTTACCAAAATGCAGTGATTGATAAGATAACAATTGAGAATCTGATGCTTTTATATATTAAGGGGGAAAAAATATGATCGGCTTATTAAAAAAGGAACTGCTTCTGCTGCAGTCCTATGTAAAAAATCTCATTTTGATCGTCATTATGTTTACAGGTATCACTTTCTTCAACGAAAGTTACTCCTTCCTGGCCTCTGCGCTGCCCTGTATGTTTTCAATCCTTTGTTTGTCTCTCATCAGCTATGACGATTACTATCACTGGGATGCCTATTCCCTGACTCTCCCAGTGGAACCCAGAGACTGCGTCCGGAGCAAGTTTATTATTACCACAGTCCTCTTGGCCTTAGGCACCATATTCGGTATTGTTTTATCCTTTGCCGTGACTCTGATCAAACAGGCACCCCTGGCTTATGAGGAAATCTTCTATACAGCTTATGCGGGTATTACCATAGGACTTCTTATGATGTCCCTTATGTATCCCATCGCCTACCGGTTTGGCACAGAAAAAGGACGGTTTGTAATGTTCGGCGTATTTGCTTCCATCTTTGTGATCGTCATCCTTCTTGGAAAAGCTGTAATATTCTTGAATCTGCCGATAAAATCAATACTGGGCTTGTTTGAGGGCTGGGGAAAATTCCTGCCGGTCCCAATCATACTGATGATTTCCCTTGGATCCTACCGTATCTCATGCAGAATATTTTTGAATAAAGAGTATTAAAAAAGAAGGCCTGCAGGCCTTCTTTTAAATTAAAGCTTTTTAAGGATCTGTACCGCATCCACCGGGATCTTAAAGTTCAGCCGGAAGGATAGGATTTTCATTGACACATACGGACCGTCCTCATAGAACGTCAAGGACCCCATCTTCTTCACGCTTCCCGGTTTCTTTTGATCCAGCTTCTGGGTCCCTGCCTGGTACAGATCACATCGGTAAACAGCCTCTGCTCCCTCGGGAACAGACTTCACCGTCTCCCACTGGTCGATCTTTAGATCTTCGAGCAGAGCGCGTATCTCATCTTTATCTTTTATGTCCGCCACAGTCTTCTGTTCTTTCAGGGATATAATCTGTATCTTCTGTGCTTTGCTGACTTCGCTGATCTTTGTCTGTTGTTTTGTGGTCTCTTTCTTTTTTGGCTCCTGTTTTACGGAGCATCCAGAAAATACACTGACTGCAAACAGGATCACAACGGCCGTATAAAATGTTTTTTTCATCTCCATCCCTCCTATCATCATTGTACTATTACTATGACACAACAGTACTATAACTGGATGGAACTGTCAATCGTTTTACCTGCGGACACTGATTCCTCTGTCATCCAGATATTCTTTTAAATCCATGATCTCCATCTCTTTAAAATGGAACAGGGAGGCCGCCAGTGCCGCATCCGCTTTTCCTTCTGTCAGTGTGTCATAGAAGTGTTCCATAGTCCCTGCACCTCCCGATGCGATCACAGGAATATCCACGGCTTCCGCGATGGCTCTGGTCAGTTCATTATCATATCCTGCCTTGGTACCGTCACAGTCCATACTGGTTAAAAGAATCTCCCCGGCTCCACGCCGCTCTGCTTCTTTGGCCCATTCTACGGCATCCAGGCCAACGTCGATCCTTCCGCCGTTCTTATATACATTCCAACCCGGGCCGTCCCCCCGCCGTTTGGCATCAATGGCCACAACCACACACTGGCTTCCGAATTTATCTGCCGCGTCGCTGATTAAATCCGGAGTATTGATGGCTGAAGAATTGATGGAGATCTTATCAGCGCCTTCCCTCAAGATTGCTCTGAAATCATCTACAGTTCGGATCCCCCCGCCCACAGTAAACGGGATAAAAACGGTTTCCGCTACCTTTCTTACCATATCCACCATGATATTTCTGGCATCGGAGGATGCTGTGATATCTAAGAAGACAAGTTCATCTGCTCCCGCCTTGTCATAAGCTGCCCCGATGGCTACCGGATCCCCCGCATCGACCAAATTAACAAAATTGACCCCTTTCACCACACGGCCGTTATGTACGTCCAGACATGGAATGATTCTTTTTGTATGCATTAATTTTTCCTCCTACAGTGAAATAAAGTTCTTTAAAATCTGAAGTCCTACGGTGCTGCTTTTCTCTGGGTGGAACTGGCATGCAAACACATTCCCTTTCTCCACAGAGGCATGGATGACCTCTGAGTACTCTGTAGAAGCCGCCACAATATCCGGATCTGAAGCTTTCAGATAGTAAGAATGTACGAAGTATACATAAGAATCATCGGGGACTCCTTTAAACAGCTTTGCGCCTTCCTTGATGGAAAGGTTATTCCAGCCCATATGCGGAATCTTAAGCCCATCCTTTTTGGGGATCTTTACGATCTCTCCTTCTAAAAGTCCCAGCCCTTTCACTCCCGGCGCTTCTTCACTCTTCTCAAACATAATCTGCTGCCCCAGACAGATCCCCAGAAACGGAATCCCTTTTTCCACCACCTGATGGATAGTCTCCTCCAGTCCATATTGGCGGATCTTTTCCATAGCATCCCCGAAAGCCCCAACCCCCGGAAGAATCACGTGGCTGCTGTTTAGGATCTGTTCCTTGTCCCTTGTGATCGCGGCTTCCTCACCGAGAAACTGGACTGCTTTCTCCACACTCCTGATATTTCCCGCATCATAATCAATAATCGCTACCATATCCTACCTCTCAATCCCTAGAAAATCTCTGCTGTCCATCTTTACCGACTCTGCTTTACCTTTCAATTCTTCCCCGATCTGATACAGAGTACGGTTCACTCTCACCATATATGCTTTCTCATTATAAAAAGCCATCTTTTCAAACGGCCACCGAAACAAACTTGGCACGTTAAATCCCTCTCCCAGCTCAAGGATAAAAAGCTTTTTGTTTAAGGTCCCCTGAAGCCACTTGGTATAAGCTGCCCAGCTGTTCAGATAAGCCCCTTCAATATAAGTGCTCTTCGTATCCTCCGTACGAATATTAAATATCAGCGGTTTTCCGCACTTTGGACATTCCAGACGCTCAATCTCCCCTGTATTCTCATAGTGGCAGATCAGGTCTTCAAGCCCCAGCTTTGCCGGATATAATTGCTCGCTGCACGGCTCCTCACACTGGAAAAAGTCCCCACTGCCACAGGGAGCCGCCAGACGGCCTTTCTCAAGACCTGATTGAAAGATGAGTCCGTCGTCATTGCTTGTGATCACAAAATAGTTCTTTTGGCAAAGCGCCTCCTCCAGAACTTTGAAATATGGCACCTGAACAAGGTTCAGTAGATGAAAGCGCTCATAGACCTGCCTCATCCATCTGACATTGTCATCCCCGTCGTTCATCTCTAAAAGCTTCTGATAATGCTCATTTGTGATCTCTTTTTTAAAATCCACCAATTTATGTGCGGAGAGTTCCGGTCCGATGCCCACCAGAACCATATCCGCATCCTGTATCCTGCTAACATAATCTTTTAACATATGCCGCTCCTTTGCTTCCATGTGAAATATGCACTATTTTATCACATTTTCAGGCATTTGCACAATCCACATCAAAGTAAAATTCCACTCCGCCCTCCACATTGGCAACTCCATACTCTTTGCCGTGGGCTTTCATGGTGGCAGCCACGATAGAAAGTCCGATGCCGCTGCCTCCATATTCCCTGGTTCTTGCCTTATCCACTTTGTAGAATTTTACCCAGAGCTTATCCAGATCCTCTTTCGGTATATGATTTCCAGAGTTAAACACCGTCACCCGCAGATCTTGCCCGATCTGCTTGAACGTGATGGCAATCTTTCCGTTCTTATATACATGGTTTCTGGCATTGCTCAGATAATTTCCAAACACCTCTTCGATCATAAACTCATCAGCCCACACGTAAGTCGGCGGCTCATCAAACTCTATCGTAATATTTTCTTTTTCAAAAAATATCGTATTGGCAGACAGCATATTCTGCACGAGCTCCTGGATATTAAACCGTTCCATACTGACCTGATGGTTGCCGAACTCTATCTGATTTAATGTCAGCAGCTTCTGTACCATCCGGTTCATCTTTTTGGCTTCGTCCGCAATCACATCACAGTAGAATTCCCGGCTCTCCTCATCTGCAGAAACATTGTCCTTCAGACCTTCTGCATACCCCTGGATCAGCGCGATCGGCGTTTTCAGTTCATGGGATACATGGGATAGAAACTCTGTTCTCATCTCATCGATCTGTACCTTTTGCTCGATGTCCTGCCTCAGTTCATTGTTGGCAGTCTTAAGCTCCGAGATGGTATACTCCAGTTTGGAAGAAAGTTCATTTAAACTCTCCCCAAGGTGCCCCAGTTCGTCTTCCCCGCAGTCCATCACTTTCACATCAAAATCCAGATTACTCATCCGGTTGGCAGCCGCCGCCATCTCCTCGATGGGCCTTGTAAACTGCTTGCTGTAAATATACATGGCGATTCCTCCCGCCACGATCAGGAGCGCACCTACATATGCAGTGAATCTCCCCGACAACACCGCACTGGTCTGGATGCTCTCCATAGGGGTATTGATGACCACCGCATAACCGTTGTCAAAATAGCCTAGAAGATTGATACTTGTTCCTGTAGATTCCTTGTCTGAGCCGGATACTACGGCATACCCCTCCTCATTGATCTGTTTTTTGATTTTGCCCATATCCTCCAAGGTGCTGATCATATCATTGTACATCAGCCCCTGTTTGCCTTCTGAGGAATATATCACCTGTCCGTTTGCATTGTCGACGATGATCATCCGGTAATTGTACTCCCTTACAATTTTGGAAATCTTGTAAGTATTATTGCGGGCTCCTTTTGTATTAAACAGATGGTTGATAGAATCATATACATGGGTAATATTCTTTTTTTCCTTAAACACATAGTATGGTTCGATCATCAAGATGTTAATACAGATGGAGAGAAGGATCGTGGATGCCATGATCACGATCAGCACCAGCGTCATCTTCACCTTGATGGATTGGTTCTTCAGTATTTTTTCTTTCACTTATTCCTGTACCTCAAACTTATAACCCATGCCCCAGATGGTATGAATATAAGATCCCTTGTTTCCCATCTTATTTCTGAGTTTTTTTACATGGGTATCGATTGTCCTGGCATCCCCAAAATAGTCATAGTTCCACACTTGATTCAGAATATTCTCCCTTGTGAGGGCTCTTCCCTCGTTTTTCATAAAATAAGACAACAGTTCAAATTCCTTAAAGCTTAAGTCGATGCTTTTGTCGTCGATGGCCACCATATGGGCAGCCTCATCCAAGACAATACCGCCTGCCTTTAACACTTCCCCATCCTGCTGCTTTGTCCTCCGTAAGATGGCCTCGATCCTGGCCACCAGGATCTTTGGGCTAAACGGTTTGGAGATGTATTCATCTACTCCAAGGTCAAATCCCTGCAGCTCATCATTTTCCTGGTCTTTGGCCGTCAACATGATAATCGGCACTTCAGACACCTTGCGGATCTCCCGTACAACCTCCCAGCCGTCCATCCTCGGCATCATCACATCTAATACAAGCAGATCGATTCCCTTCGTAGAAAAGAATACATCCACTGCCTCCTCACCGTCCGCAGCCTCCAGCACTTGATAGCCGGCACGGTTTAAAAAATCCTTGACCAGCTTTCTCATCCTGCTCTCATCATCCACTACTAATATTTTTAAATCGTTCATCCGTGATCCTCCTGCGATATTATTCCATTTTCGGATATTTTCTAATCTATAGTGTACCACAGGTTTATGATAAAATTGTGAAAAAAAAGACATCAGCCCTCAAAATGCTGATGTCTAAGACTTTTATTGATTTCTATTCTGCCTCTGAAACCCCTGCTGCCGCTTCGTCCCTGTCAGACATAGCTTTCAGTTTCTGAAGCCCAAAGATGATGACTCCTCCGATGATAAAGAACACAAAACTGAAATTGCCCACTGCCATGGCAGGCTTCGGCACTTCTAAGGTAGTTGGCCCCATGCTGATAGCATACAGAGATCCAACCATCATACCGATGATGAAATATACCATCTGGGAGCGAAACTTCTCAAGACAAGTGCGGATCAATTTGACGACGGATGCAATACCACAGAGAATACCGCAGCCAAAGATCAGGATCACCGGGAAATACGCTGTATTAAAATGCATTGCTTCCTTTACCGCTGATATGATAGGTACATATAAACCAAAGATCAAAAGCATGGTAGAACCTGAGATACCCGGAAGCACCATGGCGGATATGGCAACCATGGCCACAAGAAAAATGTATATGCCGAGTCCTAAGTTCAGATGCTCCACACTTACGTTCATGCCTTTTCCTGACGCCGGATTGAAATAGGTGATGGCAGCGACCATAACGATGCCGATGACCGCAAATACTGCATTTTTATATTTCCCTTTAAGACAGTCTTTCTCTTCAGCCCAAATGATCGGTATCGCAAAGATGATCAACCCTAAAAACAGAGAGCTGATTTCATAGATCCTGTCTGTAAAAATACTGGCGAGTATGGATACTGCCGCACCGAAGCCTACAACCCATCCCACACCGATACGAAACAGGAACTTCACTGCCTCAATTTTCTTTTGTTTATTTCCTGTGATCAGATCGTCAAGGGATGAGATGAAACGGTCATAAAATCCAAGCAGAAAAGCTACGGTACCGCCGGACACTCCCGGTACACTGTCAGCCAGCGCCATACAAAATCCCCGAATAAAGTTTAACATATGAACTCCTTTGTTTTAAAAACAATGACAATTGCTGGGATCTGTCCCAACACAACTTTTTGTATTATATCACACACTATGTAAAATAAAAAGCAAGAAAACCTTAAGGATTTATGAAACTATGTCCTTCTTCTGACATTTATGGTAGTATAATATTGATTCATTTTACAAAATTACGAACATCAAGGAGGTTCTATCATGATAAAATTAATTTCGTCTGACATGGACGGGACGCTTCTGGACAGCTACCGCCAGATCACCCAGGTCAATATTGATGCCATCCGTACCCTGCAGGACAGCGGCGTCGAATTTACGATCAATACCGGACGAGAATACCAAAATGTGACCGGAATTTTAGAAAAGGCAGGACTTCAGTGTGATATGATCTGCAGCAACGGTTCTTGCGGTTATGATAAAGAGGGAAATCTGCTGTTTGAACATTCCATTCCACAGGAGACCGTAAAACAGATCTTTGAGACGTTTCATAAGTTTGATCTGGTGCCGACTCCGTTTTCTCAGATGGGACGCATTTCCCTACTGTCCAAAGAAGAGTTAAAGCAGTACACAAAGGATGTCATGATCCCGGCCATGCAGATCAACCATCCTGACTTTATATATACAGACAAGGATTTTGAAGAACTGGTCAGCCAGGTCACATATGTGGACGGGGAAGACGGTCTGTTTCACAGTGAACACCGAGTTTTGAAGGTGATCTCCCAGTCTACAGACCCAGATTCACTGATCAGACTGCGTGCTGAGCTGGAAAAGATCCCCGGGCTTGCCGTAGTATCCACCGTACCTACCGACATCGAGATCACATCCGTAGAAGCACAGAAGGGAATCGGCCTGATGGACTATGCGGGCAGAAAAGGCATTGTTCCTGATGAGATTGTAGCCATCGGTGACAGCGAGAATGACTATTCTATGCTTTCTATCCCTGGGATTCATTCCGTGGCCATGGCAAATGCCACAGAGGCCATCAAGGATATCTGCGTATACCAGACCCGGGCCAACACAAAGGACGGTATCGCGTACATCATTCGCTGTATTCTAGCTGACCGGGACAATTTTAAACTTACATAAAAGCAAGGACTGTGATCTCAATTTCAGAGATCACAGTCCTCTTTCATTTCTGTCTGCTATTTATTTTTCATCCGCTCTTTTAATTCTTTCAATGCCTCTTTGTATTTGTTGGAATCAAAAGCCGGGAAAGCTTTCAGAAGCCGTCTGCTGGTCTGACTCTTCTTACCCGCGATCTCCTGGTATCGGTCTTTCAGTTCTTCCACCCGCTGTTCAAGTTCTCCGCCCAGATTCTCTCTGCGCTCTTTCAGTTCTTCCTGGACAGCATTCTTTCTTTCCTTCAGTTCCTGACCCGCTTCATCCAGTTTTTTCTTCGTCTCTTCCTGCTTTTCCACGGCTGTCATGACACTCAGATAGATGTTTTCTCCGAGCTGTTCTGAGATATTGTGCAGTTCATCCGCGATCTCACTCATCTTGCGCAGCCGCCTATTCATCTTAAAGATACCTGCCGCCGTTACCCAGACATCCGCGGCCATACCTGCCAAAAAAACAACAAGGAGCACATTGCCCAAAAGCCCGGGGATGAATCCCACCATTCTGGTGACCAGCGGATGCAGAACATACACGATGAGCATACAGGCTACTCCCCAGATCAGGGAAAACGGAAGACAGATATATCCGTTTAGGTTAAACGGCTGTTCAGAATAATCCCACCACCTGCTGTGAAAGATCTTTTCCAGCGCGAAACCAGTAACCCACTCAATGGCTGACACGGCGATGACCGAACCGATGTACATGAAAAAAACATTGGACTTATACGGCATCAGCAGAGAAACCACAAATCCAACACCAAAACCGTAAACCGGACAGATCGGTCCGTTTAAGAACCCCCGGTTTACAAACTTCCTCTCTTTCAATGCAGCAAATGCGACTTCGCTGCACCAGCCGAGAAAACCATAAATAAAAAAATAGGACAAAAGATAATATAGACTCATCACGATTAAAGCTCCAATTCACATTATAAGATTGTCGCGCCGCCTGCCACATAATCTCCATCATAGAACACAACTGCCTGTCCGGGAGTCACAGCCCTCTGAGGCTCATCAAACCGGACTTGGATCTTATCCTCGCCGGCCATCTGCACCGTACACGGAGCACCCTTGTGGTTATAGCGGACCTTGGCCACAAATCTCATTCCGTTTTCCAGAGAAGGGATAGACATCAGATTCAGTTGATTCCCATATAAAACATCTGTCATCAAGTCATCATTGCTGCCAATCACAACTTCATTCTTTTCTTTGTCGATCCTCACCACATACCCCGGCTGTTTCAGGGAAAGGCCGAGACCTCTTCTCTGCCCGACCGTATAGGAGACGATCCCTTTATGGGTACCCAGGATATTTCCGTCCATGTCCACAAAATTGCCGGCCGTTATCTTCCGCCCGGTCTCTTCCTCGATGAAGTCTCCGTAGTCTCCATCCACAAAACAGATGTCCTGGCTGTCCGGTTTTTGTGCCACCGGAAGATGGATCTTTTCTGCGATCTCCCGAATCTCATCCTTGGTATATTCGCCTACCGGCATCAGAGTTTTCGACAGCTGGTTCTGTGTCAAGTTATATAGGGCATATGTCTGATCCTTTGCAAGCGTTGCAGACCGCTTTAAGGCATACCGCCCATTGGAAAGTTTTTCGATTCTCGCGTAATGTCCGGTGGCAATATAATCCGCACCGATATCCAAAGATCTTTTTAAAAGAGACTCCCATTTGACATAGCGGTTGCATGCAATACACGGATTGGGGGTGCGCCCGTCCAGATATTCCTCAATAAAATAGTCAATGACATGTTCCTTAAAGTCCTGCTTAAAATTCATCACATAATAAGGAATGTCAAGCGCCTGGGCCACTCGTCTGGCATCGTCCACAGCTGACAGGCCGCAGCACCCTCCGTTTTCCTCCAAAAGAGCCTGTTCTTCATCCTGCCAGATCTGCATGGTGACACCGATGACCTCATATCCCTGTTCTTTCAATAAATAGGCTGCCACGGAGGAATCCACCCCTCCTGACATACCTACAACTACTTTCTCTTTCACGGATGCCTCCTAGTACTCTTCTTCCACTTCCTCTTCTCCGATATCAGATTTAGGTTTCTTTAAACCTTCGATCTTAATGCCGTTCTTTTCCGCATAGTCCCAGAGTGCCGCATGGATGGCTTCCTCTGCCAAAAGAGAACAGTGTACCTTCACCGGAGGAAGACCATCCAGCGCTTCCATCACCGCTTTGTTTGTGACTTCCAGCGCTTCCTGCACTGATTTACCTTTTACCAGTTCTGTAGCCATACTACTGGTGGCAACGGCTGCCCCGCAGCCGAATGTTTTAAACTTTACATCCCGGATAATCTGATCATCATCAATGTCAAAATAGATGCGCATGATATCTCCGCATTTGGCATTCCCTACAGTACCAACACCGCTGGCGTCCTCAATTTCTCCTACGTTTCTTGGATGTTCAAAATGATCCATAACCTTTTCACTATACATAACAGTACCTCCTGTTTTTTCTTCTATTATATATTCAGTTCATCTGCGCCTTCTAACGCTTCTTTACAAAATCTTCATACAACGGTGACATTTTTCTCAACTTATCTACGATCTCTTTCAGCTTCTCCACAACAAAATCCATATCTTCTTTTGTAGTCTCTTCTCCCAAAGTCATTCGAAGGGAACCATGGGCAATCTCATGAGGAAGTCCGATGGCTAAGAGTACATGAGACGGATCCAGTGACCCAGATGTGCACGCAGATCCGCTGGAAGCACAGATCCCCGCCATATCTAACATGATCAAAAGGGATTCCCCTTCAATAAACTGAAAGCTGATATTAATATTATTGGGAAGACGGTGTTCTCTTCCTCCGTTCAGACGGCAGTACGGGATCTCCGCCAGAATCTTCTTGATGGCGTAATCTCTCAGCTCCTGCTCTTTGCCTGTGCGCTCTTTCATGGTCTCAAAAGCAATCTCAACAGCTTTGCCAAGTCCCACGATACCGGTCACATTCTCTGTACCTGCCCGGCGTTTGCGCTCCTGGGCTCCACCATGGATAAAGGAACGCAGCTTAAGTCCTTTGCGGATATACATAAATCCGATGCCTTTAGGCCCGTTTAATTTGTGTCCGCTGGCACTCATCATGTCAATGTTCATCTCATCCACATTGATCGGAACCTGTCCGTATGCCTGTACTGCATCAGTGTGAAACAGAATTCCGTGCTCTTTTGCAATTGCGCCAATCTCCTTCACCGGCTGGATCGTACCAATCTCATTGTTTGCAAACATAATGGTAATTAAAATTGTATCCGGACGGATCGCTTTCTTAAGCTGATCCAGTTTAATATACCCCATCTCATCCACATCCAGATAGGTCACCTCATATCCATTTCTCTCCAGATACTGGCAGGTATGAAGCACTGCATGATGCTCGATCTTGCTTGTGATGATGTGCTTTCCTTTGGACGCATAGGCTTCCGCTGTCTCCTTGATAGCCCAGTTATCTGCCTCGGAGCCTCCCCCAGTGAAGTAAATATCCTGGCTCTGGGTACCAAGACTGTCTGCGATCCGTTCACGAACTTCGCTTACTGCCTTTTTTGCCTCAGACGCCGGTGAGTACACACTGGACGGATTCCAGAATTTCTCTGTAAAATAAGGCATCATCGCCTCTACTACTTCCGGCCTTGCCGGTGTTGTTGCTGCATGGTCTAAATATATGATCTTCTCCATAACTACTCCTATCTTTCACATTTTCTTTCTGCCGGTTTTCCCTGCTGAACAGCTTTTGCCTCATCCGCCAGCTCACTCAGATAGATGGCATCCACGGTCTTTGCAATGCTGTCATTGATCCTCTTCCATACAGTTTTGGTCACGCAGTACTTTGAGCTGCTGCATGTCTCCTCTGTATCAGTAAGTTCCGTACAGTCTACCGGTGTAAGATCGCCTTCCAGTGCCCTCAGAACATCTCCCACCGAAATCTCTTTTGCACTTCTGGACAGTACATATCCTCCCTGGGCTCCCCGGATGCTCCTCACAAGTCCAGCTTTGCGAAGCTTCGAAAGCAGCTGTTCCAGGTAGCGGATAGAAATATCCTGTCTCTCTGAAATCGCGCTGACCGCGGCAGGTTCTGTCTCTGCGAACACTGCAATATCTACGATGGCGCGAAGGCCGTATCTTCCTTTTGTTGATAATTTCATCTCATCACTCCAATCCCGACCAAAATAGTCGGATATCACATTGCTATGTTATCATTTGGGGCTTCCAATGTCAACACAATCCCAATCATAACCGCGTATTTCTTAACATACAATAAAACAATAACAATGGGGGAGTTCATATGAAAAAATCCAGCCCTTTTGTACAAGGTACATTAATTTTAACAGCCGCTAATATTTTTTCCAGATTCATTGGATTCTATAATAGAATATTTCTGGCTGGATTGATTGGTGCCCATCAAATGGGAGTCTATCAATTAATTTTTCCGATCTATCTGGTCGGATTCGCCCTATGCTTCCACGGCTATGAAACGGCATTGTCACAGATCGTAGCTGCCCAGATGGCCAAAGGACGCCCAGAAAACTGCAGAAAAATTTTAAAGATCACTTTGTCCGTCACAATCCTGCTGTCCGTGATCTGTGCCTGCTTCCTGTTTTTCTTTGCGGATGAACTATGCATGAAATTTCTCCACGAAAAGGACTGTATCCCCTGCCTTAAAGCCGCCGTCTTTGCCATGCCGTTTGTAGGGATCAAAGCGTGCATCCACAGCTATCACATAGGGCTGGGCAAGCCCGGACTTCCCTCTGTCTCACTGTGTATTGAACAGATATCAAGAGTGTTAGGCATCTACGCGATCTCCGTTACTTTCTTTTTAAAGCTTGAAACTCCTGCATTGATCGCAGTGCTGGGAATGGTCGCAGGTGAAATGGCTTCCTGCCTCTATACGGTCATCTACCATCTATTGAAGGTAAAGCGCCAAAAAAGCAGACTGCCGGCAGCTTCCTCCAGAAAGCTTCTGGGCAATCTTCTGTCCTTAAGTTTCCCCCTGACCTGCAACTCACTGTCCATCACGCTGCTCCAGAGTCTGGAAAATATCCTGATTCCACTAATGCTGACCCGTTTTTATGCCAATCAGCACTATTCCGTGGAGATCTACGGTATCCTGACCGGTATGGCTATCCCTTTTATCAACTTTCCCTCCAGTATCACCAACTCCATTTCCGTGATGCTGCTGCCGAAGGTTTCAGCCGCAACGGCAGAACAGGACTATCAAACATTACATAGGGCAACAAAATACTCTCTTTCCTTCTGTTTTCTCCTTGGGATTGTAAGTTTCTTTTTGTTCTTTGCCTTGGGGCCCTCCATCGGAGTGATCGTGTTCCACAGTGAAAAAGCAGGCATGTTCCTTCGGATGCTTTCCTTCCTCTGCCCGGTCCTTTACTTGTCCGGGACACTATCCAGCATCTTAAATGGCCTCGGAAAGACAAAAACAACCCTATTTAATAACTCAGTCTCTCTTATGCTGAGGATTGCGTTTATCGTTTTTGTGGTACCGTACGTTGGGATCAACGGATATCTCTGGGGACTCATGGCGAGCACCCTGCTTGTAGTAGTTATGCATTACAGAAAGATAAAATCATAACGGCAATTTCCTATGAAATCCTATGAAATAAGAAAGAATCCCGCTTGCGGGATTCTCTGCCTGCGGCGGGTCGCTTTGGCGACATGATTCCTTACCGCCGCAGTGCGATTCTCGCGGAACGTTTTTTATTTCATAGTCGCACTTTCCTATGAAATAAAATAACTCTATGTGGACAGAACTAGTCCGTTCACATAGAGTTTTTCGTACCGTTTCCTTGTTTCTGCTCAGCGTTCTTCCCTGAAGTAATTGGTTCCGCAGGATGCCGGCTGGTTGTTTTCCTTGGACTGCCTGATGGAGGAGACCACAAGGACCAGTGCGGTGATCACAAACGGAAGCATGTCATAAATCGCATTTGGTATGCTGATGATACTTTTCGGCACGTAATATTTCAGGACACTGAAACATCCGAATGCCAGAGATCCGTAAATGGCTTTTACCGGACTCCACGATGCAAAAATAACAAGCGCTACGGAGATCCATCCCAATCCGTTGACGCAGTTGCTGATCCAAACACCTCCGCAGATGATCATAGCGGAATATGCTCCGCCGATTCCGCAGATCCCGCCGCCGATCAGTACATTGATATATTTTGCCCGGATGACTCTGATCCCGGCAGCATCAGCAGCTCCGGGATTTTCACCCACAGCCCGCACATTGAGGCCCGCTTTTGTTCTCTGGAGATAATACCAGCAGGCCACAGCGATCACTAAACCGATATACACAAAGATATTATAGGAAAACAGCAGCTTTCCCAGCACCGGAATGTCACTGAGGACCGGGATATGCAGATTCGCAATCTGTGCAGATATATGTTCCGGAAGCTTTAGTGACTGGGTCGTAGAATGATCCAGCATATATTCCCCGATGAAATTTGCAAGCCCTACCCCGAAGATTGTCAGCGTCAGACCCGTTACATTCTGGTCTGCCATGAAAGTGATGGTCAAGACTGCATAGATCAATGCTGCAAGCACTCCGGCCCCAAAGGCGGCCAGCAGGGCAAATACCACGTTATCCGTCTGGTATCCGACCATAAAACCTGCACATGCCCCTATGGACATCATTCCCTCAACACCCAGGTTCAGGTGTCCTACCTTTTCGTTCATGATTTCACCGACTGTGCCGAACAGCAAAGGCGTACCGGCCAGCACTGCCGCAACAAACAGATTTAATACCGTATTCATTTACCGGCACCTCCTTTTCTGGCCACAAACTTATATCGTACAAAGAATTCACATCCCAGAACAAAAAACAGAATGATTCCCTGCAGTACATCCGCCGAATAGCTGGAAAGTCCATAGGTGGACTGCATGACACTGCTTCCCTTTTCCAGGATACTGAACAGGAATGAAACGATCACAATACCCATAGGATTCAGGCGGGCCAGCCATGCTACGATGATGGCCGTAAACCCGACTCCCCCAGCAACCGAGGTGGCCAGCGTCATATCAGACCCCGTGGCCTGTACCATCCCGGCAATGCCGCAGACAGCGCCGCTTAAAAACATCGTGCGCAGCATCACCCGTTTTACAGGGATCCCCGCATATTTTGCTGTGGCATGGCTGTCTCCCACGACAGAGATCTCATATCCCTGCTTGGTGTATTTTAAATAAATATATACGATAACCGTGAGCACCAGGGCAATGATCCATCCGGCTTGAACACCGAAAACCGGGTCCAGCTGCGCGTTGATATCAAATCTTGCGATCTTTGGAAATCCTGAAGATGCCGGGTCCTTCCATGGGCCGTCCCTGAGGTAAACGATCACATTCAATGCAATATAATTCAGCATCAGTGTAAACAGTGTCTCGTTTGTATTAAACTTCGATTTAAAAAATGCCGGGATCAGTCCGAACAGTCCGCCGCCGATGACACTGACAATAAACATAACGATCAGCAGCAGGACATGTGGCATGGCATTTTGGTACAGAGCAAAATAGGTGGCAAAAATAGCTCCCATGATGATCTGTCCCTCCGCCCCGATATTCCAAAATCTCATTTTAAATGCCATAGTGACACCCAGAGAAGAGATCAGCAATGGGATCATGATACGGATCGTCGCCTGAGCTGCCATTTCACTTCGAAAAGCCCCGCTGATGATCGTCTGATAAACCGTAAAGGGATTGAATCCGATGATCAAAAGAAAGATTCCTCCTGCCACCAGGGCAAGCAGTACAGAAGCAACGCGCAGAATCATCGTCTTCTTCCGGGAAAGCTCCGCTCTCTTGACGGTACGGAGAAACGGTTCTTTTCCTGTTTTCTTACTTGCTTCCATCTGTGCTTTCCTCCATTTCTTCTTTTGGTTCTTTTACTCCGGTCATGAGAAGTCCGACTTCTTCTTTTGTGGTTTTTCTGGCATCTACAATCCCCGATACTTCTCCGTGGCAAAGCACCAGGATACGGTCACTGATGGATAAGAGGACATCCAGATCCTCTCCCACAAACAGCACTGCCACTCCTTTTTTCTTCTGTTCGTTGAGTAAATCATAGACCGTATAGGATGAATTGATATCCAGACCACGCACCGGATAAGCCGTGAGGAGTACATTAGGCTCCGCAATGATCTCTCTTCCCAACAGTACTTTCTGCACGTTTCCTCCGGACATCATCCTCACCGGCGCGTCCACACTCGGAGTCAGAATCCCCAGCTCCTCTACCATCTTCTCAGCCATCTTCCTCGGGGCTTTTCGGTCGATAAAAATCCCCTTCTGATCTTGATAGTGTTTTAAGAGCACATTATCTACCATCCCCATAGACGCCACAAGCCCCATACCTAAACGGTCCTCCGGCACAAAAGAGATGCGGATGCCTCTGGTTCGGATATCTTTAAAGGTCATACCCACCAGCTCTTCCTTCCGGTGGATGATGCTTCCTTCTTTGATCTGGGTAAGTCCTGTGATGGCCTCACATAACTCTTTCTGCCCGCTTCCGGCGATTCCCGCAACTCCCAGGATCTCACCCTCCATCAGGTCAAAGTTCACATGAGACAGTCCAGCGGTGCCGTCCGGGCGGTCCACACTCAAGTTTCTTACGATAATTTCAGGAGTTGCATCTGCCTTTTTCTCCGGACGCTCGATCTCCAGTGTCACGGGCCTTCCAACCATCAATTCGGTCAATTTTTTCTCATCGCTTTCCTTGGTGGGCACGGTGCCAATGCTCTCCCCTTTTCTGAGGATGGCTACACGGTCACTGATAGCCAGCACTTCGTTCAGTTTATGTGTGATGATGACAATGGCACATCCCTGTTCCTTCATCCTTCTCAGGATCGCAAACAGCTTTTCCGTCTCCTGGGGAGTCAGCACCGCCGTTGGCTCATCCAGGATCAGAATGCTCGCTCCCCTGTAGAGAACCTTTAAGATCTCCACCGTCTGCTTTTCACTGACTGACATATTGTAAATCTTCTTTTCAGGATCAACCTCTAATCCGAACTTAGAGCTGATCTCCTCAATTCTCGACTTCAGCTCTTTCGGACGGATTCTCTTTTCCTTTGTCCCAAGCACAATGTTATCCATCGCACTGTGCACATCTACCAGCTTAAAGTGCTGATGGATCATGCCGATCCCCAGACCGATGGCGTCTGTCGGAGAATTAATGGAAACTTCCTGTCCTCCGATCTTGATCGTTCCGGCATCTGGGTGGTAAATCCCGGAGAGCATATTCATCAGCGTTGTCTTTCCTGATCCGTTTTCTCCGAGCAGGGCAAGGATCTCACCATATTTTACATCCAGATCTACGTTGTTGTTTGCAACAACACTCCCGAAGGTCTTTCGGATGCCTCTGCACTCTATGGCATATGTATCCTTTTTATCCTGTGCCATTTCATCACCTCGTATCATGTGTTCTCTGCCTCTCTTTTTTCTTCAATAAGTTCCAAGAAAGAAGGGCACTGCCTTCTGTTACAGAATCTACAATGCCCTTCTTTTTCATCCATGCTGTCCATGGAAATTACTTCTGCGCTGCCTATTTTACAACGATGTTTTTAAAGTACCAGTTGATCTTGCCTTTGATATTTTCATCGCTCAAAGTCTCGCCCTTTTTGCCGACTTTTTTGCCGTCGTTGGTCTCAATGACACCGTCAAATACATTAAAGTCTCCAGAAAGCATCTTCTCCTTTGCTTCATTGATCTTCTTCTCTGTGCCAGGAGCGATGAGCTTCTTGTTGAGCGGAGCAATGTCAACCAGTCCTTCTTTCATACCGCCATAGTATACTTCAGGTTTCCATGTTCCGTCAATGATCTTTTGAACTGCTTCTGTGTAGTAAGCACCCCAGTGCCAGATCGTCGATGTCAGGGTTGCCTTCGGAGCATCCTTGCTCATGTCAGAATTGTATCCAACTCCCCATACACCTGCTTTTTCTGCCTCCAGCTGAGGATTCGGTGTATCACAGTGCTGTCCAATCACATCACATCCCTGTGAGATCAGGGCTTTGGCTGCATTGGTCTCTTCATTTGGGTTAAACCAGCTGTTGGTAACTTTTACATATACTTTTGCCTTTTTATTTACTGAGTAAATACCCATGGCAAATGCATCCACACCGCCGGTAACCTCAGCGTTGTCCTTGCCCATCGCTGCCACGTAGCCGATCTTATTGCTCTTTGTCTTAAGTCCTGCTGCGATACCGCTTAAATATCTTGCCTGATAGATTCTTCCGAAATAATTGTTAAAGTTGGAATCATTCTTCTTGTATCCGGTTCCGTGGGAAAAAACTACATCCGGATATTCCTTTGCCATGGCTTCCATCGTATCCATGTAACCCCAGCTTGTACCAAAGATCACGTTACATCCGTCTTCGATACACTCTTTGATAGCAGTCTCTGTCTTTGTCGGATCAGTGTCTGTGATGTTGTTCTTGCGGACAATCTGATTGTCTTTCAGGCCAAGCTTCTTCTGCATGGCTACAATCCCCTGATCATGTGTGTAAGTATATCCTGATCCCTCTGATGGATCTGAAATATGAATCACACCGATCTTAAGATCTTTTTTAGCGATCTTAAACTGCTTCTTCTCCTCTTTCTTGTCGCTTGTTGTCTTTTTGGAACCGCAGCCCGCCATCATACCCATGACAAGAACCAAAGACAAAAAAATGCCAGTGACTTTCAAAATCTTTTTCTTCATGAACCTTCCTCCTTCTGTCCGGCATCCCAACCCTGGACGCCAAAACTGCGCTTACGCGCATTAAATGATAATAGAATTATATCAAAAGCGCTTGTCCACTGCAAGATACATTTGCCTTTTCAGAATCCCGGCAAAACAAAGCAGGAAAGCCGTTTAACAGAAGAACGGACCGGGCAAGCCCTACACAAAAAAAAGATCCGGCAAAAACGGCTGTCTTAAACCGTTTCCCCGGATCTTTCATCATCAATTCTTCCCGGTCCCAAATCAGCGGATGCGGTCTGGGAAACCTACCTTGTGCTGTACCTTTCTCAAGGTTTTAGTTGCATAATAAGATGCTTTTTCCCCATTGTCCTTGATGATCATGTTTAAATAATCTTTGTCCTTCATAATATCTTTGTAACGCTCCTGGATCGGACGAAGTTCTTCCACAACCACTTCTCCTACTCGTTCTTTCAGCTTGCCATAGCCCATTCCGTCAAACTCAGCTACCGCTTCCTCCGGAGTCTTGCCATTGATAGAGCAGTAAATATCCAGCAGATTTTTGATTCCCGGTTTATTTTCCGAATAAGCAATGCATGCCTCAGAATCCGTCACTGCCTTTTTAAACTTCCTCATAATAGTATCCGGGTCATCCAAAAGCAGGATATGGGAGTTGGCATTTTCATCGGACTTGGACATCTTCTTTTCCGGCTCCTGCAGACTCATGATCTTCTGCCCCACTTTTCCAATGTACGCTTCCGGAATCGTGAACACATCCCCATATATCTTATTAAATCTCTCCGCAATATCACGGGTGATCTCCAGATGCTGCATCTGATCTTTGCCCACCGGCACCACATCGGACTGGAACAGAAGAATATCTGCCGCCATCAACACAGGGTAAGTGAAAAGACCTGTATTAATATTGTCTGAGTGCTTTTGGGATTTATCCTTGAACTGGGTCATCCGGTTCATTTCTCCCATATAGGTAAAGCAGTTCAGGATCCACATAAGTTCTGCGTGGGCTGAAACATGGGACTGATAGTAAATACAATTTTCTACCGGATCCAGTCCCGCCGCAATATAAAGTGCCAAAAGGCTCCTGGCTCTTTTTCTAAGCTCTGACGGGTCCTGTCTGACAGTGATAGAATGCATATCCACAACACTGTAAAAGCACATGTACTCATCTTTGTCGATATCCACCCAGTTCTTTAAAGCTCCTAAATAATTTCCTAATGTGATGGTCCCTGTGGCCTGCATGCCACTGAATAATGATTTTTTTCCGTCTAACATCTGTCGTTCCTTTCTTCCCTAATCTCTTTCCCGAATCAACAGAGCACTCTGTGCCCTGCCCGGAATCACTGACTCCATCATATCATATTGTTCCAAAGTTTCCAAACCTTCAATCCAGATTTTTCTTACTAAATAATAAGGTATGACATTTTCCACATGATTTCAGTTCGGCTCTTAGAATGCCTCACTCCAATCATGTAGAATATGGACGTAATGTCTGCTGGAGAAGGGCTTCTTTTGACTTATATCGTTTTACTTTTTTGTCTGTTCTCTAAGAGTTACATATTCGTTCAGGCTTATTGGTAACTCATTAGAAAATAGACGTAATATCTGTTGATAGATGCAATTCAGAAAAACAAAAGGAGCCATCTTACAATAGTTTTTCTCCATTGTCTCCAGTCGGCTCTGGAAAGGCCTCCTTCCGACAATGAAGAAAAAACTATCGTAGGTGGCGCCTTTTGTCTCGCAACAGCCATTTCCAGCAGACATTACGTCCATTTTCACCAGTTCGGAGGCCTTGCATTCGAAGGGACGTTAGTTTTTCTTCTTGAAGTAAAGACTCGTAGGCGGTGCGCATTGCGCAGTGAGACTGCCCCCGCGTCAGCGAGTTCCGAACGGGCCGCCGGAGAGGCTTTACTGAAAGTTAGAAAATCTTACGTCCCTGAGACAGCAAGCCGGAGAACTGGTGAAAATGTCATACCCTTTGGGTGGGCGTGCTTTACACGATAATGTACCCATTTTCCCTCAGCACAGAGACAGCTTTTTGAAAATTTTCAGTCTTTGTCAGAATATAATCTGTGTTATAGGTAGAGATAACAAAAATGCCGATTTTGTTTTCAGCCAGCAGACCAGAAATGTCTGCCAGAATGCCGATCAGAGAAAAATCAAGTATTCCTTGTATCCGGAATGCTTTCCATCCATCCTCTTTTTCAATAATATTTTGGGGTATATATTCTGTGGGGCACACCAAGGAATTCTCCTGATCCGTTTTGCCTACAAAGCAAAAATCCCGGCTTAAATCCGCTTGTGAAAAATCCTTCAGTTTGCAGATGGAAAAATCCTGCTCAAGTAATTTAATTTCCATTCTATTTATCCTCCGAAATGCAGTTGTCAAATCTATCTGTTTTGTCAGATTCTATTTTAGCATATGTTGGATGATGAAAGAAGAGTAGATAGGTGATATCTATGTTCTTTAAAAAGTCTATAGTCATATAATTCTCTGTTGTTGTAACTCTTTATCTTATTTTCTTAAATTGGTTTATGTAGATTATTTATAAGTGACAATATATTTGTTATTTAAATTCCTATTTACTTCGCAAACCATCCTGACCAGGATCCGTTAATTTTAACTCGTGTATATAAACCTCCATTTAAATTCCCCATACAAAGCACTTGTGAATATCTTCCACCTGCCGCAAATACTATTCCATAATAATTTTCTTTTCCCGGTACATCACAACCTCCATAGTTATCGTAACTATTTATGTAAAAGATAAAATTTCCATTGTTTTCATCAAGTGAATCTATTATTTTTCTATTTGTTGGTAGTACTTTGTATGGAAGTGATTCCTTAATCTTATTTAAATTTAAATCAGTACTATTTAAATCCGCATTTAAATCTTCAATTCTTTCGTCAAGATTTACAATTGAGTTTTTCAAACTTTGAATCTCTCCTGCATGTACCTGATATTGCTCGATGCTTACCAGACCCACAGAGTTTACATCAACCTCAAACGGTGCTGTATTTGAAGTTTTGATTACAAAGTCCCATGTGATAGAAAACCCTGGTCCCTCTGTCGCAGAAGGAATATGCTTTGCCTCTGAAGCCTGGGCAAGACAATATAAAATTTCTCCTTCCTCCGGATCCTGCGCGTAAATGCCAATCTGCCAGAGATCATACCCTTCTTCCAAACCTATATTCTCTAACAACACTGGAAGGATAGTTTTATCTCCTTCTATTCTAACTGGCTGCAAGGTAATTTCTTTTCCGCCATCTGTCACATTTGTCTGCTGTCTCAGGTTCACCACAGGAACTTTGGCACCCCCGCTGACCACCTTTGTAATATGTAAAGTTTGTCCGTCCACAAGTTTTGCCTGCAGAGCTGTCCCTTTGTCTGTTAAAACTGCATTTTCCCAAATATTCATGATAATACCTCCTGATATAAACGACTGTTTCACAGAAGCCATCCAAAAAACTATGGCTATGCTGCCTTTTTATTTCTTTAGATCATGATCTTTATAAAAAATATAGCATAGTGCCCTGGGGCAATGTGGGCAAGTTAATGTAGGGACAATTGAGTTTCTAAACATATGTTATGTAACTAAATTTAAGTGATAATACTTCTATACATATTAAACTCCTATTTTTTTTAGCAGAACCCTAAATTGTTTATCAACCATATGTGTTGTACTGTTGCAATAAACCCGTATCTCTTTAGGATCTAGTATGGTAAATAGCCTACTAGGATCATTTGCGTTATTAAGGCCATATCCCCCACGCCACGATTCATATAGGACCTCTATAGCAACAACAATACAATTAT
Source organism: Anaerostipes rhamnosivorans (assembly GCF_005280655.1). Taxonomy (NCBI): domain Bacteria; kingdom Bacillati; phylum Bacillota; class Clostridia; order Lachnospirales; family Lachnospiraceae; genus Anaerostipes; species Anaerostipes rhamnosivorans. The sequence goes on from NZ_CP040058.1 coordinate 2,395,481, forward strand.
CTTGTTTAAAACCCGATGGATATTTTAGATTTGTAAAACCAGAATTTGTAATAAAAGTTCCCGTTACTGTTGTAAAATCCGCAGTTACATTATGTAAATCCGCATTTAATTCCTCAATTCTTCCGTCAAGATCTACAATTGAACTTTTCAGACTGCCAATCTCAGCTGTATGAACCTGATACTGCTCAATATTCACCAGCCCTACGGGGTTTAAAGTAATATCAAATGGTGCAGTATTGGATGTTTTAAAACAAAAATCCCATGTGATAGAAAAACCAGGACCTTCTGTAGCGGAAGGAATATGTTTTGCCTCCGATGCCTGGGCAAGACAGTATAAAATCTCTCCCTCATCTGGATCCTGGGCGTATATGCCAACCTGCCAAAGATCATAACCCTTCTCCAGTTCTTTATTTTCCAACAATACCGGAACAATCATCTTATCCCCTTCAATTCTACTTGGCTGCAGGGTAATTTCCTTTCCTCCACCGGTTACACTCTTCTGCTGCCGCAGATTCACCACTGGAACCTTCACAGCCCCAGTCATCACCCTTGTGATTTGCAATGTCTTTCCATCCACTAACTTTGCCTGAAGAGCTGCCCCTTTGTCCGTCAATACTGTACTTTCCCAAATATTCATGTTTTTTCTCCTTTTAATTAATAACAAAACCTGCAAGCAAGAATATAACATGATGCCCAAGGGCAATGTGGGCAAGTTCTATTTGGGGCAATTACTTCCATAAAAGACAGCATAAAACAAAGTGGCAAGCCACTTCAACCCTCCAACCCCTCACGCATTTGTGTGCATAGTGCCCGCATGGCTTTTTTGTTCCATAGGGAGGTTCGGGGAACTTTCCTATGTAAAAAAGTGTCTTCGACACTTCAACTCCCCTGCCCCTCACTCATGAGGGGTTAAGGCTTTTCTTTTGTCTCTTTTTCCTTCATAATAGTCCTATGAATATATTACAGAAAATCTTTTGTGACCATTATGAAGAAATCAAATATACTCTCCATCCTCGTCCTTCTGTCATCCAAAACATTGACCGAATGCTTCATTGTGGCGACCCTTCTTTCGGTGGTGCCATGTATGGATGCTCCAAATGTGGCAACTTAAAGTTTGTTCCTTTTCGTTGCAAAAGCCGTTTCTGTCCTACCTGCGGTGCCAAGTATTCCATTGACCGCACTACTTCTATGGCTTTTAAAATCATCAACGTCAAACACAGACATTGTGTTTTTACCATTGCAGATGAACTTCGCTCTTACTTCCTCCAGGATCGTTCTCTTCTTAACTGCCTTTTTTCTGCTGTAAGAAGTGTCATTCTCCGCATGTTCCACAAGGATAATCAAACAGAATTATTTACTCCTGGTTTCATTCTTGTCCTTCATACCTTTGGCAGAGATTTGAAATGGAACCCGCATATTCACTGTCTCCTTTCAGAAGGTGGTCTGGGCAAAAGTGGCCTGTGGCAGGCAAAATCACATTTTAACTATACTTTCATGCGCAGCTCCTTTCAAACTGCTCTTTTGAATGAACTTAAGAAGAAACTTCCTCATTCTTTCAAAGAAGTGGTCTCTCAGGTTTACAAAAACAGCAGGGATGGCTTTTATGTCTATGCAAAACCAAACCGCTGTAAGCCAAAACAGGTGATTAACTACATCGGCCGGTATCTGGGCAGACCCGTCATCGCCACTTCCCGCATTGATCTCTACAACTCTATTGATGATACGGTCACGTTTCATTACAACCGTCATGAAGATGATCACTATGTGGAAGAAACTCTTCCCTCCATGGACTTCATCAAAAGACTGATCCGACACATTCCAGAAAAACATTTTAAACAAGTTCGTTACTATGGGCTTTATGCCAGATCCCATATAGAAGATTACAAACTCCATCATGCGATCCATTCATCAATGCATAAATTTTATCTTTCTATGAACAGATGGCGGGACTGTATCAGTCTCTCTTTTGGATATGACCCGATTCAATGCCCATGCTGTAACCAAAAAATGGAATTGCTCGAAATTTATCATAACCACAAGCGCGTTCCTCTCGATGAACTTTATCGAAAAGCCAAGGAAAAATATCATGGTCCTTAATCTTTACTCCCACAGCCTCCTCCGCTGTGATATACTGAACCAAACGGAGGACAATCAAAATGGATCCAAAACACATCGAGGAACTCAGACAAACGTATATGCAGCATCCACCTGAAGGGATGACCACGAAAGACATCAGATCTATGAGCGATGATGACTTACTGGATATGGATTATTTCCTGCATGAGGAGGATGATCTTGATGATGAAATCGGAGAAGAAGGTTTTTATCTCTTCTAATCCATTTCATCTGTTTGCCATGCCCATCTTTTGATGGGTATATTTTTTTATTCTAAACACCCCTTTATAGGAAACGACAAGTTTCCTATAAAGGAACAAAAAAACAGCTCAGACCCTTATAAATAAGGGCCTAAGCCGTTTCTTACGATAAGCTGATGACGGGAGTTGAACCCGTGACCTCCTCACTACCAATGAGGTGCGCTACCACCTGTGCCACATCAGCAAGACCGTTATTAAATTTATCATACACATCGAATCTTGTCAATATTTTTTCATATTTTTATGTAAAATTCTTTCTGGTCATTCAGTCTGAGACAGCCTAAGTTTTCTCCGTAAGCGCACCCACAGTCAATGGCGATTCTCCGGTCCCACCTAGTTATGTGAAATGCCGCCGCCTGTTCCCTGGATTCCTCCGGCAGATCTTTCGCATAATAAAGCAGCGCACCTGTAGGGGTGTGCCCAAAGATGACGGTATACGGACAGGACAATTTTGCATTAAAAAACTCCCTGCGGATCCATAAAAGGGTGTCACGGTCCATAGCAGCAATCTGTTCCTCCGATTCTCCCCTGGATACGTCAATTCCTGCATGTACTAACAGATACTGCTTCCCTTCTACCGAGATCATACGGTACAGGGGAAGATTTTTTACAAACTCAATGCACCGTTCCTGCTCCTCCTTCGGAAAGGACATCAGGGAAGCTAAAGTGACTCCTCCCCCGTTAAAAAGCCATGTCTCATACCAGGATTCCTCATCATTCATAGTTCTCAACATCATATCCTCATGATTTCCCATGAGAAGAACCATATTCTTCTGCCCCCTGATATATTCCAGCAGCTTGATGCCGTCCGGTCCCCGGTCCACCACGTCTCCGATGATATACAGTTTGTCTTCGGAGGAAAACTGAATCTTCTCAAGCATCTCAAAAAAAGCCCGGCTTTGGCCGTGAATGTCAGACAGCACATAGATCTTCTGCATGAATACTCCCCCTTTAGGTTATGGACTTTCTTCCCCTAACTTCCTGCGGATCCTCTGGATCGCATTGTCAATTGATTTTGTCGGCTTGTCCAGTTTCCTGGCGATTTCTACATAGTTCTCTCCGCTGAGATAAAGCTCCATCACATCTTTTTCAAATCCGCTGAGTTTCGTCTCGATCTTCTTATAGTAATCAGATATATTTTCCTTTTGTATTAGAACCTGTTCCGGATTCGTATCCTCTTCCATGAACTGTTCTTCCTCTCCATGATCATTAAACAGCGAAATATAGTTATTTAACGGACCATGTTTTTTTCTCTTGGAAGCGGTCACTGTCGTATAAATCTGACGTTTGACACAAAGGGATGCAAACGTGGAAAATGACGCATTTTTGTCTTTGTCATAATTTTTAACAGCTTTGAAAAGGCCGATCATGCCTTCCTGGATCAAGTCCTCCTCATCCGCTCCGGCAAGAAAAAACTTTCTGGACTCTCTGCGCACCAGTCCCCCATACCGGTTTAACAGAAAATCCATCGCCTGATCATCTCCAAGTTTAATTTCATCCAACAATTCCTGGTCAGAATAATCTTTAAATATTTTCATAGCACCTCTATTTTAGAAGTCTCTGTCTCACAATTTCATAAGCCAGCACACCGGCAGCCACAGACGCATTCAATGAATCAATATCACCATTCATAGGAATGGAAGCAATATAATCACAGCGCTCTTTGACTAAACGGCTGACTCCGCTGCCTTCGTTTCCGATGACCAGCCCGATGGGCCCAGTCAGATTCTGGCGGTACATGACTTCCCCTTCCATATCAGCACAGACAAACCACAGTCCCCGCTCCTTTAATTCTTCCATCGTCTTTGAAAGGTTGGTCACTTTCACGACCGGTGTATAGTTGATGGCCCCGGCGGAAGTTTTGGCCACTGTCGATGTCAGCCCCACAGCTCTGCGCTTCGGAATGATCACTCCGTGGGCTCCCGCAAGGTTTGCAGTCCTTATGATGGCCCCCAGATTGTGTGGGTCCTCAATACCGTCCAGAAGAATAAAGAATGGATCCTCATTTTTTTCTTCTGCCTTGCGGAAAAGATCATCAAGCTGTGCATACTCATAAGCCGCAGCCATGGCTACCACACCCTGGTGATGCTCATTTGTCAGCTGGTCTAAGCGTTCCTTTTCTACAAAATTCAGAACCGCATCCGTCTTTTTTGCTTCTCTTACAATGGTTCTGATAGGACCGTCTTGGCATCCGTCCAAGATAAAGATCTTGTCGATCGGTTTGCCTGCCCTCAACGCTTCCAGCACGGCATTCCTGCCCGCCAGCAAATATTCTTCGTAGCTCATTCATTTTCTCCTAAATCTAATCCTATTTTTATCAACTCCACAGCACGCCCCATCTTCCCGGACAAATACAAATATCCCATCAGGGCTTCAACTCCTGTGGCCATGCGGTATTCAACGATGGAAGCATTTTTTGCGGCGGTGGCGGATTTAGCGTTCCGCCCTCGCTTATAGACAGCTGATTCTTCATCGGTCAGCCTTTCTTTTATTCTATCATAAACCCGGGCCTGTGCGGAAGCTTTTACCATGCTGCTGGACTTTTGGTGATACTTATTGACACTCATATTCCCTTCAGAGATCACCAGAGTCCTGACGGCGAGTTCATAAACCGCATCTCCAATGTAGGCGAGCCCCAGAGGAGAGTAGGTCTTTGGATCTATTTTTGGCAGATCAAGCCCCTGTATCATAAATTCAATTAAGCTCGTTTCCATTTTACGCCTTCTCTTGTATCCTTTAAAATGATTCCTTTTTCCAACAGTTCGTCTCTGATCTCATCCGCTCTGCCAAAGTTCTTATCTTTTCTTGCCTGATTTCGTTCTTCGATGAGCTGTTCAATCTCCTCATCCAGGATTCCTTCCTCCTGCTTTGTCTCAATCCCAAGAACCCCGCATAAGGTTTCTAACGTTTCCAAAAGCTTCTTGGCGTAGGCACTGGAGCCCTCTTTCACCGTTGTGTTGGAAAGTTTAACGATCTCAAAGATAGCGGAAATGGCATCTGCGGTGTTAAAGTCATCCTCCATGGCTTCCTCAAACTTAGCGGTCAGCTTCCCAGCCTCCGCAAGGTTTTGCTCTTCCTCACTGCTCAACTCTGTTTCCGGCATGCAAGCCCGGTCTCTCAAAAGATCAATGGCCGTCAAGATCCGGTCCAGGCTGTTCTTTGCAGACTCAACAAGAGTATCACTAAAATTCAACGGGTTTCTATAATGGGCGCTCAGCATAAAAAACCTGATGACCTGAAGCGGGTACTTTTCACTGATCTCCCGCACCGTAAAAAAGTTCCCCGCCGATTTCGACATTTTCTGGTTGTCGATATTTAAGAAACCGTTGTGCATCCAGTAATTTGCAAAACATTCGTCATTGCAAGCTTCACTCTGGGCAATCTCATTTTCATGGTGTGGGAAGATCAAGTCCTCTCCACCTGCATGGATGTCGATGGTGTCGCCAATATACTTTTTGGACATCTCAGAACATTCGATATGCCATCCGGGGCGGCCTTTCCCCCACGGGGACGGCCATGCGATCTCTCCCTCTTTCTTCGGTTTCCAGAGCACAAAATCCAACGGATCCTTTTTCCCTTCTTCTCCACGGACTTTAATGTCCCTGTGGCCGCCTTCCAAATCGTCTATATTCTTTTTGGAAAGCTTTCCGTATCCCTCAAATGAACGTGTTTTAAAGTAAACCGTTCCGTTTGATTCATATGCGTGGCCCTTCTCGATTAAAGTCTCGATCATACGGATCATTCCGTCTATCTCTTCCGTGGCTTTTGGCTGGTGCGTTGCCGGTTTTACATTCAAACCTTCCATATCCTTTTTACATTCCTCGATATAGCGCTCTGCGATCTCTGTAGCGGACACACCTTCCTCGTTGGCCTTTTTAATAATCTTGTCATCCACATCCGTAAAGTTTGACACATAGTTGACATCATAACCTTTGTATTCAAAATATCTGCGGACGGTATCAAAGATGATCATGGGCCGTGCATTTCCAATGTGAATGTAATTATAAACTGTGGGTCCGCACACATATATCCCTACTTTGCCCGGATGCACCGGTACAAATTCCTCTTTTTTTCTTGTCAGTGTATTGTAGATCTTCATCATTTATCTCCTTTCGCTGCATCTTCCACTCGTTTGCAGTGCTCCATAAAAATATTCAACGCACTTCTGAGTTCCGCATTTTCCTTCGCCAATTTTTCGATATCCATATCCACTGGATCCGGAAGATCAATCTGGTTGAGTTCCAGACTCTGGATCCGGGTGCCGTCTCTTTTGATCACTCTTCCCGGAACACCTACGACCGTTGAGTTAGGCGGCACATCAGAGACCACAACTGAGCCTGCGCCTATCTTAGAATTCTTCCCAATCGTGATCGATCCTAGTACTTTGGCTCCTGCACTGATCAGTACATTATCCTCAATGGTCGGATGACGCTTGCCAGTCTCATTTCCAGTACCACCCAGCGTAACCCCCTGATAGATGGTCACGTTGTTCCCGATGATCGTCGTCTCGCCGATGACGACCCCATGTCCGTGGTCAATAAAAAGGCCTTCGCCGATCTGTGCCCCTGGATGGATCTCGATACCGGTTTTTCTGGCGATCTTCTGTGAAATCTTTCTGGCTTTATAAAAATTACCTTCCTTATACATCTGATGGGTGATTCTGTACCAATACAGTGCTTTCACATAAGGATACAGAAAGACTTCTCTTTGGTTTTTAAGGGCCGGATCCCGGTCCTTGATAATCTCAAACTGGCTTTTTGCAAAATCTCTAAAGCCCATACTTACCTCCAAATCCATATTTACATAATGCAGGACTTTTTATTCTATAGGGAGGTTCTGTGAACCTTCTAACATAGAATAAAAAAACTCCGTCTCAAAAAAGAGACGAAGTTATATCCGCGGTTCCACTCTTACTTAAAACATCCTTGGGATGTCTTCCCTTAAGCTTCCGTTAACGCCGGCCACGTACAGGGCTACTGCTGCTTCGTCCTGTCTGCTCCCAGAGGCATTCCCAACTCTTTTCCTAAAAACTGCTTTCAGCCGATGACAGTTTCTCTCTGATAGTTCCGGTGAAGGTACTGGTTCTGTTCTGCGCATTTCACTTACCATATAGTTTATGCGCTTTCCCCTGAAATGTCAACCGGATTATTTAATATCCACCGCTTTAAAATGCATGGCGCCAACCACTGCAGCGGCGGTCAGAAATACAATACCTGTCACAATTCCCGTAACAAGATCCGCATTTTTCATTCCGCTTTGAATCAGTATTGACAACGTATTGCCAGGCCAGTATTTTGCCAGTTCCACCGAATGTCCGAAAAGCTTTGTCAGCCCCATATCTCCGTATAAAGCCACCGTGCCGATCACATCCACCCCGATGATAGCCACCGGCAGGATAAATTGGGTTTTCCTTATGAGAAATGCCGCCATGACATAAAGAGAAGTGATGCTTAACACCAGGATGTATTTTGTGAAAAGGTAGGCGGCCGTTTCGCTTATGACTGCCCCGCTCACATCCCCGGTTTTCCAGTAGAACGCTGCCGTAATGCCAACGACAACCAGACTCAGCACAAAATAAACCGTTGCAAGGCCCATGCTCACCAGCCATTTGGATGCAAAGATTTTGCTTCTTTCGTACTGTTTGGAGGCTAGGTTCTTGATAGTGCCATATGTGTATTCACTTCCGATAAACAGAGAAACTACGATGGACAGCAGGATGAGGTAAGACGTATCTGCAGTCTGTATCCTGGATATGACCGTCATCTGCCCTCCCATGCCTCCTCCTATCTTCTCCACAAGGTGATATAGAAAATTCTCCGTTCCCGACAACAACAGAAGCAGTACCCCGCAAACTCGGAATGAGGTTGATTTTAACAATTTATAAATATCTGTCCGGATTAAATTTAACATGCTGCACCTCCAACTGTATTTAAAAAGTATTTCTCCAGATCCATTTTCTCCACGTAGATTTCCTGCACCTTTATCCCCTTCTGCATCAAGGCCTGATTCACTTCCCCCGGCTGGTCCAAAAATCCGTAGATCTTTAATTCTTCATCTCCGGTGATCTGGCATTCATCTGCATCGAATTGCTCCTTCATCACTTCACATGCTTTCATCCGCTGCTCTTTGGGCACCTTTACGGTCAGGTTGGACTGGCTTTGTTTGACCAGTTCTTCCTCTGTGAACTCCTGGATCAGCTCTCCTTTATGGATGATGCCGTATCTCGTGGCCAGCTTGGATAACTCTCCTAAAATATGGCTTGAGATCAATACTGTGATGTGATGCTCCTGGTTCAGTTCCTGGATCAACTCCCGGATCTCCCGGATACCTACCGGGTCGAGCCCGTTTGTGGGTTCATCCAAGATCAGAAATTCCGGGTCTCCCAGGAGGGCAATTGCTATGGCCAGCCTTTGCTTCATTCCAAGAGAAAAATTCTTCACTTTTTTCTTTTTCGTATTATCAAGTCCGACCTTCGTGAGAACTTCCTCAACTTTCCTTGTGTCTTTCATTCCACGGAGCTTCATTTCTACTATAAGATTTTCTTTTGCCGTCATGCCCGGCATTAAGGCCGGATATTCAATGACCGTTCCAATCTTTTCCCTGGCTTTTACCGGATCTCCTGAACCAAATAAGGACAATTCCCCGGAAGTAGGTTTTGCCAGCCCTGCCATCATCCGGATCATGGTCGTCTTTCCTGCACCATTCTCCCCGATGAATCCATAAATATCTCCTCTTTTTACTTCCATGCTGACGTTTCTGACTGCTATTTGTTTTCCAAAGGACTTTGTGATGTCCTCCGCTTTTACGACAATATCCATATAGACCTCCCTGTGTTATAGTATTATTGTACTGATGATTTAATACAATAGTACTATAACACAACAATGATGTCAAGAATAAAATCTTTTTGCTTAAGGGAACTGTTTCAATATCAAAGTGGGCAAGTCCGCTTGCAGGATTCTCCGCCTGCGGCAGGTCGCTTTGAAGACATGATTCCTTACCGCCGCAGTGCGACCCGTGCGGAGCGTTTTTAGTACCATAAAAGGACACAGAAATTTTTATTTCCATGTCCCTTGTCTCTATGATACTGCTGACGCAGTTTTTTTCACTGTCTGGCGAATACTGTTTCCAACCGCAGCAGCCAGAGCAATTTTTATGAGATCACCAGGCAGGTAGGGGATAACTCCTGCTGCCAGGCCCTGCATCGGCGTCAGGTGTATCTGTGTACAAAGCCATACTGTTCCAAACAGATATGCTGCCAGAGTTCCCAGGATCATCCCTGCAGACTGTATGCTCCTTTTCCCTTTTGAACGGTCGATCATGAATCCACAGATGGCTGCTGTCAATATAAATCCGATCAGATATCCTCCTGTAGGACCTGCAAGCTTTGATAATCCTCCGGAAAAAGCTGAAAATACCGGGAGACCTGCTGTCCCAAGCAGCAGGTAAATCACATAACTTACCGTCCCAAGCCTGCAGCCCAGAGCATAAGCAGTCAGATAGATTGCCAAATTGGTAAGTGAGATGGGCACCGGCGTAAACGGCAGCGGAACTGTGAGCGGTCCCACAACACAGATCAGCGCTGCCATCAATCCAATGAGTGTCATCTGTTTGATTTCTAGTTTTTTCATCATCCTACTCCTCTTTCTAGTTTAATGTATATCCAAGCTGGATCAATAATTGTCTGTCTCCCTCTGTCTTATTTCCCGACGTGGTGAGCATGTCCCCCGTTATGGCTCCGTTGGCCCCGGATAGAAATGCTTTCCTTCCGTTTTCCTCCATCACATTGCGTCCTGCCGCCAGACGGATCTCCGCTTTTGGGTTTAAAAACCGGAAGACAGCAACAGTTCGGAGAATTTCTTCTTCCTTAAGCCTCTGCCGATTTTCCAAAGGGGTTCCCGGGATCGGGGTGAGTACATTGATGGGAATCGAATCCACTTTCAGTCCTGCCAGGTCAAGAGCCATGGATATCCTGTCCTCCATTGTCTCCCCCATACCGATGATTCCTCCAGAACAGATCTCAAGGCCCGCTTTCTTTGCCCTTTGAATATTCTCTATCTTATCGTCATATGTATGTGTAGAACAGACCTGAGGGAAAAACCTTCTGGAGGTTTCCAGATTACAATGGTACCGGTTAACTCCGTTTTCCTTTAGCTTTAAAAAAGCTTCATGCGATAAAAGTCCATGGGAAGCGCACAAGGAAAGGCTGCTCTGTGCAGACATGCCACGGTATGCTTCCAAAGCTTTTAAAAAATCATCTCCGCCAATGCTTTTTCCCGCAGTCACGATAGAATAACGGTGCACCCCCTTCTGCTCCTGCGCTTTACAATCCTTTATAATTTCAGCTGCGGGCAAAAAGGCATATTCTTCTGCCCTAGTCTGATGATAGGAGGATTGTGCGCAGAACCTGCAGTCTTCGCTGCACCTTCCGCTTTTTCCGTTAATGATCGTACACAGATCTCCGTGATCTCCACAGAAATACTTCCTCAACCTGTCTGCCGAACGGCACAGCTCTGTCAGATCCGAATCCATCAAGATCTTCAGATCCTCTGTTTCAAAAAAAACCTCTCCCCCCGAGAGGATCCGTTCTGTTAAATCCTTCAGCATATTTTCTCCTTTCATTTCCTTGCTTAGTTATGAAGTATGAGTATTTCTCCATTGTCTCCAGTCGGCTCTGGAAAGGCCTCCTTCCGACAATGAAGAAAAACTATCGTAGGATGAAACCTTCTGTTCAGCCGTCATCCTTATCTAGCAGACACTACGTCCATTTTTTACAGGCTTGGAGTGAGGCATTAAGAGCCGAACGGAAATCTCGTAGAAAATATCATACCTTTTTCGCTCCCTATTGTCAACTTATATTTCTATTTAAGTTTACAATCAAGTTAAATAAAAACGCACAGACTGAAGTGTTCTTATCTACAGCCTGAACGTCTCATGATTTTATGATTCTTTTTCTTCCAGGATTCCCAGCTCTTTGATGCGTTCCTCAATCTTTTTCATAGATTCCTCATAGGTGAGTCCGTCTATCGCAGCCTTTTCCTGTGTATCCTCACGTTTCTCCAAAAGTTCATCAATGTCTTTGCTGAACGGATGATTATCTGTCACTTTTGTCAAAAGTCCCATAGGTCTTCCTCCTTACCTTCCTGATCTCCCTTTCCATTGAACTTTATTTTATTCATTTTAACCGCTTCTTGTCAATATATTCTTTTTCTCTATTTGACTTTCGTCTCAAAAAATTGTACCATGACATTGCATCAGCAAAGAAGAAAGGGGTGTTTGATATGAAAACCTATAAGATATTATTAGATTCCATAGACAGCGTAAAGGATTTTGTAAACTTAATTAACCGATTCAAATCCGAGATCGACCTGGCATCCGGCCGGTATGTCGTCGATGCCAAATCCATTATGGGTATTTTCAGCTTGGAATTATCCAAACCGCTGCTTGTTACTGTCTACGGTGACGAAGAACTTGACGAGATTGAATCTGCACTACAGCCATTCATCATCGATTAACTGCAAAACTGCCGTATCCTGTCTTTTCGCAGGAACACGGCAGTTTTTATTTTATGAGTTATTTACCACTATTTCCGTCGCGCTTTTGAAATGCGCTCCTCCAATAGTGGTAAATAACTTTCGTGGAGCAGCCCCTTTTGACTCACATCAACCTACATTTTATATACCTTCTGATTAGTACAATTCAAAAGAACAACAGCCATCCCCAGCAGACATTACATCCATTTTCTACATGATTGGAGTGAGGCATTCTAAGAACCGAACGGAACGGAAATCATGTGGAAAATGTCATACCTTTTAATGAAGATTCTGTTTCAGTACACGGTTCAGATATTGAATGTCCACTGGTTTTGGCACAAATCCATTCATTCCGGCTTCAAATGCAGCTTCCATATCCTCCTTAAATGAGTTGGCCGTCATGGCAATAATCGGGATACTCTGTGCATTAGCATGGCTGCTTTTCCTGATTTCCACAGCTGCCTCATAACCGTTTTTTCGAGGCATCTTAATGTCCATCAGGATGATCTGGTACCACCCATCTTCACTCGCCAAAAACCGTTCCACAGCCTCCTGTCCATCGAATACCCGCTCCGTCTCGGCTCCTTCCATTCGCAAAAGTTCCTGCACAATCTCTGCATTTAAATCGTTATCTTCCGCCAAAAGGATCCGAATCCCCTGAAAATCCGGAAGTACTGATACATCTTCCTTTTTCTGATCTTTATCTTTTCCTAAAGGCAGCCGGATTAAAAAGAAAAATTCTGCTCCTTTACCTATCTGGCTGTTTACTTTCAGCTGGCCTCCCATAGCATGAACGATACTTGCACTGATCGGAAGTCCCAGCCCAGTGCCTTCACTTTTTGTACTGCTAGCGCCCAGCTGCTCGAATGCCTCAAATATCTGACTTTGCAATTCAGGAGCAATTCCAACTCCGGTATCTAAGTGCGTTGGATAAAAGATTTGTGATGACTTGTCGCAGGCGGATGGAATCTCCCATAACCCATTCGTGCTCAAATTCTTTTATAAACTTAAGATCCAGCTGTTTCTCCCGTGCCTGCTCCTCCATCATTTCGTGTAAACCATCCAAAAGCTCTGCCAGTGAAAATTCTTCTGTCTCAATGGTCATCTTACCATTCTCGATTTTTGACATATCCAGAATATCGTTGATCAGTGCCAGCATGTATTGGGAAGATGCATGAATTTTTTGTAACTTTTCTTCTACGCCTTTCGGCAGTTTTTCCTCCATCCTCACAAGATCAGTAAGGCCGGTAATTGCATTCATAGGAGTCCTGATCTCATGGCTCATCTGAGAGAGAAATTCACTTTTTGCCCTGCTTTTCGCCTCAGCTTTTTCCAGCTCACTCTGCATCAGCTTATTTCTCATCTTTGATCTCAACACAAGGATCAGACCTGCAGCAACAGCCAGTACGATCGTGCTCAGCATACCTACCGAAATGATCGGATTTGCATAGATATAGTCCTTTAAAGACAGAGATGACCCCAGCGATACCAGATTCCGGTTCAGGATGGTGCTCTTATCTTCCTCAGAAATACTGTTGATGGACTTATTGAGGATCGTGAGGAGATGAATGTCTGCGGGACTTGGCAATGCGAAAGAAACCCCCATATCATTGTTGACCCCGGTGACAGGTACCACGTTCGCATACCGGTGATTCTGCATTTCCTGTTCCAGTGAAGATGCCAGTCCATAGATAAAATCCACCTCACCGCGGTTCAATGCGGTGATCAGTTCCTTTGAATCAGTATAGGTGATCACTTCTCTGGCTTTTATTCCGTCCGGAAGTGATCTGCCGGCAAGTATCCCTGCCTTCAGCCCTCCAGATGGGTAATTCACTGCCTTATTCCTCAAGACAATATTATTTAGTTTAATGTAAGCGCTGGACAATATAAAATTCTCCTGCTTTGCATTCTTCTCCGTATCTAAAAAACATCCTAGAATATCTGCCTTTTTGTTTTGAACAAGTTCAATTGCTTCCTCGTAAGTATCTGCCGTCATATAAGTATAATTCAGTCCTGAAAATTCAGACACCTTCTCTAAGATATCCGGAATAATTCCATCATGGTGATCTTCTTTTCCCACTTCGCAGTAAAACGGATGACGTTCTGACACAACCACCACAGACACTGTTTTCTTTTTCTTAATATACTTCCTTTCTTCCTGGCTGAGGTAGACAGAAGAAATCGATTTTAACCCTTTGAAGTTCTTCTCATAATGTTCTTCTCCGAATTCCGGATCAGCATCTAAGATCTTCTCCATAGCCATATTCAGGCCGTCTAGTATTTCCTTGTTGCCTGTATTCGTTACAATATAATATGGCTGTGCGTCAAAGGAAGCTGCAAGCCGGAAATTCTTATTGTTCTCCAGTTCGTTCCCCATCAGCAGATCGACTTCTTTATCCTCTAAAAAGCTGTAGAGGTCTCCTTTTCTTGACAGATCCTTTGTGCCGTAATATTTTAATTTGCAGTTCAGACCGTTAATCTTTAAATAATCTTTCAGTCTGCGGATCTTCTCTTCCGCCTTATCGAAGACTCCGATCGTCTTTCCGTTTAATGTGCTCAACTCATAACTCTTGATCTTATTGTTGTCTTTCAAACAGAGCAGCGCGGCTCTGCTGCTGCCCATACTATATTTTGGATAAGCAAACAAGCTTTCCAGTTCTTTTGCATAGTAAGTACCGCCCAACACTTCAAACTTTCCAGCTGCCATATCCTGCATAAAGGTTTCCCCAGTAGTAGGAACAAATTCATACTCCCAGTTTGTATATTTGGCAATCTCATTCAGATAATCCACGGTCAGACCAGTATAATTCCCATATTCATCCTTCTCGCACAGACCAGTCGTCTCTAAAAAACCGACTTTCACAACCCGCTTCGACTGTGTTTTTTCTTTTTTCCCGGAGGCAGCTGAAGTTAAGCTATTCCCCAGACAGAGAAAACTGATCAACAATACAGCCAAACAGACAACCCCTCTGCCAAACAGCTTCTGTCTCGATTTTTTCTTCATACTTTCCCCCTTCTTTCAATGATCCTATCCCCTTTTATATTCTATTCTAATGCTTTTCCTGCTTTCTGACAACAAAAAGGGACCGATTTCAAACGAAAATAAGAAAAAGGTCCCTTAAGGGTTTTATTTAGAGGATTCGGATCTTCATCCGAATAGCTTTCAGCAGCTGGATCACCGGAAGGTTCGCCAGTGCCAATCCATAAACAGTAAATAACTGCTGCATAGTCAGAGTCTGTACTTTAAATAATACGTGCAGGGACGGTATTACCATGACACAGGTCATAAGAATGACACCAAGTATAAAAGCCCCGATCAGATATATGTTATCAAAAAACTTATTAGTAAATAACACAGGATGATTAGATTTACAGTTAAATCCATGCACCAGCCTGGAGGTACAGAGGGTTCCAAATGCCATAGTGCTCGCCAGAACTGCGTTCTGGTCCCGGTACCCGATCATAAACCCGATCATTGTCATAACACCAATCACAAATCCTTCAATTCCAATGTTCGCAAGGAAATCTTTTGTCAGGATTGATTCATTAACCGGCCTCGGCTTCTCTTCCATCACCTGATCTGTATGAGGCTCCAGACCCAGGGCGATAGCAGGCAGGCTGTCCGTTAGCAGATTGATAAACAGTAAGTGTACCGGCGCAAACGGAACAGGCAATGCTGCGATGGACGCATAGAGTACTACAAGGATCCCCGCAAAATTACCGGAAAGCAAAAATTGTATCGCATTTTTTATATTTCTATACAAGTTGCGGCCATTTTCCACTGCCTTTACAATAGTAGCAAAATTATCATCCGTCAGCACCATGGAAGACGCATCCTTGGAGACTTCACTGCCTGTGATGCCCATGGCAACGCCAATATCCGCCTGTTTTAAGGCTGGGGCATCGTTAACACCGTCTCCTGTCATAGAAACAATATTTCCTTTTCTCTGCCACGTCTGTACGATCCGAATCTTATGTTCCGGTGACACCCTTGCATATACAGAGATGCCTTCCACAAACTTCTCAAGTTCCTGATCAGACATATGGTCGATCTCAGCTCCCTCACAGGCCTCACTCTCGTCTTTCAGGATGCCGATCCGTTTTGCAATGGCCGCTGCCGTCACCTTATGATCCCCAGTGATCATGATCGGGCGGATTCCTGCCTGGATACACTGGGCCACCGCTGATCTGGATTCCCTTCTCGGCGGATCCATCATAGAGATCAGCCCCAGGAAGGTATATCCATTTTCATCCTTTGGCGTCAGCCTCTTTCCCTTTTCTATGGTCTTATAAGCAATGGCCAGAACCCTCAGCCCGTTTTTGGAAAATTCCTGGTTGCAGGCCTCAATCTGTTTTTTATCCCAGTTGGTGATAGGTACCGCTTTATCACCTTTTTGTATGGATACCATACGGTCCAGCAGTACATCCACTGCCCCTTTCGTGATCATCGTATAGCCATTTTCCATATCATGTACTGTAGACATGAGCTTTCGCTCGCTGTCGAACGGAATCTCTGCCACTCTTGGATAAAAGCAGCGAACACCTTCCGCCTTCCGTCCCAGCTTGTCCCCAAGATTAATCAGCGCTGTCTCGGTGGGATCTCCGATCTCTTCCCCGTTTATATTGGTAGAATCGTTGCAGAGCATACTGTAGTCCAGAAGCTGCTTTTGAGCTGCCTTTTTCAGGTCGATATGGGCCGCCGGAATCCGAACGCCTCCCACATAGTAATCTTCCACTGTCATCTTATTCTGGGTCAGTGTCCCAGTCTTATCAGAACAGATGATGGATACACTTCCCAACCCCTCCACTGCCTGAAGTTTTCGGATGATGGCATGTTCCTTTGCCATCTTCTGTGTACCGAAAGAGAGTACGATGGTGACAATGGAACTCAATGCTTCCGGGATGGCTGCAACAGCCAACGCAACGGCAAACATAAAGGCATCGCCGATATCCTCGCCCCGGATCACACTGATGCCGAACAATATACCGCAGAATACTAGAATCAGAAGGGACAGCTTCTGTCCGAACTGGTCCAGATTAACCTGCAGCGGAGTTCTTTTCTCCTCTGTATTTTTCAGCATTCCGGCGATCTTTCCGACTTCCGTATCCATTCCTACGCCTGTCACAAGGAACTTACCTCTTCCGTAGGTGACAAAGCTTCCGGAATATACCATGTTGATCCGATCCCCCAAAGGAACCTGGCTGATGATCACACTGCTTGTCTTTTCTACCCCCAGGCTTTCTCCTGTCAGTGCGCTCTCATCCACCTTAAGACTAGCGGACTCAAGGATCCTGCCATCTGCCGGTATGGAATCTCCTGCTTCTAAGAGGACCTCATCCCCTACCGTAACTTCTCTGGACGGGATCTGTACGATCACCCCATTCCTCAGCACCTTTGCCGTAGGGGCAGAAAGCTGTTTTAAGCTGCTTAAAGACTGTTCCGCTTTTACTGTCTGTACTGTGCCAAGAATAGCATTGACCGTTATGACGACCAGGATGACCGCAGTACTCTCCATATCTCCCAGAAAACCGGATACAGTGGCCGCAGCGATCAGGATGATCACCAGAAAGTCTTTAAACTGTTCCAGAAAAATCTGTACGACACTTTTCTTTTTTCCCTCAACAAGCTCATTATACCCATACTGCTTTTGATGCTCTGTGACCTGGGCAGCTGTCAAGGGCTCCATAGAGCCGTTCAGCTGCTTCTTGACTTCTTCTGCTGTTTGTTGATAAAACTCCTTCATACTCATCATTCTCCATTTCTCTAAGTATTTTCTTTCCTCTTAGGATGAAAGATTTTCACCAGTGGAAATCTCACACTGTGTGCAGCTAAGTCCCAAAGGGCTTTTTTATTTCATAGGAGACACTTTCCCATGAACTAAGATAAAATCCCGCTTGTGGGATTCTCCGCCTGCGGCGGGTCGCTTTAGCGACATGATTCCTTGCCGCCGCAGTGCGATCCTCGCGGAGCGTTTTTTATTTCACGGGATGCATTTTCCCATGAAACAAGATAGAATCCCGCTTGTGGGATTCTCCGCCTGCGGCGGGTCGCTTTAGCGACATGATTCCTTGCCGCCGCAGTGCGATCCTCGCGGAGCGTTTTTTATTTCATGGGATGTTCCCATGAAATAAAAAAACAACGGGACTTTTACTGCATCTTTCGTGCAATAAAAGTCTCGCTGTTTCATTACGATACGGATGAATTTCTTCATCGAGATTGACGACACCGCAAACGATTCACTCGCCAGCTACTCCCTTTTATTTAGATATAATCATAGCGAATTCTTTCCGGCTTGTCAACTAATTGTTGTCGACACGTCCCCCGAATCCTGTCTTATAAATGTTTTCCCGTCACCTTAAGCCTTGCCATGGCCCTGGAAAGGGCAGCTTTGCTGTGATAATACTCTCTCTGGCTCTCTTTCTGCCTAAGGCGCTCCTGGGCGCGTTCTTTTGCCTCGTTGGCCCGCCGGATATCAATTTCCTCCGGCCATTCCACCGTATCGGCCAGGAGAACCACGAACTCGGGCATGATCTCCACGAATCCGTCACCCACTGCAGCCTCTCTCCATTCTCCGTCGACTTTAAACCTTAATTCTCCCGCCTTCACTGCAGTCACCATGGATTCATGATTGGGCAGGATTCCTTGTTCACCGTCGATCGCCGGAAAGATCATCATCTCACATTCTCCATTATAAAACCTCCGGTCGCTGGCCGTAATCTCCAGATAAAAGGTCTTTCCCATACTCATCCCTCATTTCTATGCTTCCTTGGCAGCTTCACTCTTTGCTTTCTCAATGACCTCATCAATGGTCCCTACCATAAAAAACGCATTCTCTGGATATTCGTCCATATCACCATTGATAATGGCTTTAAATCCGCGGATGGTCTCACTGACCGGCACATACTTTCCTTTCATGCCTGTAAAGTTTTCAGCCACATGAAACGGCTGGGAAAGGAATTTCTGGATCTTCCTTGCCCGGTATACCGCCACCTTGTCATCCTCATCCAGTTCCTCCATACCGAGGATTGAGATGATATCCTGCAATTCTTTATATTTCTGAAGTAATTCCTGGACCTGCATGGCAACTTCATAGTGTTCTTCTCCCACCACTTCGGCTTCCAGGATTCTGGAGGTGGACTCCAGAGGATCTACCGCAGGATAGATTCCCTGCTCCACGATCTTTCTGGAGAGTACCGTGGTGGCATCCAGATGGGCAAACGTTGTGGCCGGCGCCGGGTCCGTCAGGTCATCTGCCGGCACATATACCGCCTGGACAGAGGTAATAGAACCGTTTTTCGTAGATGTGATCCTCTCCTGGAGCTCTCCCACTTCATTGGCCAGCGTCGGCTGATAGCCTACCGCAGACGGCATACGGCCCAGCAGTGCGGAAACCTCTGACCCTGCCTGCACATAACGGAAAATATTATCGATAAACAACAACACGTTCTGGTGCTCCTGATCTCTGAAATATTCCGCCATGGTAAGACCGGTCTGTGCCACCCGCATACGTGCTCCCGGCGGTTCATTCATCTGCCCGAACACCAATGCCGTTTTGTCGATAACACCGGATTCGTTCATCTCGGTCCACAGGTCGTTTCCTTCCCTGGATCGCTCCCCTACACCGGTAAAGATCGAATAGCCCCCATGCTCTGTGGCAATGTTGTGGATCAGTTCCTGGATCAAAACTGTCTTTCCTACTCCTGCTCCTCCGAACAGTCCGACTTTTCCACCCTTTGCGTAAGGCGCCAGCAGGTCAATGACCTTGATGCCTGTCTCCAGGATCTCCACCACCGGACTCTGCTCCTCAAACGTAGGAGGATCTCTGTGGATAACCCACTGCTCCTCTCCTTCAACCTGCTCTTTTCCATCAATATTCTGTCCGAGCACGTTAAACATTCTGCCAAGAGTCTGTCTTCCCACCGGAACAGTGATACCGGCACCTGTGGCTGTCACTTCCATATCTTTTGACAAGCCCTCGCTGGAAGCAAGCAAAATGCAGCGGACAATATTATTTCCCATATGCTGGGCCGCTTCCATGACAAGTTCTTTCCCATCCAGTTCTACTGTCAGCGCGTCTTTGATCAGCGGAAGATAGCCGCCGTCAAATTCCACATCCACTACCGGACCTAAAACCTGTACGATTTTTCCCTTTTCCATATCTTCACCACAATTCTTTCTATGTTCTATTTCTATGATTTATTTCTTCTGAAACGCTTTTGCGCCGCTTACGATCTCCGTGATCTCCTGTGTGATTGCCGCCTGTCTGGCACGGTTATACAAAAGAGATAGTTCCTTGATCATGTCCCTGGCGCTGTCCGTCGCCCCCTGCATTGCCATCATACGCGCATTCTGCTCGCTGGAAAATGACTCTACAAGCGCTCCGTATATGAGGCCCTTTACATAGTTCGGCACCAGATGGTCCATGACTACTTTCGGGGATGGAGAATAATCCGCGATCTTGTGATATTTCTCCAGTTCCACATTCATTTCCTCAAAACTCTGCCGTTTCAACGGAAGGATCTGAATGATCTCCGGCTCCGACTTAAGCGGAGTTATCATCTTTGTATAGATGATATAAATCTCATCCAGGTTCTCCTTGCGGTAAAGATCAACCAGTGTCTCCGCAATGTTCCTGGCCCTCCACATGCTTGGATCCTGGGCCGTATAGAGGAATTCTCCGTCAATCCTGACCTTCTTCCTCATAAAATACTGCCGTCCCATCTGACCGATGACAAATAATGTATTGTTATTCCCCTTTGCAAGTTTCTCTTCTGCAAGCTTTAACACATTGTGGTTGTAAGCCCCTGCCATTCCCTTATCCGCAGTCATAACCACATATCCCCTCTTTTTGTCCTCCGGCTTAATCTTTTTCCTCTGGTCAAAAAAGGTATGGTTAATGTCCGGAGAGTGGAACAGGATATCTTTGATAGTGGACTGGAGAAGCTCAAAGTAAGGTGCCGTGGCATCCAGCTTTTCCCTGGCCTTGCGAAGCTTTGTGGAAGAGATCAGATACATTGCGTTGGTAATCTTCATGGTCTCCTGAATACTCTTCATTCTGGAACGGATTTCTGTCATATTTGCCATGTATGCTCACCTACTTTTTAAATTCTTTCACCGCATTTACGATCTGCTTTGCCATCTCATCCGTCAAAACTTTTTTCTCATCAATCTCGTTGACCAGGTCACCGTATTTAGCTTCCAAGAACATTACCAGATCCTCCGTAAAGGACTTGATCTCATTGACCGGAACGTCCATAAGCAGCCGGTTGTTTGCCGCACATAAAAGGATCACCTGTTTATGCAGGCTCATCGGATGGTACAGCGGCTGTTTTAATAATTCCACCAAACGGTTTCCGTGGTCCAAAAGTTCTTTTGTCTGAGGATCCAGGTCTGAGCTGAACTGCGTGAAAACTTCCATTTCACGGAACTGTGCCAGATCAATCCTTAAACTTCCGGAGACCTTTTTCATGGCTTTGGTCTGAGCTGCCCCGCCCACACGGGAAACAGAAAGACCTACATTGACTGCAGGCCGGATTCCGGAGAAAAACAAATCACTTTCCAAGAAAATCTGCCCGTCGGTTATGGAAATAACATTTGTCGGAATATATGCAGATACATCGCCTGCCAAAGTCTCAATGATCGGCAGCGCAGTGATGGATCCGCCCCCGTGTGCCTCATCCATCCTGCAGGAGCGCTCCAGCAGTCTGGAATGCAGATAGAACACATCTCCCGGATAGGCCTCCCTTCCAGGCGGCCTCTGGAGAAGTAATGACATTGCTCTGTATGCCACTGCATGTTTTGACAGATCATCATAGACGATCAGAACATCTTTTCCCTTATCCATAAAATATTCCGCCATTGCCGTGCCGGAATACGGTGCAATATACTGTACCGGCGCCACATCGCTGGCTGAAGCGGATACTACAATAGAATAATCCATAGCGTCGTGTTTTTTCAGTGTGGAAACAATTTTAGCCAGAGTGGATGCCTTCTGTCCGATGGCGACATAGACACAGATAACGTCTTTGCCCTTCTGATTCAAAATTGTGTCCACAGCAATGGATGTCTTTCCTGTCTGACGGTCTCCAATGATCAGTTCCCTCTGGCCGCGGCCGATCGGGAACATGGCATCAATAGCGAGAATTCCGGTCTCCATAGGAACATCTACGGATTTTCTCTCAATGACCCCCGCCGCCTCTCTCTCAATAGGCAGATAGGCATCCGTCTTGATCGGCCCGTTACCGTCAATCGGTGCTCCCAAAGCATTCACCACACGTCCGACCAGACCGTCTCCAACCGGAACTCCGGCACGTTTCCCGCTTCTTACGACTTTGGAGCCTTCCACCAGCCCATGGTCGCTTCCAAGCAACACACAGCCAATGGTCTTCATCTCCAGATTCTGTACGATCCCTCTGGTGCCATTCTCAAACTCCACCAGTTCTCCATACATCGCATGATTTAAACCATGTACGGTCGCAATACCGTCACCAATCTGGATGACTGTGCCTTCCTCCTGCACTTGAATTTTGTTTTCATAATCTTCTATCTCACTTTTTAAAACTGAGATAATCCCTTCCGGATTTATATTGCCCAACTGTTTCACCCCCGCACAAGGCTGTTTTGTAATTTTGCAATGGAAGCTTTTACACTTCTGTCATATACATCATCACCTACGGTCAAGACGAAACCGCCGATCAAAGACGGGTCCTTTCTAAGCCGCAGTTCTACGCCTGTTTTATGATATTTTTGGCAGATCATGTTTTTGATGTCCGTAAGCCTTTTTTCATCCGGCTTAGTGACATAAGAAAAGACTGCCGTAGCTACTTCTTTTTTGTCTAAAACTATTTCATCATAGGATTCAAAAATGTCATAGACGCTGTCTGCCTCACCATTGTCAGAGACAACCTTCAAAAAGCTTTGTACCGGTCCCGGAATCACCTTCTCAATGACCGCATGCTTTTCTTTTCGTGAGACTACCGGGCTTGCCAGTGCAGCCACCAGTTCGGGGCATTCACAGCACAGCCTTTTTGTCTCGTTGATGTACTCTTCCGGGATTGCCAAGTCAAATAATACCTTTGCATAGTTATCCGTCAGCCCGTTCATTTGCCTGCACCCGCTTCCTTCAAAAAGTCATCCAGGATCTTCTCATTGGCCGCCTGGTCCACATTTTCCTGAATTACCTTAGAAGCTGCCGCAATGGCCATTCCCGCAATCTCATTCTGGATTCCCTGTATCGCTTTCTCTTTTTGCGTCTCAATGGTTTTATTTGCGTCCGCAATAACCTTGGATGCTTCTTCATTGGCATCCTTTAATATCCGCTGATATTCTTCTTTACCTCTTTCCTTGGCCGTCTTTACGATCCGCGCTGCCTCCTGGTTGGCATTCTTAAGTTCGCCTTCGTATTTCTCTTTTAACAGCCCCGCCTGGGTATTTTTTTGTTCTGCATCCTGGATCTGTCCGTTTATCATCTGTTCTCTCTTCTCGATCATTCCCATAACGGGCTTAAAAAGGATCTTTTTTAAGATCAGAAAAAATACAATAAGGTTCACAAACGTCCACAGGAGTCCTGAGTTAAATGATAACACCTACACCGCCTCCAAGCTTTTTAAAGTACAAACATGATAATAATCGCAACAACCAGACCATAAATGGCTGTGGATTCTGCCAGTGCACATCCCAATAATAAGGTCTTATTGATCTCTCCAGTTGCCTCCGGCTGTCTTGCGATCGCATCTGTCGCACCTGATGTTGCGATACCGATACCAATTCCTGCTCCAATTCCTGATAATACTGCAATTCCTGCTCCTAATGCTACTAATGACATAATCTACATCTCCTTAAACTATTATTTTTCACTTAATTTGTTCCTTTGTTTTAATCCATCAGTTCCTTCATAAAGATCGCTGTCAGGAAAACAAAGACATACATCTGAATCAATCCATCAAAAACGTCAAAATAAAAACTGAATGGGATCGGCACTAAAATCGGTGCCACGATCTTCAAAAGTTCCATGATGACAAACCCGCCGAGGATATTTCCGAAAAGCCGCATACACAATGACAACGGCCTTATAAAGACTTCCAGCACATTGAGCGGCGCGATAAACGGAACCGGCTCCGCGAAGCTTTTTATGAATCCTTTTAAACCTTTTTGGCGGATCCCTGAAAACTCGATCAGGATAATACTCATGATTGCCAGCCCTGCTGTCACATTGATGTCCTTTGTCGGCGGCGTCAGTCCAACCAAACCGCTCAGATTGGAAAGGCCGAGATAAATACCGACTGTCGCAAGATATGGGATATAACCTTTTCCTTCATCCCCGAGAATCCCATGGAAAAACCCGTACACCCCTCCGACGACCGTCTCGATGCAGGCCTGCCTTCTTGTGGGGACGATCTGAAGATTTCTCACAAAAATCAGACATAATACGATGACAAAAGCCATAATGCCCCACGTGACCACAACCGACTGCGGCACTGGGATCCCGCCGAAGATAGGAATGGTAAATGCTGTCTTGCTCACAAGCTCTTCCATCAACTTCTCCGATAAACTCATCGAACGCTCCTCCTTTCCTAAATTTGTAGTGAGTATAATACTCTGGATTTGCTTTGTCAATTCTAAAAATCAACCTATTTTTTTGGTATTTTTTCTATAAAAATTACTTTTTTGCCACTTGAAAAATATTTTTTGTTGGTCCTTCCAATTTCTATTGTGCACTTCTTCCATTTTAATTTGTATTTACCCGGATTTATTGTGCATGTTATACCACCTTTAAGCTACCAACAAAAAAGAGGTCAGATAATCCGATTTCTTCTTATTAAAAGAAGTTCCTATTTCTGGCCTCGATTTTCCCGGTTCCTGCCCAGTTCCTTGTCTTCTGATTCTTAGTATATGCAGCCCGATTAAAACTGATAATTCACTATTCAATTACAATTATCTGATACTTTCCAAAATCATAAATAATGGCCTGTAAACCTCTGTTCTGCAGTTCGCATCAACTCCATTTCGCTCACAACATCACTCTCATACGGATATGACCTTACCTGCTCTTCAAACCTTCTCTTTATTTTCTCCGCTTTTTCCACATCCCTTTCAAATAGCAGCACGTATACATATTGGGTCCGGATCACAGACGGGAAGTTCTTCATGGCCTGCATGAATTTTCTTTGCTGCCTGTCCCGCATATAGTCTATCCATTCCCGGCCGCTGCCCTTTATAAGTTCACAATAGATCCTGTCACAGATCAGCAGACTGCGGTGCAGGCCCGCAATCCCAGACTCCATACGAAGCAGATGCTCTATTAATTGTTCTGCCTCATCAAACTTATGTGCATCCATCATACGGTTTGCGGCGCTGACACCCATGACAGCAGTCATACTGTTTCGCATCTCCTCATCGGACGGTACACGAAACCACTCTTCCGGCATATCCTTTATACGGATTCCGTTGGTATTCTGTTCATTGATCTTCAGCTGTGTCCAAAAGGACCTCACGGCCTCAGGATTTTCTCCCAATGAAACTGCATTGAACCCATCGTTATCTGCGCTGCTAAAATGGATAGGAATCCCATTAAGAAATGCACAGACAAAACCGACAAGGCTTGTAATTAGTAAAAACGCAGATAAAAACGGCCCGGTTTTAAAGAAAATACAGCCTCCTAGGAGAATCAGAGCAAAGACCGTGTTCATAATGCAGCCTCCAAGGTGATATAAGATAAACGGTATCTTCCCTCCTTCCATATCGGGAGGACTCATCAGACATTGTCCACCCGTCCCTGCAAGAGACAGTCTTTTCAAATGTATCCCCTGACGGTTCTTGATCCAGATCAGGTTTCCAATCCGGAACGACGAAAACCGATAGCCGCTGAGCAGGCCGAATACAAGATGACCGAATTCATGGATGAGAATCTGGACAAAAAATCCTGTGTACAGAAAAATAACTGATGCCATCAATACCATGGCATATCCCCCAGACGTCATCTTCATCTCCGAGAACGTTTTCATACAGTCAGCCGCCAAGGCCCCATACAAGACCGCCATCAATAAAAAGAGTACTGCTCCGGCTCTTCGCAGCCACAAAATTATTTTCTTTTGATCTTTATCAAACATGGCCTTTCTCCATAGTCAAGCCATCAGAATTCTCATCTTCTATAATAATTTTAATTGCTGAACACTTTCCTCCGTTGCATCGGCTCTCCGATACGCTGCACGCAGCCACCCCCAGACACACATCCATAAGCGCCTTGAGGACCACTTTGTCTCCTTAGAAACTGGCGCCTCAACGGAAATACTGCCGTCCCTGCGGATTCTGGTGCACATAAACAGGTTGACCGGCGTGATGCCTGTCCTGTGTCTGTTTAAACTGTTGTTAATATGATCCAGACAATTTGAATGGCCTTTTCCGTTTCCGTAAAAAAACTCATACATTTCCTCCCGGCAGCACGGGTGGATCAGATCATGTTCCCCTACATCATCAGCCACAAGCTGAAACATTGGACGGTAAAGATTCGTGTAAATCGTATCGCCTACATTCAGCCGCAGCGACTCATTGCAGTCGATGGTCACTCCGGCTGACAAATATTCATTTGGGTTCTGCCCTGCCTCCGCAAAGAAATCAGCAACCTGCTCCCCTTCTATGTCAATGACCGTGATAAACTGGCCTTCTTTTACATGAATCGCTGCCCCGCTGCAGGCGCTGACTAAATACTCACTTCTCATATGCATCTTCTCCTCCGTCTATTCTCTTTTTCTATATCTTATCACAGCTATGAGGATGTTTCATGGTAACTCTCCATAACAGGTACAAATTGGGCAAACCCACCTCACCACCCGCTCACTCTTTGAGGGGCTTGGCAACTTTGCGCGCCAAATGCGATTTGACGCAGTCAAATAAATTCCTTACGCATTTGTGTGCATACTGCCCACAGGGCTTTTTTATGTCATAGGAGGTTCCGTAGGAATTTCCTATGACATAAAAAAGCACATCATTTTCAGATGTGCTTTTAAACTCGTATTCTGTTAATACAATCTTGACTGCCCGTAAGCTATAATGCGGATGACAGGAATCGAACCTGCACTCCGAAGAACTAGATCCTAAGTCTAGCGCGTCTGCCAGTTCCGCCACATCCGCATAAAAAATGTCATCTATCATAAATTGTATAGATGACGAAGTGAGCGTGCGGGGATTCGAACCCCGGACAACTTGATTAAAAGTCAAGTGCTCTACCACCTGAGCTACACACCCATACTGGGCTAGCTGGATTCGAACCAGCGAATGCAGCAGTCAAAGTGCTGTGCCTTACCGCTTGGCGATAGCCCATTATCTCCAGGAAATCCAGTAATCCTGTAAATAGATAATAAAAAAGGGTGGGTAATGGGATTCGAACCCACGGCCTCCAGAGCCACAATCTGGCGCGCTAACCAACTGCGCTATACCCACCATAAATATAAATTATTTCAAAAAGGCGAAATAAAAACGAGCCTGAGGGGATTCGAACCCATGACCTACGGCTTAGAAGGCCGTTGCTCTATCCAACTGAGCTACAGACTCATACATATAACTGTATATATGTTTGGCTTTGTAAAACCAAAGCGGGTGATGGGAATCGAACCCACGTGATCAGCTTGGAAGGCTGGAGTTCTACCATTGAACTACACCCGCAAAGTCGGGGTGACAGGATTCGAACCTGCGACCTCTTGATCCCAAATCAAGCGCTCTAGCCAAGCTGAGCCACACCCCGATATGTAATTCCTTCTTGAAAGACTTTCCAAAACTGCTTTTGTTTGGCTGCCGTCTTTCTCACAAGCAAGATTTATTATACTGGACAGGCGGACAAAAGTCAACATCTTTTTTATATTTTTTTAAAACTCCCGGAAACGGCTTAAATACTGGGCTTAAAGTATATTTAACCACAATGGATAACAAAATAATTTATATTTTTATTAAAAAAATAATGCAATAAATCTTTTTATTCAACAGAAAAATGCTTTTCTGGTAACATGAAAAAGAGGACATTCCTCACCAGAATGTCCTCTATAAGATTTTATTCTTCTTCCTCTTTTGCTGATAACTTTATATCATCTTCATCTTCAAAGAAATCATCATCAAAATCGTCATCGAAATCATCGTCAAAGTCTTCCATATAATCTGGAGTCAGATACTTATAGACTGCGTATGCAATTCCTGCTACCGCTGCGATCGCACCGATGATTGCCAGTGCCCAGACAATTTTATTATCTTCTTTGTCTTTCTTGTGCATAATGTCTGATACCTTTGCCGCACTTAGTAAATCGTCAAAACTTTTCATGTCATTCACCCTTTCTTATGTGTTTTTTTTATTATATCACTTATCCCGTTTCATTACTAATCTTTTTTCTATTTTTGCTCGGTTTTCTTTAATTTTGCAAAGGATGCGAACATCTTTTTTACACCATGCGATTCAAAGTCCACTGTCACCTCATAATCGCGTCCTCCAGAGACAATTTCCTTGACTGTTCCAGCACCAAATTTGATATGGCTGACCCGGTCCCCTACGCCGTAAGAAAGAGAATCAGATTTTGGTTCTGCAAATTGCCGTTTCTGGAATGGCTTTCTGAACTGGGTCCTCCGGTTGGAAGAAAAAATATCATGATCCGGCCGCTTATCGTTTAAATTCACACCGTAATCCAGCTTTAAGAGCTCCTGAGGGATCTCATCGATGAAACGGGAGACTTTATTAAACTGCGTCCTTCCCTGCATCATTCTGCGCTTTGCGGCGCTAAGATAAAGCTTTTCTTTGGCCCTGGTGATCCCGACATAACAAAGCCGCCTCTCCTCCTCCAGTTCTTCCTGATCCTCAGAAATGATCGTCATATAGCTCGGAAAGATCCCGTCTTCCATACCGCTGATAAATACATATGGAAACTCCAGTCCCTTGGCACTATGCAGCGTCATCAAAATCACCCGGTTATCTGAATCTTCCAGATTGTCAATATCCGCCACTAAAGCAATTTCTTCCAAAAGACCGGAAAGTGTCGGTTCCTCCGCTGTCTCTTCATAAGCCACGATCTTATTTAAAAGTTCGTTGATATTCTCGATTCTAGCCAGCGCTTCCTCCGTACCCTCAGCTTCCAGTCCTTTTACATATTCAGTCTCATCCACGATATAGTGGAACAGGTCTTCCAGGCTGCCTTTTTGTGCCTGCTCCCTAAAATCAGAAATAATTCCGGCAAACTTCTCAATCTTCTTTTTGGCATTGGCAAGAGTTTCAATCTGCCTTGCGTCAAAACAGGCATCCAGAAAGCTTATATTCTGCTCAATGGCATATGTCTGGACCTTATCGATGGTAGTTGCCCCGATACCTCTTCTCGGCACGTTGATGATCCTCTTCACTGCCAGGTCGTCAAGGCCGTTGTCTACCGCTTTCAGATAGGAGATGACGTCTTTTACTTCTTTCCTCTGGTAGAAATTGGTCCCTCCCACGATTCGGTATGGAATATTCTTGATCATAAATTTCTCTTCAAATATACGGGACTGTGCGTTAGTCCGATACAGAATCGCGATGTTTTTGTACTCCACACCTTCCTTTGCCAGGCGGCCGATCTCTTCCACGATCTGTCCCGCCTCTTCATATTCTGTCCCATACTGGTGAAATACAATCGTATCTCCGTCATCATTTTCTGTCCAGAGCGCTTTTTCTTTCCGGCCCTTATTATTTCTGATGACTTCATTGGCGGCATTCAGAATGTTTTTTGTGGACCGGTAATTCTGCTCCAGCTTAATCACTGCCGCATCTGGAAATACTCCTTCAAAGTTTAAAATATTTTTGATATTTGCTCCGCGGAACTTATAGATAGACTGATCATCGTCACCCACCACACACAGATTTCCGTACTTTCTAGCCAACATACTGATCAGCTGGAACTGGATCGTATTTGTGTCCTGGTACTCATCTACCATGATATAACGGAACCGTTCCTGGTAATAGTCCAGTATTTCCGGCTGGAACTGGAACAACTCCACTGTCTTAAATAAGAGATCATCAAAATCCAGGGCATTGTTTGCTTTCAGCTGCTTCTGATACTCTTTGTAGATTTCTGCGATCTTTTTCTTCTTAAAATCATAGTTATACCGGGTCTCATATTCTCCCGGTGTCATAAATTCGTCTTTTGCGGATGAGATAGCGTTCATGATCGAACGCTCCGGCATGGCCTTGGTATCAACTTTAAACTGCTTGCAGATCCCCCGGATCAAAGACTTCTGGTCATCACTGTCATAGATCGTGAAGCTGTTGTCATAGCCCAGTTTGTCAATGTGCCTCCTCAATATGCGGACACATGTGGAATGGAATGTACTGACCCAGATATGCTCCCCTCCGGAACCAACCAGAGCATCCACTCTCTCTCTCATTTCCTTTGCCGCTTTGTTCGTAAATGTAATAGCCATGATGTGGTAGGGATTCACTCCCTCTTCTATCAGATATGCGATTCTGTGAGTCAGAACCCTTGTCTTGCCTGAGCCTGCGCCGGCCAGCAGAAGCAGAGGCCCTTCCGTACAAAATACGGCTTCCCGCTGCTGTTCGTTTAATGTATCATATATGCTCATATGTAATATCCTTTCTTGCTCCTGTTCTACTTCTGTTTAACCTTCCTTTCCGGTAAGACTATCTATCATTATACTACATCCAGATGAAAAAAGAAGCGATAAATATGTATCGTAACCACTTGTCATATAGTATAAAAGACCGTATAATGTAGTTATCATACAATCAAGGAGGACGATGTATGGAAGATTTGAAAAACAAGCTTTCCGAATGGCTGGAATTAGACTATATTCTTCCGGAAGATATCCCGAATATCGACCTGTATATGGACCAGATCACGACATTTATGGACACAGAATTAAAAAATTCCACACGCTTCGAGGGCGATAAGATCTTTACCAAAACCATGATAAATAATTATTCCAAAAATGATCTGTTGCCGCCTTCCAGCAAAAAGAAGTATTCCAGAAATCATATGATTCTTTTAATATATATTTATTATCTAAAAAACTTTATGTCCATTTCCGACATAAAGTCTCTGCTGGCTCCGTTAAAGGATCATTTTTATGACGATGACAGGGAGCTTTCGTTTTATGATATCTACGAAGAGATCTATCAGCTGGAACATGGACAAAAACCAGTGATCAAAGAATCCGTCGGTGAGGATCTGGAAAAGGCCAAGGAATCCTTTTCCTTTGTAAAAGATAAAGAAGACCGGGAACTGCTTCAGACCTTTTCTTTTATTACACTTCTCTGCTATGACATCTACGCAAAAAAACAGCTGATCGAAAAGATGATCGACAATCTGTATACCTTTGATCCAGAGGAAGATAAAAAAGACAAAAAAAAGAAGAAATAGACTGCCGTCTATTTCTTCATTCTTTTAAATACCAGATCGTACCCGTCACTTCCATAGTTTAGAGAACGGTTCACCCTGCTGATGGTAGCCGTGGATGCGCCAGTCTTCTCCGCCACTTCCAGATAGGTATGCTTTTCCCTGAGCATTGAGGCTACTTCAAAGCGCTGTGCCAGGGATTCCAGCTCATTCACCGTGCATAAATCCTCAAAAAAAGTGAAACACTCTTCCTGCGTCTCCAACGTAAGGATCGCCTGAAACAGCCGTTTCGCGGCCTCTGTTTTTATCTTTTTGCTCATAATCTGCTGCTCCTTTTCCTGCTTCGACATCTCGATGCTTAATTAGTTTTAATATACAACATCAGTGCGTTAAAGTAAAGAAGAATTGCACCGTTTTTTTGATTCCGCATATTCTATTAAATAAAGTATTTTTTAGGAGTTTTTATGAGAGTAAAAAAACTTGCTGCCGTCTTTCTGTCTTCTGTCATGGCCCTGGGTGCACTTTCCGGCTGCCAGACATCCAAATCCGAAGAAAAGACAAAAAAACTCACCAAGGTGACCTTAAATGAAGTCACCCACTCCGTCTTTTATGCCCCACAGTATGTAGCCATTGAAAAAGGCTATTTCAAAGATGAGGGCATCGAACTCAAAGTCGATACAGGATTCGGAGCAGACAAGAGCATGACTGCCTTGATCTCCGGAAACGCGGATATCGGTTTTATGGGACCGGAAGCCAGCATCTACCAGTACAATGAAGGAAACCAGGACTATGCGGTCAACTTTGCCCAGCTGACCCAGCGTGCAGGAAACTTCCTCGTTTCCAGAAAAAAGATCAAAAACTTCTCATGGAATGACGTCAAAGGAAAAGAACTGATCGGCGGACGAAAAGGCGGAATGCCTCAGATGATCCTGGAATATGTTCTCAAGAAAAAGAACATTGACCCGAAAAAGGACGTAAAAATGGTTCAGAACATTGACTTTGCCAACACCTCCGGTGCATTTTCCGGCGGAACCGGGGACTTTACGGTTGAATTTGAGCCCAATGCCACAGCTCTCGAAAAACAGGGGGCCGGATACGTCGTCGCATCTCTCGGAGTGGAGAGCGGTTTTGTCCCTTACACAACGTATTGCGCTAAAAAAAGCTATATCAAAAAGAATCCAAAAATCATTCAGGGCTTTACCAATGCCATTAAAAAAGGCCAGGAGTATGTAAACAGCCACTCTCCGAAAGAGATTGCAGCCGTCATCGGGGAACAGTTCCCTGATGTTTCCAAAAACGATCTGATTACGATCATCAAACGTTACAAAGACCAGGATACCTTTAAAGATAATCCGGTATTTAGCAAAGACGGCTTTGCGCTTCTCCAGGATATCTTAAAAAATGCAGGTGAGCTGGATGACACCGTGCCGTTTGATAAGCTGGTGGATAACAACTTTGCCGAAAAAGCAAAATAACACTTACCTGTTACCTATCTTCAGAAAAAATGGACCGCAGACGATAAAAGATCATCATCTGCGGCCCATTCTTTTTCTGTCAATTTCTAAGCAGTCCGTTTCTGCTTACTCACCAGCATGGCGGCTGCAAACAGCGCCAGAACAAACCCTGCCTGGATCAGGATTCCCTGCAGAACAGGCCATATATGGCTCATATCCATTACTTCCAGCTGGTCAATCAGCTTATTTGATTTAATATACCAGTAAGTGGGAATGAATCTTGATACTGTCAGCACTGATTTCCCCATGTATTCTATTGGTACAAAAACCCCGCCTAAAAAGGCACTTCCCAATGACACAACATTTACCACTCCCTGCAGTGCATCGTCGTTGGTCACAAGCAGCCCTACAAGGAAGGACACTCCCGCTGCCACCCCCATGAAAACCAGACTGTTCAGCATAAACAGCCAGATATTTCCCTGGAAGATCTCGTTTCGGTACATCACTACTGCCAGCAGAACAAACAACAGCCAGCAGCCCACGGATGTGGTCAGCGTACCCAGAGCTAGCTGAAAATTCCTGGACTTATCCGTATCCGCAGAACACTGGTTTCTTCTCCGGATATCCTTTTTAAAGAAGACCATAAATACCGGACTCACCGCCACAGTGATCATAGCGATAAAAATATAGGCAAGATACTGGAAATAAAATGCGGTACTGCTCTGTTCTCCTGCTTTTTTGCTTCCCGCAAGGCTGATATCCACCGATGACTTTAATGTATTCTCTGCCCTTGAAACGGCCTGCTGCTCTGAGAATCCTGCCGCTAAATAACTCCTCACCATCTTCGTAAACTTACCTACCTGCTGGTCGATCATATAGCCGCTGGTGGAATTCGGCACCTTTACATTTTTAATTTCAGCCTTTTTATTCCCGCTTAACAGGCTGTCCCCGAATCCCTCCGGAAGGATCAGGATGTATTCTACATTTCTGTAAAACAGTTCATCCTGCATTGTCCTCTTGTCATCTTTCATAACTTTCACATTCTGCTCTTTTGAGAGGAAGTCTTTCAAAGCTTTGGATATGGTGCTCTGATCGTGATCCACAATACCTACCTCTATTTTTGTGGCCTTAAATCCGGTGTCACTGCTCCTTCCAAAGTTGGAGAACATAATGGTCAGCGCAATAAAAACAGATCCATAGACCACCATTGAAAGTTTTTTGCTCCTGACAATCTTAAAAAAACATTTAAATACTTGCATATTTTTTCCTCCTCATCATGAAAAAGCTTCCGAGGCAGAGCAGCATAGAAATGACCGCCAGTGAAATCAAGCTTCTGAGATAGACTGTCAGATCATCATATATATTCAGACTGTAAAAGCAGTCTGTGATCAAGGCCGCCGGATTGATCCTGTTGAAGACCGGAAGATTTTTTTCTACGATATCTTTCATATTTCCAACCATCAGTCCGCTGAAAAAACAAAACAGCATACTGATGCCCACGCAGAGTCCGCTTTTTGTATCTCTGGCCATCCTTCCGGCACAACCGATAAACATTCCCATTGACACCCCTGTGACACAGCCAAAAAATCCCGCCAATAGTATACGTCCTGCCTGGTTTCCCAGATCGATCTTCAAGATCAGCCACATATAGCCGATGGCCACAAGGAAAGCTAAAAACTGCACTGTGACACCTACAAGGAAGTCTGCCGCCGTACTCTTCAGTTTTCCAGTTGGAGACACTGCTTTTCTGGCTGCGATATCCGACAAGTTGGCCTGGGCGTGAAGGGCACTCTGAAGCCCGAGAAAACATCCATACAGACACACCATGGCAAGCAGCGCATAAAAATACTGCACCATCATATTGGCGTCTTCATTTCCAAGACTGATCTGCCTGTTCTCCACCATATCCTGTGACATGGCTTTCACCAGTTTTTGCATTCCTTCCGGATGTTCCTTCATGGTCTGTTCTACCATCTTGCTCATTTGGATATATTGGTCGCTGACCTCTTTTAAAATCGTCTGGTTCACGCCGTTTTCCTTGACTGTCAGCCTTACATTGTCTCCCAGAGTATAAAAACCGTCGATTTTTTCATCCTTGAGCAGTTTTTTCGCTTCCTTCAAGGTCGTATTCCTGACTTTCAGCAGCTGGTCATCACCCTTTTTAGACAGCTGCGCTGCAACTTCCTTAAAACCCTCTGCATTTTTTGTGGCCTTCATCTCCACAACCGCTACCGGAACGGGTTCCAGCTTCTCTGACTCCTTCAAAAGATTCCCAAATGCAAAATAAAAGAGTGTCGCCAGTATGAGAGGAAACGCAAAACACCAGAAAATAGCCGATTTATTTCTTATGGATGATTTGAAATGATATTTAAATAAATGCCAAAACATATTCTCGCCCCCTAATCCCTCAGCTGTTTTCCTGTGATCTCCAGGAATACGTCATTTAATGTGGGAAGCTCCGAGTATACTCTTCCAAAAGATATCTCCCTGTCAGACAGATATCCCAGAAGATTGACCAGATTATGGCTTCCTCCGCTACACTGCACATACAGCTTTCTGTCAGAATATTTTGCCTGGAATACATGCTTCATATTTTGAATCGCCTGCAGGTCTTTCTCCTTTAGGTCAAAGACATCTACCGTAATTTTTTCTCCCATCTTGATCATCTGTTTCAATTCTTCCTTTGTTCCAATGGCCAGCGGCCGCCCCTTATCCATGATCAGAATCCTGCTGCAGATCTGTTCCACTTCCTCCATGTAATGAGAGGTATAAATAACAGTTGTCCCCTGCCGGTTTAATTCCAGTATTCCCTCCAGGATCTTATTTCGGCTCTGTGGGTCTACAGCCACCGTAGGCTCATCCAGGAAAATCAGTTTTGGCTTATGTGCAATGCCGCAGGCAATGTTAAGGCGTCTTAGAAGACCTCCTGACAGCTTTGGGGGATAAAACTTGCGGAATTCATCCAACTCTACAAACTGGATGGCCTCCTCCACGAGTTTTTTTCTCTCCTTTTTATCTCTCACATACAGCCCACAGAAATAATCAATGTTCTCAAAGACTGTCAGTTCATCAAAAACTGCCACATTCTGCATGACCACACCAATCTCTCTTTTACTGTCATAAGAGTCAGCCTCCATCGGTTTTCCGAAAACCTTTATTTCCCCCTTGTCATAGGACAGAAGACCCAGGATACAGTTGATCGCTGTTGTCTTACCTGAACCATTCGGCCCAAGAAGCCCAAATACTTCTCCCTCCCTGACTTCCATATTCAAATGATCCAAAGCCACCAGGTCTTTATAGCGTTTCACAAGATTTTTTATTTCAATGATAGATTGTTCCATAACTCCACCCCTTTCTTTTGTTATCTTTACTATAGCGGATCTCATCCACTTACTACAGTGCCGTTTGTCAAGAAAGAAGATGACATTTGTCATATCCTACGATAGTTTTTCTTCATTGTCTCCAGTCGACTCTGAAAAGGCCTCCTTACGACAATGAAGAAAAACTATCGTAGAAGATATCTTCTATTTTCTGGTGACCGCCTCTTTGTCATCTAGAAAAGTAACTGTCAAAAATGTACGAAAGTTATTTATCACTATCGGAGAAGTGCATTTTAAAACACGGTGTGCCCTATACAAATGACATATTCCACATGATATCCGTTCGGCTCTTAAAATATCTCACTCCAATCATGTAGAAAATGGACGTAATGTCTGCTGGAGAAGGGCTTCTGTCAAAAAAAGGTGCCACTTTTCGAAAGTTATTCACCACTATTGGAGGAGCGCATTTCAAAAGCGCGACGGAAATAGTGGTGAATAACTCATTCCCTTCGGGTGGACGTGCTTCGCACGATAAGGTATACCCTCTGGGGCATACCGCATTTTATACCCTTCGGGTGGACGTGCTTCGCACGATAAGGTATAATATTTTAAGTGACTTTTGTTTTAGGAGGGCGTTATGTCCGTACTCATAGATAAATCTATTTTATTATTATTTACCATTCCTCTTCTCCTGCGGGAGAGTGGTATGGTGCCTGTCATTGCGTTTTTGACTGGGTTTACTGCTTCTTGCGTTCTTTCCCTGAAAGATCATGAGAAGCTGTCTCTATCTGTCTCATGTATGTATGGCATTCTCAGTATATCATTTCCTTCTTTTGAGTTGTTTCTTCCTCTGTTTTGTTATGACTGTACACGGACCAGCCGGAAGTTTTCCGGGGCACTTCTCGTTTTGTGTTCCATTCCCTTTCTGACGTCCCACCCGCTGTTTCTTCGTATGGGGCTGATCCTCAATCTTTTGCTCTCCATTTTTTTATCTGTACGCACACAGAAACTGGACGGCATGAGGGAAGAATTCAAAAAATTAAGGGATGACAGCACGGAGCTGAATCTGCTGCTTAATAAAAAGAACCGATATCTGTTGGAAAAACAGGAAACAGAAATACACCTTGCAACTCTGAAAGAGCGGAACAGAATCGCAAGAGAAATCCATGACAATGTGGGACACATGCTCTCACGGTCCATTCTTCAGCTTGGTGCACTGAAGGCTCTCAACCAGGACCCTGCTCTTTCTCTGCCGCTTTCTGAGCTGCATAAGACGCTGAACACAGCCATGGACAGTATCCGTACAAGCGTGCACGGGCTTCAGGAATCTTCCGTCAGCCTCCATGACACTGTATCGGAGATCAGTCGGGGATATCCAGATTATAATGTTGATTTTGTCTACGATATCTCAGATTCTCCCCCGCAGAATCTCCAATACTGTTTTGCGGCCATCATCAAAGAAGCATTTACAAATACGTCAAAACACAGCAATGCCAGGCATATCCGCCTTGTCCTGAGAGAACATCCATCCTTCTATCAGCTGCTGTTTGAAGACGATGGAACGATCGAGCCCGGCTCCTACTCGTCCGGCATGGGGTTATCGAATATGAAAGAACGGATCGAATCATTTCACGGAACGATTCATATTTCATATGAACATGGTTTTAAAATATTTATCACAGTTCCGCACAATACATCATCTTATCAACTGGGAGGTAATACATGAATATCATTATCATCGATGACGACAAGCTTGTTTCATCTTCTTTAAAAACCATATTGGAGACGTCTCCAGATATCATGGTCAAGGCTTTAGGATCAGATGGGACAGAAGCGATTTCTCTATATGACACCTACCGCCCCGATGTACTGTTGATGGATATAAGGATGAACGGCATGACCGGCATAGAGGCTGCGAGAGAGATCCGCAGAAAGCATCCCGATGCTAAGATCCTGTTCCTAACCACGTTTTCCGATGATGAGTATATCATCGATGCTCTGAATATCGGCGCCAAAGGCTACATTCTGAAACAGGATTTTGAAAGCATTCTTCCCGCCCTTCATGCCGTAGAAAATGGCCAGAATGTATTTGGCAATGAAATCATCTCAAAAATACCGGATCTCATTGCAAGCAGACAGCAGTTTTCTTATTCTGATTACGGCATCAATGCAAAAGAGCTCCGGCTCATAGAATACATAGCAAAAGGCATGAGCAATAAAGAAATATCTGAATGCCTTTATTTGAGTGAGGGAACCATACGAAATTATCTCAGTGTTATCCTCGACAAGCTGGAATTAAGAGACCGGACCCAGCTTGCCATTTTCTACTACCAGCACAGATAGCCGGTCCTTTCATAAGGCCGGAAAGACAGGCAAAACTTGACACCTGGCCGTATGACTAGTAAAATTATCGTAACCACATATACTATAAACAATTTAGGAGGGATTTTATTTGGACCCCAGTGTCATATTAAGATTATGTATCTTAATTATCTTATTAGCTCTGTCGGCATTTTTTTCGTCGTCGGAGACAGCGCTTACAACGGTAAACGTTCATACCATCCGTGCATTAGTGGAGGATGGCAATAAGCATGCAAAACGAGTATTGCAGTTGATCGAGAACCCTGCATCTATGCTCAGCAGCATCCTGATCGGCAATAACCTTGTCAATATCTCTGCCACATCTCTGGCCACCACATTAGCTATTGACGTCTTCGGAAGCGCCGGAGCAGGGATCGCAACCGGTGTTCTCACCATTCTCGTTTTAATTTTCGGAGAGATCACCCCAAAGACCTATGCGACCATCAAAAATACAAACCTTGCGCTGCGCTTCGGCCCGATCATATATTATGTAACAAAGATCCTGACCCCTGTGGTCATCGTCATCAATAAGCTCTCTACGGGCCTTCTTATGCTTCTGCGCATTGACGCCAAGCAGTCTAGACAGGTCATGACAGAGCGGGAATTGAGAACGATTGTAGATGCCAGCCACGAGGACGGTGTCATTGAAAAAGATGAAAAAGAAATGATCTATAACGTATTTGATTTCAAGGATTCCATCGCTAAAGATATTATGATCCCGAGGATCGATATTACCTTTGTATCTGCCGATGCTTCCTATGATGAGGTCATGGAGCTTTTTATGGCTACACAGTATTCCCGCCTCCCGGTATATGAGGAGAGCAAGGACAAGGTCATTGGAATCGTTTATTTAAAGGATATATATTTTTACCGCACTCTGCACCGCGGTGAAATCTTCCATATTCAGGATGTGTTGAGAAAACCGTTCTTCACCTATGAGACACAGAAGATATCCAGTCTGCTGGCTCAGATGCAGCAGGAAAATGTCAGCTTTTCGATTGTCCTGGATGAGTACGGTATCACCGCAGGACTGATCACTCTGGAGGATATCTTAGAGGAACTGGTGGGAGAGATAAGAGATGAATATGACGACAACGAATTAGAAAGTTTCCAGGAACTTGAGGACGGTTCTTATCTCGTCAACGCTTCCCTGAAGCTTGATGATCTGAACGACTTGATGGATACAGAGATCGAGTCCGAGGACTATGACTCTGTTGGCGGTTATGTGATCGAACTGTTGGATCACCTTCCTTCTGAGGGAGAGACCGCGTCAGACGAATCTTTTGATTTTAAAGTCCGGAAAGTAGAAAAAAACAGACTGGAATTGATTCAGATCACACGCAGGGCCGAAAAAGCCTGACAAAAAAGGAAAGCATAAGATGTTCATGCTTTCCCTTTTTATTATCTTCTTTTCTTTTCATATTTCATTTTCGTCTTAATGAAACCTTCCAGCTCTCTTAATTTTCTTCCCCGGTCTTCGCTGTTTAATGGGAAATCCATGGACAGACCAATGGAATCCAGGACAGTCTCCGAGATCCTGTCCTCATATCTTCTCAAAAGTTCCAGGCGTTCCTCATTGCTCTCAGCGTCCAGAAAA
The DNA here is from genome assembly GCF_005280655.1 of Anaerostipes rhamnosivorans. Lineage (NCBI taxonomy): Bacteria > Bacillati > Bacillota > Clostridia > Lachnospirales > Lachnospiraceae > Anaerostipes > Anaerostipes rhamnosivorans. The sequence continues at coordinate 2,435,477 of NZ_CP040058.1, forward strand.
CGGATCAGCAGATCCTGCTGCTCTTTTTCATGTGTGTGTTCCTCTGGTTTTGGTTCCTTTTTCTCCGGTTTCGGGTGTTCTTTCTGTATCTCCGGTTCCTTTCGTTCGATATGCCGTTCCAGGATGTCGTTGATCTGGTGGAGATCCGTGATGTTCTGGTATGTCTTTACATCTACGCGCTCAAAACGGTATTTGGCGCTGACCCCAGGATATTTTTCACGGTCCACTTGACTTAAAAACATTGGCAGCGGTCTGGCATAAGTTTTATAATCCCCGTATAAGGCCTGGTAAATAACAAGAGCCTCTCCAGTCTCCGAATGTTCTGCTACTGTGACAATCTGATACAGCTTATCTTTGAAATGTTTATAAAAATCCCCCGGTCTGGGTATTGCTCTCTGCTCCATATGCATTGACTCCCTTCTATTACTTTCTCCTCTTCCCCTCTAAAGGACGGATAAAATCCGACACACTGCTGTCTTTATTATACATCTTTTCCACAGAAAATACATGGAGATATTTCTTTGCCCTGGTCATTCCCACATAGAACATGCGCCGTTCTTCCTCAAGTTCTTCCGTCTTCACAGCCTTTTTATATGGAATCACACCTTCGTTTACATCGATCAGGAAAACCCTCTCATATTCCAAGCCTTTTGCGCTGTGCAGAGTACTGATGATCACTCCCTGCTTTTCCTGATTTTTTTGATCGGACTGGGCTTTCAGCTCTTCTGTATATGACCTCATAAACTCAAACCATTCTTCATAGGTATCATAGGCTCTGGCCGTTTCCTGAAGCTCTTCCAACACGTCGGTGAGTTCTTCCTCTTTTAGTTTCCGGATCCTTGCATACTCCGCCAGATATGCGTTGTACCCCACAGACTTTCTTATGTAGGTGATTGCAAGGAACGGTGTCATATCCTTCAGAAGCCTCAGATCTTCCTCTAACTCCTCGATATAGTCATACAGCCATTCTTTATCCTTTGTCTTTTCTTTCAGTTCCTGAAATGAGATCTCGGGCTGATCCAGATACTCTCTGCTGATATAACGCTTGGGGCGGTTCATGATACGCAGGAACGTTCCTCTCCTGCGGTCTCCAAGTGCCATTCTGATATAATCTATGATATCTCTTGCGATCCAATGCTCAAACAGGCTGGGAATCCCATCCTTGACGGCAAACGGAATATTATACTCCATCAGCTTTCCAATCATAGTCCTGGCTCCCAGGTTGGTCCTGACCAGAATGGCATTCTCCTCGAACGGGCAGCCTTTCTCGTATTCTTCCCTGAGCTTTTTGGCCACATAAATACATTCTTCCTGCTGGTCTTTAAATGTCCTCAATTCCACCGGTACCTGCGCGCCTTTGCAGGACCTGATCTCCTTTGCAAATCGCTTTTTATTTGCCTTTATCACTTTCTGGGCTGCGTCCACGATCTCCGGGCTGGAACGGTAATTAATGTCTAACTGAATTTTTTTTGAGTCTTTATAATCCCTGGGAAATCCGAGCATGATCTCTGGCTTTGCCCCGCGGAACCGGTAAATAGACTGATCGTCATCTCCCACGATAAACAGGTTGTTCTTCGGCGCTGCCAGCATCTTTATGATCTCATACTGGATTGGTGAAATGTCCTGGAATTCGTCTACAAGGATATACTGATACTTGTTCTGCCATGCAGCCAGCAGATCTTTTCGTTCTTTCAGAAGCTGATATGTATAGACCAGAATGTCATCAAAGTCCATCCATTGGTTTCTCTGGAGCTTTTTATTATACTCCTGATAAATCAGCTGGAAAATACTATCCGCACAGCTTTGGCTGTGATAATACTCCATAGAAAGCAGCTGTCCTTTCACGAGACTGATCTCACTGATCAGGGAACGAAGGAAGTCGGGTTCATCCCCTGTTTCCAGATCCCGGTCCGTGATGATTTCCCGGAGCAGTCCATACTTTTTGTGCTCAGGCAGGATGCATCCGGCCTGAAGCCGGTACGCATGCTTTAAAATTGTAAAAAATACAGCATGAAAGGTCCCGAAAGAAACTGGCAGGGATCTCCCTGCCAGCTTCATAAACCGTTCTTTCATTTCTGCTGCCGCTGCCTTAGTAAAGGTAATGACCAAAATATTGGAGGGATTTACCTCACAGTGCTCCACAAGATACTTTGTCCGTTCCGTGATCACTGTAGTTTTCCCGGATCCAGGGCCGGCCAGGACCATCATCGGACCATCTTTATGGGTAATGGCCTGTTTCTGGGCCTCATTCCATTCTGTCATGAAAGCTCTGCCTCTAACTTTTCAACAGCCGCATGCAGTCTTTTCACAGACTCTTCCTTTCCTAAAATCTCCATGAGCTCAGAAGCTCCTCCCGGTGTCATCTGTTTTCCTGACACAGCAGTGCGGACCGGCCACATGACGTAGCCATTTTTGACCTCATGGCTTTTAGCGAATCCAAGCAGGGTCTGATACAGTGCATCGTTGCTAAAGTCTTCCTGGGCCTCAAAAACCGGCAGGATCTCTTTCAAAACTTCCAGCGCGGACTCTTTTGTAGTCTTCATCTTCTTGTGCTGATACATGGAACTATCATACTCCGGCACTTCCTCAAAGAAATCAATATGATCCTTGATCTCAGTGAACAGCTCGATCCTTGTCTTCACCATAGATAAAATCTTTTCAATGTCCACATCCTTCGTGATCACTTCCCGGACATACGGCATCGCTGCAGCCTTAAAGCTTTCATCGTCCATGGCTTTGATATATTCTCCGTTCATCCATGAAAGCTTTGTCATATCAAATACTGCCGGTGTCTTGGACATATGATGATAGTCGAACGCCTCTTCCAGCTCTTTTAAGGAGAAGATCTCCCTCTCCCCTCCCGGGCTCCAGCCAAGCAGTGCTACAAAGTTTACGATCGTATCCGGAAGATATCCTGCCTCCAGCAGATCCTCAAAAGAAGAATGTCCGCTTCGTTTGCTCAGCTTCTTATGCTCCTCATCCGTGATCAGAGGGCAGTGCACATAAACAGGCTTTTCCCATCCAAATGCATCATATAGACGGTTGTACTTCGGCGTGGAAGAAAGATATTCATTGCCACGGACAACATGGGTGATCCCCATCAGATGATCGTCCACCACATTTGCGAAGTTATAGGTTGGATAACCGTCGGACTTGATCAAGATCATATCATCCAACTCTATATTGTCCACTGTGATCTCACCGTAAATCTCATCGGTAAATGTGGTCGTTCCTTCTGTTGGATTGTTCTGGCGGATCACATACGGGATTCCTGCGTTCAGTTTTTCTTCCACTTCTTCATCGCTCAGATTCAGACAGTGCTTGTCGTAATGGCTTACAACCACATCTCCTGACTTCACCTTGAGGCTCTCCAGGCGTTCCTCGTCACAGAAACAGTAGTATGCCTCTCCTTTTTCAATCAGCTTCTTGGCATAGTCCAGATAAATACCTGCCGCCTGGCGCTCACTCTGAACATAGGGCCCGCAGCCTCCGTCCTTATCCGGCCCTTCATCGTGGACAAGCCCTGCTTTCGCCAGTGTGTTATAAATAATATCCACCGCTCCTTCTACCAGACGCTCCTGATCTGTATCTTCAATACGAAGCAGAAAATCTCCATCTTCGTGTTTTGCAATCAAATACGCATATAATGCGGTTCTTAAATTCCCTACATGCATTCTTCCAGTAGGGCTTGGGGCAAATCTTGTTCTTACTTTACTCATCTGTTTTAAATCCTTTCTTTCGTTATCCTGTCTATTATCTCAAGAACCCTGTCTCCGGTCAAGCCTCCCGCCGTATTTTCAAAGTTTCAGCGGCTCTAAACTACGTTCGAGGATTCCTTTCAGTTCTGCGATCAAAACACCGTAATTGACGATCGGCACCTTCGCTCTCACAGATGAAGCAATCCTGTGTTTCATCTCCTTTGGATTCAGCGTACAGCCTCCGCAGTGTACGATCAGGTCATAACCGCTTAAGTCTTCCGGAAAGGTACTGCCGCTGGATGTTTCAAAGTTCAGCTTCTTTCCCGTATATTCTGTCAGCCACCTTGGAATCTTCACGGTTCCGATATCATCGCACTGGCGGTGATGGGTGCATCCTTCCGCGATCAAAATCCTGGATCCGTCCTTCAACTGATCCACAACTCTGGCCCCCTTCACTTCCTCTTCAAGGTCGCCTTTGTATCTGGCAAACAGAATGGAAAAGGATGTGAGAGGAATATCCTCCGGCACTATAGCAGACACCTGTTCAAATGCCTGCGAGTCCGTGATGATCAGCGCAGGAGTTCTTCCAATATCCTGGAGGGTTTGTTCAAGTTCCGATTCCCTCACTACAATGGAACATGCCCCGCTCTCCAAAATATCCCGGATCGTCTGCTGCTGTGGCAGGATCAGACGCCCCTTCGGCGCCGCTGAGTCTATAGGAACTACAAGTACCACAAAATCCCCCGGTAAGATCAGATCTCCCACGATCTTTTTGTGCTTGTCTTCCTGGGGAATCAGCTTTCCGATGGCTTCCTTCAGCTCATAAATTCCTTCCTTTGTAATGGCACTGACAAAACAAGAGTTTTCCTGGTCTCTGCGGCTGTCACTGCCGGTTACGTCTGCCTTATTATAGACGATCAGATAAGGAAGCTTCCGTTCCTTGATCAGATCGAGAATTCCATCTTCAAACTCTGTAAGCCCTGTCCCGGCATCGGCAATCACCAGCGCAATATCTGTCTTTCGGAGAACTTCCTTTGCCTTGTCCACCCTCTTTTGTCCCAGTTCGCCCTCATCATCCAGGCCCGGTGTGTCGATCATCACCACCGGCCCCAGCGGCAGAAGCTCCATGGCCTTATAAACCGGATCAGTTGTTGTTCCCTTCACATCGGATACAATGGCTAGTTCCTGGTCCGTCAACGCATTGATAATACTGGATTTCCCCGCATTCCTTTTCCCAAACAATGCGATATGAATCCTGTCCCCCCTTGGTGTCTCATTTAAACCCATCGTCTGTCTCCTTTTCCTGTTCCTTAGTTCGTTATTTTCCTTTTCAGTATATACCACCGAAACTTTTGAATCAATAGAACAAAACCAATGAAATCTGCATATATAACAATAAAAGGCAAACCAGTCCAATGACTGCTCCGCCTTTTATTTTAAATGAGTGAAATTATTTATTACATGTTAAACAATCAATTATCAGAAAACAAAAGTCGCCGCCTTCTGACAGTGAAGAAAAACTCAGCTCATCAACAGTGGAATCATGGCTCCTCCTAAGCTGTACACTATGATCGTCACCGGTCTTCCCAGAATAAGAATGGTTAAAAACTTTCTCCATGACATGTCTGTCAGTCCGGCGATCATACAAAGTACGTCGTCAGGTGCACATGGAAGAAGAATTGCCGCCGTAAATACTACATCAAATCTTTTCCCAGTCAAAAATTTTTCTCTCGTCTTTTCATACGTCTCATCACTTACAAACAGACGAATAAATTTTTCTCCGTATTGTCTTGCAAGATAAAAATTGATGCAGGAACCGATGAGGATTCCAATGGCACTGTACAAAAATCCATACCACGGACCGAAAAAGACAACCCCCGCCAGACAGGTAAGACCTCCCGGAATCACTGCGATCACCACCTGAGCAACCTGAATGAGTATAAACAGGAGCGGTCCCCAAAAACTGCTGTGCCGGATGAACAACTCCATCTGCTGCCTGTTTGTAAAAATTCCTTTTTGATATCCATATATAGAGAATATGATCAACGCTCCGATCAATACCAGAGTTGTGAGATTTGTCGCTTTTTTTACAGCTTGTCTGCTCATAAACTGCCACCGCCTTTCTTTTACTATCTCTATCATAGCGGACAGTTCTGAAATCCAGCGGACAAAAAAGTAACAAATTTCTTACAATATCAAATCCTATCTTGAATGGATGTACTTCTCTATGACATCTGCAGCTCTTTTAATCTCCTCTGCATCCGTCACAAAGCGCTCATACTCACTCATCATAGGCAGCCCCATGCTGACATCTGGTTTGCGGTATTCCATCTGGCTTTCAACCGTCTTCTTGCCTGACATATGAAACGCCTGGAAAGGGGCTTCTTTCAAAAAATCTTCAATGACACCGGCATTCACTCCCGCACCGACCATGACAGTGATATCTTTTCCTGCCACTTCCAGAAGGTTCTTTAAAAGTTCTTTACCCTCGGCACAGCAATTTTTCTGCCCAGAAGTGAGCACTGTGTCAATTCCCAGTTCAATGGCTTCGATCATCGCCTCATAAGGGTTGACACACACATCAAACGCTCTGTTCAGTGTGACAGACATCCCCATTGTTTTCTGCATCAGACTTTCCATGCGTCTCATATCGAGCCTGCCATCCTTTGTAAGGCATCCGAATACCACACCGTCTGCTCCCAGCTCCCGGAAATGATGGATCTCACTTCTCATAAGCACAATCTCTTCTTCCGTGTATAAAAAGTCTCCAAATCTGGGCCGGATCAATACGTGGACTGGGATGTCGAGACGGATCTTGATCATCTCCAAAAGCTTTGAACTCGGCGTAGTTCCTCCTATCATCAGATCACTGCAGAGTTCCAGCCGTTTTGTCCCGGCTTCTTTTGCGATCACTGCAGACTCAAATGAATCCACACAGCATTCCAACATAATCTCTCCCATAGTCATTACCTCCTAGAAAAATGACAGCTGCTCCGCCTGAAACTGAGCATTCTTTTCTTTTATGATGCTTCCGAAATCCGCCTTTACCTTGTACTTAGCGCGGACCTCTGAAATGATTTGATACAGTTTCTTTTTATAGTCCTTATAATCTTTCCCGTAGCAAAACAAGTTTGTCAGTGCTTGCTCATACTGTGGAAACTCTTCTCTTATAAATTGAAAAAAAACGGCACGAGTCGGTCCCTTTAAGTTTAAATTTGACGTTATCAGATAGTGGATATCTCTATGCTTTGTCTCAGAAAATACAGCCTCCAGATTCTCTCTGGTGCTTGTGAGATATGGAACAATGGGCATCATATGGACACCTGTGCTGGCGTTTGTCTTCCGGAATTCTCCCAGTACTTCAAACCTCCGGCTGGAAGAAACACCTCCCGGCTCTAATACGCCCCTTATATCTTCATCCATGGTTGTGATCGTAGCCGCAATATTCACATAGGCTACTCTGGATAACTGATCGATCAAGTCGTAATCTCTCAGTATTAAATCAGACTTGGTAGAAATGATTGCCGGATTCTCAAATCGGATTAAAAGCTTTAAAAGCTCCGGCATGATCTTATAGTGTGCCTCGGCAGGCTGGTAATTGTCTGTAACACCTCCAAGATTGATTACCTGGCGGTCCCAGTTTCTGCTCTTTAACTGCCGTTCCAGCCGTTCTGCAATGTTCGTCTTCACAAAAATCTCACTGTAGAAATCATCTGACTCCATGTATTCATGGGAATAAAGCGCAAAACAGTATTGGCAGCAATGGGCACAGCCCCTGTATATATTCAAATCCCAATGGTAGGGAAACCGTCCGCGGACACGGTTGCAGGCCGCGGAACATTGAATCTCCTTATAAGCTCTCTCTTTCATTCCCGTTATCCCATAAGGAAATCTAAAATATTCATTCCATCGGAAGTCTGGCTCCTATATAATTCAGTAAAACCGCAGCGGGTACAGCTGATGGTAATAAACTTTTTATTCTGTACATCAAAAATTTTAGCAAAATTCCCTCCGGTGGCCTGAAACTGATCATGCTCAAAGGAATTGCATCCGCACTTGGGACATACGAACTGTTTTCTCTCCATATTCTGGTCCATAAAATTCTCCTTTTTTCACTTTTTCGTAACTGTCTTCTTACTCTATATTATAATCAAAAAAATGAATTGCGTAAACAAATTTGAAGAACTTTCCAATGGAATAAAAAAAGACTCTAAGGAGATCCCCCTTTTAATGGGAAGATATCTCCAAAGAGTCTGTAAAAACCAAAAGCCTAGCTTCTAGCTCTTTCTTCTAATAAAGCTTTTACTTCTGCTTCTGTCGTTAACTGCATAACTTCATCTGCTAAAGCCTTAGCTTCATCCATAGTCCATAAGGACATCACTTTTCTCGTAGCGAGAATTGCGGTTGCGCTAACAGAGAATTCGTTCAATCCGAATGCAAGAAGTACCGGTACAAGCAATGGATCACTGGCAGCTTCTCCACACATACCAGCCATGATTCCCTCTTTGTTTGCAGCACCGATGATGTTCCGGATAGAACGCAGCACTGCAGGGTTATATGCTGAATACAGGTAAGCTACATCGGCATTTCCTCTGTCGGCTGCCATTGTGTAACCAGTCAGATCGTTGGTACCGATGCTGAAGAAATCTGCTTCTTTTGCTAAAATGTCGGCAATCAAACTTGCAGCTGCGGTTTCCATCATAACTCCGACTTCTACGTCTTTGTTGTATGCGACACCTTCTGCATCTAATTCTGCCTTGATCTCTTCGATCAAAGCATTCACTGCACGGAGCTCATCCACACATGTTACAAGCGGAACCATGATACGAATCTTTCCGAACGCACTGGCTCTTAATAAAGCTCTCAGCTGAGGTCTGTAGATATCAGGACGCTGCAGACAGAAACGCACTGCACGGAAACCAAGGAATGGGTTCTCTTCTGTCTCCAGTCCAAGATACGGAAGTGCTTTGTCGCCTCCGATATCCAGAGTACGGATAATGACAGGTTTTCCTTCCAGAGTCTCTGCAACTGTCTTATATGCCTGGAACTGCTCTTCTTCTGTCGGCACGCTGTCACGGTCCATGAATAAGAACTCCGTACGGAATAATCCCACACCTTCTCCATCACACTCAACAACCTTTGCAGCCTCATCCGGTCCGCCGATGTTGGCAACCAGTTCAACCACATGTCCGTCAGCAGTCTGAGACGCCTGTCCGATAAACTTGGACAGAGCAGCTTTCTCTTCAAGATATGCTGCTTTTTTAGCCTTGTAGTCTTCTAAAACGGAATCCTCAGGATTGATGTAAGCCTCTCCTGTTGCGCCGTCTAATACGACAACATCTCCGTCCTTGACGGTAGAGACAATGTTTTCAACACTAAGTACCGCAGGGATCTCCATAGAACGGCAGATGATGGCAGAGTGGGAAGTCTTTCCTCCGATCTCTGTCAATACACCTTCAACGTTTGCTGGATTGATACCGGCAGTCATAGACGGGGTCAAATCCTCTGCTACCAGGATCGTTCCCTCTGGAACGGCGCTGATATCAACTTCTTCAACTCCCAATAATATTTTGATTAACCGAGTTTTGATGTCTCCTAAGTCAGATGCTCTCTGTTGGGTTAATTCATCTTCAGCCATGGCAAAAATCTGTGCAAAGAAATCACATGCTTCTTCGACTGCGGCTTCCGCATTGATCTTTTCATCATCGATCTTTGCGTCAATCTGCTCTTTGATGGCAGGGTCCTGAATCATGAGGATATGTCCCTCTAAGATCTCAGATTCCTGTTCTCCAGCAGTCACCTTCATGGCCTCCACCATCTTGGTTGTCTTGTCGATGAACACTTCGATCGCTTCGCCTAATCTTTTCTTTTCTGCCTCAGCGTCTGCAATAGTCTCCTTCTTGTAATCCAGGCTCTGTTCCTTGATCACAACTACTTTTCCGATGCCGATTCCAGCAGATGCTCCAATACCTTTATACATATGCCACCTGTCCCCTTTGTAAAATGAGATTAATTATTCACCTAAACCAGATTCAATTAATTCTGTCGCATGCGCTAATGCAGCTTCCTCATCAGGACCTTCACAGACAAGTTCAATCTCTGAACCACATTTGATACATGCACCGATGATGTTCAGAAGGCTCTTTGCATTGATTTTCTTGTCTTCGAAAACGATGGTGACATCAGATTCAAACTTTGTTACTGCCTTTGCTAAAACTCCTGCTGGTCTCATGTGTAATCCCTGCTCGTTTTCAATTACAAACTTCTTAGATACCATAATAAAATCTCCTTCATTCTGTAAATTTTAGTTAATAAATGACGGACTGCCTGAAAAAAAACAAAAAGACCCCTTAATAAATGCGCGAATATCTGCTTACATCTATCAAAAAGGTCTTGCCTGCCTTACCAGTCACAATCCAATATTCAATGTCTAAATTTTATCAAAAACCTGTCCTGCTGTCAACTGAAACCAAAACAAATTCCTACTGGATCCCAGCTTCTAAAATCAGGCGTTTCACATAAATGATCAGGTACATTTTTTCATCCACGGACAAAGTATAGCCGTAATGCCCCTCAATGTGTTCCACGATTTTCTGGCTGCATATATATGCCTCCGGATATTTTTTCTGGTTTCTCTCGTAAAATTCCACATCGTCCTCTTCCTCTTCCGCGGAATGGGATTCTCCGGACTTAATACTGTTCTCCAGATATTCCAGATGTGTGATAAACCTTTGGTAGGCCGGCATCTCTGTCCGAAAGCTAATTTCATAAAATTCTTGGATGATGGCCAGGACCTCCTGGATAAATGGACTTTTTTCCCTCTGATCCAGCGTAAAGATCTTTTCGATCTTTGTCTTGTCCAGTTCATCCCCCGCCTTTTTGCGGAATCCTATGCCCTTTCCCATGAGAATCACCTCATGGTTGTTCGTGTCATAGGTACTGACCACATTATTGTTAATCACTTTCTGTATTATCATACGTCCTCCTACACCATTCCTAATATTTCTTTTGGTATATAAGCCTCCACGTAAATGCCGTCATCCCGGTATTCCTCTTTTAAAAGCTGGCCGTGGTTTCTGATGGCCTGGATCTTTCCCGCCTCGTCATAACCGTATTTTTTCTCTAAATAAATTTTCTGTCTGCTAAGGACGTCTTCGATTACATTTAAGAGATCCCCGGTTCCAGTACCCTCTTTGGCGGAAATCTTTACAGTTTCATCCGCATGGACATCCTTCAAAAAAATGCCTTTATCTGCCTGGTCTATCTTATTAAATGCCGTGATCACAGGCGTATCCTTGATGCCGAGCTGATTTAATGTCTCATAGACAGCCTCCATCTGCTGCTCCATACATGGATTGGAGCAGTCAACCACGTGAAGGATCACATCACTGTACTTAGCCTCTTCCAGTGTACTCTTAAATGCATCTACCAAATGATGCGGAAGCTTTCTGATAAATCCAACCGTATCCGTCATAAGAATGGTCTGCCCGCTGTTTAACACAACACTTTTTGTGGTGGGATCCAGTGTGGCAAACAGCTGATCCTCTTCCAGGACTCCGGCATCCGTAAAGTAATTTAACAGCGTGGATTTCCCGGCATTGGTATAACCGACAATACAGACCACAGGTGTATGGTTTCTCTGCCGCTGCTTTCTCTGGACTTCCCTATGTTTGATCACCCCGGAAAGTTCAGCTTTTAAATGGGATATCCGGGTGCGGATCAGGCGCCTGTCCATCTCAAGCTTCTTTTCTCCCGGCCCTCTCGTGCCGATTCCGCCGCCTAGCCTTGAAAGGCTTACTCCCTTTCCGGTCAGCTTTGTGGCGCGGTATCTGAGCTGGGCCAGTTCCACCTGGATCTTTCCCTCTTTTGTTCTGGCACGCTTAGCGAAAATGTCCAGGATCACCAATGTCCGGTCCATCACCTTGATATCCAGTATCTGTGAGAGATTTGCAAGCTGTGCCGGTGAGAGTTCATCGTCACACACAATACCGTCTGCCTCTGTCTCAAATAAAAGATCCCGGATCTCCTCTATCTTACCTTTTCCCACATAAGTACCGGGATGGACCTGTTCTCTGGCCTGGAGAATGCTTCCTTCCACTAAAGCTCCTGCCGTCCTTGTAAGTTCTTCTAACTCTTCCAGGGATTCCTCGGCTTCCCTCGGCTCTCCCAGACACACACCCACCAGGATCACTCTTTCTTTTTTCTGCTCCAGTATTTCTTCCATTCTGTTCCTTTCCTGCCGCTTTGCTTCTAACAATAAAAATTTAAATATTTTTCACAGCCATCGTCAATGCTTTTTCCTTTGGAGTCATTTCTTGTTCCCCTTTTTCATACAGCGTCTGCTTCTTTTTCATTTCTTCCTGCTCTGTTTTATATTTTGCGATATCCATGCCAATATACTCAGAAGCGGTCCCATGGCTCCATTCCATTCCAGCTCCTTCCGCCGACACAGCATCAATCACTTTTTTGTCCTTGTCTGCAGCAAGGATCACTATATATTCTTTGTTAAAAACGGTTCCCTTACACAACCCAAACCCAATCTGATAATCTTTTCCATAGGTCTCCCTGAAATCTGCATACAGTTTTCTCACCTCATCTGACTGCTGCTTGATCATATAAGAATATCCGATAAATGCCAGTATAGCGATCACCATGACAAAAGCCACTGCAATTTTCATCCACATAACAAACCCTCCGTAATAAATTCTTCAAAGTATATACATCCAAACCGCGAAAAAATGAAGGATTCCTCCCATCGCCAGGACCAAAGGATAGACAGGGTATATCCTTTTTCCCCGCAGGCTGTGTATGACTATCCCTAAAGTGCATAATACATTCCCTGCTGACAGCAGATAAAATCCTATACGCCCTATATCATTGATGTAAAAAGCCGCACAAAAAATAGGAAGCCATGCATTCACTCCGATGCAGATTCCCCAGACACTGTGGAATCTTTTCATATTAATAGATGCAAAGGTGATTCCCAGCACGGCGATCCCCACAAGGATGCCAAACAGACTCCATGCGCAAGCCGCGTGCTCTTGTCTTAAAACACCTAAAAACAATGGAAACCATCCAAAGACTGGCACTAGGACTGATATGCAGTGAAGGAGCACAAGGAATACGTTTTTTCCCTTACAAGGCTTGAGCCCATAAAAGATTGATGCAGCAATATGAAACAAGATCAACCCCGCCCCATAAAGACAGGAGGCCAAAATTCTGCTGCCGCTGCCAGCTCCCGCTGACTGAATCACACACAATACCAATGCCGTAATACTAAACAGAACCCCTATGATATGAAAAATCATATAAAATATCTGCTTTTTTCTTTCCATCACGTTCACAAAATATTGATCCTTTCTCTTTTGCTGTTCTTAATGATTATAAGATAGGCAAAAAAAAATAACAATACATATCTATTGTTATTTTACAGCAGTTTCCTTATAATGGTATTAAAGAATCGCCAACCGTGAAAAGACCGAAAGGAGATTCACATTATGAAAAAAGCATGGATCATATCAGCTCCGATTTTGTCTTATTTTTCAGCATTTCTATTGATAGAGGCAGAAACTAGGGATCTAGTCAACCCTGATACTGTAATAACAACATTCATACTAAAATGTACCTTCTTTATATTGACAGGATTTCTTGTCTGCCTGTTTTCAAAAAATGTGGCACTCGTTATAAAGCACAGATCCGTAAATATCATATGCGCAGCCGAAATCCTGATACCGGTCATAATCTGGAGATTTCTGACCAGCCAAGAATATATGGGCAATTTAGAATATTTTCTTTGTACCTATTTTATTTTTCTCGGCAGTTATCTTCATGCTCTTGTTAGCTATCTTACCAAAAAATCCGGATGAAATATCTTTTTGATATCTCATCCGGATTTATGCCGTGATTGAAAATTTGTTGTTTAGCCTCTTGTTTTACCGCCGGCCACGTTGATGGTTACTCCATGTACATAAGAAGATCTCTGGCTTGCCAGGTACACACACATGTCTGCCACTTCAGAAAGCTTTCCAGATCTTCCAAGCGGTGTGGTGGATGTCTTGCTGTATCCTGCTCTTAAGTCCTCCACTGTGATCCCTCTTGTGTAGGCAAGAGCTGATTCGTATGCTAAGGTCCTTAAGCCTGTGGCTTCCATGATCCCTGGTGCCACTCCTACTACGCGCACTCCTTGTTTTCCTAACTCTTTCGCCCAGCTTCTGGTTAGAGAATTCACCGCGTTCTTTGTCGCCGCGTACACGCTCTGTCCCTCAGAACCTTCCAGTCCACTCTCTGAGGACATATTGATGATGACGCCCTCTCCTTTTTCCACAAGGATCCTTCCCACTGCCTGAGCACAGAAGAACACTCCTTTTAAGTTGACGCTGCACACTTTATCCCACACTGCTTCGTCTAACTCATACTGTCCTTTTGGCTCGTTCGGATCTACCAAAAGCCTTGGGATGTTGATTCCTGCGTTGTTTACTAACACATCCACGGTACCGTATGTATCCACCACTTCTTTGACCATGGCGTCCACATCTTTTGCGCTGGTCACATCAGTCTTAACATAATGGAACCTGCCGTCTGCTGCCTCGAACACCGGTGCTTCCGGCGCCATATCAGAGACAACAACATTACATCCTACATTTAAAAACCCCTGGGCTGCTGCTTTCCCGATCCCGGATGCCCCTCCGGTCACGATGACGGTCTTGCCGTCAAGTCCCAGCCATGATTCATTCATAATAAAAGCCCTCCAATTCAAAGCTTAAAACTTATATCTTATCTTCTGCCACTGACTGTTCATGTTCTGACAGATTCTTAAAGGAATCCCATTTTGTAGAAAACAGCAGCAGGAACAGACTGTCGATCACTGCCATTGCAGCCATCCTGGTAAAGCTGACCTGATCGTGGAACACCTGCTCTCTTGTCGCTGTCACGATCGTGTAGTGGCTCGCCTCTGCAAGCGGCGATTTGGCCTGATTCGTGATCGCCACAACTTCTACGCCGTTTTCCTTTGCGATATTTGCCATGTTGAGCAGATGCCTGGAAGCTCCGGAGGCTGAGATGGCGATCATCACGTCGCCTTTTCTCATGGTCCTGGCATAAGCTTCCTGGGTTTCCCAGATAGTAGAGCTGACTGCCGGAATCCCCAGCTGGTTAAACTTATAGGATCCGTCCAGAGCCACGGGGATCGTATTCCCCATAGCGGTAAACTCCACTACGTTTGCATTCAGGATCAGGTCTATGATCTCTCTGAGCATCTTTCCGTCGATGCTGCTCAGCGTTTCCTTCAGTTCTTCCATCTTGCTGGCCATGATATTTTTCAGCGACTGTTCAATGTTGTCTATGCTGATCTCATTGGAAAATTCATGATCATCCTGCTCCCGCATCTCCTTTGCCATCTTGATCTTCAGATGGTGGTAACCGTTGCACCCGATCTTTTTGCAAAACCGGACAATTGTAGCCTGACTTGCTTCACATGCAGCAGCCAGCTCTGATACTGACATCTCGATCGCCTTTTCCTGATGGTTCATCAGATAATCTGCCACCTTTTTTTCGGCATCAAACAAACTGTCATACGCGGAAAATATCTGATTCCTTACCGTTGCTTCCTTTGCCATAAAACTCTCCCTTTCAAATCTCTGGAGCGTTTTCTAAAAAATATGTCTCTGCTTCCGCGCTCCATAAGTGACCGTGTTTTTCCAGAATTGGACGGAGTCCTTCTATTATTTTATTGTCACTTATTTCACCCAGGTTGTCAACTTCTGTCAACGGAAATTCCCGGTGTGTGTACACAACCTTTTTCCCTCCGTTGAGCTTTGGAAGCTGTTTTGTCGTTTCTGCCACCTGATCCAGTCCCAGAACATGGGTGGCGATTTTTGCCACATTGACAATCTTGTTTTCGATCAGTTCAATAGACTGTTTCATATCGTCCGTATTTCCGCCGCTGGTACCTATAAAGTGTGTAGAGTTATAGTGCACATTGTAGAAGTTTACCGGAGCTGTAAATCCTGTATCGGCAGGCCCAGAAAAGAAGTTCAGACAGCCGTCAAATGCCAGCAGTTTTTCTCCCTGTGTCACCATCTGTTCATTGGGCGCAAATACAAACACATCATCAAATCCGCGCTGATCCTCTGTCATCTCCCGAAGCGGAACACTGAAGTCTTCCATCTGTTTTGTATTGACATAGACAAGCTTCACTCCCTGGCGTTTGGCCTCTTCCTCTGTGTAAAGTTTTCTTGCCAGATCCAGCTTGGATTCTGTCCTTCCCGTGATAACCAGCAGACCTGGTTTCTTCGGTCCATGCAGGGCAAAGTCGATGGCCAGGAATCCCATGGGGCCGGTAGCCCCTAAGATTGCCAGATTTCCGCCCTCTTTGATACCCATGACATGGTCGTAGCTGTACATTTTTTTATGATGATACTGGGCGTTAAAGGCCCCTACCACACAGGAGAGCGGCTCCACCAGAGAGCCTTCAAAGAAGGACTCCCCGTTATATTTTAAAAGAGAACCGTTTTCCATGATCTGATTCATCAGTACGATCTTAGTGGCATCTCCTCCCGCATAAGGATAGGAATATCCCGGCGCAAAACCGTTCTTCGTCCCAATGTTCGGCTGGATGACAAACTTATCCCCTGCATGATACTGGTCTTTCCACTTTTCTCCTACTTCCAGGATCACACCGCAGAATTCATGTCCCAGAATGATTGGATTTTCTTTGATGTCTTCCGGCACTTTTTTATGCTTTTCTCCCTGTATGGCCGCTTTATAGCTGGACATACACAGGCTGTCTGTGACTACCTCCGCAAGAATCTCATCCTCTTTGATCGGAGGAAGCTCAAATTCTTCCAGTCTGATATCTTCCCGTCCATACAGTCTCACTGCTTTTGTCTTCATTCTTCACTCCTCCCAGAGAATCTTTACGCTCCTAAAATACCTAAACCATAACCGATGATACCAACTGCAAATAAGATGAAGATGATCAGGATCGGGCTGATGTTTTTCTTTAACAGACGGCAGACAACTAAGGTAAGGACAAGTCCCAGCAGTCCCGGCAGTAACTGGTCTAAAATGTTCTGCACTGTTGTGATGGTTGTTTTACCGTTTGCTGTAACCTTAGATACAACCAAAGGCACGTTGATGGTGGTCCACTTGGATACGAGGGCACCCATGACAAACAATCCCAGGATAGATGCACATTCTGTCACCTTCTGAAGCATGTTGCCTGCAAGATTTTTTACTAAATCCAGTCCCTTTTTATATCCGAATTCCAGTCCAAAATATAACGCTGCCAGACGGACTGCATTAAACAGTACGAAGAATAAAAGCGGTCCCAGCACATTTCCAGTCAATGCCATAGATGCACCGATGGCTGCCGTGATCGGGCGGAGTGTTCCCCAGAAGATCGGATCGCCGACTCCGCACAGAGGTCCCATTAGACCAATCTTGATACTTCCGATGGTTCCCTCGTCAATATCCGCTCCGTTTGCTTTTGTCTCTTCAAGAGCCGCTGTCACACCGAGCACCGGTCCTACACATCCCGGTGTTACGTTAAAGAATGTCATGTGGCGCTTTAATGCTTCTGACTGCTCCTTCTTTGTATGGTAAAGCCGTTTGATTGCCGGCACCATATCAAATGCAAACCCAAGAGCATGAATTCTCTCAAAGTTGAACGAGGCCTGCTGGAAGTTGCTCCTTATAAACATGTTGACACGGTCTTTTTTTGTCAGAGTATTTTCTGTCTTTTTCATATCTTCACTCATATCTTATTTCCTCCCTTTTCCTAATCTAACTCATCGTCTAAATCGTCATCCAGGTCCGCATCCACTGATGCCCCGCCTGCCGGAGCCGCGGCTGCCACAGCTGCTTTCGGCATATTGAACTTTGGATTTAGCTGTATGTAAATAAGTCCGAACACGATACCCATGATGCCAAAGGCAACTAAGTTAAAGTCTGTGAATGCCGCAATGACGAATCCCAAGAAGAAAAACGGCATCAGGTATTTCGCTCCCATCATGTTCAATACCATCGCATAACCCACAACAACGATAAATCCACCTGCTACGGAAAGTCCGGTTGTGATCACGTCAGGGATCATGTTGAGCATATTCTGGACTCCGGAAGGATTTACGACCATGGATACTAAAAGACAAGGGATCGCAACACGCAGTGCCTGTACTGCCAGAGCAGTGATATGGCACACATCGATCATCCTGAAGTTTGCATCTTCTGCATACTTATCTGCTGCATGCTGGAAGAAAATAGTGACTGTCCTTGCCAATACGGTCAGTACCTGTCCTGCAACTGCTACCGGAAGCGCGATGGCGATACCGGCTGATACAGACTGGTTACCAACGATGACCAGAATGGTGGAGATGACACTGGCAAGAGCAGAGTCCGGAGACTGTGCAGCTCCGATATTCATCCATCCAAGTGCGATCATTTCAAGAGTTCCTCCGAGCATGATTCCGGTCTTTACATCACCGAGGATGATTCCGACTAAGGTACATGCGATCAATGGTCTGTGTGTCTGGAATGAATCCAGTACACTTCCCATTCCTACGATACATGATACAATAAACAGCAATACAATTTGAATTCCTGATAATCCCATAATAGTTCCTCCCTTTCTTTTCCTCTATCAGATTTTGGTCATTAAGTCGATTTTGTTGTCTGTAGCTACCGGACGAATCTCCAGTTCAACGCCAAGTTCATGCATTCTCCGGAACGCATCCTTGTCACTTTCATCTACAGATACTGCTTTGGTGATCTGTTCTTTTCCGGTCTTGAATGCCATTCCCCCGATGTTTACACTTGTGATCGGAACTCCCCCTTCGATCATCCTCAATACGTCCTGCGGACATGTGAACAAAAGAAATACAGTATCATTTTCATACTTTGGATTGTTGTAGACACGAATTGCCTTTGCGATATCCACAACGCTTACTTTGATTCCCGGAGGCCCCACCTGTAATAGTAAGGTCTTTCTGATATCGTCCTTTGCCACCTCATCGCTGCAAACGATAATCCTCTCCGCATTTGCTTCCTTTGCCCAGACTGTAGCCACCTGTCCGTGAATCAGCCTGTCATCGATCCTGCATAAATTGATCTTCATTATAACTCATCCTCCTCTTCTTCTTCGTTCTTTTGGTTTAACAGAGTTTTACATGATTTTATGTAAGTATCTTTTCCAAGTTTCTCATACACTTCCCATGGACGAATCCCTGTAACAGTCTCCCTGATGCCAACCACATCGAGGAGCATCGGCAGGCTCAGACCGGAAATCACGTCTGTGTTCTCTGTCTCTGCCGCGATCTGAAATGCCGCATTATAAGGACTTCCCCCAAACAGATCCACTAAGAACAAGACATCTTCTCCCTCCGTCATATGTTCCCTGTATTTTTGTTTCAGGTCGTCTGCGTTTTCACCTGGAACAAAAGTAACAGCCACGGCATCTTCAATTTGACCGAATACCATGTTTGCTGAATTGACTGCTTCCTGTGCCAGTTGCCCGTGGGCAGCGATGATCAGTTTCATACATTTCCTCCTTCAAAGTAACTTTATTTTGTTTCATAATCTTATGTGAAACTTTATTTTATGTTTATATTTTAACTATAAAATTTTATTTTGTCAATACATTTATGTAAGAAACAAAACTTTATTTCGCACAAACCTGACAGATGAAATCTGTGCGTTTTGCACAAAAAAAACGTATGTCCCCAATTGGAACATACGCCCTTATTTATCTTGTCTCTAAAAATGTAGCTTCTTTCTTTCCTTTCTCATCCTTTGGATAAGCTTTTACATATTCTTTGGCATATCGGTAGGCTGTCTTGAAATCAAACTTTGCCTCATATAGACTGATCCTTGCAAACATCAGCTCTTTTTTCTTTGTGGAAAGCTTCTGCTTTAAGGCCTTATTTACAACAGCAAGCCCCTTGTCGTACTTTTTCTGTTTCGCCAGGATTCCGTATTTTGCATAGTAGCTCTCTCCCTCAGAAGGAAGAGCGGCGATGCCTTCGTCACACACCTCAAGAGCCTTTTCCTCCTGCCCAAGCCCCACATAACAGAGGGCTTTCCACTCATAAGCTCTTCCCTGCGGCTTCTTTTCTATGATCTGGTCATAAACATGGACCGCGTCCTTATACCGTTTCAGCTGGTAGAGTGATTCCGCCTGATAAAACATCACATCGTTTTTCTGGCTCGTCCACACCAGTGTCTTCTTTCCGCACGCTTTTTGAAATGCCTCATATGCTTTCTGGTATTCGCCTTTCGTGAGGTATTCAATCCCTTCATTCCCCGAAAGCCGCTGTGTTACATATTCATATCCAAGAAATCCTGCTCCGCCGATCACAATGACCAGCACCGCAATCAGGACTGCCTTTAGTTTTTTATCCATATAAATTCTCCTTTACACTTCAAGTCATTATGATTTTAACACAACATGCGCAAAATTTCATCTGAAAAAGCTAATTGACATTATCCTGCGATCGTTTTCTGATACTTTTTGTACAAAAGAATCGCTGCCAAAGCTGCCGTCGTCTCTGCTATGGGAAAGGAGACCCATATTCCATTGGCACCCATTTTTGAAACCAGGATCAGGGACAGGATCGGAATAATAAAAAACTGTCTCAGGGTAGAAACTGCCAGAGATGCAGTTCCTCTGCCCAGAGCCTCAAATACACCGGAAAACACCACTCCAGCTGCTGAAAAAATAAAGCCGATGCTGATGATCCTAAAGGCCATAACTCCCATTTCCATCAAAGAGCCTCCTGCATGGAACAATCCCATGATCTGTGTTGGAAAAGCACAGAACAGCACAGTTCCTGCCGCCATGATCCCGCCTGTCACCAACAGGCTGAAACGGATTGTCTCTTTTACTCTCTTATCCTGGCCGGCACCGTAATTATAACTGATGATGGGCCGCATGCCCTGGATCAGTCCATTGGACGGCATATAAATAAAAGTCTGCACCTTAAAATAGATCCCCAGGACTGCAATACCCACCTCTGAGATCCCTGCCAGTATCCCATTTAAAATAGAAATCAGGATGGAAGGCAGAGACATAGTAATAGCAGAGGGAACCGCTACCATATAGATCCTTTTTAGCAGAGCTCTGTCAAAGGAAAATCCCCGGAATCTGATGTGAATGGAGTGTTCTTTGCGAAACAGCAGGAAAACAGCAAGTAGACAGGCACTCCACTGCCCAATCACTGTGGCTATGGCCGCTCCGGCTACTCCAAGTCTCGGAAATATCCCCCAGCCGAAAATAAACAGAGGATCTAATATGATGTTAATCAGTGCACCCATAGCCTGTAGTATCATGGGAACTTTCATGTTTCCCATGGCTTGAAAAATCTTTTCTATGGCCACATGGACAAGGGACCCGGCAGACAAGAGAACCACGATATATGTATATTGACTACTCAGTGCCAATACTTCCGGATCTTTTGTAAACATGCCCAGATAGGCACGGATTCCCAAAAGCCCGATTGCGATAAAAAATAAAGCGTGCACACCGGCCAGCACCAGTCCGTGAACGGCAGCCTGATCTGCCTTTTTTGTATCTCCTGTTCCGTGGCTCATGGCGATACACGCATTGATCCCCACGCCAAGCCCGACTCCCACCGATAAGATCAGATTCTGCAAAGGATAGGCCAGAGAAATCGCCGTGATGGCATTCACTCCCAGCCTGGCCGCAAACATGCTGTCTACAATATTATAGAGGGATTGGATCAACATGGAGACCATCGGAGGGATCGCCATGGAGATCAGCAGGGGAAATACCTTTTTTGTACCCATTGGGTTTGTTGCAGTATCCATAATTTCTCCTCTCATCATCATAAAAAAAGCTATATATTTTTCTGTTTGTGAATCAGAAACAGAAAAATATATAGCTTTTCTAAAGCAGAGTCAGAATATCATATTGGAAAAGTACCTGTCAAGTGATGAAGAAAAAATATTTAAAATCCTTATACGGTTTTGTGTCTATCCATCTTCATTTGAGGAAAATGATACCTAGAACAACTTTATCTTTCGTGAGTGTGTTACTTTTTCTATTTTGACTGATCCGGATATCATAATCCCCTTAGGAATTATATTACATATGGGCATATTTAACAAGAACTACATAAAAAATACTATCATATCATTTACATTACTTTACGATCCAAAGTCCCTTTTGAGAGGAACCCTCCCTTTGTAAACTTCCGTTATTACGCATTTTTTTCATATAATATTTTACGGTGTTCAAATTCATATTTAACAAACAATCCAGTTGTTTTTGTGACAAATCCGGTCTCTGTTTAAGCAGATCAATGATAGCCTGCTCTGTAGTTTGATTAGCTTGGGTAGTGGCTTGAAGAACATCTGGCCCTCTTCCTATATCAAATGAGTAGCCATCATCTAAGGGTACAACAATACGAAATACATCACCCTCTACAAATTCAGGCTCATTTCCAGAATAGTATTTACAATATTTAAATAAATTCCGCACACCAGACCCAAGTTGATCGGCATATCCAATATTCCTAAAAAACGATGCAATGACAGGGTTCTTCGGATTTGGTTCCAGATTTTCTGGTGTAATAAATGCATCCTGAGATGCCCTGTTTGCGTTTTCCACATACATTTGGTTTCTTTCAATCACAAGCTTTGCCTGATAAGAACTGGTAAATGTCTCTGTAAATTTAATTACTATTCGGGCAGACTGTCCCTGACACAAAGTTTCCCATACCCCACCTGCGAATTTGGATATTTCGTAAATCCTGGAAGCTCTCTAGCCCCTTTCTGCAGATATGCTTTGATCTTCTCCCCGTATAAGAAAGGATCGTTTCCTTTTATAATTCCCCACTCCATCAAAAGAGCGGCACTGCCAGTCACAAACGGTGTGGCCATGGATGTTCCACTCATCCTTGTGTTCCCTCCTCCCGGACTTGCCCCCAAGATTCCCACACCCGGAGCTGCGAGATCAGGTTTTTCCATACAAATATTCAGATCTCCCCTGCCGGAGAATGAAGCATACGAATTATTATACGCATCATAAGCACCGACTGAAATCACACTTCTTGCCGTAGACGGGATCGTCAGGGTAAGATCAAGGCTTGGCTCCAGAAATCTGGTCCCCTCATTGGTCCCCGCAGACACAGGCAGCCACATATAGTAATCCCCTCTTACCACCTGCACGGGTTCTATGTAAAGCAGCCACTGTCCGCTCTCTATCTCTTCCCTCTGGGGTACAAACGAAAAATAAATTTCCTGGAGACGGTTGTAAGGCGTGGGAGAACCATAGTAGACATACACTGTGGTAGCCCCGTAACGGTAATCGGTCCTTCCCGTCTGGTCCAGGATCTCCCGCCGTTCCCCCGAAGGGCTTGTAAGCCAGATCCTGAATCGATCCACATAATTTTTCCAGAGCTGAAGATTCAGGCTCTGTTCATATGGCGCAACAGCAAAAATCACTTCTTCTGACTGCCTCAGACATCCCTGCCGATGCCTGCCTGAATCTCCTTCGTTTCCGGTGCCGATGCAGATGGCTGTCTGCCATTGGTTTGCCATCTGGGCAATATACGTCTCAAGAAGAGAATTTCCCCGGTGGTCTCCATAATTATTTCCGTAGCTTAAATTAATACTGACCGGTTTGCCCTCTGCCTCGGCATACCGGATCACAAACTCCAGAGCAGTCATCAGCTGGGTCGTTTTTGGAAACCCCTGTTCTATTGTAACTCCTAATTTTACTACAATCAGAGAGGCCCTGTCTGCCACCCCCTGTCTTCCGGCACAGATAGAGGCCACATGGGTCCCATGGCCGTTGGTATCCCTGCTCGGAACAATCTGTCTTGCCTCGGAAGATGGTGCATGCAGCGCGCGGTTGATCTCCTCCCTGCTATAGACACTCCCCTCTAAAAAACCTTCCGGCGGATTTCCCGGGATGGTCTGGTCCCACAACACTTCGATCACCGTATCTCCCTGGGCATCGGAGAAGTCCGGGTGAAAAATATCAATGCCCGTATCAATCACTGCCACATAAACACCCTCGCCGCGCAGACCGCTTCTTCCTTCCCTGACAGACAGAATACAGGAAGCCGCGATACCCGCCTGGTCGCTGAGCAGAAGGCTTTTGGGTTTTTCCATATAAATGACCTGGGGCAGCCTGGAAAATGCATCGATGTCCTGTTCTGGCAGATAAACCACGGCATACTCATTGCTCAGTTTTTCTATACGGCCTCCTTCCGGCACCGGCAGTTCATTGATATCTCCAATATATCGTATGATCAATTCCCACAGATTCTGCGCCCTGTCGTATCCCACATCCAGATCTCTGCTCTTTTCCCGTTCTTCCGGTGTTAAACTCAAGGAAAGATTCAGCTGGTTTTCTAATTTTTCATCCATAATAATCTCCGCAATTCCCCTGTTATTTAAATCTATGAACCGTCTCATCTCTTCTATTTATAGTTTTTATCTATTAATACTACTGAACCGGAGGTTTTCCACCCATTTCCAAAACAATCGGCTCCTTTCTATTTGCTTTTCATATAACATAGAACATTTATTTCATGTAAAGTAGAAGCATCAAGAAGGAGGAATGTTATGAGAAATAAACAATTATTTGCTGTACTGGCTGCCGCAGTCCTTTCTGCTGCTGTCCTGTCCGGATGCAGCTCAAAAGACAAAGAAACATCCAAGAAGGAAACCACCACACTGACCATCTCCGCAGCTGCCAGCCTTACGGATGTAACAAAAGACATCGCCAAGAAATATAAAGAAAAGGAGCCCCATGTAAAGCTCAATTTCTCTTATGGAAGTTCCGGCGCCCTTCAGACACAGATCGAAGAAGGCGCAGAGGTGGATATCTTTATGTCAGCCGCCCAGAAACAAATGGACGCCCTCTCCAAAAAGAATCTAGTCAACAAAAAATCACGTGTGGAACTGCTGGAGAACAAACTGGTGCTGATCGTTCCAAAAGACAGCAAGACTTCCATCAAGTCCTTTGAGGATCTGGCAAAATCCAGTGTCAAAAAAGTGGCGCTTGGTGAGCCAAAGGCCGTTCCTGTTGGACAGTATTCCGAAGGGGTCTTCCAAAAACTCGGAATATTAGATAAAATTAAAGAGAAAGCAAACTATGGAAGCGATGTGCGCCAGGTCCTCACCTGGGTGGAAAGCGGCGAGGTGGACTGCGGAGTTGTCTACATGACAGATGCTAAAATCTCCGACAAAATAACCGTTGTCTGTGAAGCTCCAAAAAAGGCTGCCGATCCTGTCATTTATCCTGTCGCCGTATTACAAGACAGCAAACACAAGGACGAAGCCCAAAAGTTTGTAGATTACTTAAAAACTGACGAAATACTGAAGCTGTTTGAGTCTTACGGCTTTCAAAGGGTAAAATAATGTTTGATTTATCACCGCTGTGGATTTCATTAAAAGTAGCCCTGCTGGCTACCATATTTACCTTTATACTAGGCATCTGCGCTGCCCGGGCAGTAGTAAAACTAAAACATGGACAGGCTGTCATTGACGGCCTGTTCACTCTGCCTTTAGTCCTGCCCCCCACAGTTGTAGGCTTTTTTCTGTTGCTGTTCTTCGGAAAAAACAGTCTGATCGGACAATTCTTTTCCCGGTTTGACTTTTCCTTTGTATTTTCATGGCAGGGGGCTGTCATCGCCTCCACCGTTGTCGCATTTCCGCTGATGTACCGCACGGTCCGCGGGGCTCTGGAACAGATCGACCCAGAATACCTGTACGCAGCCCGGACTCTTGGTATGACAGAGGGAAAAATATTCAGAAAGATCATCATTCCCATCGCCTGGCCCGGGATCCTGGCAGGAACAATCCTTTCCTTTGCCCGGGCCCTGGGTGAATTCGGTGCTACCATCATGATCGCAGGAAATATCCCCGGCAAGACTCAGACAATGTCAGTGGCTGTTTATACGGCAGTACAGGCAGGCGACCGTGAAAGCGCATATCTTTGGGTCATTGTCATCATCTGTTTTTCTTTTGTAATGATGATCGCCATGAACTTCTGGACATCGTTCCAGGTACGTTTAGCCCGCCGGAAAGGATGGAAAAAATGAGCCTTTATGTAGACATCGAAAAACGTTTCCCTGAGTTCTGCCTGAAAACAAAGTTTGAGGCTGAAAACGAAGTGCTTTCCATTCTGGGTGCCTCCGGCTGCGGAAAAAGCCTCACCTTAAAGTGCATTGCAGGAATCGAGACGCCGGACCGGGGACGTATCGTAATGGACGGCAGGGTTTTATTTGACTCAAAAAAACGGATCAACCTGCCCACCAGGGACCGAAACATCGGATATCTATTTCAAAACTATGCCCTGTTTCCCCATATGACAGTAAAGGAAAACATTGCATGCGGACTTGTCTCCAAACATATAAAAGACGTTAGCTGCTGGATTGAAAAGTTCTATCTGACAGGACTTGAAGATCATTATCCGGCTCAGCTGTCCGGCGGACAGCAGCAGCGCACGGCCCTTGCAAGGATGCTCGCCTCCAACCCCACCCTGATCATGCTGGATGAACCCTTTTCTGCACTGGATGACTACCTGAAATGGCAGCTGGAACAGGAACTTAGGCGCACCATCCTTGCCTTTCCCGGCACTGTTTTGTTTGTCTCCCATAACCGTGACGAAGTCTTTCGTATGTCTGACAGGATCGCTGTCATGGGAAACGGCCAATTAAAAACCATGCAGTCAAAAAAAGAACTGTTTCAAAACCCGAAATCACTGGAGGCGGCGCTTCTCACCGGTTGCAAGAATCTGACCCATGCAGAATATGTGGATGAACATACCTTCTTTGCTTCCGACTGGAATATTACGTTGACATCTTCCGTTCCAGTTCCAAGAGATATCAAATACGCTGGATTCCGGGCCCATTATTTTTCTATTGTGCCGGACGGATCTCTTTCCAATACCATGGAGTGCAGGATCACTGACATGATTGAAGATACCTTTTCCATGATCCTTTTATTCAGGGAGACGCACAATCTGAAAACGGGAGACTGGACAGGTCTGCGGTTTGAGCTTCCAAAAAACATATGGCGCAGACAGGAATTCAAGGATACACTTTTTCTCAGATTCCCCGAAGACCGGTTCTTATTTATGAAAGAGGACCCGGCGCAATGACCAAAAAAAGAGAAGCCAGGCAAAAACAAACGTTTGCCCGGCTTCTCTTTTTTGTCTGCCTTTTATACGAAGTCGTCTGGTGTATCAATGTCCTCTGTCTCCTCTTCCCCGGCTTCAAATAAGAAAACGTCCTCCGGATGCCTTAAGACTACCTGCTTTCCTCCCCGGTCACCCCGGATGGAGAGCAGCTCTCCTGCGTAGCGGCTGTGAAACACGCATGGATTTTTAGGCGTACCCTGTTTTGAAACACATCCGATCCCTTTCCCGCTCTCGAAAAACTGACAGAGAAATGCCTTTACTGTTGCCATTTTAAGTCTCGGCTGGTCCGCTGTAAAAAATAAGTAATAGGCTTCATCCTCCAGCCTTGCCCGGAGCCCGGTCTGCATGGAGGAGGAGATTCCCTGTTCGCTGTGATGGTTGATCAGACAGGCTGCCCCCTGCCGTTTGGCTTCCTCGGCGATCTCCTCATAGCGGGTGACAACAGCTGCATCTGCCTCCTCAAACTCTCCGACCAGCTTTACCATGAGGTCCATGGTGTGCCGGTACATGGCTTTTCCGTCCACCGGGTATAGAAGCTTGTTGGATCCGAATCTGCTGCCGAGGCCTGCAGCCAGCAGGATCATATGAATCTTCATATCTTAGATCCTCTCAAAAAGCACTCTGACATGTCCACCGCACACCATTCCGAGGCTGGACGCATCTTTGGCGGAAAGATCATAATCCTTGACCTGCACATCCGATACCCGCCCGGCATCCCGGCACGCAGTGAATTCCACATTGCCGCCCCCGATGCTTCCTGCTGTCTGTCCGCCATCCGCTAAAAACATCTTGCTTCCGGTTCCTCTGGGAGAAGAACCACTTTTGGAGAGGATCGTCAACATTACTCCGTGCTGTCCTTTAAGAACAGCCTCTGCCACTTCCATATCAGCAAACCCAGTATAACGGCGGTTCTTTTCCTTTACGATCTCCGCCATGATGCTCACGGCAATCTCCTCAGGCAGCTGTCCGCCCAGGGGAAGTCCTATGGGCGAATGCATAGACTCTATCTTTTCTTTTGAGAAACCTTCTCTCAGCAGAGCATCTTTTGTGATCTGTACTTTTGTACGGCTGCCGATCATGCCAAAGTATGCAAATGGGTGGGACAGCACTGCTCTGGCACAGGCCCGGTCCCCCTGATGCCCTCTGGTCACCGCTACATAAAATGTATTCTCATACGCAAACAGTTCCTCCGGCAGGTTGCCGAAATCACAGCACAGAAGATGGTCTGCCCACGGGAAACGCTCCTTTGTGACAAACTCTTCCCTGTCATCCACAACGGTGATATCAAATCCCAGGATTTTGCCGATCTGGCAGACAGGCAAAGAAACGTGGCCGCCTCCCAGGATCAGAAGCCTTGGCGCTTTCAGAAACAGTTCTACAAAAATCTCCCGTTTTCCTATCCTGACGGTCTCGGTCTGCTCAATCTTTTGTAAATCTGGCAGAAAGTCATTCCAAAATGGTTTTCCGTGCATCTCATTTTCTGTGTAAACACATTTCTCTCCAGCCATAGGGCCTGAGACTATGGTCGCAGAAAATACCTTTCCCCGTTCCTTCAGTATCTTAAATAACAATTCATATGCAGACAAACAGACACCTCCTAATATGCCAACACTTCGTACCCCGTTTCCGTCACAAGGACCTGGATCTCCCACTGGGCAGAAGGAAGACCATCGGCCGTGTAGACACTCCAGTTATCTCCTCCGTCAGTGTAAACCTCATCTGTTCCCATATTCACCATAGGCTCGATGGTAAAGATCATGCCAGGGACCAGGAGCATCTCCGTCCCCCTCTTTGTCACATAGCTGACAAACGGCTCCTCGTGGAACTCCAGGCCCACACCGTGTCCTCCGATCTCCCGGACTACCGTGTAGCCGTTCTCCTTGGCATGGTCATGGACTGCCTGACCCATATCCCCCATGAAGCCCCATGGTTTCACCTGTTCAAGACCCAGCCCCACACATTCCTTTGTCACGTCCACAAGCTTTCTTTTCTCTTCGCTCACATCGCCGATACAGAACATCCTGGATGAATCAGAGAAATATCCTTTATAGATCGTGGAAACATCTACATTGATAATATCCCCATCCTTCAAAACGATATCCTCAGAAGGGATGCCGTGGCACACCTGTTCGTTGATGGAGGTGCAGACGCTCTTTGGAAATCCTTCATATCCAAGCGGAGCAGGAACTCCGGAAAGCTCCGTTGTCTTGTCATAAACAAGCCGGTCGATCTCCTCCGTAGTCATGCCTTCCCGGATATGTTCAGCCACATAGTCAAGGACCGCGATATTGATCTTTCCGCTTTCTCTGATCCCCTCGATCTGTTCTTTGTTCTTGAGAATAAATCTCGGCGGCACAATATGGCCTTTCCGAGCAAATGCCTCTATTTTCTCATCTGAAGCCATATGGCAGGCTTTGTATTTTTTGTTGCTTCCACACCAGCAGGCATCATTTCTTCCCAATTTCCCTATCATTTTCAGTTCCTCTTTTCTAGATTTGATTTTTTCTTCCTATATTATACCATTGGAACCTTCCGGTGTTAAGAAGGGATCTTTTATCACAGAGGAAGATCTCTCTTTTGAAACCTGTATTTCCCAAGTTCATAAAAAGCAATCCCGATCAAAAGCAGGACTCCGGACATAACCAACGCTCTGATTTCTCCCTTTAACAGAGCATCGCCGTCAAACAAGGTAAACACTGTGGCATATTTCAGGTTCTCCAGCTTATCCCCCATATTAGAGAGCATCTGGATCAAATAAAAGGCCAGAAAAACTCCCACTCCAATGCCGGTGGACCTGCGGCTGTCGTTGCAGATGCAGGACATAAAGAAGAAAAATCCGCTGATGCAGATGTGAAGACAGAGCAGGCCGGCATTAAGCCTTAAGAATTCTGTTATATCCAGATCTCCGGGAAACATAGCTTCAGAGCAGACGATCCCAAGCACCGTAATATATGCGATCATCAGGCACACACTGACAGCGAGAAAGAATCCCTGTGTGCGCACGGTCTTTCTTCTGGAATGGGGTGCAGCGAGGATCAGTGCCATAGAACCCAGGTCTACATACCGGGCTACCAGCTTATTTGCGGCAAACAATTCATAGATCATCGGAAGCACAAACAAAAAGAATCCGTATAAGTATGTTTTTAAAAAGCTTTGAAGTGTTGTCCCTGGATTGGTCATCCCTGCGGCGGACATAAGTCCGGGCATGGCCTTTTCAAACTCTGAAAGCATTTTCCCCAGTTCCGGCTCGAACATGGAGATCATGACGCTGACATACATGGAGGCCACTGCTGCGATGATCAGAAACACTTTATAATTCGATTTTATCTCCCGTTTCAAAAGCGGCAAAACAAAGAATCTATTCATTAGAATCACCTCCGTAAAAATGTAAAAACAAGTCCTCCAGGCTCTGTCTCTGTTCTGTCAGGCTTAAGACCCGGTAGTTGCCCAGGCAGCGGATGAATTCCGTCATCTCTCCCTTTATTCCTATGGTGACCTGGGTTTCTTTTACTTCCCTGACCCCTTTGATCTCACCTGCCAGACTCAGGGCTTCCGCTTCCGATGCCAATGTGACATGGAAAATCTTCTGCTTGTTTTTCTTAAGCGTCTTCATATCTTCCACGGCCACGATTTTTCCCTCTTTGATGATGGCTGTACGGTCACAGGTCCTTTCCACTTCCTCGAACATATGGGAGGACATGAGAATCGTAGCTCCACGCTTTTTTTCTTCCCGGATCAGATCAATAAACTGGTTCTGCATCAGCGGGTCCAGCCCGCTGGTAGGCTCATCCAGAATATACAGGTCGGGGGAATCCATAAAAGCACAGACAATACCGATCTTCTGCTTCATTCCTTTGGACATTTTTTTAATTTTTCCCCTCGAATCCAGAGAGAACATTTC
This sequence comes from Anaerostipes rhamnosivorans, assembly GCF_005280655.1. NCBI lineage: Bacteria > Bacillati > Bacillota > Clostridia > Lachnospirales > Lachnospiraceae > Anaerostipes > Anaerostipes rhamnosivorans. The sequence continues at coordinate 2,466,240 of NZ_CP040058.1, forward strand.
TATAAGTTCCTGCATTCTCCCCATATTCTTCATCCCCTTCATGTCCGCCATGAATCTCAGGAACTGTTTTCCTGTCATATCGTCCATAAATGCGATCTCTCCCGGCAGATACCCAAGAGATCTATGGATTGTTTCGGCCTCCTTAAAACAGTCCTTTCCGCTGATGGTACAGACCCCTTTATCCGGGGTAGAAAAGCCCAGAAGGTGCCGTATTGTAGTTGTCTTTCCAGCACCGTTAGGACCTAGAAAACCAAGCACTTCTCCCTCTTTAACGGCAAAAGAGACGTCAAAGATCCCCCTTTGATTTCCGTAGTCCTTTGTCACATGTTTCATCTCCATCATTTTCATAAATACTCCTCCCGATAGACACTCTTTTTGACCCATCCCATCCAGCGTTCATAATCCTTACATATCCGGTCCAGGTCAAAGTCAGGCCGGTGTACGGCGTCCCGCATGTATCCGTCTCCCAGATAATATAAAAGCATAAAGACATCTTCCGGGCTGACTTCCTCCCTGAATTTTGAAAAATCCACCTCCGGAAACCAGCGTGGAAACATCTCCTCTAAAAAAATCTGGTTTCTTCTGTCCAATTCCTCTTTTACAGCCTCATTTTCCTCATATTTTGCTTTCAATATAAAACCATTGATATAGTGATTTTTCTTCATCAGTTCAGATTTCACACGGATGGACAGCTTAAACAGTTCAAAGAAGTCATGCACATCCTTAAAATTCGTAGCTTCGATGAGTTTTATAATGGTATCCATTATGTGGTCATATAAAAAAAGATACAACGTTTTCTTATTTTTGAAATAATAAAACAGCAGTCCCTTTGATATCCCTGCCAGTGCGGCCATCTGGTCTGTCGAGGCATGCTTATAGTCGTTTTCGGCAAAAACTTGTATGGCGCCGTCTATGATCTTCTGTTGTTTTTCTTCCGACAGGTTTAAGAACTTTTCATTCAAGATGCCACCTCCATTGACTGGTTTGGTTAATGATTATGTTTGATTATATTCTATTGACTGAAAAAAACAACCCCTCCCCCGGGACATTGTAAAACGTTACAGGGTGCGGTACAATATATTATAAATAATACAAAGGAAAATCAGGTGAACCTATGAAAAAGAAAAAACGAACCATAACAAAACGTATTCTGCTGCTGATCCTGATCGTTATACTTTACGAAGCAGTCGGCGCCTGCCTGCCCTTTGCTTTTCAAAAACCGGTCAGTGACTCCTATAAAAATAAGGTGGATGTCCAAGCCTTTCGGGGAACAGGGAAAACAAAGGAACGGGCCGGCATCGTGGAGACGAACAAAGGTGCGCTGGACACAAGGCTCGCCATGTTTAAAGAGGCAAAAAAGAGCATCGTGATCTCCACCTTTGACATCCGTGAGGGGAAAAGTACGGACGATACGTTTGCTGCACTTTTGAATGCCGCCGACCGGGGTGTCAAGGTTCAGGTTCTTGTGGACGGGCTGTACGGAATGCTTCATATGAACGGAAAGACTGTCTTCCAGGCAGCCGGAAGCCACAAAAATCTGGAGATCAAATTCTATAACGAACCTAATTTTATAAAGCCATGGACCATCAACGGCCGGCTTCACGATAAATATGTGGTGGTTGACGGTTCTCTCCTGCTGATGGGAGGCCGCAACATGTTTGATTATTTTATCGGAGATGACAGCCGCGGCAGTATCGGATATGACCGGGAAGTCCTGCTGTATTCCCCAAACGAGGGATTCGAAGGAAACGCCATTCCCCAGGTACTCTCCTACTTTCATAAGCTTTGGGACTCCTCTGACTGCAAAACCGTATTCAGCGGATCTTCATCCGGGGAAAAGGTGGAAACAGAGATCAAATATCTCTCCTCCCGGTACGAAAAGATTAAAAAACGGATCCCTGAAAGGACAGACTGGACCAGGAAAACGGTCCCTGTAAAAAAGGCCTCCTTTGTGACCAATCCCACCCATATCGGAAACAAGGAACCCTATATGTGGTATACCATGCAGCAGCTTATGCTCACAGCAAAAAAAGATGTGACTATCCAGACCCCGTATGCAGTCTTTTCGGGGGACATGTATCAGGGTATGGAAGAGCTCACCTCCAAGGTCCCCAATGTAGAAATGCTGGTGAATTCTACGGCTGCAGGCGACAATTTTATCGCCTCCTCCGACTATACCATGAACCGTCCAAAAGTCTTAAAGACCGGTGCTAAGGTATACGAATTTTTCGGAGACCACTCTTGTCACGGCAAATCCATCGCCATCGACAATGACCTGTCTGTTATAGGATCTTATAACTTTGATATGCGCAGCACCTATCTGGATACAGAGACTATGCTGGTGCTGGAGGGAGAAGAATTCAACCGGGAACTCCGGGGACATATGGACCATCTGAAATCCCAGTCCCTTAAGGTGAATTCTGACGGGACCTATGTGCCAAAGCAAGGGGTAGAAAAAAAAGAGCTGTCTTCATCGAAAAAACTAATCTTTAAAGTCAGCTCTGTATTCATACAGCTTTTCCGATATTTAGCATAAGAACAAAGCAGCCTTCCTTGGCACATCGTGCGCATCATGCCCGGAGGGCTTTTTCGTTCCATAGGGGGAACTTTCCTATGGAACAAAAAAGAAAGCAGGGTTTATGTTCTGCTTTCTTTTTCTTTGCTTCTATTCTTTTTTTTCATTCCTTTGACGCCGTTATAGAGCCTGTAGACCGAAGAAATCATCATGATCCCTCCGGATACCGCCATAGCTGTGATCAGCGTTCTCTGTCCATAGAGTGTAAACAGCCCCCAGTTCTTTGCCACCGCATAGTTCATGGTGTAATATAACTGGCCTCCGGGCACTAGAGGAATGATCGCACCGATCAAAAATATGGTAGCCGGGCTTTTTGCCAGCCTGGCCAGTCCCTCCGCATAGATGGTTGCGGCCATGGACGCCACAAAGTTTGGGAAAAATGTGCTGGTGGTCGTGGATGCTATGACCAGATAGACCGTCCAGGAAACCAGTCCTCCCAGACCTGCTAAAAATAACTTCTTCCCTCTCACATTAAATAAAATGGAAAACCCCAGCGCTCCGATAAACGAAGAAAGCACCTGAACCGCCTGTGTTATCATAAGATACCTCCCCATAATACCAAGGCAGTGAAGGAGCCTGCCGCCAGAAAAACAGCGGTCACCACCACCTCGCAAAGCCGTATCATACCTGCCATCACATCACCGCCTATGATGTCCCGGATGGAGTTGACAAATGCAACCCCTGGGACAAGGAGCATGATGTTTCCTATAATGATCGTGCCATAATCTCTGGTAACACCCAGATGTGCAACTAAATAAGCGATGCTGGCAACCATAAAGGCCGCCGCAAAATCAGAGAACATGATGTTGGAGTCCAGCTTCTGAAGACCTGCCATCAGCCACCAGACCGCTGCCCCGCAGACTGCGCCGATGATCCCTTCCACAAGCCCGCCTCCGAAAAAGACCGAAAAAGTACCTGCGATCAGAGACGCGATCAGACACTGGATTGGCAGGCTGTAGATCCGCTCCTTTTGTATCTTTGAAAGCTTGTCCTCCAAATAAGAAATGTCGGGTTTTTCCCGGCAGACATATCTGGACAGATCATTTAACTGATCCAGCTTATGAAAATCTGTCTTATAATATTTAATCCGTTTTGTCTGTGTGAACACATCTCCGTCCATCGTTGTCACCGTCACGACAATGCTGGACGTGATGGTAAAAGCCTCTACTTCCCTGGCTCCGTACGCCAGGCAGATCCGCTCAATGGTATCTTCCACTCTGGAGACACCTGCTCCGCTGATCAACATCATTTTTCCAAGATCCATGGCCTGGATCAACACCTGCTTTAAAAACATGGCAACTCCTCTATCGTAAGATCACCGGATAACAGCAGTCGAAATATGCTCCTATCTCAGCCGCCTTTTTCTTAAGCTCTTCTGTATCACACTGGTTCAGCAGAATCGAAAGGTTTGCATCCGGATATTGTTTTCTCAGCATTATAACATATCCTTCCCGGATCAGACGAACAAAATCTTCACATTTAACAAAATGTTCACATGATTTTTGCAGAAGAGTGCACGCAAGCTCCGGCCGATGGCATACTTCCCCTATAGGACGGCCCAGGGCACTCAAACCTGCCACGACAAGAATATGATCCGTTCCCTCAGGAATGACCGGTTCCGTGTCATTCCTCGCTTTCAAAGGAAGTCTTTTGGCTCCGTCCGCCTCCACGATCGTAAGGTCAGCATATTTTGGGATCTCCCGGAACACATTCTCAGAAAGTCCCTTCATCTTCTCTCCGTCCCTTAAGCCGGCCGTGAGTACCCGCCCCGGGATCAGACATTTTTTGATCTCTTCCAGCTCCCCGGAAAGTACGGTGTCATCCCCTGGTATCTCCATATGTGTAGTGGTTGTCACCAGGACTTTTTTCCCTGCTGCCGCCTGCTCATCAGCAATGAGAAATACCGAGGTCGTCTTTCCGCCGGCCCCGGTTACTGCAAGGATTCCGTCTCTGATTCCGAGAGCCTCAGAAAGAGAATCCTTTTTCCCTAAAGTCTTCAATTTTAGTTTCTCCTGTTTCTTATATTCTAACCTCCATTTTACTATATTCTTCAATTGGATTAAAGCTGCTTTTTTCTGAAGACCAGCACAGAGAGCAGCAAGAACATAAGGATCATCCCACCGGTAACAGCAAAGGCCGTATAAAAGCCAGAGAGTTTCAGGCTTCCTGAGATCAGGCCGGAAGGTTCTGATACCAACCGGATTGGATTGTACTTCTGGACTTTTGGTACAATATTTACAAGAAACATCACTGCCACGAGGCCGCCGGTAAACAAAAGGCTCGTATAACTGCTCTTGGACAGAACACTTCCCAAAAGGTCAGAGGCCAGAAGAAGTACACCGAACAGCCAGACACCCAGGAGTGCAGGCATCAAATTTTTGATTTCATCTGCGTTCCAGAAATATACGGTGTACCCATATGTGATGCCAACACAGAACACATAAGAGACCGTCCAGAGCAGAACTGAAACGGTGAACTTTGAACATAATACTGTGGTTCTGGAAAGGCCCTTGGTTACCATGAGTACTAACGTCCCTTTCTGAATCTCCCCCGCGATCATCCCGGAAAACAGGATTGCCAGCACTGCAAGGCCTATCTGCCCGACATTTTTAAAAAACTGCATCCACGAATCCACCGCGGAAGGCTCCGGCAGGACCATCTGCATGCCCGCCGGCATGAACTCCTTTACAAGCTGTGGGGTCATCTTGGCTATTAACGGGTTCATGACACCAAACAGAAGGAAAATACACACCAGGATCAGCAGCCTGTATGTCGCAGCGCTTTCCATAAGTTCTTTTTTTGTGAATGCCCAGTAAGCTCTCATGAGACCACCTCCATAAACAAGTTTTCCAGAGTCGGTTTCTGCACTTCTATTCTCAGCGGACAGATATCCTTCTCTGCCATAACAGTCATCAGTTCAATCTCCAGCTGTCTCATGTCTGATGTGTGCAGGATCATCCCATCTTCCTTGTCTTCTATTTCCAATACATAACCTTTGACCATAAATTGTTCTTTCAAAAACTTCCGATCCTCAATGCTGCTGGTCTCCAAAAGAAGACTGTCCTTTTTATGTCTTGTCTTTAATTCTTCAAGACTTCCCGACAACACCAGCTTTCCGTCCTTTAGAACGGCCGCGCGGTCACAGATCCGCTCCACGTCAGAAAGCACGTGAGTGGAAAACAACACTGTAGTCTTCTCCCTGACCCTGGAGAGGATATCCAGGATCTCTTTTCTGCCTATGGGATCCAGAGCCGAAGTGGGTTCGTCGCAGATCAGCAGCTTTGGTTCGTTGAGCAGCGCCTGGGCAATCCCCAGTCTCTGCTTCATGCCCCTGGAATACCCTCGAATCCTTTTCTTGGTCCCTGAAAGGCCAACCAGTTCTAATAACTCCGTGCATCTCCGGGTAATCTCATTTCTGGAAAGCCCTGTCACTTCCCCACACAGTTTTAAATATTGTACTGCATTCATATATCCATAGAATTCCGGCACATCCGGAAGGTACCCGACCTGTCTATTAGTCTTTGTGGCGCCGTAAGAGACAGCTTCTCCCAGAACTCTAATCTCCCCTTCACCTGCCCTTAAAAGACCCAGGATAATCTTCATTGTCGTTGTCTTTCCGGCGCCGTTCTGACCCAGAAATCCGTACACGGAGTGTTCCGGTACCTGAAGGTTAAGCCCCTTTAACACCTGATGGCTGCCAAAGTTTTTGGACAGGTTTGTGATTTCCAGTACGTTCATCATTCATCCCCTCTTCCAAATACAAAATAGGCTGCCGGTCCAAGGAACTGGATCAACACGACCACCAGGACCCATAACACACGATTTCCGAACCGATAGTTTTTGTGTCTCAGCACATGGACCAGCGCAGTCACCATGAGTACCAGCTCCAGCAGGATCACTGGTATTAAAAAAGGTATATATTCTGTCATAATTGATGTATTCATATTTCTGTTCTCCTTTTCATTCTTTTAACGATTTCTTCATACCTTGGATTGTTCTTTAACGAAGCCATAGGCGGGATTTCCAATGCGCTCACCATAGACTCCCTCATCAGCTTATCCTCCCGCGGAGCTTTAACCCCCAGATCAAAATCGTGGAGCCATGGATCGATCAGATCAAAAAATTCATCTCCATGCAGGGTAAACGGCAGCATGCTGTTGACACAAACATTCTCATACCGTTCCAGCATATTAAGGGCACGGTCCTCCTTCTCCTGCTTTAAGTATCCCATGGCAGCGGCAAAATAAAACTGTGCCATGGCGTTCCCATGCAATGACTCCACCTCAAACGCTTCTGTGAGCCGAAGTGATCTCTCTATGATCATCTCAAATTTTTCTTCATCCTGCTCATATAAGGTCAATGCCTGTATGGTAAAGGCCATTATCCCCATGAGATATTGGTACAGGCTGATCTGCACTGTCTCCGTGGCTTTCTCTTTGTTCCCCAGCAGGCGGTAGGCTTCCACCAGGATCGTGGCGTTGTATAGATCCGGCCTGATCTCTTCATCCAGAAGTTCCAGGACCTTTTCTGGCCTGCCTGACATCAGTTCAATGCTGGCTTCCATGGTATTTGCCTGGGACGAGGCCGATACGTCCCCGCTCTCCTTCTTGACTCTCCGGCAGAGTTCTGCCGCTTTTAAGAGCACTGTCTCCTGCTGCTTTGGATCCTTGAACAGCACATAGTGGTTAAAATACAAAACGACCATCTGCAATAGAAGCGGAAAACAGGAATAATACTTTTTGACAATCTCTTCACATTCCTGAAAAACGTCTTCTGCCGGCCTTTTGGAAAATTCACCGGCAAGCCTGTGGTAGAGCCTGCGGATATCCTCTTTTGTCATCTGAGGCTCATATCCAATCAGTTCATCCACGCTGATATTAAAATATGCGGCAAGCTGCGGTAAAAATGTGATATCAGGATAACTCTGCCCTGTCTCCCATTTGGAGACTGAAGCCTTTGAGACTCCTATGTAGGCAGCCAGCTGATCCTGTGTGACTCCTTTTTCCTTTCTCTTTTTCATCAGTTTGTTTGCGATATTCAGCTCCTTCATTTTCATCACCTCAATTACATTATATCCGTCTGCAGGAATCCTACAATGGATTTGAAGTTGATTTTGGTTGATTTAATCAACCACAAAGAAACAGGACCATGGCAATGGCCGCCATGGTCCTCTATTTTGAGTGTAAGATCTGGTCTAATTCGTTGACACTTTTCAGACAGTTCAAAGCCAGGGTATTAAAGTACAATTCCTCATCCAGACACCCGTAAGCCCTGCTCTCCTCCTCTGTCAGCATCGAACTGGCCAGTTCATTTTTTGTATAGCTTTTCCTGATTCTTCTCAATGCCTGTTCTATATTTCTTAAAAGCTCTTCCAGCATCAGATTCTGTTCTGGTACAATCTTCCTTTTGCGCATATAGGCCCCGATCTGTTCCATCTCTGAGACAAGCTGGGCATTGACCGGCAGAAGCTGTTGATAAAATTCCTTTTCCTCCGGTGCCAGGTTTTTCTCTATATAATTTCTGATCTCATTGGAAACCATCTGAGACCGCAGAAGCAATTCTCTTATCACATTCAGGTCACTGTCCCTGCCCTTTCTGGTTTCTGTCATGATACTCTCGTCGATATCCAGCAGGCTGTTGACACTTTTTAAGAATTCTGACTTAGCAGTGATCGGAAGCAGGAATCTGTTTGCCAGCAGCACTGTTACCACTGCAGCCGCTACATAGAAAATCCTAAGCTCTATGGCCTCCCCTCTTGGAAGGCTCAGGGTTGTTAAAGCCATTCCATAACAGGTGCTGTACATAGGCATGGTCCAGGATGTGACCGGCACATAGTACATAAAGCACGTCATCACCACAATGATAACAATATGACCCGCAAGGCTCTTGAAGATCTCTGTGAGCAGAAACGTCACCAACAGACCTGCAACCGTCCCGATGATACGATTGTTGATCTTCATGACACTCTCCTCTGAATACGGCATGAGCATCAGAAAAGAACTCATGGGGTACCAATAGCTGTGTTCCAGTCCTGTAATCCTGCACACAGTAAAGGAAACACACAGTACGATGGACAGCCGCAGCGCAAAGCGCATATGAAACTGGTTCAGATGGAAATGAGAGCGGATTCCCTTAAGTTTATGGGACATATCCGGGATCTTCCACTCCTTTACCGGCCGGTTCATCTTGACATCTGTAATCTTCGTCAGGGAAAAGCAGATCAGTTCCAGGATCTCCCGCATGCCCTCCTGAAGCTTTTTAGGGGCCAATGATTCACTTTCTATGAAATCCGTGAGTTCTGTGACCAGGGAACGGTTGTCCTTCTGATTCATGCCTTTTTCAATACAAAAACATAAACCGGACAGTTTCAGGAAATACCTCTGGCTGCCTCCTGATACTATAGTCTGCCCATCCAGAATTTCATCCACCAGGTATTGGAACCGCTGGAACACCAGCATAAAATAGTAGTTTACCGTGCCGTACCCGTTTGACAAGTATGTATAATTCCTGCTGGAATAGATGACCTGATTCATGTGGGACATCATCTGCACCAGCTCTTCTCTATCTCGGGGATCTCTTTTTCCGGCAGCAAGATTCATCAACTGGCGCCCCAGGTTGTTCATTCCCTTTCTCACAGTGCCGTAATGCCTCCGCTTTCTGATAATCCTGGAATGGAGATAGAGCAGAACCGTAAGGGAAAGGAATGCGTAAAACAACGCCGCAAGACGCACGGGCATCTGAGACAGCGGGATCGGCCTGAGCTGTAGGAAAACAAATTCCATACCGTAAACAAAATATGCTTTGGGGTTAAATTTATCAGTGAGCAGAAAGACGATGGCAAACGGGACAAATAGATTCAGCAAAAAGCACAAAGGGAGATTAAGGACCGCCAGATAGGCTCCCAGGCAGACCAGCAGCATGATGCCGTAACAGTTAAGAAGGTCATTAAGGGAAAAGTCCTTCTGGCTCTTTGTCCGGAACAACAGGGTCAGAAAGGATACCATGATGACCTGTCCTATGCCAAACAGCAGTAAAATTGAAAAGAACATAAATAAGGATACAAAAATAACAGGAAACGCGGCCGCCCACTTTCTCCTGACGGTATGAATCCTGTTTCTCCACTGTTCCATAAATATCCCCCCTGGCCTGCGTTGACTTTTAAAATTGAAAGTGCTACGATTTTATCACATTAATGCAACACTGTAAAGGAGACAAACAATGACATATAAAATGAGAAAAATAGTGATCATAGGGGCCGGACATGTGGGAACCATGTGCGGCCTGAGTCTTATGTACCGCGGAGAAGTGGACGAATTGGTATTCATAGACATCGATAAGGAAAAGGCATACAGCCAGGCGCTGGACCTTAGTGATGCCGTCTCCTTCCTGCCCCGGCAGATCACGGTGCGCACCGGGGATTATGAAGATGTGGAGGACGCTGACATCATCGTTATGGCCGCTGGTGTTTCCAGGCTGCCCGGTCAGACAAGGCTGGATATGCTGGACGATTCCATCCGCATCATGAAAGAAGTCACCAGCCATTTAAAAGATAAGAAGATTCAGGGCATCCTCATCAGTATCTCCAATCCTGCCGACATTGTGGCGGATTATCTGAGAAAACAACTGGGCCTTCCGAGAAACCGCTGCTTCAGCACCGGTACTTCCCTGGACTCCTGCCGTCTCAGAAGGATTCTTTCCCAAAGAATGCACTTAGACCGGAATTCCATTCAGGCCTTTGTCATGGGAGAACACGGAGATTCCCAAATGATCCCGTTTTCTGCGGTACATATAGCCGGGAAACCATTGCTTCAGTGGATGCAAGATGAACCGGAACGGTACGGAAGTCTCGATCTTTCACAGATTGAAACGGAGACCGCCAACGCCGGCCATGAAGTGATCGAAGGAAAGGGCAGCACAGAGTTTGGTATCGGCATCGCCCTGTCCGAGATCGTCCAGTCCATTTTCCACGATTCAAAAAAGGTCCTTCCCGCTTCGCCTCTGCTGGAAGGAGAATATGGACAGCATGGCGTTCACGCCGGTGTCCCCTGCGTGATTGGAAAAGCCGGAATTGAAAAGATCATTGAGATCCCTCTCACAGACCGGGAGCAAGAGAAATTTGACCATTCCTGCGATGTGATCAGAACGTTTATTCAAGATCTCTGAAAACACCTATGATGCTCTTGATCTTTTTGTGAAATATGATGGTAATAGCAGGAGGTTTCGATTATAATAGAGAAAATGGGGTATAAGTAATTAGGGATTAAAGGGGACTTTCATGAAACGTTGGAACAAGATTCTAATACCAATATTTTTCTTGCTCATGATCATGGCGAGCCTTTTTTCTGTGCGCTCAATCGTCAGTATGCAGGGCTATGCAAAGCTGATCAACTATCTTGGGATCGTCCGGGGATGCGGCCAGCGGATCGCTAAACTAGAAGTCAGCAGACAGCCGAAGGATAACCTGATCAGCTATGTGGACGGCATCCTCTCAGAGCTTGAGACCGGCGAAGGAAAATACGGCCTGTCGCCTCTTCATGACAAGGATTATGAGCAAAGCCTTTCAAAACTCACCAGAGAGTGGAAGGAAATGAAACGAGAAATCTACCAGGTGCGGAAAGGTTCTGATACAAAGGATCTTCTCTCTTTCAGCGAGAATTTTTTTGATACAGCCAACAACACCGTTTTTGTGGCTGAAAACTACTCCAATGAACATATTCAAAGCTTTACCCGTCTGAGCATCATACTCTCTGTAGTAGCCATCTTTACCTGGCTGTGTATTGTCCTGATCTATTTCCGCAATCTATTCCACCTGCAGAGGAAAAATACGAATCTCGAATCCATCGCTTACCGGGATGATCTCACCAACGCATCCAATTTGGAGAAGTTCCGTTTGGATGCAGAACATCTGCTTGCATCAAATCCTCTCTATAAGTATGCTTTTTTCCATCTGGATTTTCAGAATTTTAAATACTGCAATGATATCTTCGGCTATGATTTCGGAGACCGGCTTTTAAAACAATATGCTTTCTACCTGTCTGAGGATATGAATGAGGGGGAGACCTTCGGCCGTATTTCTGGTGACAAGTTTGTTGTTTTAAGAAGATATAATTTCCGGGAAGAGCTGCTGGCACGCCAAAAAGCTGTGGACAGCCGTATGAGGGCATTTGCCATGGATTCCAAGGAACACTACAGTCTTACTATCTTCGGCGGTATCTGCTGCGCTGAGGATGTTTCTTCTGACATGGAGATCGACTCTATCTTAGACCGGGCAAACTTTGCCCAAAAAACCGTAAAAGGACAGGAAGAACGCCATTATGCTTTCTATACAGACAGCATCCGGGAGCAGATGATCGAGGAGATCAATATCCAGAGCCGGTTTAACGATGCCATAAACGAAAAAGAGTTCCTTGTCTATTATCAGCCGAAGGTAAACCTTTCTCAGGGAACTTTTGACTCAGCGGAAGCCCTGGTGCGTTGGCAGACAAAGGACGGGAACCTGATCTCCCCCGCCGCCTTCATCCCTGTTCTGGAAAAAAACTTCTTGATCAGTGCCTTGGACCAATATGTATTCCGTGAGGTCTGTTCTTTCTTAAAGAAACGCATAGATGACGGCCTTCCGGTGATCCCCATATCCGTAAACGTCTCCAAGATCCAGTTTTACAACCCGGATTTCCTGCACATCTATTCCGATATTAAAGAAAGCTTTGATATCCCGGACGGATTACTGGAGATTGAGTTTACCGAATCTGTCGGTTTTGAAAATACGGAGTATTTTCTGGAGATCATATCCCGTCTGCACGAGCACGGCTTTTTATGCGCTATGGACGATTTCGGGAAAGGCTATTCTTCCCTCAGTATGCTGAAGGACATGCCGATTGATGTTCTCAAGCTGGATTCCCTCTTTTTTGTGAACAGCCGGGATTCTAAGAAGGATCTGACCGTTATACGCGGCATCATCTCCATGGTGAAAGAACTGAATATACAGACCGTGGCTGAGGGGATCGAGGAACAAAGCCAGGTAGAATTTCTAAAGACCATCGGCTGTGACGTTGTCCAGGGCTTTTATTTCTACCGCCCTATGCCCTCAGAACAGTTCAGCCAACTCTTATCTAGGTAAAACAAAAACCGCAGTTTTGTACTGCGGTTTTTCTGGAGGGTCCCAGCCAACAAGAAAGAAAAACTCATACTCTATAGATATAATTTTCTTTTCTTGGCTTAGCCTCCGGAATCGCTCCGTCCGGATATCCGATGATACAGTGGCCGATCCCTGCATAATCACCCTCGATCCCCCACTGCCTCAGAAGCTCTTTCCCTTCTTCGCTCTCAAACTCCTGCTTTGCCCTGTGGATCCAGCAGGAACCAAGTCCCAGTGCGTGGGCGGCGTTCATCAGATTCCCCATCACAAGGCTGCCGTCTTCGATGTACGTGGGTCTGTTCTTGTCTGCTAAGACTACGATCACCGTAGGAGCGCCGTAAAATGGATCCATGTTCTCATTCCCAAAGATCTTTGCATTCATCTTGGACAGTTTGGCGATTGTATCTCTGTCCTGTACCACAACCATAAGCGGAGACTGCATCCCCATCCCTGTGGGTGCATACATGCCGGCCTCCAGAATCTTCTGAAGGTCAGCCTCCTCAATCTGTCTGTCCTGATACTTCCTGATGCTTCTTCTTTCCTTTAAATCTTTGATCGTCTCTTCCATCTTACTACCTCCTGTTCATAAATGACCAGATATCTCCATCTCAGACAAGCCTTTTGGTCCATGCGATGGCCAGTGCGCCGTATCCGATATGGCATGCAATGCTCAAAGACAACGGATCCATCTCAAACTTATGTCCCGGAAAACGCTCCTTGATCTCCTCTGCCCAAAGCTGGGCTTCCTCCCTGCTCCCCGTATAGGCAGCCTGGATATTGACTGCTTCCGGATCTACAGTCTGGCCAAAGTTTTCAATGAGTTCTTTTTCCACGGCCTCCAGCATTTTCTTTTTGGCCAGCTTCATTCCTCTGGCCTTGGTGAAGGCATCCAGCTTTTCTCCTTTGATCTGAAGCACCGGCTTGATATTTAATACGGATCCGATGGCTGCCGCTGCCGGTGTGATTCTTCCGCCCTGCTTTAAATACTTTAAAGTATCCACTGTTATAAAAATAGAAGAATCCATCTTGTGCTCTTCCAGCAGATCCTTGATCTTGGATGCACTCTCTCCCTGATCAGCCAGCTTTTTTGCCTCCAGGACTGACTGTTTCTGAGTGACGGATATCCTCTGGTTGTTCACTACCTGTACCCTGCCGTCAAAGTCTTCTGCCAGCATATGCGCAGTCTCACAGGAACTGCTGAGCCCGCTGGACATAGGAATGTGGACGATTTCGTCGTGATCTGTGAGCACCTTGTTCCACAGATCCAGCACATCTCCCGGGGCAGGCTGTGATGTCTTGATGTCGACACCTTCCCCCAGCTTCTTATAAAATTCTTCCTGTGTCAGGGTAATATCCTCAAAATACAGCTTTTCATCAATGTAGAACGGCATAGGCAGCACATAGATCCCATACTCCTCTGCCTGATTCTGTGTGATTCCGCTGTTGCTATCTGTAATTACTGCAACTTTTCCCATAATGAATCCTTTCATGATTTTTAGGAACTACAAATAATCCCGTCCTTTTATCATATCAAATGTTTGGGTGAACCGTCAAACATCTATTTTCCCGGATTCCCACATTCTGTCTCCTTTCCGCACAGGATCCCCAGTCCGTGGGAGAGGGTATCCATGATATATCCAAGGTTTTCCCTGACTGCCTTGGGACTTCCGGGCAGATTCACAATCAGCGTTTTTTTCCGAATGACGGAAACTCCCCTGCTAAGCATTGCCCTCTTTGTGATCTTTAATGATTCCTGGCGCATTGCTTCACTGATGCCCGGGACCAGGCGCTCTGAAACCTGGAGCGTTGCTTCCGGTGTCAGATCCCTCTCAGAAAAACCGGTCCCCCCGGTAGTCAGGACCAGATCTGCCAGGCCCTGGTCACAGATCTTTATAAGCTGGCTTTTCAAAGGCTCGATCCCATCTTTTAGTATCTCCTCAGAAATCACCTGAAACCCTTCTGTTTCCACTATCTTTCTTACCAAAGGTCCGCTCTCATCCTGCCGGACTCCCGCCGCGCCCTTGTCACTCAGCGTGATCACTGCTACTCTGTATGACATGCCGTTTCCTCCTCCGGTAATTTTGAGATCCTGTCATTTCTGTGCAGGATTCCTCCATGGATCACTCTCAAAAAAATGCCCTCTGTGGGCATGATGCATTTACCGACTCTCTTATAAATCTCACAATGGCTGTGACATTCCTTTCCTCTCTGGGTCACTTCAAGGACCACAGCCCCCGACAAAAGACGGTCCCCTACAGCCAGACATTCCATGTCAATTCCGGACACGATCAGATTCTCTCCAAAATCTCCGTCTGTGACCTGTCCTCCCTGGTCATTAAAATCCTTAATCTTCTCATAGCCTAAAACACTCACCTGGCGGTGCCATTTTCCGGCATGGGCGTCTCCCTCTATTCCAAAATCCTCGATCAGCACTGCCTCTTCCACAGGCCGTTTTACCGTTCCTTTTTTTGTGCTGATACAGATTGCTTCAATCCTTCCCACTGTCATCCTCCGTTTCGTCATTGGATATTTTATGGTCCTCATAACAAAAGCTGCCGCTCTTTCCTCCGCTCTTTTCTAAAAGGTGGATATCCCCCATAGACATGGACTTGTTCACCGCCTTGCACATGTCATAGATCGTCAGAAGTGCGATCTGCACACCAGTGAGCGCTTCCATTTCCACCCCTGTTTTGCCGGTGGTCTTTACCGTACAGACGGCTTTTATGGAGTGATCCTCTTTGCGCATTGTAAAATCTATGCTGCATTTATGGATCAGAAGTACATGGCACAGAGGAATAAGACTGCTGGTCTGTTTAGCGCCCATGATGCCTGCGATCCGTGCAACAGACAGCACATCTCCTTTTTCTATTTTCTGTTCCTTGATCTTTTCATAGACTTCCCTGCCCACATAGATCCTTCCCTGGGCTGCGGCCTCCCGCCGTGTATTATCTTTTCCGGAAACATCCACCATCACAGCGTTGCCGTCTCCGTCAAAATGTGAAAAATCATTCATCTTTCTTACCTTCCAAATCCGCAGTCCGGATAAGTACACGGACTGCACTGCATACAAAATCCTCCGTGGGCCATTTTGATAAAGTCTTCCTTTTGAAGCCTCTCTCCTGCCAGAATCCTCGGCACTGCCAAGTCAAACACCGTCCGCTTGGAAAACATGACACATCCCGGCAGACCCACCACAGGGATGCCTTTTACATAGGCCAGCATAAACATGGCTCCCGGCAGCACAGGGCTTCCGTAGGTGATGACCTCCCCGCCGCAGCCTCTGATGGCAGACGGCGTCATATCGTCCGGATCTACGCTCATGCCGCCGGATACCTGCACCATGTCCGCTCCCCGCTCGATAAAGCTTAGAATGGCTTTTGTGATCTCCTCTTTGTCATCCCCGGGGAAAACCTGGCCGATGATTTCCGCGTCCAGTTCCCGGGCTTTCCTATGAAGCACCGGACCGAACTTATCCTCAATACGGCCCTCCGCAATCTCAGATCCAGTGGTCACGATCCCGATCTTTGCATGCCTAAACGGCAGAACCTGGATCAGCGGCCCCTTTTCTTCACACAATGCCTCAAACTGTCCAAGCATCTCTTCCTCGGCCACCAGAGGGATCACTCTGGTGCCCGCCAGAGGTTTGCCTTCCTCCACGATCTTTCCAGAATGAATGGTAGAAAAACACACATCCTTAAGGCTGTTTAACTCATATAATAAATCAATGTTGATGCTTAAGACTCCCCTGCAGGCTGCCCTGAATTCGATCTTTCCTTCCTTTGGCTCACCGAAGGAGATATTGGCTCCCGCAGCGGCTCTGGCCATACGAAAAGCCGCATCATCCTCATGGACAAAACCTTCTTCCAAGTCCCAGACATAGACATATCGTTTCCCAATATCCAAAAGCTTCTCTATATCTTCTTCTTTTACCACATGTCCTTTTTTAAACGCCCTGCCTTTAAACTTTCCCGGAACGATCTCCGTCATATCGTGGCAGAGCACCATGCCGACGGCATCTGTTACCCTGACTTTTTTCATACGTTCACCTCTTAAGCTGTCCTTTCTCTGCGGCGCATATTAACTGGAGCACACTGCCCCCGATACACCTTGCCTTATCTGAAATTGTGAAACAGTTCTCTCTTTCCCCTGCTCTCGGGTCAATGTCCGCTATTTTAAAGCCTTTGCTGACCGGGTATCCGTCCCGAATCAGTCCCCGCACAATGCCGTCAAGGCTTGCAGGCACCGGTGTCATTTGACCATCCGCTGACTGGATCACCGCTATAAGCTCCCCCTTTTTCACCTGTGCCCCGATCTTTGTGCGTCCGTAAAGGCGGCCTTTCTGCGGGGCGTGGAGAACTCTCTCTTTTCCGTATCCCATGATGGCACCAGGAATCCCTGTGTCCGCCATGGCTGTTCCGTCCGTTATGATCCTTCCCAGATTGTGTCCCCGCATCGTCTCGATGACATAGTCCACATCCAAACCTGCCGTAAAACCCGGTCCCAAACCTATGGTCAGCCCTGCCATGTCCCGCCTGGTCCCCAGATTCCTCTTTGCAAGAATGGCATCCACCACCGCATCCGGTCTGACCGCTCTGATAGAGTCTCCCTTAGGATCTACTAACACCACCGGCTTTTGAGGGCTGACTGTTCCCAGAGCCTCTTTTAAGGTATCCGCGCGTACTGCCTCAAGTCCTTCCACAACTGCCGTCCCTTCATAGACAGCTTCACAAAATGACACCTGCCGGCGGATCGCAGACGGTTTTTCTGTCTCTAATATAAGAACCGGATATCCGGCCCTGCTTAACTGATAGATGGTTCCGGTGGCAATATCGCCCCCGCCCCTGACAATGATTGGCTTCATAACATATGAGGTCCTCTCTTAATAAATTTCCCCTGTTTTATTTTTACCACCCGGCCGCCGTCCGTGACCAGACAGCCTCTTAAGAACACCTTGTCGATGGTCCCTTTGATCTTCGTTCCCTCAAAGGGGCTGTAATCCACATTCTGTTCTTGGCTTTCAGCCGTGATCACATCTTCTCGTTCCGGGTCAATCACGGCAATATCCGCATCGCTTCCAGGCATGATACAACCCTTTTTTGGATAGAGACCGTAAAGCTTTGCCGGATTTTCTGAGAGCACCCGGCACATCTGCTGGGGAGTCAGCAGTCCCTTTCCTACTCCATAAGTATAAAGTAAAACGCCTCTGGTTTCCACCCCCGGCATACCGTTTGGGGTCTTGGTAAAATCATCCCTGCCGAAACCTTTTTGTTTCGTGGTAAAACTGCAGTGGTCCGTGGAGACCGTCTGGATGGTTCCGTTCCTAAGGCCCTCCCACAGTACCTTCTGGTTCTCCTTTTTTCTCAGGGGAGGGGAACATATATAATTCCGCCCTTCTTCTCCGGTTTCATAGAGGGATGAATCCAGGAGAAGATACTGCGGACAGGTTTCTGCAAACACAGTCTGCCCCTTTTTTCTGGCCCGTTCCACCGCGTCCAGCGCTTCTTTGCAGGTGAGATGGACTACGATCACAGGAATACCGATTTCACCGGCAATGGCCAGAAGCCGGTTGACTGCCTCCGCCTCTGCGCCTTCGGGCCTGACTTTCGGATGGACATCCGCCCCCAGATCCCCTTTATTTCTGGCCTCCTCTGTCAGCGCATCGATCATTCCTGAATTTTCACAGTGAACGCCCGTGATGCCGCCGATCTCTTTCATCTTTCTAAGGGCCATAAATATATCATGGTCGTTTAAGATCATATCCGGATATGTCATATACATCTTAAAGGAAGTGATGCCTTCCTCCATCATATGCTCCATGGACTCTGCTGTATTTTTATTCCAGTCGGAGATGGCCATGTGAAAAGAATAGTCGCAGGAGCTTCGGTTGTCAGCCCGCTGATGCCAGTTCTCTAAGGCTTCCTCCAATGTCTCTCCCTTATACTGTGTGGCAAAATCAATGACCATGGTTGTTCCGCCCTTGATGGCGGCTCTGGTCCCCGTGTCAAAATCATCTGCTGTTACGGTGCCTGACACTTCCAACTGAAAATGGGTGTGAGCGTCAATGAAACCGGGAAACAAAAGTTCCCCGGTCACATCCACCAAGACAGCCTCCGGATCATGAAGATCCGGCCCCGTCTCCAATATCTTCTCATCTTCGATCAGAACGTCGGCTTTCTTCATCTGGTCCCCGGACACAATCGTCCCATTTTTCAATAAGTATCTCATCGAAAACCGCCTCCTTCTATCTCTGCTTTATATTCTTTTTCCTTGCATACGGCGTGTTCACGAGAGGAAGCTCCTGCTCAAAAATGCCGTTCTTATTATAGTATGCCGCTGCCACAGCCGGCGCCGTAGGGATAGATGTGATCTCTCCTACCCCGATGGCTCCGCATGCCACCGAAAGTCCCTCTTTTTCTACGATCCGGCTCTCCACCTCGGGCACCTTGTCTGCCCTGAAAAGCCCCAGGGTCCCAAACTTAGCCGTAGGTTTCAGATTCTCATTGATCGGGTACTGCTCCGTCAGGGCAAATCCGAGAGACATGACAACCCCTCCCTCAATCTGTCCTTCCACGGAGAGAGGATTGATGGCTTTGCCCACATCGTGAGCCGCTGTCATCTTCTTTATGGTTCCGTCCTCATTGAGCACACAGACCTGGGTGGCATAACCGTAAGCCACATGGGATACCGGATTGGGTTTGTCGGTCCCCATTGGATCCGTCTTGGCCAGATATTCCCCGTAAAATTCTTCCCCATTAAGATCCGATATATCCTTTCCTCTGACCGCCTCGTTATAGAGGGCACACGCGCGCCTCACCGCCTCACCGGTGACCAGAGTCTGCCTGGATCCTGATGTCGTTCCTGAATCCGGCGCCAGGATCGAGTTGGATGCCTCATAGACGATCTGATCTCTGGAAAGTCCGGTCTGTTCCCCGACGATCTGGACCAGAACGGTTCCGAGCCCCTGCCCGATACAGGACGCGCCGCTTCGGATATGAAGCCTGCCATCCAAAACTTTCAGAATACATCTTCCGGTATCCGGGATGCCCACTCCGACCCCTGCATTCTTCATAGCACAGGCAATGCCGGCCTTCGGGTACTGCTCCATAATATCCCTGACCGCCTCCAGTGTCTCGGCAAGACCTGTGGACTCATCCACCAGCTGTCCGTTGGGAAGCTCCTGTCCGGGGCGGATGGCATTGCGGTAGCGAATCTCCCAAGGAGAGATGCCCGCTTTTTCTGCCATCAGCGTAAGAACCATCTCCAGCCCAAAGCAGCTCTGGGTCACTCCGAATCCACGGAATGCGCCGGCAGGGGGATTATTTGTATAATAAGCCCTGCCCTCGATCTCAAAGTTCTGATAGTTATAAGGGCCTGCCGCATGGGTGCATGCCCGCTGGAGCACCGGGCCGCCCAGAGACGCATAAGCCCCGGTATCTGATATGATGCTTGCCTTTACTCCCTGGATGATCCCGTTCTCATCGCATCCCATGGTAAACTCCATGTCCATCGGATGGCGCTTCGGATGGATTAAAATACTTTCATCTCTTGTTAGCTTTACCTTCACCGGTCTCTTTAAAAGATAGGCTGCCAGTGCCGCGTGATGCTGCACCGTCATGTCTTCTTTGCCGCCGAAGCCTCCGCCTACCAGCTTGTTTTCCACGTAAACCTTTTCCGGGGAGATGCCAAGCATCTCATAACACTCCCGCTGGGTATCATAGACCCCCTGGTCAGAGGAGTAAACCTTCACGCCGTCCTCCTTGTACGGAAAGGCCACCGCGCACTCCGGCTCCAAAAACGCATGTTCCGTCCATGGAGTGTGGAACTTCTTCGTAATCACATACTTGGAATTTTGAATGGCTTTTTCAGCATTCCCTCTTCGCACATGCTCCCTGGCGAGGAGATTGCCATCGCTGTGCACAAGAGGCGCATCCTCCTTCATGGCTTCATATGGATTCCTTACGGGAGTGAGTACCTCATATTCCACTTCCACAAGCTCTTTTGCCTGTTTTAAAGCCTCTTCATTTTCCGCCGCCACAAGAGCTATGGAGTCTCCCAGATATTTGGTGGTGGTACCTTCCGGGATCAACACATACCAATCCCGTTTTAAATGTCCGGTTCTGACACTGCCCGGGATATCTTTTGCGGTCAACACTGCGGCCACCCCCGGAACAGCCAGCGCCTTGGAGGTATCGATGGAGAGTACTCTTGCCCTGGCATATTTTGAGCGAACGGCACTGGCATAAAGCATGCCATCCATCTCCACGTCGTCCGTATACTCCCCGGTGCCCAGAACCTTTTCTCTCACATCCAGGCGGTGCACCCTCTCACCGATCTTCCACTGTCCGTTTTCTTCCGGTACCTTCTTTCCATCCCGGAACAGCTGTGCCGCAAGCTCCACCGCATCGATGATCTTTTTGTATCCTGTGCATCTGCAGATATTATTCCTGAGCGCAAAGGCAATCTCCTGTCTCGTGGGATTCTGATTCACATCCAGCAGTCCTTTGGCACAGATCACCATGCCAGGGATACAGAAACCACATTGGACAGCCCCTGCCTGGCCGAATGCATAGACGAAGATCTCCTTTTCGTCCTCAGGGATCCCCTCCACTGTGAGTATTTCTTTCCCGTCCATCCTGGACATCATGGGAATACAGGCTTTTGTAGCTTTCCCGTCCACCAGCACCGTACAGGTGCCGCAGGCTCCCTGGCTGCATCCGTCTTTAACAGATTTAAGCTTCAATTCATCTCTCAAAAAACGGATCAGCTTCTGGTCTTTGTCTGTACTGTATTGTTTATGGTTAATCGTGCATTGGAACATATCGATCCCTCCATTCTCCCCGCCAATCTACAAAGATTTGATATTTTTAAAATTCTTATCCTTCACCGTAAAATTCAGCGGTATCCTTTTGCGGACTTTTACTTTTTCTTTTTCCTCCGGGATGATCAGGTTCAGCACGACTGTGATCAAGGTTGCCAAAACAACCGCTGATTTTCCAAATACCATCATGACCCAGGAAGGGAACAGTGCCAGAGAATCCGGCGCCAGTGTGACTCCCATGCCTACGGCAACTCCAAGGCCTACAATAGCCGTATTCCGGTTATTGAGCCCTGCCTTTGCGATCAGCTTGACTCCTGTCATAGCGATGGACGCAAACACCGAGATGGTGGCTCCGCCGAGAACACACTGTGGGATTGTGGTCAAAAGAGAAGCAATCTTCGGCAGCAGCCCTGCCGCAAGTATGATGATGGACGCCAGATAAAACACCCTTTTTGCCACTACCTTTGTGGTTCCGACGATCCCTACATTCTGGCTGAAGGTGGCAGTCGGAAGCCCCCCGAACAGGGCACCGAAAATGCTGCCCAGACCGTTTCCGATGATCCCTCCTGACAGTTCCTGATCTGAGGGTTCTCTTCCAAGCCCGCCCTGTGTGGTCGCAGTCAGGTCCCCGATGGCCTGCACCGAATTGACCACAAACAAGATCGACATGGTGATCATAGAGGAAGGCTCAAAGCGGATTCCAAAATGCAAAGGTTTTGGCAGCTGCATCCATGACGCTGACACCACCGGTGTAAAGTCAACCATCCCCAGAATCACTGCGATCACATATCCCACGCAGATCCCGATCAAGATGGCGGAAAGCTTCAGAAATCCCTTGGTAAAATGGCTCAGCCCAACCACAACTGCCAGTGTGATCAGGGCTACCGCCCAGTTCTTCACGCTCCCATAATCTTTGGACCCGGTTCCCCCTGCCATATATCCCACAGCAACCGGATACAGAGAAAGCCCTATGGTAAACACCACAGTTCCCGTCACGATAGGCGGAAACAGGGAACGGATCCTCTTGATAAAAATGCCTACCAGGACCGCGATCACTCCTCCGGTCAGCTGGGCACCAAACAGGGTGGCCAGATCAAATTCCTGAACTACGGCCTGCATGGTCGCCAAATACGCGAAACTGACGCCCATGATAACTGGAAGGCCAGATCCCACTTTGTGATTTAATGATATCAACTGTAAAAATGTTGCCACAGCGGCCACGATCAGCGCCCCCTGCACAAGCACAATCTTATCCTGGGGTGAAATCTCCCCCCGGGATACAGCGATTCCCGCCACGATAATCGCCGGGGTCACGCAGCCCACGATCATAGCCACCACATGCTGCAGAGCCAGAGGGAGCACCTGTTTATAAGGCGGCTTCCCATCGGTTAAAAATAGCTCTTTTACTCCTGTCTTACTCTTAAAACTATCCAACATATCTACTATCTCCCTGCCATCTGCATAACAGCCTTTGAAATCCGGGCCGGGCTCCCCGTACCGGCCCACAAGGCTAAAGCAGATAAAATGCGTAGTCTTCGCAGACAACAGTCATCAGCCTTCTTAAGCCCTCTGTCACTGCGCAGCTTCCATCCTTTAAGTTCACTGTCATAGTTTCTCCCAGATACCTTACCTGGCACTTCTGTTCCATAAGATCCAGCACGGTAAATCCTTCATTTTTGCTGTTCTCCATATCGTTTTCGTTCGCAAAAAGAGTGAATTTATCCAGATAAGGGGCACTTTCATACGGACAGAAGGACCTGCAGTTTCCACATTCATTGCACATATAGTCAATATGGATGACCTGGTCTTTCTCAAACCCAGGCACATGGATGGATACATTTGCCCTGTTTGGACAGACATCCACACAGTTTTCGCATACCACGTCGCACCCAAGGCATCTTCTGCTCTGGTCTTTTTCTTCCTGTGTATCCTTAAGAATTCCCTTCTTCTCGCAGCAGTCCTCTTTTGAAGAAGGATTGTCTTCTCCCTTTGAAACCGGAATGCCAAGAATATGTTCTGCCGCTTTCATGGCATCCCTCATGCCTTCTACTACCGTAGCGGGGCCGCTCAACCCGTCTCCGATCACATAGATCCCTTCCTTGTTAGTCATCAGGGTCTCAGGGTCTGTCTTTGCTCTTCCCCTGCTGTCCACATGGATTCCGTTTTCCTGATAAAAGCTTGAGGGAACCTGTTCTCCAACTGCGGCGATCACCGTATCTGCAGGAATCTTCACACGCTGTCCTGTGCTCTTGACTCCCCTTCGTCCCGTCTCATCAGGATCAGACAGCTCCATGGCTTTGCAGACCAGCTCCCCGTCTTCTAACAGTACCGGGGACAAAAGTTCTTTAAACTCCACGCCGTCTTCCACAGCCATCAAAAGTTCTTCCTCATCGGCAGGCATATATCGTTTTGTCCGGCGGTAAACAAGATAAACATGCTCCACTCCCTCGGTCCGCTTTGCGGCCCTTGCGGTGTCCATAGCTGTGTTGCCGCCACCGATAACTGCTACATTTTTTCCGATCATCACATGACCGTCATTCTGCTTAAATTCCTTCAGGAATTCCAGCGCATTGATCACACCTCCCTTTTCCAGAGGCAGCTCTCCCGGTTTGGAGGCTCCCACTGCCAGGATCACCGCATCATATCCCTGGTTCTTAAGAGCCGGTGCATTGTCGATCCTTACATTCAGCTGGATGTCAACGCCCAGCTTCTCCAGGAAAGAGGCATCCTTTTCCACCAAAGAGGACGAGATCCTGAACTCAGGGATCACCTGAGATACTACACCTCCAAGGGAACCGCTCTGTTCATATAAGGTGACCTTGGTTCCGGCCTTGGCCAGATAGTATGCACATGCCATACCTGCCGGTCCTCCTCCGATGACAGCCGCCTTCTTTCCGTTCTCCTCTGCCGGTTTCAGTGCCTTTAGCACTTCTTCATAACCACCCTGGGCTGCTTTCAGCTTATTGTCACGGATATGTACCGGTTCCTCGTAAAAGTTTCTGGTGCATTTGCTCATGCAGTTATGGGCACAGATCGTTCCCGTGATAAACGGAAGCGCATTTCTTTCCATGATGACTTCCAGTGCTTCTTTGTACTTTCCTTCGTCAGCCAGCGGCATATAGGCGGTGATATCCTGATGGATCGGACATCCCTCCTTACACGGCGCCACATAACAGTCCAAAAGAGGAACCGGCTGTTTCATTTTTCTGGACGGAAGAGGTTTTGCAGCTTTCACATGGTGCTTATCCGATTTAGCTTTCTCTGCGATCTTAGATACTGCCTCTGCATCAATCCCTTCGAACGGCCGCAGGACTTTGCTCTCCTGAAGCTTCTTTGCCATCTGGGTAAGTCTCTGGTAACCGCCGGGCTTCAGCAGCGTGGTAGCCACGGTGACCGGCCAGATTCCGGTGTCGATGATCTCCTCGATATTGTAGGCATCCGCGCCTCCGGAATAGGAGATCCTTAAGTTTCCACCAAATTCTTTGGACAGCTTTGCCGCCAGAGAGATAGACAGCGGGAACAGTGCCTTTCCTGACATATACATTTCTTCACTTGGAAGCTGATGTTCCTTCACATCCACAGGGAACGTGTTGGTGATCTTTACACCGAATTCCAGTCCCTTTTTATCTGCAAGCTCCATGAGCCTTTTAAGCATCGGGACCGCATCCTCATACTGAAGGTCATCTTTAAAATGGAAGTCACCGAACACCATATAATCATATCCCATGTCATCCATGGTTTTTCTGGCAAAATCATATCCAAGCAGTGTGGGATTACATTTAATAAATGTATGCAGGCCTTTTTCTTTTAATAAGTAGTCTGCGATGCTCTCGATTTCCTGTGGCGGACATCCGTGGAGTGTTGAGATCGTGGCGGAATTGCAGATCTTAGCCGGAATGGCTTCTACATCTTCTTCCGTTACGTTCTTAAGCCTTTTGGCCATTGCCCTGGCATCCCTCATACACTCCCTAAAAATACTGCTTTCCCCTGCATCCATCATGGTGTCGATGAAGGTGTTGATCTTTTCTGACTTGATCCCTGCCAGGTCATACCCGACACTCATATTAAACTGGAATCCGTCCGCAGTCCCAAGCCCATATTCTTTAGAAAGAATATGAAGCAGAAACCAGGCTTTGATATATTCTTCCATCGCCTGTGGAACATAAAGCTCCGTGGACCATTCGCAGTTATATCCTTCATCCTCCGCAAGGATGCACGGTTTGTTGACACAGGCGGACAACTCTTCCCCGTCCATGATCTGTACGGTCTTTAGTTCAAAGAAACGGCTTCCTGCCACATAGGCCGCCACAATGTTCTGAGCAAGCTGGGTGTGAGGCCCTGCCGCCGGCCCGATCGGTGTCTCCAGCTTCCGTCCGAAGATCTCCGCAGTGTCAGCCGGATCCGCCTTAAAAGGCCTGCGGATCCCAAAAATCGTTCCTTTATCTTCCTTCTCCTCCACGACCCACTCAAGCAGCCGTGAAAACGGGATTGACGTCATAATATCGCTCATATAATTATCCTCCTAACCATTGATGGTATGTGCAAGCTTAGCAGCTTCTTCCCTGCACTTTGCCATTGCCTCAGCTTCATCGGCTACAAGAAGCCTGCGGTCCTTCATCAGGACTTTTCCGTTTCCGATGGTCGTCACAACATTTCTTCCACTCATTCCGAACAGGATATGACCGTTTATATTTCCCTCATTCATCGGTGTCAGCGGGTCATAATCCACGATGATCACATCTGCTGCCGCTCCTTTTCTGAGGACTCCAAGAGGTCTCTTGAAATACCGGTTCGCAATCTTTGCATTGTTCTCAAACAGCATTTTAGGGACTTCCGCCCAGGCTATATTTGGATCACAGAGGGAATGCTTATGTAATAAATTTGCCACCTTGTAGGATTCGGTCATATCATGGGTATATCCGTCAGTTCCAAGTCCAGTAAGGATTCCCTTTTCCACCATTCGCATGGTGGGAGGACATCCACAGGCATTTCCCATGTTGGATTCCGGATTGTGTACGACCATAGTTTCCGTATCCCTGATCAGGTCCATCTCATGCTCATTCACATAGATACAGTGGCCAAGCAGTGTTTTCTCACCCAGCACCCCGCAATCCATGAGCCGGTCAATGATCCTCTTGCCGTAATGCTTTAGACAGTGGTGCAGATCTTCGATCCCCTCTGCCACATGGATGTGATAACCCACCTCTTCGGGCTTATTGGCAGCCGCCAGTTCCATAGTCTCATCCGAGATCGTAAACGACGCATGCATTCCCATCATCCCCGCGATCATATCAGAGTCGTCCTTCAGGGCATGACTGATAAATCTGGAATTTTCTAAAACAGCCTCTCTGGCCTTTTCCTTTCCATCCCTGTCGGAAACCTCGTAACACAGACAACTCCTGACCCCCAGCTCCTTTGCCGCTTCTTCTATAATAAAGAGACTGTCCGTGATATTCCCAAAACTTGCATGATGGTCAAATACGGTTGTCACTCCATTTTTAATACTGTCAATGTAGGTTGCCCTTGCACTCTGAAGGATCTGTTCCGGTGAAAGGTTCCGGTCAATGGTCCACCACATACCGTCCAGAATGTCTAAAAATCCCTTGGGATCATATCCGTTGATGGAAAGTCCTCTCGCCATGGCGCTGTAAATATGCTCATGGGCATTAATGAAGGCGGGCATAATGACGCCTCCCTTAGCATCTATATACTCCGCCTCCTTATAAGCCTGTTTTATGTCTTTTGTTTGGCCTACTTCTATGATTTTATTTCCGTCCATGACAACAGCGCCATCTTCTAAAAATGGACAGCTGACATCTCTCGTGATCATTCTTCCGTTCCCGACAATTCTCATAACTTGACCTCCTATTCATTGTGCAGGTGCTCTTTTGATAATCTAAATATAGCATCCCAAAATGTAAAAAACAACCGTTCCGAAGCATGTATACAAAATATTTTTGATATATCTAAAAATTTTTGTATTTTTTTATTGCAATCCTAAAAAAACGTGCTATGATTAACTTATCAGGCAACCAAAACACTCAGAAAAGGAGTGATCATTATGAATCCGGAATTGGAACTTTTAAAACAAATGGCACACACCATTGCCATGCAGTTCGGGAAAGACTGTGAGGTCATCATCCACGATCTGACCTGTGAAGACATGGAGCATACGATCGTACACATCGAAAACGGACACGTCACAAACCGGAAATTGGGAGACGGCCCTTCTGCCGTCGTTCTGGAAACTCTTCATAAGCATCCGGAAGACATTAAAGACCACTATGCATATCAGATAAAGACATCCGATGGAAAGATCTTAAAATCAACCACTACATTTGTAAAGGGCGATGACGGCAGGGTCCACTATATTGTCGCCATCAACTATGACATCAGCGCTCTTCTAATGATCGACGCTTCCCTTCAGTCCCTCATGCATGTGGAGGAACAAAAAAAGGAGGAGCCCACAGCCATCGTAGGCAACGTACACGATCTGCTGGACAGTCTGATTGAACAGTCTGTTGCACTGGTCGGAAAACCGGCGGCCCTTATGAACAAGGAAGAGAAAGTGAAGGCGATCCAGTTTTTAAATGACGCCGGAGCATTCCTGATCACAAAGTCCGGTGATAAAGTCGCAAAGTACTTTGGCATATCAAAGTTTACTTTATACAGCTACATTGACGTTAACAAATAAAGGAGGTTTTGACCTATATGGAAACAATCAAATGGGCAGTCAATGAGATGCCGAAAACCGATGACAGGCATTTGGACATTATGGCACTGGATGAGATACAGAAAGCCAGGACATTCCACGAAAGCTTTCCCCAGTACAGTAAGACTCCCCTTGCCAGATTAAACTGCATGGCCGATTTCCTGGGACTTCACAGCATCTATGTAAAGGATGAGTCCTACCGCTTCGGGCTGAATGCGTTCAAAGTCCTTGGAGGATCCTTTTCCATGGCCCGCTACATAGCAAAAGAGACTGGGAGGGATGTGAGGGATCTGCCTTATCCCGTGCTGGTCTCTGAAGACCTGAAAAAGGAATTCGGGCAGGCAACCTTCTTTACCGCCACAGACGGAAATCATGGGCGGGGCGTCGCATGGGCAGCAAACAAACTGGGACAGAAAGCCGTGGTCTTTATGCCGAAAGGCTCCACAAAGACCAGGCTCCAAAACATTCTGGCTGAAAATGCAACGGCTACCATCGAAGAAGTAAACTATGATGAATGCGTCCGCATGGCCGCTGCCGCGGCGGCAAAGACACCTCACGGAGTGGTCGTACAGGATACTGCATGGGATGGATACGAAGAGATCCCGGCCTGGATCATGCAGGGCTACGGCACAATGGCTATGGAGGCCGATGAACAGCTAAATGAAGACGGCTGCGGACGGCCCACCCATGTGTTTATCCAAGCAGGCGTAGGTTCTCTGGCAGGTGCGGTACAGGGCTACTTTGCCAACCGTTACCCTGATAACCCGCCGAAGGTCATCGTGGTGGAGGCTGAATCCGCCGCCTGCCTCTACAAAGGGGCTGTGAAAAAAGACGGCAGCATCCAGATCGTGGACGGGGATATGCCTACGATCATGGCCGGCCTTGCCTGTGGGGAGCCCAATACACTCTCCTGGGATATTTTAAAGAATCATGTGGACACTTTCACTGCCTGCCCTGACTGGGTATCCAGAAAAGGAATGCGTATGCTTTCTGCTCCCCTGAAAGGAGACCCCCAGGTCATCTCGGGAGAATCAGGAGCAGCTCCTTTCGGACTTTTGGCAAGTATCATGACCATGGATGAGTATAAAGACCTCCGTGAGCATTTAGGACTAGACCGTGACTCAAAAGTTCTCCTCTTCTCAACCGAAGGAGATACTGACCCGGACCGCTACAAACAGATCGTCTGGGAAGGAAAAGACAAATAAAACCCTGAAAACTTACCGCATTAGGAGGATATTAGAATGGATTTTAACAAGATCAAAGAAGCCGCACAAAACTATGAAGCAGATATGACAAAATTTTTGAGGGATATCGTAAAATTCCCCGGAGAGAGCAGCGATGAGGAAGCCCATGTCAACAGAATCGCCGAAGAGATGAACAAACTTGGATTTGACAAGGTAGAGATCGATCCCATGGGCAATGTTCTTGGATATATGGGAACCGGTGAGACACTGATTGGATACGACGCCCACATAGATACCGTAGGCGTGGGAAATCTCGACAACTGGGAATTTGATCCCTATGAAGGTTTTGAATCCGACATGGAGATCGGCGGCCGGGGTACCTCTGACCAGTTAGGCGGTATCGTATCTGCTGTCTACGGTGCAAAGATCATGAAAGACCTTGGTATGTTAAATGACAAATATACCGTATTAGTCACAGGAACAGTCCAGGAAGAGGACTGTGACGGCCTGTGTTGGCAGTATATCGTCAATGAAGATAAAGTCCGCCCCGAATTTGTCGTATCCACCGAGCCTACGGACGGCGGCATCTACCGCGGACAGAGAGGACGTATGGAAATCCGCATTGACGTGGACGGTGTATCCTGCCACGGCTCTGCTCCGGAGCGCGGTGACAACGCGATCTATAAGATGGCTGATATTCTTCAGGATGTGCGGTCCCTCAATGAAAATGACGCGGAGGACAAAACCGAGATCAAAGGCCTCGTAAAGATGCTGGATGAAAAGTTCAACAAGGAATGGCAGGAAGCCCGCTTCTTAGGCCGCGGAACCGTCACAACTTCTGAGATCTTCTTCTCATCACCGAGCCGCTGTGCTGTTGCCGATTCCTGCTCCGTTTCTCTGGACCGCCGGATGACAGCCGGTGAGACCTGGGAGAGCTGCCTGGATGAGATCCGCGCCCTTCCGAATGTAAAGAAATACGGTGCCAGGGTTTCCATGTATGAATATGCAAGGCCGTCCTGGAAAGGCCTGACCTACCCAACGGAATGCTACTTCCCTACCTGGGTGATCCCTGAGGACCACGACGTGACAAAGGCCATGGCCGATGCCTTTGAAGGATTGTATGGAGAGCCAAGAATCGATAAGTGGACCTTCTCCACCAACGGAGTTTCCATCATGGGCCGCTTCGGTATCCCTTGCATCGGATTCGGACCGGGACATGAAGACCAGGCCCACGCGCCAAACGAAAAGACATGGAAGGCTGAACTTGTGACCTGCGCCGCTGTCTACGCAGCACTTCCGACTGTCTACTGCGAAAAGAAATAAAAACCCGCTGCCTTTTTATCAGATCTATATTATAGGAGGAACCTTTCATGAAAATGAATTCATTACAGGATTATATTGACCGCTTGAACCAATTAAATTTTAAAGAGATGTATCAGAACGACTTTTTCCTGACCTGGGAAAAGACCGACGACGAGCTGGAGGCCGTATGGCTGGTGGCTGACGCCCTGCGTTTCATGCGCGAGCACAATATTTCCACCAAAGTATTTGAGAGCGGTCTGGGAATCTCTTTATTCCGGGACAACTCAACCAGGACCCGCTTCTCCTTTGCCTCTGCCTGTAACCTGCTGGGCCTGGAGGTCCAGGATCTGGACGAAGGCAAATCCCAGATTGCCCACGGGGAAACTGTCAGGGAGACCGCCAACATGATCTCCTTTATGGCAGACGTCATCGGAATCCGGGATGACATGTACATTGGAAAAGGAAATGCCTACATGCACGAAGTGGCAGACTCTGTAGAACAGGGAAATAAAGACGGCATTTTAGAGCAGCGCCCGACACTTGTAAACCTGCAGTGCGATATCGACCACCCGACCCAGTGTATGGCAGATATGCTCCATATCATTCACGAATTCGGCGGTGTAGAAAATCTGAAAGGCAAAAAACTGGCTATGTCCTGGGCTTACTCTCCTTCCTACGGAAAACCGCTCTCTGTTCCTCAGGGTGTCATCGGTCTTATGACCAGAATGGGCATGGACGTGGTTCTGGCTCATCCGGAAGGTTACGATGTTATGCCGGAAGTGGAAGAGGTTGCAAAAAAGAATGCGGAAAAATCCGGTGGAACCTTTAAAAAGACCAATGATATGGCAGAGGCATTCAAAGACGCTGATATTGTCTATCCAAAAAGCTGGGCTCCGTTTGCCGCTATGGAAGAACGGACAGACCTCTACGGAAAAGGTGACTTTGACGGCATTGACCGCCTGGAACAGGAACTGCTTAAACAGAACGCAGAACATAAAGACTGGGCTTGCACTGAAGAATTAATGAAAACCACAAAAGACGGAAAAGCCCTCTATCTCCACTGCCTGCCGGCTGATATCACCGGACTGAGCTGTGAGGAGGGAGAAGTGGACGAGAGCGTCTTTGACCGCTACCGCAATCCGCTCTACAAAGAAGCAAGCTACAAACCGTACGTGATCGCTGCCATGATCTTCCTGAGCAAATTTGAAGATCCTCAGGCAATCCTTCAAAAGCTTGAAGAAAACAAGAAACCGAGAATCTTTGAATAATCTGAACTATGAAATCCTAGTTTACCGCCACTTACATTCTGACCATTGTGTTTGTGGCGGTTTCTATTTCCAGGAGGTACCGCATGTATACAAGAAAAAGAATCGTCATCGCTCTGGGCGGCAACGCTCTGGGAGATACACTGCCGGAACAGATGCTGGCGGTGAAATCCACATCCAAAGCTATCTGTGATCTGATCGAGGACGGCCATGAGGTTGTCATCGTTCACGGCAACGGACCTCAGGTAGGTATGATCAACAATGCCATGAGCGCATTGAGCCGGGAAGATGAAAACCAGCCCAACACTCCCCTCTCTGTGTGTGTAGCCATGAGCCAGGGTTATATCGGTTACGATCTACAGAACGCAATCCGGGAAGAACTGAGAAAACGCGGATTTCTCCGCACTCCCGTAGTGACCATCATAACTCAGGTGCGGGTGGATGAAAAGGATCCTGCCTTTGGAAATCCGTCCAAACCCATCGGACGTTTTCTGACCAAAGAGGAGGCAGATTTCCAGGCAAAAGAATACGGCCACATCATGAAGGAGGACGCAGGACGCGGATACCGCCGTGTAGTCGCTTCCCCAAAGCCAAAAGAGATCGTGGAACTGGGAGCCATCAAAAACTTAGTGGACTCAGGACGGGTCGTGATCACCTGCGGCGGAGGCGGGATTCCGGTCATCTTAAAAGACGACCATCTGTCCGGTGCCAGCGCAGTCATTGACAAAGACTTTGCCAGTGCCCTGCTGGCAAAAGAACTGGATGCGGATGTATTGATCATACTGACTGCAGTGGAAAAGGTAGCCATCAACTACGGTAAAGAAAACGAACAATGGCTCTCCGAACTGACCGTTGAGCAGGCTGAGAAGTTTATTGAAGAAGGCCACTTCGCTCCCGGCTCCATGCTGCCGAAAGTCCAGGCGGCCATAGACTTTGCAGGTTCAAAAAAAGGCCGGACCGCCATGATCACGCTTCTGGAAAAAGCTAAAGACGGTATCATGGGAAAAACCGGAACCCGGATCCACCAATAAAACAAAGTTCTATTAAGGAGGGTTCAGCATTGTTCTGTACCCTCTTTTGTTATTCCATAGGAAAGTTCTTCGAACCTCCCTATGGAACAAAAAAGCCCTACGGGCATTATGCACACAAATGCGTAAGGAAACTATTTGACTACGTCAAATCGCATTTGGCGCGCAAAGCGGAACAAGTCCCTCATAATTGAGGGAGTTAGGGAGTTGAAGCAGACTTGTCCGCTTTGTTATTTGTGCCTCAACAGTTTTTCTGCCAGCTCATTTATAAGATAACTCTTCTCCCCTTCTTCCAGCATATAATTTGTAAAATAAACATTGTCAGTTACAATGCCGTCCACATGAATGCGTCTCATTTTTTTCATGAATGTCTCTTTATTTACGGTCCATGCAAATACTTTTTTCCCATACAATCCTGCCCGGGCAATCAGCTGTGTATTTACAAAGCTCTCCTCCACACTGATCATATCGGCTGCTTCCAGTCTTTCCATATCCCCATATGCTATTGAGGTAATGTAAACGGTTTTTATCTCCGGATCCAGCTTTTTGACCTTCTGAAGGATCCTGTAATCCATAGATGCTATACTGCACTGGTCTTCAAACCCATATTTACGGATTAAACTGACCGTCTTCTCCTCCAGATGTTTCTGATGCCTGTTGCTTTTTAATTCGATCATCAGATTGATGTGCCGGTCTGCCGCCTTCACCATATCTTCCAGAGCCGGTATTCTTTCATCCCGGTAACGGGCTCCAAAGAAACTGCCCACGTCGTATGTCTGTGCCTCTTTTAACGTCACGTCCCACACATTCTTTTTAATCCCCGCCGTTCGCTTGAAATTTGTGTCATGCATGACGATCAGTTCTCCGTCTTTAGTCTGCTGGACATCGATCTCGGCAATATCCGCCCCGCTTTTGACCGCCTCGTGGATCGCTGACATCGTATTCTCCGGCGCAAACTTCGCACCAGCCCGGTGAGCCACCACCTGGATCTTTCTGTCACTTGGAGTTTCATAGCCGTATGGCATGGTCATCTCCATATAGAACACAGAGATAATATAAACCGCCGCACACTCTATGAGCACAAGAATTTTCCTTCCGTTAGTGCGCCTGCTTATTTTTGTGGATATCTTGTGTCCCTGTACCCGATAATAGATCACAGAGACCGTTCCAAATAATATGACCGGTTTTAGCATGGCAGACAGAAAACTCAATGCCCGGTTCAGGTCATGGTAATGATACCAAAAGTCATAAAAAGCACTTCCCAGACTCCCGGTAAAACGGATGATGATCATCATTCCAATCAGGACCGCTGTATAAACCAGTGACGCCCCCACCCATAGAAAGAGCATGATACACAGTACAGAAACGGCACTTTTTCTTTTCTTCCCATTTACAAGTTCTGCACTCTTTTGGCATGCCCGGCGAAACGTAATCCTGTTCAGCACAAATTCATGGAGGCCAAAGATCCAGCGGCAGAACAGGAAGATCAGTACAAAAATGAGCCCTCCGTATAAAATACTCAGTACAGTGTTACCCCGGATGAATTCCAGAATAAACCCAGGGATTCTCAAAGAGCCGATGGGGCCGGACATAACGCTGATCCCGGTGACAGGCATTGCCAGGATCAAAAGAAGAACTACCCATAGATTCCCTGGCCAAGACAGCCTGCCTGCTCTTTTGGCACTCTCTATCAGAAGGCCGTATACACTGGCCTTCTCCCCTTTCATGCCCATATGGCAGTACAAGATAATAGCTGTGATTTCCAAAAAAGAAAAATATATGACCATAAGAAATGATAACACCAATGCTGCCAGAGAATACGGATTAACCAAAACCTGAAACAGATTCTGGTTTGTCAGATATTCAATACCGGCTTTGCTGAGAGCAAAATCAATCCCATTTTCACTCAGCGACATCACAGTCAGGAATACCATTTTATAGATGACTTCAAACAGCAAAAGGACCGGCCAGTCCCACGTCAACAATTTCCATAGATCAATGATAAGTCTCTTGATATTTCCCATAAACACCCCGCTCTAAGTTTCGTCCGTTTAGAAATATCTTTTCCTATTTTCTGTACAATTAATCTATACCCAAAAGAACAAAGCGGACAAGTCCGCTTCAACTCCCTAAATCCCTCAATCATGAGGGACTTGTTCCGCTTTGCGCGCCGATGTGCGGCTGCAAAGCAGCCTTCCTTGGCACATCGTGCGCATCATGCCCGGAGGGCTTTTTTGTTCCATAGGGAGAACTTTCCTATGGAACAAAAAGGATCGAAGCACCTGCGGTTTCCGCCTCAGATACCCCAATCCTATGTTTATTTTCTTGTTAATTCTTTTTTTTCACCGGGTAGCATACTTCCGTCACAAGTTCCTCCGGAGTCTCTGCGTCATGCGGACTCACGTGATAAATACAGAGAGAAGCTCCGTTAAAATCGTAACCATTCTCACAGATCCACTCCGCAACTGCTTTGTTTACCCTCGTGAGCTGCTCGTAGCTTCCTTTGTACGTGACGGACGCGATCTCCATGGCATCCACGTCCTTAAATCTTACATTCTCTGTATCCTGATAGATCCCGCTCACTGAAATCTGAATCTCAACGTCCACGTCACTTTCCTTGAAACCTTTGTCGTGAAACACTGCCAGCCCATAACATGGTACTGCCGGACGTACATCCTGTCCTGCAATCTCTTTGTTCAGAAGCTCCCACAGCATACCCTCACAGTTATATGCAGGGATCACCTGCCGGACACTCGCCACATACCTCCTTGGCAGTGTTTTTAAAACTACATTATAATCCATAAAATTCCCATCCTTTCTCAGCCACTGTATCGTATTGTCAAGCAGCCTGATCCTCTGTTCTGTCTCCTGTGCCTGGCAGAGGAGTTCTTCCCGCTTGATTTGCAGAAACTGCTCTATCTCTTCTGCGTCCTCGTATTTCACCAGAATCTCGCCAATGACAGATAAACCAAATCCCATGGTTTTCAGCACCTGTATCTTTTCTGCCAGCGGAAGCTGTGATTCACTGTAATACCGGTATCCAGTGGATTCATCCACCTCCTCCGGCACAAGCAGACCGATCTTATCATAATGGCGCAGCATTCGGATGCTGACTCTTGACAATTTAGAAAAATCTCCGATTCTTAACATGTTTCCTACCTCTCACATATATGTGTTATTTCTGAGCTCATGTTTACTATAGACTATATCACAGTGTCAGAGTCAATAGACAATCGTAAAACTTCTGTCTATTCTGTTATGACTTTGAAAAGATCGTTATCCCGCTTCCCTTTTTGAGCACCGGTGCCTTGGCCTTCTTGGTGCAGATACTTCCAGGCAGACATTCTCCGTCTCCGTTAAAAGAGATGGTCACATGTCCAAGCGCTTTCAAATTCTCTTCCGCGATCAAGCCCACCTGTGTCACCTCGTACTCTTCTCCGTCGATGTCTATCTTCCCTGCTGTCTTTAAATCACCTTTTACATCATTCTTCTCAATATAATAACAGTAGTCCTTTAAAGTCACGATGGCCTTCTGGGCAAAGGTGATCAGCATTCCTTTTTCTGCAAATATCTCCACTTCCGGTCCTACATCGTTCACTGTTGTCTCATATAATATCATTGCTATTTCCTTTCCAGCTCTTAACCAAATCTTTTTGCGAAGTTATTTTATACCTTGTGTATACAGAAATCAACTCAAATAAAACATTTTTAATCCCCCCAATCGGCAGCACTGTCATTTTAAAATATCGAAACTCATGATATTATGGAACTAAACGGGTATGATTGTAAAACACGATATGGAGAACAGTATGTTTAAAATAGGTGAATTTTCCAAACTCACGCAGGTTACCATCCGGATGCTGAGACACTATGATGAGACAGGTCTTTTAAAACCTGCACAGATTGATCCGATAACCGGGTACCGGCTGTATTCCACAGAACAGATCCCGGTGCTGAACAAAATTATTTATTTGCGGGACAGCGGTTTTCAGGTGGCAGATATTGCTGCAGCCCTCAACGCTGAGGATGACACTGCCGCCGCCAGTCTGCTGGACAAAAAATACAGAGAGATCCAGAAGCTCATTGAGACTGAGAAGAAGAAACTTAAGAAGATTGAATATGCGAAAAAAGAACTTTTAGGCAGTAAAAATGAAATGCATTATAACATTTTGTTAAAATCCATCCCAAGCTGCCAAGTGCTTTCCCTGAGAAACGTAATCCCCAATTATTACGCCGAGGGTGATCTGTGGAAAACAATGTCTGGATTTATTGACAAACACAGGGTTCTGCTATCAGCAGAACAAACCTTTTCTATCTATCATGATACAGAATATAAAGAAGAACATGTGGACGTGGAACTGTGTGCCCCGGTCAAAAAAAAGCTGGCAGACATGGATGGCTTTGTCTTCCGTGACACAGAGCCTGTACCCCTTATGGCATGTACCATGGTGTACGGTCCCTTTTCAAACATCGCAGACGCCTATATATCCTTTGCCCAGTGGCTCCAGGAAAAGAGCCAATATGAGATGACCGGCCAGACCCGTCAGATCGTCCACCGGGGACCTTGGAACGAAAGCAGTCCGGAAAAGTATCTCACAGAGATCCAGATCCCTCTAAGAGAGCTTTGTTAAATCTACTCCTTGACTCTCACATGATGTGAGGGTCTATATTTGCTTTGTAATTAAAACAAATATACGGAGGTACGTGTTATGAAAACATTTAACGTCAATTCCATCGGAAAAATCCGCAGCAGCGAAGAGGGAACCGTGATCCAGATCGATCCGCCCTATATCCCCGCTTTAAAGGCTCTGGACGGCTTTAGCCATATCAACGTGATCTGGTGGTTCAGTGAATGTGATTCCAAAGAAGCCAGATCTGTCCTTGAGACAGCCCAGCCCTATCAACATTCACCGGAGGTCATGGGGATCTTTTCTACCAGATCACCCATCCGACCCAACCCCATCGCCCTGACCGCATCGGAAGTCCTGCATATTGATGATCAGAGTGGAACAATCCAGATCGCTTACATAGATGCCAATGACGGTTCGCCGGTACTGGATATTAAGCCCTACACACCGAGCCTTGACCGGATCGAATCCCCACAGGTCCCAGACTGGTGCAGCCATTGGCCCAAAAGCTTGGAGGAATCCGCAGTCTTTGACTGGGAAAAAGAATTCAATTTTTAGAAAAGAACAAAGCGGACAAGTGCACATCATGCCCGCAAGGCTTTTTAGTACCATAGAAAGGTTCGAAGAGCTTTCCTATAGAACGAAAAAACGGTTAAGTTCAGATCAATGAACTTAACCGTTTTATATAATGCAGAAGAAGAGACTCGAACTCTCACGGGAGTAATCCCACTGCCGCCTGAAGACAGCGCGTCTGCCAGTTCCGCCACTTCTGCATGTCTCAAGCAAAATTAATAATACACGATTCCAAAGAAAATATCCAGTCTTTTTTTCATTTTCTTTGTATTTTTTTACATACATGCTCAAAACAGTTGATTTTATGAGGATTCTGGCTGGAAACTGCCGGAATCAAGACTACATTCCCTGCTCCTTAAGCCATTGTTCGATCTGTCCTTTTGACTGTGCAGCCACAAGAGGCTTTCCTACCTGTCCGTCCTTAAATAGAATCATTGTGGGAATCGTCATCACCTGGAACTTTTCTGCCAGTTCCATCTGTTCATCAATGTTGATTTTTCCAATCTGTACTGCACCCCCATTTTCCTCCCCCAGCTGATCCAGAGCAGGTGAAATCCTTCTGCAGTAGCCACACCAAGGAGCCCAAAAATCAACCAATACAGGTTTTTTAGATTCCGTTACCTCGGATTGAAAATTTTCTTTTGTTATATTTAAAATACTCATAATGTGCCCTCCAATTCTTTTGTGAACTGAAACCATATTAGTTACATTTCTTACTGTAACTATATCAATTACATTTCTATTTGTCAAGATAATGTTTTAATCAAATTTGAAAATTGCTGCCTTTATGTACAAAACTAAAAAGGATAGGCACCTTCTGCCTATCCCAATCCTTACTCGCTCTCCAACAACTCCGCAAGTTTTCTGGAAATCTCCAGAACAATCTTTTTATCTCTCGGACCGCAATTTTCAATCACCGCGTCCAGTTCCTTCACAAAAATATCCTCTTTCATTTCCAGAGATTGATAACTGTCCATCAACAAATAGTCCACAGAAACACCCAACGCATTGCTGATCTCCACCAGCGTAGGAAGTGAGACCTTGGTCTTTGCCGTTTCAATATTTGAAACATGACTTACAGAAAGGTCAACCTTCTCCGCCAAATATTCCTGGGTCATATTTTGTTTTCTTCTCACTTCTTTTATCTTCCGCCCAAGAGCCTCATAATTTATCTTCATACACTTTCCCCACTTCTTTCTATAATTTATGTAACAAAATATAATCTCTGATTTACATAAATACTTTTTATTTCTATAGTACATTTCTTTATCTATATTGTCTCCGTTATTCGTTTTTGTTAGAATAGTCTATATAAATAAAAATATTTCATATAATATAAAAAAGGTGGATTTTATGGATAAAAAACATTTTTTCAGAATCTTGGGCGTTGCCTCTGTCTCGATTTTCCTCTGGCTGTTCCTGTCACTGGCCCGTTACAGACAGAAAGAAAAATGGGCAAAAAAAATTGTCGGGGAATGGCGTCTAAAATACCGTCCCCCCGACAATGATTCTTCAGGAACTTTATAATCTTTTCATGATCTCATAGCACCGATTAGTCACATAACCAGCCCATGTGTTTCCCACACAATAGTTCTGATTGACCCCTTTTACGGTAGGACCGTGATAATAGGCCCCGCCCTTGACCAGATATTTTTCTTTCAAAAGCTTAGCAGTCATCATCAGATTCTCTTCTTTGGTTGGTGCGTTGATGCCCTTGGCACTGTCTGAAGTGACCCCGTAGCCTGTGAGATTATGATCTTCCCTGGCGCGCCTGCTGGTGCCCCAGGCACTTTCGTGAATGGCAATGCCCATCACCATAACAGCATTGACTCCGTAAGTCTTCTCACACTTATAAAATGCCGGAGCCTGTTCCTCTAGAGCCGTCCCCTTCAACATAAGACGGATCTCCTCCACTGACAGATTGCTCTTCTTCAGCAGATCCATCGGGTCAAAGATACGGGGCTTATCTGCATTCAATTCTTTGATCTGTTTTTTCAGGGCCTGTATCTTTTTTCTGCTCTTTTTCAGATCTTTTATTCGCTGCTCCTGCGTCTTGTCGCAGTTGAGAAGCTGCTGGTCTAAGTACTGCTTCAGCTGGATCGTCTCCTCCTCCTGAATGACATCCGCTACCTTCACTTCACCGGCCACATCAAAATTATAATTTCTAGCAATGTCTTTTAAGTAACGATTCTTTGTTTTCTGTGCCAATTCCATGAGCAGATGGTTCACCCTGTGTCCGATCTGGGTGTCATCTCCATCCTTTTTCACTCCGGTCAACGCCACGACTCCTGGAAGCGTTACACTGCCGCTCTGTTCCTCCAGTGACGCATAAAACTTCTGAATCTCTTCCTTTACCTTATCCGTATGCATCAGCCCCTGTTGCAGGCTTTCTTCCTGCATGAGCTGCCGTTTCAGCTTTTTCTCTCTGTCAAGCGCCGTTTTGGATCTGACCGATACGGAATCTTCCGGTGCTTCAATTTTCTTTTCTTTCTTTTTCTTCTTGTCTTTTTTCTTTTTGTCTTTCTTTTTTTTCTTCTCTAGCTTTTTCTTTTTATGTACTTTGTCCGGCTTTTCTGAGTCCCCCTTTTTCTCTGTATCTGTTTTCTCAGAAGCCGTTGTTGGTTTCGGCTTCTGTGTTGCCGTCTGCTCTTCTGTGGCCGTCTCTGTCTTCTCTTCTGTCGTGCCGGATGACGAAGTCTCCGCGGTCTCCTTGGCACTGTCAGGCGAAACGGCAAAAGCCGGCACTGACATACTCAGGATGAGAACGACCATACACAAGATACTGGCGGCCTTTCTTAGAACTTTACTCACACTGATACCCCCTTGTATATTTTCCATCATACATCCACTGGCATAATTTCGCAACTCCTAAACCTGATTTCAGATTTTTTTAATAAATGGAAACTCCCGCAAGCCGCAGCTCCCGGGAGTCTCTTTACCTTTTGGAATATTGTTTATTACTGGATGATTCTTCTTGCACAAACTGGAGTCCTGTAAAATGCATTTGAGATCTTGATTCCACCCTTTGGATAAGGTGCGGAATTACTTGCATGCACAACCTGTCCGCCGCCGATATACATGGCCACGTGATTGATGCTTCCTCCGCTTCCGTAGAAGATCAGATCTCCTGGCCGGAGATTACTGGTGGATACCGCGACACCGTCGGAAGCCTGCGCGCTGGATGTCCTGCTGATGCTGTATCCAAACTTAGCCATGATCTGCTGTGTGAATCCGGAGCAGTCGATACCGTTTGTAAGACTGTTACCTCCGTAGCGGTAAGGATTTCCTACAAACTGCTGGGCATAGTTTGCCGCTCTTGCTCCTGTAGATGATCCTGAAACACTTGCGGATGCCGGCACGGATTTTTTGCTCTGGCTGCCGCCGCTGCTCTGCGTATTGGAAGAACTGCTCTCTGAGCTGCTCTGGGATGACTGTACTTGCTCTTCTTTAGCTTCTCTGGCTTTTCTTTCTGCTTCCAGTTTTGCCTGGCGCTCTGCCTCGATCTGTTTCATAGATTTTGCTTTTTTGAATTTATATTTTACATCCACATAATCCTTTGAAACATATCCAGTCTCGCCTTCGACTTTAACCTTTGCCCAGTCACCGTTCTGCTTTTTCACCTTATAA
Organism: Anaerostipes rhamnosivorans; assembly: GCF_005280655.1. NCBI lineage: Bacteria > Bacillati > Bacillota > Clostridia > Lachnospirales > Lachnospiraceae > Anaerostipes > Anaerostipes rhamnosivorans. The sequence goes on from NZ_CP040058.1 coordinate 2,508,087, forward strand.
GTCTCATCCTCAGAGACTAAAGTTACAACATCAGCATCCGTGGATGCCTTTTCCCGTACCCTGAGGGTCTCTGTCTTAACTTTTGCCACCTTCTTGATATTTTTTTCTGCAAAACTCTGGATGTCGTCTTCAAAGACAAGGTAGTCATTTTTCACATATCCGGTCACATCCCCGGATTTCACTTTTGTCCAGCCATCGCTCTTTTCTACAATCGTTCCAAGCGCTCCTCTTTTCATTTTTCCTAAGATCTTGGAATCTGTATTTGGCTTCTTTCTTATGTTCAAAGTAGAGGAGCTCTTTACTTTCGCAACTACTTTATTGGCATATTCACTCTTTGCCTGATCGTTTTCTTTTTTCTGTGTCTGCGCTGCCGGCTTTGATGTCTCTTTTGGTGCCGCATTTACAGGAGCCGATGTCAATATCATACCTGCCATGGCCACAACTGCGGCAGACAGTTTCATCTTCTTGATAATCATGTTTCCTCCTCAAATTCTAAATGTTACAAAATTGTTAACTTTGTTGCTACAGGTGCTATTATAACACGCACAGCCCCTATGTCAATACTTTTTAAACAATTTCGTAATATATTCGTAATATATTATCACATTTTGTAACATTGTAGAGAAAGATGGCAGCTGCCGTCAAATTCTGGAGGAGACTCCTATAACATAAAAATCCCTCCCGCAGGAAACCGTCCTTGTTCAAAGAACTGTCTTCTGCGGGAGGGGTATCCATAACCCAGCCGGGCTGTAGTTTAAAATCTATTTCTTAAGCCAGTTTTCCTTTAGCAACATCAACTAATGCTGTAAATGCTTCCGGGCTGCTGATTGCCATCTCAGAAAGCATCTTTCTGTTGATGTCAACTTCTGCTAACTTTAATCCATGCATAAATTTGCTGTAAGATAAACCGTTCATTCTTGCAGCTGCGTTGATACGTGCGATCCATAACTGTCTGAACTGGCGTTTTCTCTGTTTTCTTCCTGCGTAAGAAGATGTAAGAGCTCTCATAACAGACTGTTTTGCCACTCTATACTGTTTTGATCTGGCACCTCTGTATCCTTTAGCCAGCTTTAATACTTTATTATGTCTCTTTCTTGCGTTCATTCCGCCTTTGATTCTTGCCATTTCTTATAGTACCTCCTTCAATATTCTATCTTATAAATACGGTAAAATCTTCTTCATTACTTTTGCGTTTGTAGAATCTGTCACTGCAGATTTTCTAAGATTTCTCTTTCTCTTAGGAGATTTCTTTGTTAAGATATGGCTCTTATATGCCTTATTTCTTTTTAATTTTCCTGTTCCTGTCTTTTTAAATCTTTTTGCTGCTGCTCTACATGTCTTTACCTTTGGCATGATAATTTCCTCCTTGTACTTTCTTGCTTCTTCCTGGCACTAGTTCTTAGGTGCTAAAAACATAATCATACTTCTGCCTTCAAATTTCGGACGTTTATCAACGGTCGCTACATCATCCAACGCCTTTGCAAAATCATCCAGGATTCCTTTGCTGGAATTCACATGGGCAAGCTCTCTTCCTCTGAATCGAAGCGTTACCTTTACACGGGCACCCTTAGATAAAAATTTCCTGGCATGGCTGATCTTTGTATTCAGATCATTCGTATCAATGTTCGGAGACATCCGGACTTCTTTTACCTCAACAGTCTTCTGCTTCTTTTTCGCTTCCTTTTCCTTGCGGGCCAGTTCATACTTATACTTACCGTAATTGATGATCTTGCACACCGGCGGCTTAGCTTTCGGAGAGATCTTAACTAAATCCAGTTCAGCCTCGTCAGCTTTTTTTTGAGCTTCCCTTGCGGACATAATCCCTAACTGTGACCCATCCTCTCCGATCAGTCGCACTTCTTTGTCTCTGATTTGTCCATTGATCATTAAATCGCTAATAACGTTACACCTCCATAAAAAAATAAGTGGATAGTCAGACTATCCACTTTACATTCAAGCATGATTATAGAATCAATTTCTTAAATATTAACCCAAGTCACTCTGGTGCTAAGGTGAGAGTGGATACTCTTCTTTCTTGTTCCTGTTGTTTCTCACAACTCTTAATATCATACAATCAAAATCTGATCCTGTCAACTGTTTTTGCTTACTCTTTGCTGAATTCCACCAGTTCGAGCCCATCGTTTCGATCCAGCACAAATTGGATGCCCCATTCGTTTTTAAATAAAAGAAGTGGATTTCCTCTCATATCCCGGACTTTCTTCACTTCCGCCACACCCTTTAATTTGCCCATGTCAGTTTTGACGTCTTTGATCCAGCGGATCGCCTGGTACGGAAGCGGCTCCAGCCGGATCTCACAGTTGTACTCGTTCTCCAGGCGGTATTTTAACACATCAAACTGCAGGGTGCCCACAACGCCCACGATGATCTCCGCAAACCCTGCCTGGTGCTCCTGGAAGATCTGAATGGCACCTTCCTGCGCGATCTGCTCAACACCTTTTACAAACTGTTTTCTCTTCATAGAGTCCAGCTGAATGACCCTGGCAAAATGTTCCGGTGCAAAGGTAGGGATTCCCTCATACTCAAAGTCATCTTTTGGCATACAGACGGTGTCCCCGATGGAAAAGATTCCTGGATCAAACACGCCGATGATATCTCCGGCGTAGGCTTCGTCCACAATCTTCCTCTCCTGTGCCATGATCTGCTGCGGCTGGGAAAGGCGCATCTTCTTTTTGCTCTGTACATGTTTTACTTCCATATTGGCTTCAAATTTACCGGAGCAGATCCTCATAAAAGCAATCCTGTCCCTGTGGTTTTTATTCATGTTTGCCTGGATCTTAAACACAAACGCCGAAAAGTCATTTCCAGAAGGAGCAATCTCGGTTCCTTTTGAAATTCGTGGAAGCGGTGCCGTCGTCATCTTCAGGAAATGTTCAAGAAACGGCTGAACACCAAAGTTGGTCAGCGCTGATCCAAAAAATACCGGGGACAGTTCTCCTTTCTGGACTTTCTCCATATCTAGCGGCTGTGACGCTCCGTCCAGAAGTTCGATCTCTTCCATGAGATTTTCGTAAAAATCCTCTCCGATCATCTGCTCAGCCTGTCCGTCATCGATGGAGACCACGGTCTCTTTCGCTTCTTTGGACCCGCCAGTGGAGACCGCTTCAAAGCCCAGGATCTCCCTGCTGTTTCTCTCATAAACTCCCTTAAATTCTTTCCCGCACCCGATCGGCCAGTTCACTGGACAGGTATCAATGCCAAGAACTTTTTCTATATTGTCCAGAAGCTCAAATGTATCTTTGGCCTCCCGGTCCATTTTATTTATAAACGTAAAGATGGGGATATGTCTCATGACACAGACCTTAAACAATTTGATCGTCTGGGCCTCCACACCTTTGGACGCATCAATGACCATGACAGCGCAGTCGGCCGCCATCAATGTCCGGTATGTGTCCTCAGAAAAGTCCTCATGTCCCGGCGTGTCCAGGATATTGATGCAGTAGTCGTTGTACTCAAACTGCAGAACAGATGAGGTAACTGAAATTCCTCTCTCCTTCTCGATTTCCATCCAGTCAGACACCGCATGTTTTGTATTCGCTTTTCCTTTTACAGAGCCTGCTGTGTTGATGGCTCCTCCATATAACAGAAATTTCTCTGTCAGGGTGGTCTTTCCGGCATCCGGATGCGAAATGATCGCAAAGGTCCTTCTTCTGCCGATTTCCTTTTCAATACTGTTTGCCATAGTTCTTCCTCTTTCTTTATCTCACATGCCCCTGCGGGTATTCCTGGTTATGATAGCATAACAAAAGATGGATTTCCACTAAAAATAGAGTTTCATTTGAGAAACTCTATGCTAAGAATTCATATTATATTTGAATAACGCCACCACACAGTATCCTTTCTGTCATATTCTTTGAAGCCGATTTTTCGCAAAATCTTCTGTGATGAAAGTCCCTCAATCTCGGTTTCCGCAATGATATGACCGACTCCCTCCTGCCCCAGTGCCCAGTCACAAAATGCCTGGACCGTTTCGGTCATATAACCGTTATGTTCAAAGCTCCTTCCCAGACCGTATCCTATTTCAACCTCGCCTTCTATGTTCGGAATATCTTTAAAATCAATGGATCCAACGACACAGCGGTCCAATTTTCTCAAAATAAACCAGAATGTATGCCATAGATAATTTGCAGGATCTCTTTTTGCTTTATCTGCCTGCGCGCATACAATCTCACGGAACATCCCCTCCATTGGTTCCGCTTGATAGGAACAGTTTAGTTCTTTTTCAAGCTCTGCCAGATTGCATGTCCATAAGTCAAGCTGTTCCGGTGTAAGAGGAAGGATCATAAGCCTTTCAGTTTCGATCTTCATTCTTTTTATCCTTTCACATAGAAATAATGCTTTTTCCACAGGCTGCCCAGCCATATGACGAAAAAAGCACTATTTCTATTTATTCCGAAATTCACTGTTCATACATATCGCTACTTCGATGCTTCGTATATCTTTATAATATCCGCTGCCGTAAGAGGAACAAAAGAACCCTTGCACCCTTTCTCGGCTTTATCTGCCATAACCTCAAAATACTTGTCATCAATTCCTACCTCCGACAATGTGGATGGAAGATTCATTTGTTTGAAAAAGTTTCTGGTACATTTGACCGCTTCTTTTGCGGCAGTGATGTCATCCGTTTCTGTAATCCCCCATACATTTCTTCCGTAGTCCGCAAACTTTCCAGCGGTACTATCGTTCAGCGCAAACTCCATCCAGTGAGGTGTCAGGATCGCCAGACCTTCCCCGTGGGTGATATCGTAGAATGCACTTAACTCATGTTCCATTGGATGAACACACCATTCCACTTCCGCGCCTCCGCTGATGATCCCATTGATCGCCATACTGGACGCCCACATCAGATTTGCCCTTGCGTCATAGTCCCTGGGATCTGCCAGCGCTTTTGGCCCGTTTTCAATGCATATTTTCAAAAGCCCCTCTGCAAAGCGGGCCTGCACGTCCGCATGTTCAACGTTGGTAAAATAACTTTCCAGAATATGACTCATAATATCTGCTGTACCTGCCGATGTCTGTTTTGCCGAAACAGAATAGGTATACTCCGGATCCAGCACTGACATCCTTGGTTTCAAATAATCACTTGAAGTGCCCCATTTTTCATTCTTGTCCATATCAGAGATTACCGCAAACACATCCATCTCAGAGCCTGTGGCCGCCAATGTGAGTACACTGTAAATAGGCAGAGCCCCTCTGATCTTCTTCGGATCAATGACCAGATCCCAAGGATCTCCGTCATACCGGACACCTGCTGCAATGACTTTCGCACAGTCTATGACACTTCCGCCGCCGATAGCAAGCGTCATGTCGATTTCATGTTCTTGGCACAACGCAACTCCCTTGCGGACAGACTCAATCTTTGGGTTCGGCTCTACCCCTGAAAGTTCAAAGATCTCGAGGCCGGCCTCTTTTAAAAGCCCGACGGCCCTGTCATAGATTCCGTTCTTTTTGATGCTTCCTCCTCCGTAGACCAGCAGCACCTTATTCCCGCTTTCTCTCAGTTCTTTCAGATGGACAATCTGCCCCTTTCCGAAATGCACCTTTGTGGGAATTGAATATGTAAAGTTGTTCATCAAATTACCTCCTATTCTGGTTCAGAGCTGCGGCAACTTCACTGTCCGTGATCAGCACATTGACAATTCCACCCCTTAAAGCTCCAAGGATTGCATCTGTTTTTTCAATACCGTAAGCTACCCCGACCCGGATCGGTATCTTTTTTAAATCCTCTAATCCCAGGCAGATCAGCCTCCGGTCAAAATCATCAGAGATCAGATTCCCTTCTTTGTCAAAAACTCTGGAAAGCACCTCACCTACTCCTCCCTTTTCCTGAAGTCTTTTAAATTCCTCCATGGGAACGATTTTGGCGTTGATGGTCGCAGAATTTTCGTTGAGCGTTCCGATGCCAAACACGGCGATATCCGCATTCTTTGCCAGATCGATCACTTCCTTCACGGTTTCTTCTTTCATCAGATTCTCTTTTACTCCGGGATCTGTCACATACTGCGGCGCCAGGATCTGATAACTGTTGGCATTGATGATCCTGGCCGCCTCATCAATCAAGTAGTTGGAGTACGCAGCACGATAGTTCTTGTCCTCCTCCAAAGATATATTGGTAGCTCCCATCAGCGGGATGACCTTCACGTCTTCCAGCTTTAAGAACTTCAGTCTCATATCATGCTCCAAACATGCGATGGTCTTTTGCAGAGTAGTCCCCCTGGTGAGTGCCAGGATCATTTTATTTTTCAGGACTCTGACAATATAATCAGAGGCCAGGAACGCTACTTCATCACTGATACTTTCACTGTCCCGCTCATATGCAATAATCGCTTCTTTTAACCCGAACTTCTTTTCCAGCTGCTCTTCCACGCTGATCATAGAATTCTTCGGATAATTGATCTTGATCTGGACATATCCCTCTGTCCTGGCTCTTGACAAAGTCCTAGATATCTTTGTCCTGGAAACATTGAGCTTCTTTCCGATCTCGCTTTGGGACAAACCCTGCTTGTAATACATTTCTACTACTTTTAAGACAAACCGCTCTTCTTTCACGCTCTCCATCCTTCTTCTCACCACTTTCCTATGTCTAAACTATCTGTAAACAGTATTTTTCTTTGATCTTCATTTTATCATATCCGTTCCGGAAAATCATCATCCCCCTATGATGCCGATGCATCCAAGAATGAGTGAGAGTACTGTGACTCCCAGGGTGGCCGCAAAATAGTTTCTTTTAATCTTTGATAAGTAACCCCATACACAGAGCACCACCACAAGAGGCAGAAGCCCCGGCACGATGGAGTCAAAGATGGACTGCAGCGTAATGGAATAACTGCTGGTGGCAAGTTTCAGCGGTGTAGAAACCGTCACATAGGTGGAAGCCAGTCCCCCCATCATAAACAGTCCTAAGATACTTGCCCCTGTGATCACTTTATTTACCAGTCCGGACTTTAACATGTTTTCCGCAAAGGAGTAACCAAACTGGTAGCACTTCTGAGTCAGAAACAGGCCGATGCTAAAACATATGACCGTCAGCAGTACAAACGGCGCAATACCTCCCAGTGCGTTTCCGCTCTTGGCAAGAGGCAGGAACAATCCAATCAGCAGATACATCAGGGTTGACCAGGAAATGGTGTCCCCAATCCCTGCCAGAGGACCCATAAGACCTGTTTTAAGATTGACGATCACTTCCCCCGGGATCGCCTCATAATTTTGTGACTTTTTCTCTTCCAGAGCCAGGGTAAGACCCAGTATCGTTCCTCCACCCCAATGACCTTCCGTATTAAAAAATGTCATATTTCTCTTTAATGCTTCGACAAACTTCGGTTGATCCTCTTTTTTAGGGTAGTATCTTTTCAGTGCAGGAACTAAAGCCGTACAGAAACTGGGAGCCTGCATTCTCTCAAAGCTGTGGCTTATCTCCGCCGTTGTCCACCAGATCAGCCAAGCTTTAAAAATGTCTTTTTTGCTGAGCAGTTTTTGTCCTTCCGCTTCAGGTTCTTCCTCCTCATCATCTTCTTCGTCCAGATCTGTCTCCTTCCCTTTGTCTGTGAAAGTAAGATACAGGAAAGTGAGAAAAAGACCTGCCAGCAGCAGTGGTATCGTTCCGATTTTCGTATATTCGATCAGGAAAAATCCTGCGAAAAAGAACGGCAGATACTTTGGCTTTGAGATCAGGCTTGCGATGATGGCAAAACCTACCGCCGGCAGGCACGCGCCCATAGCCGCCAGTCCGTTGGTCACCGCGGCAGGGATATGGTCCAGCACTCCCTGCAGAGCCCCGCTTCCAAAGTACAGCGCCAAGGTGACCGGAACCATAAATATCAGTGTCTTTACGCATCCGCAGTATAAAACCGCCCAGCGTGTCATCCCTCCTGCATCACCTTTTCCTGCAAACTGATCCGCTCTCTGGGCAAAAAAACCGGCCATTAAATAGACAAGATTTTGAAGCTGTGCCCCCAGAAGCCCGATGGGCACTGCGATAGCCACCGCGGCAGTTGTGTTGAGTCCGGACGCCATTGCCACCGGTATGGCAATGTACGATGCCAGACATGGATCTGTCGGCTGGTTTCCCCCCGCGGAGATAACGCCCAGATAGATCAGCTGTAATGAAGCACCTATGATCATTGCCGTCTTCATATCTCCCAGAACAGCTCCAACAACGACTGCATTAAAAACGACTGTGTTGATCATAAACGCTGATGGCGTGTAAAAAATAATTGCCTTTGCAAGGCCGCAGATCAGGCCTAAAAGCAACGCTTGAAACAAAGTGATTCCCATGACTTAACCCTCCGATCTTTATAACAGGTCCGGAAAGACTTTTTTTATCCGTTCCTGCAACCCTATCTTTTTATCCGTGGGGATCATCTGAAAGCTAAACTTGATCCCTCTTTTTTCTAAGTCGAGTAATGTCTCTGCTTCTGCTTTTGATAAGCCAACCTGTTTGTAAATCTGTTTCCGTTCCCCGGTCACAGCCATCTGGCCGATGGTGATCTCGTCAAATACAATTCCCAAATCCGCGGTTTTTTCGATCTGTCCCACCTGTTTGAATAAGACAAACACACTGCCCTTTCCAAACTGGTTTTTCTGCCACTGTTCTGCCGCCTTGTCAGAAGAGTAGATACTGACTTTTATGTCCGGCGGGGCGGCAAATTTCAAAATACTTTTCTGCATCTTGTCTGCCGCCACCTGATCGTCGATCACTATGATGTGGTCTGCCTTAAAAATGTTCACCCATTGCGTCACTACTTGTCCGTGAATCAGCCTGTCATCGATCCTTACTGCCAATCTTTTTGCCATACAGATCCTCCTTCCACACTGCCCGGAAGCCCCTATTTACTTTTTTAATCTAGTAAGACACTGACTCTGTACATACCGGGCTTGCTTGCTTCCTCAAATGCTTCCTGTATCTGATCGAGGCAGAATGTTTTCGGCTCAATCAGTTTAGAAACATCTACGATCCCTGCACTTAACGCCTTTGCTGATTCCATAAAATCCTTGTGGTTTGCCCCAAAGGTTCCGATCAGGCTGATCCTCCTGTAGTGGAGCGTATTCGGATCAACGTCCATCTCAGGAGCAGGATATCCTGCCGCAAACAACAAAATCTTGCCGTCCAGTTCCCTTATCATCTCCAGTGCCTGCTGGTTGGCGTTTGTATTTCCCACTGCGATGATGACGGTATCCGCCCCTTCTTCCTGTGTAAGCTCCATCACTTTTTTTACAGGATCTTCAGTGCCTCCGTCGATCACCTCAAATCCCATGTCTCTTGCAGTCTGGATTTTTTTCGGTATGATCTCAGAGACGATCACTCTGGCACCATAGGCTTTGGCGGCCTGCGCATTTACCAGCCCCATGGTCCCTGCCCCGATGATGACCACGTTTTCAAACGGTCTGATCTGGATTTTTTTAATGCCGTGCAGTACGGTCGCCAGCGGCTCTAAAAATCCCGCCTCGGACGGATTCATCTCAGGATTCACTTTATAAATACTTTTTGCGTCTTTCACACAGTAGTCTGAAAATCCAAAAAAACTGAAACAATATCCATCCTCAGATGTTTTTGTCTTTGACTTGCAAGCATCCACGTCACCGTTCCTGCAGGCCATACAGTGGCCGCATCCGTTGTAGCCCGTGGCCACCAGATCCCCAACCTGGTAATCGTCCACCTTCTTTCCGACTTTGATCACCTCTCCAGAGGCTTCATGTCCCCCCGCCATAGGGTATCCCTGATGCTCCCTGAGCCCCAGCCACTGCCCGTAATCTGTTGTACAGATATTGCAGGCTTTCATCTTAAGCAGTACCTGGTGGTCTCCCACATCCGGCAGCTCCCTTTCCCGGACTTCTGCCACTCCCTTTTTCACCAGGCATCCAAATTTCATTGTTGTTGGTTCCATACGCTTACCCTCCTGACAATTATGCTCTTCCATCACTTCCAAAAAGAATCATATAACGTTTTAACTCCTCTTTATAACCTCCGGCCATAGTTTTGGACACATCCCACATATTGGCCGCCGGATTTCCAAACTCCCCGAGTGACCCGTTTTTCTCCATGCTTTCGTAATCGATACCTAGATAGGACTTCAGCTTCGTAAGGCCTGCGTTGCTCAAGTCCGTACAGAGGTTAACCTTCTGGATCCCTGTCTGAACTGCTTTTTTAAGGTTCTCGTCTCCGGTTCCAGAACCGCCGTGGAGTACCAGAGGTATCTCAAGCAGTGTATGCAGCTCACCCAGAAGCCCAAACTCCAGTTTCGGTGTCCCTTTATAAGTTCCATGGGATGTCCCTACGGATACCGCCAGGCAGTCAACTTCTGTCTCTTCCACAAATCTTTTAGCCTCTTCCTTTCTTGTGAGCCCGGAGTCTCTTGTCTGCTCATACTCAAACCCCTGACCCACATGCCCAAGCTCTGCCTCCACGGAAATCCCTGACGCATGGGCGATCTTCACGATCTCCTTTACCTCTTTTATGTTCTCCTCCAGGGAAAGAGTGGAGCGGTCTACCATAACAGAACTAAATCCAAAACGGACCGCCGCTACGATCTCCTCAAAGTCACCGCCGTGGTCCAGATTCAGAGCCGCGGTGACCTCCGGGAATTTTTTCTCATAAAACTTGACTAAGTCTGCGGTCTCCTCGATGTCATGTATCCCTGCACAGTCGATCACCACCGGAGCTTTCAGTTCCCTGGCCGCTTCAAAGACACTCTTGACGGTAAATCTGTCCCACACATTGGGAGCAGCCACTCCGTAACCATCCTGCTTTGCTTTTTTCAGTATCTGATCCATCGTAACTATCATATTGACCTCCTAATCAAATATCCACTATAGGTATCATTTGTTCTTACCCGTAGTATATTCCCGTTTTGTATCTTTGTCAATTCATTTTTTCTTTATAGTGCACATATGTGCACATCAAAACAAAATCAACAAGCTTGCGCACCAAATGTGATTTGACGTAGTCAAATAATTTCTTCACGCATTTGTGTGCATACTGCCCACAGGGCTTTTTTATCCCATAGGGAGGTTCGAAGAACTTTCCTATGGAATAAAAAAACGCCTGCAGACATTCTGCAGGCGTTTTGCCTTTGATTCTTATTCTTTTATCAGTCCCTGTTTTACCAGATAGTTGTGTGCAACTTCTCTCGGTTCTTTTCCCAATTCATCTACTTCGTAATTCATCTCCATCATAGCGTCATTGGTCAGCTGAGAACTTAAGTCGTTGATGACTTTTTTCAGCTCAGGATATTGATTGAGAGTATCCTCTCTGATCACCGGCACCGCATAGTACGGAGGGAAATATTTTTTGTCATCTTCCAATACCTTCAGTTTAAACTTCTTTAATAGGCCGTCTGTCGCAAATGCGTCTACAACGTCCACTTTCTTATTCTCCAGTGCTGTATATCTCGGAGAACCGTCAATGCCGGTCTCACCCTTAAACTTAAAACCGTAAGTTTCACATAATCCCGGAAGACCGTCCGCACGGTTTAAGAATTCCAGTGTGGAACCGATGCTCAGCTGGGATCCGCTTTTCCTCAGATCACTGATCCTATTAAGATTATACTTCTTGGCCGTCTCTTTGCTCACGGCCAATGTATAAGTATTGTTAAACTTTGTCTGATCCAATACTTCAAAATTATTTTTCTCTTTAAAGTATTTCTTCAAAGCCTGATAGACTTTATCCATATCGTTGGTGGATTCCTGTTTCATAATGTTCATATATGCAGTTCCTGTGTATTCCACATACATATCGATCTCGCCTTTATCCTGGGCTTCATAGCAGACCTCACTGCCTCCGAGATTTTCTCTCCGGTCCACCTTGATATCTGTCTTGTCCTCGATCACATCGGCATAGAGATTACAGAGAACCAGCTGTTCCGTAAAGTCTTTACTTCCAATGGCTATCCTCTTGTCATCTCCCTTGAAGCTTGAGATGATGGAGTTGCCCATGATCACAACGATCAGGACTCCTACCAGTGCCAGCACACCTTTCTGGCGGCGTCTCTTTCTTTTTAACTGTTCCTTTGAACCTTCATATCCCTGCTGCAGACTGATCGGCGTCACAAGCTTTTCAATCAGCCCCGCCAGATAGTCTACCAAAAGAGCTAAGATACATGACGGGATAGCACCTGCCAGGATCTGTGCGTTGTTAACTGTACGGATTCCTGAAAATACCAGATATCCAAGTCCTCCGGCACCGATAAAGGCAGCCATGGTCATAAGTCCCACTGCCGTTACCGCAGAGATACGGACACCTGCCATGATGATCGGCAGAGCCAGCGGTATTTTGACCTTAAACAGCACCTGTGCTTTTGTTAAGCCGATTCCCTTGGCCGCTTCCACCATTTCCGGACTGATACTGTTAATACCAGTAAATGTGTTCTTAATGATCGGCAGCAGTGAATAAATGATAACCATCACCACGGCAGGAAGGGTCCCGATTCCTAGAAGCGGAATAGACAGTCCTAAAAGTGCCATACTTGGGATCGCCTGTACTACATTTGCCACTCCTAGAACCGGCTTGTTTAGATTCTTTACATAGCTGATCAATATTCCGAGAGGCACACCGACGAGAATAGAGCATCCCACCGCAATGGCGGTGAGTTCGATATGTTCTGTCACAAGAGAAAAAATCTGTTGTTTATTTTGTATCATATACTGAATAAATTCCATCGGTTACACCTCCTCCTCTGTCATTTCTGCATGGGAACCTTCTGGCGGTTCTCCCTCTGTTTCTTCTTCATCCTCTGTCAAATACTGCTGGCTCAATGTAGAGATCAGATTACTGTTTGTGATCAGACCCAGCACCTTTTCATTTTCGTCTACCACAGGGATGTTTCCTACGTCATACTCATCGATCAGCTTTAAAAGCTGGAGGATGTTGTCATCCGGGCTTGCGGTCAGGACATCTGTCTTCATCATAGTCTCCGCTGCAGCCAGCGGATTCTTAGCCCTGTAGAGGGCTTTCCTGTTGACCATACCCTTAAGTTTCCTGTCTTGATCCACTACAAGCAGTGTATCTACATGGCGTTCTTTCATCCTTTTCACACACCGGCTTCTGGACAGGTCCCCGGAACAGGTGACTGGATTCTCGATCATGATATCTTCCACCTTTATGTATTCCGGTGATCCCCAGATACGGTTTTTTCCTACGAAGTTTTCTACAAACTCATTGGCCGGATTTTTAAGAATCTCTTCCGGTGTATCATATTGGAGAATGTGTCCGTCTTTCATAATACAAATCTTATCTGCGATCTTGATGGCCTCATCCATATCGTGGGTGACAAATACGATGGTTGTGTCCACCTTCTCATGGAGAGCGATCAGTTCATCCTGGAGGCTGACTCTTGTCATAGGGTCCAGCGCTGAAAACGGCTCATCCATCAAAATAATCTTTGGGTTATTGGCAAGCGCCCTGGCAACACCTACTCGCTGCTGCTGTCCGCCGCTTAAGTCATTGGGATAGCGGTCGAGGAATTCCTCTCCTTCGAGTCCGACCATATCCATGAGATAATCTGTATTTTTCCTGATCTCTTCATCATTCTTTTTTTCCAATCTCTGGATCAGTTCGATGTTCTCTCTGACAGTCATATGGGGAAACAGTCCCGCCTGCTGTATCACATATCCGATATTGCGCCGCATCTCGACTTTGTTCATATCTTCAATGTCATTCCCGTCGATGAAAATCTTGCCTTTCGTCGGACGGATCAGCCGGTTGATCATTTTAAGCGTTGTGGTCTTGCCACAGCCGCTGGAACCAATGATCGCCACCAGTTCCCCATCTTCAATCGTCAGAGAGATATCCGACAGGACTTTATTATCTTTAAAACTCTTCGTTACGTGTTGAAACTCAATCATTCATTTCACTCCTTTTGTTTAAACAGTCAAAAGGATCTGTGTCACCCCAGATCCTTTTATTCCGTTTTCTATAAAACAAATATCATCTGTTATACTATAGAATTATCAGCACTGCCTTTTTAGTTTATCATATTTTAAAACTTTTTTCCACTCAGGCAGAAGAGGCACCGTACAGTAACAGTACGATGCCTCTTAAAAAGGAAAAAATAAATGCAAAAAACTAGTCAAAAAATTTGCCCTTATAAAAATTTTCATTTCCGAGTTTTTTTGCCGTCAGCCTGAACACAACACAGCCATCCGGACATACAATATCCTTGCTGTATTTTCCGTCACCGCCGATATTCTCAAGATCTCCTCCGCTTCTCACAGCCTCCATGACCGGAAACATCATCATCATTACCTTGGAGCAGATACCCTGCCCATCCGCATTGACAGGACAGCCATAGGTACACATATATTTATCTCCGATTTCCTCACCGTTCCTGCAATACCGCTCTGTGTGGTCACTTCTGAGAAATCCCGTCACCTCGATTTCAAACTCATACTCCTCGTCATACCATTTTTTCATTTTAATCTCCATTCCGCCGCCTTTCAGTCGGCGGCACAAATAGTAATGAAAGATTTTCAAAACCTCAACTCCATGAGATAATAGCTTCAAGAAGCTACACTACAAAGCACGGGAGGAGGAGTTGTAAATTCTTTCTCGTTTTAGACAGCATTTTAATCAGTGTAAGTTCTGCCTTTTCAAGCACAAATAAGTGGATCTATAAGACCGTACACTAAGAATTGTTTTAACGCCTTGGTTAAATTGTGTGGCAGTTCAGTCAATGGCTTCTCTTATCTTTTTTCAGAAAGGAGTCTGACTATGAAAGTTACCTACAAAACCTGTTGTGGTGTCGATGTTCACAAATCATTTCTCGTTGCCACAATCATTACTACCACTGGTGGCATTCAACCTTCTTATCAGAAGAAACGTTTTTCCACCTTTAACAATTCAATTCTTGAGTTCAAGCATTGGCTTCTCGAAAATGACTGCCATGATGTCTGTATGGAATCCACCGGTAAATACTGGGTTCCTGTCTTTAATCTATTGGAAGATGAAATCAATGTTACCATCGCTAATCCCAAATGGGTAAAAGCTGTAAAAGGCAACAAGGATGACACCAAAGATTCTAAATGGATTGGAGACTTATTCCGTCTCGGACTTGTGAAGGGCCGCTACATCCCTTGTAAAAAAATACGTATTTTAAGAGAATATACAAGATACCGCTATAAGCTGGTTTCCTGCCGTTCCAGTGAAAAGAATCGATATCAGAATGCGCTTACTGTTTGTAATGTCGCTTTAGATTCTGTTGTTTCCGATATCTTTGGGAAGTCATCCACATCCATTATTGACTACCTGCTTGAGCAGACTGACAATTCTATCAACCATGAAGAAATCGCATCCAAACTTCTTAGACGTCTCAAATCCAAAGAAGATGCTGTGATTGAATCCATTGAAGGATATCAGATGACTGATCCCCAAAAATATCGTATGCGCCTCGTCCGTGCACATATGGATTATATCACAGCTGAAATCAATGATGTAGACCGTGAAATAGAAAAATTGATTTCTTCTGACCCTGATTATGAAAATGCTATCCAGTTCCTAATGACTATTCCGGGTGTTAAACGTGATAGTGCAATCACTATCATCTCCGAAATAGGTATTGATATGTCTCAGTTCTGCTCTTCAAAACGTTTATGCTGTTGGGCTGGTTTAGTCCCTGGCAGCAATGAATCTGGTGGTAAAAAGAAATCTGTTCGGATCACACGTGCTGGAGTTTACCTCAAACCTGCATTAGTACAATGTGCTCATGCAGCCGTTAAATCTGAAAAGTCTCCTTACTACAAAAAGAAATATGAATCTCTTATGAAACGCCGTGGCAAGAAAAGAGCCATAGTTGCTATCGCTCGTATGATTCTGACTGCAATCTACCAGATGTTATCAACTGGTGAAGCTTGGAATCCAAGCGACTTATACAAAATTGATATGCCTGAAGCTTTACTTGAAAAACAAAAAGCAAAAGCCATCAAGCAGGCTATGAAGCTATTACAACGTGAAGGACTATATCCACCACTAGAACCAATAGCTTCTTAAATTAATTCCTAAAATCAATACTTCAAAAAGTTGCCATTTCTTGACAGCTTAAATCAGTGCGCCACTTTTTGGCTGTCCTCTACTTTCTTTCACACTATACCTCCAAATGTTTTTTGACGCGCTAAGATTTAAGATACTGGAACAGATCCATCTGTTCCGCCTGATACGGCCTTTTATATGCCGTGATAATATGTCTCATATTAAAGAAAATACCGGCATCGCTACAGGCGGAAGCAAAGGCATTCCAAAGTTCCTTTGCCCTGGGGCTGGTACACTGGTATCTGTCTCTGTATTTCTTTTCATATTTTTCTCTGAATCCCTGTTCTGGAAATATCTGCTCCAGCTTTTGAAAATACCACTCCCTCTGATTCTGCCTCAGAGTCATGCCAAAGGCAGGATAGATAAAATCTACTCCGCATTCTTTAGCTTTCTTGACGATGCCAAGAACATTCTCCTTCGTATCCTCGATCCATGGAAGCACCGGCATCATCAGGATCCCTGTAAAGATCCCCGCCTCTTTCAGCCTTGCAATGGTCTCAAACCGTTCCGAAGACAAAGAAACTCCCGGTTCTATTTTTTTAGAAAGATTGTCATCACATGTTGTAATCGTAAGTTTGCAGATCACAGGGGAATGCTCTTTAATCTCTTCCAGAATATCAATATCCCTGGTAATAAGCGCACTTTTGGTGGCAATGGCACTGCCAAAACCAAACGCATTGATCAGCTCCAGTGCATGCCTGGTGAGTTTCAGTTCCTTTTCAAAAGGGTTATATGGATCACTCATGGCTCCGGTGGCCACGACTCCCTTTTTTGTTTTTCTCCTTAGATCATCTCTTATGATTTTCAGGGCATTTTCTTTGGCCCGCACCTGGTCAAAATTCTCAATATGATAACAGTCACTTCTGCTGTCACAATAAATACAACCGTGGCAGCAGCCACGGTATATATTCATGTTGTATTCTTCGCCGAACCAGGAATCCCCCGGTCCCCTGGTGATGATCTGCTTTGCCTTTACATATTCCATCCTTTTTACCTCACACGACCGGAGTTCTCAAAACTGTTTTCAGACGTTCAGGAGCTGTCCTTCTCGGATCAGACAGATAGATCTCATGATGCTTGCGGCCATTTCCCACATCTGGCGCCAGTCCATTCTCCTTCATAAATGCGGCCATTTTTTCCATTGTCTCAGCTTCCTGGGCATAGGTTCCTATATGCATTGCCTGGACACATTTTCCCTCCGTAAATGTCTCCATCCGGAGACGGCTGATATCCAGTTTGGGCTTTTTTATCTTGATCTCATCTTTTGCCCACTGAAATACATCCTCCGTGACAAATTCAGGCTGGCGGATCATAGAGGTCCAGAGCCATTCCTCCCTTGGAGTATTCAAGTCAAACATGCTGTCTTTGGTCCACCAAAGTCCCTCCAGCGGAGGTACTACATATTCAAAATACCCTTCCGGTCTGTTGTTACCCATTTTGCTCATTTTTATTGTAAAAGAAAATGCATATAAAAGCTCCATTGCCTGCTGGTAATTGTCTCCGCCAGGCTCTCCTTTTCCGTCCACCATAAAAAAAGTCATTTCCGGGACTTCTATAAGGACCGGTTTCTTTTTTGGCATATACAGATCTTTATACTCTTTTTTATAATCCAGTTTTTCCATAAACTCACTCCTTCAGTGCAATATACATATGGATCTCAGAATCCTCCATCGTGCCTCCCGGCTGATATTCCTCAAAATCCCCGGTAAAACTGCGGTTTAGGTCCATGCTCCAAAGCTTCATCCAAAAGTCACTCACAGCCTTCTGCATGTGTCCCCGGACAACAAACTTCGCATATTTTCCTGCGGGGATCACAGCAAACGTCAAGCCCTCCTGGGACTGCTCCCGGCTGTTTACCTCACATCCTACTGTGATCTGATATTCCTCCATTTTCTCCCCGTTGTAATCAGAATACAGACCGATGCTTTTTTCATTCTCTTTATGGTCAATGTGAAAGAAGATGCCTTCCTCGAAAAAACGTCCCCACAGCGATCCAATCACCATGCCCATATCCGGTGCATCATTGGATGTCCTAGCACTGAGCCCCGCTACTAACTTTTCCTTTAAATCCACTACTTCGTAATCCATAATTCTTCCTCCATTGTTTTTTCTTTATTGTACAACAGAGAACTTGACAGCTGTGTGTCAGGTTTTACTTTTATTACACAGGGAAGTTCTGAGAACTTCCCTGTGTAATAAAAGCAGCCCTTCGGGCATAATGCGCACAAATGCGAGGGGTAATCATTTGACTTCGTCAAATCGCATTTGGCGCGCAAAGTGTACAAACCCCTCATAGGGTGAATAGTTAGAGAACTTTCATGGGTTTGTACACTTTGTTCTTACACATATTACACAGGGAAGTTCTGATACTGGCCAGCCATAAGCTCCAGACGGTCTATCATCCCCTGGCGGATCTCCTCCGGCTCCAGCACCTCAAGTCCAGGTCCGAACGATAAAAGCCAGCCGTACAGCCATTCCTGCCCGGAACACGGAAAGGATATATAGAAGGCGCCGTCCTGCACCTTGATCCATTCCGGTTCAAACTCATCATAGACACGGAATCCTAGACTGCCGTCTACGCGAACGGACACCGTCAGATCATTGTGTTCCTCAAGTTCCGGCATGGTTTTAATTTGCCTGATATCCCTTCTTTTAAAATGCTCTTTCGTGACTTCCAGGTTCTTGAGCCTTTTCAGCTTAAAGGTCCTCATTTCTTTGTGTTTTTTACAATAGGCGATCAAATACCAGTCCATCCCCCGGAAGTAAAGCTGCATAGGCTCTGCCGCCCTTCTGGAGTGCTCTCCCTTTGCATTATAGTAATCAAAGGACACCACTTCCTGGTTAAGAACTGCCTGCTTCAGCTGCTCAAAAAGTTCCTTTTCCCCCTGTGCATTCCACCTGGAGAAGTCCACATAAACCCAGTTTTCATCATCTTTCTGGAACAGGCTTGAAAGCCTGGATAAAAGCTTCTGGGCGTCCATATGCTCTGTCACCGCCATACACTGCAGCGACAAAAGGATCTGGTTCTGTTCCTGCTCCGTGAGAGCCGACTTGTCCATGACAAAATCCTCTAAAAGACCGATGCCTCCCCCTTTTCCCCGGGTACAGTAAACCGGTATGCCCGCACTACTCAGTGCGTCAATGTCACGGTATATGGTTCTTACGGAAACCTCAAACCGCTCGGCCAGCTCAGGGGCCGTGACCTTTTTCTTTTCCAGCAGAATATATATGATTTCAAATAAACGCGTGCTAGTCATGATTTATCTCCTTTTTGGTATTATAACATACCACAAGGCTTTATGCCCTTCAGGTGGACGTGCTGCGCACGATAAGGTATGACATTTTCCACATAATTTCCGTTCAGCTCTTAGAATGCTTCACTCCAATCATGTAGAAAATGGACGTAATGTCTGCTGGAGAAGGGTTTCTGTCAAAAGAAAAGTGTCACTTTTCGAAAGTTATTTGCCACTATTGGAGGAGTACATTTCAAAAGTGCGACGGAAATAGTGGTGAATAACTCATGACATTTCCACATGATTTCCGTTCAGCTCTTAGAATGCTTCACTCCAATCATGTAGAAAATGGACATAATGTCTGCTAGGGAAGGGCTTCTGTCAAAAGAAGGGTGCCACTTTTCGAAAGTTATTTACCGCTATTGGAGGAGCGCATTTTAAAAGCGTGACGGAAATAGTGGTAAATAACTCATACCCTCTGGAGCATCCCGCATCTTATACCCTGCGGGTGGACGTGCTGCGCACGATAAGGTATACTATTCGGTATAGCACATGTTTATTTTTTGCAGCATAAAGGAGCATAGTATGAGTTCTTATCAGTTAAAAAATGATTCTATTTCTGTTTCTGTTGACACTGCCGGTGCCGGTCTTACTTCTATTATGGATGCAGAGGGCAAGGAATATTTGTGGCAGGGTGATTCTGAGTTCTGGAGCGGACAGGCCCCTGTTTTGTTTCCCATCTGCGGCAGCTTAAGAAACGGAATGGCTTCTATAGGAGATGGAGAGACCTGTACCATGGGCAGGCACGGCATTGCCAGAAGGTGTGAATTTACCCTGAGCCATCTGGATGCGGATTGTATTTCACTTTCTTTAAAAGCCGATGAGGAAACACTGAAAGCTTTTCCCTTTGATTTTGAATTTCAGATGACGTACCGGATCACCGGCAGCAGTGTTGCCGTGGAACATACGGTGACAAACCATGATTCCCAGGTCATGCCGTATTTTGTGGGAGGACATCCCGCCTTTCACTGTCCGGTAAATGACGGAGAGAATTTTGAGGATTATGTCATTAAATTTGAGCAGCCGGAAACCGCAGCCTGCCCTATGCTCACAGAAGACGGGCTTGTCAACGTGGACAGCCGGAAACCTTTTCTTAACCAAGAATCTGAATTTGGAGTAAAGCATGAACTTTTCTATAATGATGCTCTGATTTTTGATACCCTTACATCCAGATCTGCTTCCCTGCTCCACAGGGATACCAAAAAAGGAATCCGTGTTGATTTTGCCGGCTTTGATTATCTCGGAATCTGGTCCAGCGCCAATGACGGGCCTTTCGTGGCCATAGAGCCCTGGAGCGGCACCTCCACATGCTCCAATGAAGATGATATATTTGAACATAAACGGGGAGTAAAAAAACTGGCGCCCGGACAGTCTGAGACACTGACCTATACGATCACGGTTTTATGATATGGAGGGGAATATGTATCAGATGATCGGCTTTGATCTGGATGGCACTCTTCTGGATACCAAGTATTCGATTCTCTCAGGCTTTCGGGATTTGTATGCAGAAACATGGAAGGAAACCAAACCTCTTGGCGAATTTGAATATTGCCTGGGAGGCGACAGTATCGCCCTGCTTCATTCCATGGGATTTCCGGAGGGAAGCATTCATGTCTGGCTTAAAAATATTGAACGCTACGCACATACAATTCACCCTTTTGACGGAATCCCGGATACTCTGTCTGCGCTGAAGCAGACTGGAATCACACTGGGTGTTGCCACGAACAAATTAAGGATTGAATATGAGGAGACCATGGAGCGATTTGAACTGAAGCACTTTATGAGACACTCCATCTGCCTGGATGAAGTATCCAGAGCCAAACCGGATCCGGAACCTTTATACTATCTGGCTGAGCAGTCCCGCACCCCTATCACCCACATGCTGTTCGTAGGGGATACTCTTTATGATAAGGACTGTGCCGAGGCTGCCGGCTGTAGCTTTGCCCTGGCCGGATGGGGAGCCTCTGAGTCCTTAAAGAAAGATTGTAGTCTGGTTTTAAATCATCCAGAAGAGTTACTGACACTCATTGATTAGAAAGAAGGTCCAATAAATGAAGCAACATACCCCGCACAAGAAGGTATTGGATATCCTTGATTCCCTAAACATTTCTTATGACTTTGAGAGACACCCGGCCGCCTACACGATGGAGGAAATCGATGCTCTTAGACTGACCCGTCCCAACGAGTCCATTGCCAAAAACCTGTTTTTAAGAGACGGCAGCGGAAAACGCCATTTTCTTGTTCTTGTGGCCGGAGACAAGACCGTGGATTTAAAGAAATTAAAACAGACCATAGGATCGTCCAGATTAAGTTTCGCATCGGAAGAACGTCTGATGAAGCACCTGAAAGTTACCAAAGGATCTGTGTCCCCTATGGGAATCTTAAATGATGATGATCTGGCAGTAGAAGTGTTTATCGATGAAGCTCTTAAGGACAGTACCTGCATCGGTGTCCATCCCAATGACAACACCGCAACTGTATGGATCAGCTGCAGAGATCTAGAACAAGTCATCCGCTGCCACGGGAATCCATTCTCATATATCCCTATTTGATCAACAAAGCTTATTGGGAGGTCCTCGCAGAATGCCGGGCAACTGGAGAAAATGTCAAATTAATGGTATAATGAAACCAACCCATCTATTTAGGAAGAGCTTAAAACTTTCCTAAAGAAAACAACTAAACTGGAGGTTTATATGGTACGATTTGCAGTGATAGGCACAAATTTTGTAACGGACGGCTTACTGGAAGCCGGAAACTGGTGCGAAGATTTCAAACTTCAGGCAGTGTACTCCCGGAATATAGAAAAGGCAAAGGAGTACGGTGCAAAGTACGGCGCCGAAGAATATTATGACAATCTTAAGGAACTGGCAATGTCTGATACAGTGGATGCCGTCTATGTGGCAAGTCCAAACAGCCTTCATGCCGAACAGAGTATTATGATGATGAAAGCTGGAAAACATGTATTGTGTGAAAAGACAATCGCATCAAATTCAGAGGAATTGAAGGAAATGCTGGAGACATCCAAAGAAAATCATGTGGTCCTCTTAGAAGCCATGCGCTCTGTGTTTGATCCAGGCTTTGCTGCCATCAAAGAACATTTACATAAAATAGGAACCGTCCGCAGGGCAACGTTCCAATACTGCCAGTATTCCAGGAGGTATGACAAGTATAAGGAGGGGATTGTTGAAAACGCGTTTAACCCTGCTTTTTCAAACGGTGCCCTGATGGATATCGGTGTGTACTGCGTTCATCCTCTGGTAAAATTATTCGGCGCACCAAAGGAAATTGACGCATCCTGCCTTAAACTCTCCAACGGGGTAGAAGCCGAAGGAACCATTGTCTGCAAATATGAGGATATGCTTGCGGAACTGATTTACAGTAAGATAACAAATTCTGCCCTGCCAAGCCAGATTCAGGGAGAGGACGGAACCATGGTCATCACAGAGATCCCGGACACCACAGAGATTTCGATTGTATACAAAGACAAAACAACAGAGACCATACCGATCGAGAAAAAAACAAACAATATGTACTATGAGATCCAGGAGTTTATCCGTCTCATAAACAGCGGTTCATCTGCCGAGATCCACAATGAGGCTTCTGTAATGGAACTGCAGGTCATGGATGAAGCGCGCAGACAGAATGGAATTTTATTTCCTGCTGACGAAAGGAGATAACATGAACATTGAAGATCAGATCAGGCAGATCGAACAGGACAGAAAAGAAGTTATACAGCCGTGCTTTTCTTATGAAAAGGCGTATAAGGTCGGAATGGCAATGTATGAAAAAGCTTTGGAGAAAAAACTTCCTATTGTGATCTCCATTACTATGAACCGCCATCAGATCTTCTATGCCGCTCTGGATGGTACTTCCTCTGACAATGACAACTGGGTGAAAAGAAAAGAAAATACGGTATATTATTTTGAAAAAAGTTCCTATGAAATGAGCCTGTATATGCAGTTAAAACAGGATACCATGCAGAATCGCTATGGATTACCGGCATCCGAATATGCTGCAGCAGGAGGGTGCGTCCCCATTGTCGTGGAGGGCGCCGGTCTGGTTGGAACCATCGGGATTTCGGGGCTGAAACAAAATGAAGACCATGATTTCGTCATGGAGACATTAAAGGAAGCAAAACAAAGAAAGTAATCTTCCAGCAATGGAAGACAAAAGGAGTCATCTGACAATCGCCGGATGGCTCCTTTTAAAATATGTACCAAGTTAATCCTGAATTCTCTCCACGCTGACATTTCCGAGGATTTGTTCCATATCCTCGCTCTGGAATCTTCCGGTGCCCTCGTTCATCGCATTGGCGGCGGACACTGCCACCGCAAAGGCCAGTGCCTCCTCTGGTGTTTTGCTGCGGCTCATTGCCACAGCGAAAGCTCCCACCATGGAATCCCCGCAGCCTACAGGATTGACAGCCTCAAGCTTTGGCGGCCTTCCGTGGTAAATACCATCTTCACAGATCAAAAGGGCACCGTCCGCCCCGGCCGAAATGACTACAAATGGTATCCCCCAGTTCTTAAGCTGCTTTCCTGCTTTGATCAACTCCTGCCTGTTCTGGATTCGGGTCCCCAGCAGTGCCTCTAATTCCTCCTGGTTCGGCTTTATCATTGTAGGAACCGCTTTCAATCCTTCTTCCAAATAGACCCCGCTGGTATCCAGGATCACCTGTTTCCCCTGACGCTTTACTTCCTCAATCAGAGTTTTATAACACTCTGCCTCCAATCCTTGTGGCGCGCTTCCTGAAATGGTGATGACACTGCTATTCTCTGTCATCCAGGCGAAATCTTGTAAAAACCGCTGCCACTCCTCTTCCGTCACTGGTGCGCCTGGCTCCAGATATTCTGTCGATGTGCCGTCTTCCGCCAGGATATTGATACAGCTTCTAGTCTCGCTTTTCACCTCTGTAAATTGATGTTGAATGCCATCTTCATCCAGCATTTTTCTGACGTACCCGCCGTTAAAGCCCCCGGCAAAGCCTGCTGCCTGCACCTCTTCACCGCAGAGATCCACAATCCTGGCCACATTCAGCCCTTTGCCGCCTGCAGTGTTTGTACACTCCTCCACTCTGGAGACGGTCCCGGGCCTTACAGAACCTTTGATCTTGTAAGCTTTATCCACTGATACGTTTAATGTCACCGTAGTAATCATCGCTATTCCTCACTGTCGATTAAAATCTTTCCTTTTACAGCACCCTTTTCCTTATAAAGCTCAAAAGCATCCATAATCTTAGATAAAGGCATTTTCTTAAAAATCAGGGATTCATCAAACTTCAGCTGTCCTGCTTTAAAATAGTGTGCCGCAAGTTCCCATTCTCTTCCGGGGAACGGAGCACTGTAAGACATCCAGGAACCCGTCAGGGTAAATTCCTTTCGGTTCATATGTTCCCATTCTTCCACGCTGAACGAAAGCTCCCTGGTCGGTGTTCCTATAAAGCAGACTCCCGCTTTGTTGGCCGCCAGTTCAAAGGCATATTTCATTGTGGTGGTGACTCCGGCTGTCTCATAGACATAACCAAATCCTTTGCCGTCCGTGAGTTTCATGGCCTGCTCCATGAAATTTTCATCCAATGTATTGATCCCTTCATCTATGCCAAGACGTTTCGCCAGTTCCAGACGTTCGGTGCTGATATCAAAGACTACAACCTTTTTGGCCCCAAATATTTTTGCCCACTGGGCGGTAAAGAGCCCTATGGTGCCTCCTCCAAGGATAGCTACGCTTTCACCGCCTTTATAGTCTGTTCTGCAAAGCCCGTGAAGCGCCACAGTTGCGGGCTCAAAAAAGGCTCCCTGTTCAAAAGACACAGAATCCTCAAACTTCACCGCATTTTTCTCCGGCACCGTCACATACTCCGCAAAGCTTCCGAACTCTCTGGAGCCGATAAAGCTGTAATGTTTACAGAGAGAATAATTGCCTTTCTGGCAGTCCTCACATTCCATACAAGGAACCAGTGGCACACCTGCTACACGGTCACCTGGTTTTAAGGAAGATACTCCCTCTCCCACTGTTTCTACCACACCGGAAAACTCATGTCCCAGAACATTCGGAAAGAAATGACATGCGTCTCCATTGACCCTTGGCACATCAGATCCGCAGATCCCTGTATATTTAACTTTGATCAGTACCTGCCCTTTCTTTGGAACGGGAGTCTCGATCTCCTCATAGCGGATATCATTTTTGGCATGGACCACTCCTGCTTTCATCACTCTCACCTAAGCCTTTCCTTCACTTTTCACTACCTTGATCTTTGACTTTACGTATTCCTTGACCATTTCCTTGCCTGCCTTGTTATACTTTTTCGGATCGATGGCATCTGGCTGTTCCTTTAAAAACCCGGTAACACCCTTTGTAAATGCAATCCTTAAGTCTGTGGCATAATTTACTTTGCAGATCCCGCGTCTTACGCAGTCTGCCACCGTTTCATCCGGCACACCGCTGGTCCCATGGAGCACCAGAGGAATGGAGACAACCTCCCTGATCTCTGAGAGACGGTCTAAGTCCAGCTTCGGCTCTCCTTTGTAAACCCCGTGGGCCGTCCCGATGGCCACAGCCAGGGAAGTGATGCCTGTCTTCTTGGCAAATTCCTTGGCTTGCATAGGATCTGTATATCCTCCGTCGCCTCCGTCTAAGTCATCTTCTTTTCCACCGACTTTGCCGAGCTCCGCTTCCACAGATATACCGGAAGGGGCACAGGCATCCGCCACTGACTTGGTGAGCCTGATATTCTCCTCAAAGGATTCATGAGAGCCGTCAATCATGATGGATGTATATCCGGTCCTCAAAGCCTGCATGGCCAGCGCGAAGCTGTCTCCGTGGTCTAAGTGCATGGCGATCGGTACACTAGCACGCTGCGCCGCCGCTCTTACGTTGGCCAGAAAGTAATCCAGGCCTGCATATTTCACCGTGGACGGCGTGGTCTGCATGATCACCGGAGATTTTAACTCTTCTGCGGCTTCCATGACCGCCATGACCATTTCCATATTTTCTACATTAAATGCACCTACCGCATAACCGCCCGCCTGGGCACGAAGAAGCATTTGTTCGGTTGTCACTAATGGCATATTCATTCCTCCTGAAATTTTGATAAAGCCGGAGCGGGCTTTTCGGCCCGCTCACTGTGATTAATCTTCTTTTAAAGCTGCCGCTCTTGCTTTGGATGTTCTTACGGTGAACACAAGACAGATGGCATAAATCACTGCGATCATCGCAAGACCTGCAAGATTCTCCCGTGTAAAGATCTGCGTAAACATATAAGTGATCGGTGAGCCTCCCTGGTCAAGGGCCGCAATCTGTGATGCCCCCTTGGTTAAGTTGACAGACTTAGCCAGCGCTGTGGTCCAAGGAATTGCCTGGTTTGCGATCCAGATGGTCACATACATGATCACAGATCCAGAGATTAATGTGCGGAACAGGTTTCCTTTGTGCACTGCAACGGCAATGGCGATAAAGAATCCAATGGTCGCCAGATCACCAAACGGAAGAATGACATTTCCCGGCACGATGATCGCAATAAGAATGGTCAGAGGGATGAAGATCAGGCCTGCGGTCACTACCTGGGCATCTCCCAAAAGGATTGCCGGGTCCAGTCCGATGTAAAATTCTGCGTCTCCGGACCGTTTTGTGAGAATCTCTTTCATTCGCTCAGAGAGAGGCATCAGTCCTTCCATGATACATTTAGTGATTTTCGGCATCAGCACCATAACTGCGGACATCTTGATTCCCAGCTGGAGTGCCGCCTGAAAATTATATCCTGCAAGTGCTCCCACCAGCGTTCCCAAAAGGCCGCCGATGACGATAGGTTCTCCGAGGACTCCGACTTTTTCCTGCAGTTTGTCTGCAGTGAGGTTGATCTTATTGAGTCCCGGAATTTTTTCAATGATGGCGTCAATAGCGCAGGCAAACGGTGCCAGGTACGCGGACGTTCCATGAGGGACTGTAAGTCCTTCCAATTCAAAATAATCTTCCATCAGCGGTGCGTATAAATCACCAAACTTGTATGTAAAAACCGCATGGACCACTACCCCTAAAATTCCGATGGCAAAGTTCCCTGTCACCGCATAAGCGATGGCACCGGTAAACGTCATATGCCAGATGTTCCAGATGTCAATATTTACGGTTTTTGTCAACTTCAGTACGATCATGACCACATTGACCAGGATCGCTACCGGGATTGCAACAGTTGCGATTCCGGAAGCCCAGGTGATCGGCGACATTCCCGGCCATCCTACATCCACGACACTCATGTGCAGCCCAAAGGTTTCTGACATTGCCTTTGCCGCAGGGCCTAAGTTAGCATTCATCATATCAACGATCAGGCCAAGCCCCACGAATCCGACACCGACCATCAGTCCGGCACGCACAGCCTTTCTTATTTTAACTCCTACAATAATACTCAGTATCGCAATGACCAAAGGCAGCATAACCGATGCTCCCATGTCAATCACATAATTAATTGCCTCTCCAAAAATACCCATTGTTCTCCTCCTTGAATTTTCCTTTTATTTATTCAGCACTTCCAGGATCTTTTCTTTCGTCTTATCCACTCCGATTCCTGAGATAAACGGCATTCCCGTAATCAACGGCGCACCATAATCTCTCTTTACTTTGGATGTAGTCACAATCAGGTCTGCCGGAAGATTGGATTCAATCTCTGAGATCCTCACCTGTGCGATCTCTATATCAATTCCGTTCTCTTTTGCCAGGTCTACCACCGCGTTTGCTGCCACTGTTGATGTTGCCACTGCTCCTCCGCATGCTACGATTACTTTCTTCTTCATAATGAACTCTCCTTTTCTTTGATGATATTTATAATTTCTGCCGGGGTTTCTGCTAAGCTCAGCTGTTCTAATACATCCAAGTCTCTCAGAATCCCCAAAATTGCCTGAAGTAATTCCAGATGCCCTTTTTCGTCCACCGCCAGCATAAAGATGACCCGGACGTCCACTGTCTCGTCGTCTGTCCCCATCTGTACAAAGGATACTGGCTGTTTTGTGGTTACGATGGCGATCCCTTTCTTGTTTACATGGCTGATGTCCGTGTGGGGAATGGCAACCCCTGCTCCTCCCATGTCCACACCGGTGGGAAAATCCTGCTCTCTCTTTTTCAGTGCATCCACATAGCTGTCTTTGCAGTAGCCGAGAGCATGAAGCTTCCCTCCCGCTGCCTCAAATATTTCACCGCTGTCCTTTGCGTCCAGTCCGGTCAAAATCAATTCTTCTTTTAATTGTTCCCAAACCATGATCTACTCCTTTATTCTATGTTCATAAGTTTTAATGATCTTTGCTGTCTCTCTGGCGCTCTTTGCACCCAATAGTTCTTCCTTGAACCGTTCATTTGTAAGCATATTGACCAGATGGAAAAATGCTTTCATATGCTTTTTGTGATCGACTGTGCTGAGGCAGCAGAAAAATCTCACTTCCTCCCGGTCTCCGTCCTCATCCTCGATGATAACAGGAGTTTTAAGCCTGATCAGGTTCATCCCGACTTTTTGGCTGCCCGCCTCAAATCCTTCATGGGGCAGGGCAAAACCTTTGGATATGACAATGTAGCTTCCATTTTCCAGCACATTCTGGATCATGGCGTCCACATAACGGTCTTCGATAAATCCTTTTTCCAGCAGCGGAGCCGCCGACTTATGAATGGCATCCTTCCAGTCACTGCATTCGATGTCCAGCTGTATGTTCCCTTCTCTCAAAAGTTCGCACAAAAGCGGTTCTCGGTACTCATCATATGGCTCCTCAAAATATTCATATACGGTTTTTGATATATCCCTGAAGAGATCCGAATCCTTCACCAAGGGTTTTAAAAGAGCCAGGAGCTCTGCCGGATTATTCTCTTTTTCCTGTACCTTCTTCGTTGGAATCCCCTGTTTTCCCTGCAGAAGCTCTATCTTTTTGTTTACTCTCAGATAATCTTCATCGGAAAACATTGGTGTCACCAGCACATATTCTCCCTCATAATCCTTCAGAGGAATGGTAGACACGATCATATCAATGCTCTGGTGGCCGCTTTTTTTCAGATCATGGGCAGATACCACATCGACGATATGGAAATCAAACCGGTTCTTCATCTTGGCCAGCAGCAGCTGTGATGTGCCCACGCCTCCGTTGCAGACGATGACAACGCGGAAGTCGATCTCTTTCTTTTTTCTGCGTTCCAGCGCCGCACTGATATGAATGACAATATAATCGATCTCGATTTCTGAGATCTTTCTCCCCACAAAACGCTCCAGCATTTCCAAATGCTTGGAAGCTGCCAAAAGCACTGTTTGGTTTTGTTCCACAATCTCCTTCAGGAAATCATCCCGCTGGGTGATATTAAATTCTTTTGTAAATATGGATTCCAGATGATTCACCAGATTCTCGTAAAATACAAAATCCTTGTTTAAATCCACATGCAGTTCATTGGATACTTGTTCGATAAACTTTCTCGTGATCAGCTGGAGACCGATGATCCTCTGGTTTCTGCTCGTCTTTTTTATATAGCTTAGGCTGTCAAGAATATCACTGAGAAGCTCTGTCTCGCCTTCACTTTCCGAGAAATCCCAATACTGGGATACATACTTTAAAATGTCTCCCGCCATTTCATACTTGCTCTTTTTCATCCCTGTGGTGCATGTAATCTGTCTTCCCTGCTTTACTCTCTGAATCATAATCATCAGATACTGAAGCAGATAGTCAAAGGAAGCGTCTGTCAGGAAACGTCCGTGGGCATGTTCCTGTTCATTGATGATCTTCTGTAAATTCTGCCTGTCTTCTTTTTTCAAACGGCATCCCACATTTAAGCCCCGTATGAAGGTCTGTACCACACTCCCCTCCGCGTCAAAACCGCCTCCCTGGCTCAGGAGCTTCAGCAGACAGGCCCTCTTTGCACTCTCATCTCCTGAGAGCACCAGGCCTTTGTTGGAATGGGATTCTACTGTCAGATTTTCAGCCAAAAGCATCTGTTTGACACTGTCCAGATCATTGATCACGGTTGCCCTGCTCACGTACAAAAGCTCAGCGATCTCCGATAATGTCACATGTCCCTCAGCCTGGATCAGGATCGCTGCGGTCAGCGTTTTCCTTTCTCCTTTTGAGAGCCTGTAAGTGTAGAAGTCATTCTGGCGAAACAGCTTGGCCGCCTCCTCAATGTCAGCCTCCACAAGAAGCAGGCCGTTGCTCCCGAACTTAATCACAGAAATATGATGCTGTTCCAAAATGTCATTGACATCATTGATATCATTTCTGATGGTCCGCTCCGAAACCTGAAACTTCTCTGCCAGCTCTGAAATCCGGAAACTCTTATCCGCATCCATAAGGCCGAGCAAAATCTCTCTTGATCTTTTGTTCATTTTTATCCCTCCGTTGCTATGCATTTACTATATCATCCTTGTATTTTAGAAAACAGTCAAAAGGATTTCTGGTATTTTTGCAAAAAAATAAACAGGTCTAAAACCTTTCCATAGATTTTGAAAAGTTTTAGACCTGTCTTTTATCCCAAAAGCTTTTGAAGCAGCTGATACAGTTCCTCATCAGAGCCGGCACAGTAATCCGGCCTAACTACTGACGGCGGATATGGATGCTTCCTCCGGTTCACCCATATGGAATGAAGCCCTGCACCTTTGGCTCCTTCTACATCGTTACGAAAAGAATCTCCCACATACCAGACCGAGTCCTTTTGAACCTTCATCTTTTCACAGGCGTACAGAAAAATTCTTTTGTCAGGTTTCGCCGTTCCTATATCTCCCGATACAAAAATAGTTTCCTTTAAAAACCATTCTTGAAGCCCCAGCGTCTCTATTTTCTCCCACTGATGTCCGGACGGTCCATTGGTTATCACTCCGATGGGGACTCTCGCCCGGCAGTATGACAGGATCTCTTTCATAACATCAGAGACCGTGATCTGTTTTTGATGCTCCGCGTACAGATGCTGGAATTTAAGCCCCGTTTCGTCTGAAATCTGGATATCAAACTCCTCCAGTGCCTTTCTGATCCTGTAAATATACATCTCATCCATTGTCATCTGCCCACTCTGGGACTGTTCAAATGATTCATCGCTGTATTTTCTGCTCAATGCAAACAATTGCCTCATATCGATCTTGTATTTTTCGTTAAACAGCTGCCGGTATGCCCTCTCAAACGGAGTCTGCTGGTCATACAGTGTATCATCCACATCAAATAAAACTGCATCCATGTCTCTCTTCCCCCTGTGAATTATGTACTTTTGTATCATTTAAGAAGATTATAACACAAACCAACTTCCCGCAAATGCATCTGCGGCCACAAAAAATCAATAAAACAGCTTTCAGCTTCTTGTGTTTTTTGATTTTTCCCGGTATCATAACGGTGATATCCTTAAGTTTTTTCTTCATTTAGATGAGCCTCCCTATTCTTCTTGAGGTTTCCGTTTTAGGATGTCACAATTTTTTATAGATTCATTGTACACCTCCATAAAAACCGGAAAGGAAACTACACCATATGAATTGGGATGGAAAACGCTATTACTCTTTAGATTTCTATTTAAAACAAACGTTTGGAGAGAAAATATACAAGATTTCTTTAGACGGAGGCTTTACCTGTCCAAACCGGGACGGTACTCTCGGAACCCGCGGCTGCATTTTCTGCAGTGAGGGGGGATCAGGAGATTTTGCCTCTGATCGGGCCCTCACAGTGACAGAACAGATTGAAGATGGCATCCGGCTAATAGAAGGAAAATCCAATGCTCAAAGATTTATCGCTTATTTCCAGGCATTTACCAATACCTATGCCCCTGTGGAACGATTAAACAGGCTGTACCGTGAAGCAATCCAGGATGAAAGGATCGCCGCACTTTCCATTGGTACAAGGCCGGACTGCCTGCCGCCTGAGGTTCTGGAACTTCTCAGGGAATTAAACCATATCAAACCAGTCTTCGTAGAACTGGGACTCCAAACCATCCACGAAGAGACCGCCGGATTGATCCGCAGAGGATATCCCCTCTCCTGTTTTGATCATGCAGTAAAAGATCTCCATGAAAGAGGGATCAATACGGTAGTCCATTTGATCCTCGGCCTTCCTGGAGAAACGGAAGAAATGATGCTTAAATCCGTGCGATACTTAAACAGCCTCCCTGTGGACGGCCTGAAACTTTCCCTTCTCCACGTCCTTCATCATACGGATCTGGGTGAGCTTTATAAAAAGCAGCCGTTTCCTGTGTATGAACTTGACGATTATGTCAGCTTGGTCATTCGCTGCTTGGAAGAACTGAGGGAGGACATTGTCATTCACCGGCTTACGGGCGATGGTCCCAGAGATCTTTTGATCGCTCCCCGCTGGACTCTCCATAAACGCAAAGTCTTAAATGAGATTGCCAAACGCATGAAACAAGAGGACAGCTGGCAGGGTAAGAATCAAAGTTCCTAACGTATTTTATATACATCCTTAAAAAAGCTTGTACCAGGAATTTAAAATCTCGGTACAGGCTTTTTGTTTTAATTATTCTTTTTTTCTTTTTTCCTTCATAGCTGTTGTTGTCACACGTGTTATTATTTCCGATCTCAACACCCTTTTTGATCGGGGAGAGCAAAAATCCGATGACCACGCCGAGCCAGAGCCAGAATCCGCCGAAGAAAAATGCTTCTTTTTTTGTCATAAAGAGTTCCTCCTTTGCAAATACTCTTATAACTTACTTCTTCATTCTAACAGATATAGGTCCAATTTCAAGTTTTGTTGGAATGTTTCTGCGTCAAATTTTTTTACAGCAGGGTATCCCTTATGAAATGAAGCTGCCACAGAATAAACCGCTGGCTTATGGCTCTTTAGATAATAGATACATTTCTTTACGAAGACACAAAAGGCCAGCGCATGTAAACCAATTACATCCACTGACCTTTTTTACAAGTATTTATTTGCTAAATTTACAGAATCTCCGTAATATCAGCCAAGGAATCCACAATCACATCCGGCTTTACGTCACTGTTCTCCACATCCTCCAAGGTACTCTCCCCAGAAAGCACCAGAATAGAAGTCACCGGACTTCCGTCTGCCACGGCGATATCTGTATACAGCCTGTCGCCGACGATGGCGATCTCTTCCGGTTTAAAACCTGACTGCTCCACAAAATAATTCAGGGTATGCTTTGACGGTTTACCGAAAAACTCAGGGAATCTTCCGGTGGACGCCTCAACAAGCTTTGCCATAGAACCGCAGTCCGGAATGAAGTTTCCTCCCTCCATCGGACAGTTCCAGTCCGGGTTGATGCCGTAATAGGTACAGCCGTTCCTTACATAGTGGCACGCCTTGGAAATCTTCTCATAGGTAAGCGTGGTATCAAATCCAAGGATCACGATATCCGGGTCTTCCTCAACAAGCGGCATGTCAAACGCTTCAAACTCTTTTAACAGAGAAGGAGTTCCCACTACATAGAGGGTCTCTCCCGGATGATGCTTTTTTAAATACTGGATCATCACATGGCTGGATATCATCATCTGATCCGGTGTGATGGAAATGTCCATGCCGGCAAGTTTGTCTATGTAAGCCTGCTGGCTTTTGGATGAATTATTGGTAAAGAAATAATATTCCCGCCCTGTGTCTTCCACCTTCTTTAAAAAGTCCTGGGTGAATGGAAACAAGTCATTTCCCAGATAGATCGTCCCGTCCATATCAAGAACAAAACATTTGATATCTTTCACTGCCTGAATATTTTGCTTCATCTGCTTTTCTCCTTATTCTTCGTCATAAAACCGATGCGTGATCTTTTCCGCGATCTCCTGCATCCTTCCTTTTTCCACTGCCAGGTCTAAGACGCTGTAGCGGTCTCTGACCTTGTGTCCGTTCAACAAGCTCTCGTAAAACAGTTCCCTGTCAATGCCAATCTCTTTTGGGGAAACCGGTGCGCCTACTGTCTTTAACAGTCCTTCTACGTATTCCCTGGATGGTGCCAGCTTCTTTGCCGCCTCTGGTATCTCATCTCCCATCATCTCAAAGATCTCCGCGATGATCGGTGTTGCGATCCCCACTTTGATGCCGTGAAGCTCCGGATACTTCTTCCTTGCGATAAACTCCATCTCCCAGTAATGGCTCAGCATATGCTCCGCTCCGGATGCCGGACGGGACACCCCGATCAGCCCCATGGCAACTCCCGTCAAAGTCAGAGCCTCGATCAGGTAAAGAACCGCTTCTTCATCCCGGTTGGCCAGTGCCTCAGCGCTTCCTGTTACTTTTTCAAGAGCTTTCTGCACCAGGGTCACACAGGTCTCACAACAGTACTCTCCAGTGTTTTCTTTCGATAAGTACCAGTCCGCCAGCGCTGTAAGCTTACCGATCACATCTCCGAAACCGGCCCGGATCATGTGCATCGGTGCCTGCTTCATGATGTCTGTATCACCGAGGATTCCATAAGGCAGCGTTGCGATGAACGAGATCTTCTTCCCTCCCAGGATCAGAGGGGCTCCGTCTGACGCATATCCATCCATGGAAGGTGCCGTACACACAACAATGTATGGAATCTTTGTCCTCGCTGACATATATTTTACCATATCGTTTAAGGTTCCGGAACCCACTGCGATCAAAACGTCCGTCTCAGGCTCCAGGTTCAGGAACATGGTTCCCGCTGCATGTTCATCCGGGATCAAGATGTCCTCTCCTGAGTCCAACACAACACTTTTTACCTGGAAACCTGCATCTTCCAGAAGTTTCTTTGCTGTTTCCCCCGCAGCTTTATATGTATTGTTATCACTCAGCATGTAAACTTTCTTAGCTTCAAGCCCTTTGACCATTTCAGGCAGTTCACTGATCACTCCCTGCCCCATCACCAGGCGTTCAATTTCTAAAGTATGATGTCTTCCGCAGCTGCAGTCAAAACTTGCCTTTGCCATTTCATTCATAGAATAGTTTAAGATCTCATCCATTTTGTTTCCTCCCGAATCTTAATTTCAAATAAGGTTACCACCTGCAACATAAATAATACCACTGGTAATATAATCTCATTTTACTTCTATTCTATTATAAAATCTACCCCTTCTATAGAACAATTGTATAAATTCTTTATTTTAATCAAATATACAGACATTTGTATAAATCAGTGCATTCATACTGCTTAAACACCCTTCTGGATATAACATGTTCCACATAATTTCCGTTTGGCTCTTAAAATGCCTCACTTCAATCATGTGGAACATGGACGTAGTGTCTCTGTTAAATAAACTCGATGGTATTTCCCGGGGCAAGATCCGATGCTGTCAGCGGCTCTTCACCCTTTATGGCCTGGACCATGATGCATCCAGGGCGTTCTGCCTCAGGCCCGCCCTTGAAGCTCACAGTACAGTGCCCCAGGCCTCTGAGCGTTTCGTTGGCCTCTGTGCCCACTGCTGTCACCTCAAATCCTTTTTCGTTGATCAGCATGGTATCCCCAGGCTCTATATTGGCTCTCAGTTCTTCGATGGTATGCAGCACACACAGATCTTCAAAGGCCGGCGGTGCATCGTCGTTAAACAGAATGATAAAATTGGAATCAGGATCTCCTAAAAATGTCAGAGAATCTTTTCCCAGCTTCTGGATTCTTGTGAAATACTTCATCTTATCTCTCCCTTACTGATAAATACGGTTGGTTATTTTCTCGGCTATCTCCTCAAGTCTTCCCGTTTTCAGGGCCAGTTCCAGGATACTGTACCGGTTCCTCACTTTATATCCCTCCAAGATACTGTTATAGAACAGCTCCCGGTCGATTCCGATATCAGTCGGGTATACCGGCGCCCCCACGGTCTTTAAGAGGCCTTCCACATATTCTCTGGACGGCGCCAGCTTCGTAGCCTCCTCTGGCACCTCGTCTCTCATCATCTCAAAGATCTCCGCAACCACCGGGGTAGCGATCCCTACTTTAATGCCGTGCAGTTCCGGGAACTTTCCTCTGGCGATGAAATCCATCTCCCAGTAATGGCTCAGCATATGCTCTGCGCCGGAAGCGGGACGAGATACTCCGATTAACCCCATGGCAACTCCGGTGAGGGTCAGAGCCTCAATCAGATAAAGGATTGCATCATCATCCCTTTTTGCCAGTGCTTCTGCACTTCCTGTGACCTTCTCAAGTGCCCTCTGTACAAGGGTCACACAGGTCTCACAGCAGTATTCATTCACTTTTTCCTTTGCCAGATACCAGTCTGCCAGAGCTGTCAGTTTCCCCAGCACATCGCCGAACCCGGCATGGATCATATGCATTGGGGCCTGTTTCATGATGTCAGTATCTCCGACCACACCGTAAGGGAGGGTTGCGACAAAGGATATTTTTCTTCCTTCCAGGATCAGCGGCGCCCCGTCGGCTACATATCCATCCATGGAAGGTGCTGTACAGACGATCACATATGGAATCTTTGTTCTGGCAGACATATATTTTGCCATATCATTGATGGTACCTGAGCCTACAGCAACGATCACTGCAGTATCCGGCTCGAGATTCAGGAACATGGTTCCAACGGCCTGCTCATTTGGAATCAGAATATCATCCCCGGAATCCAGCATGACATTTTTCACAAGGAAGTCATCAGCCTCCAGGATCGAAAGCACACGGTCTCCTGCTGCCTTAAATGTATGGTTGTCGCTGAGCATGTAAACCTTCTTGCCCCTAAACGGCTCCAGTACATTGGAAAGTTCCTTTAAAACTCCCTGGCCCATAATGATATGTTTAATATCCAGCGTGTGGTGTTTTCCACAGCTGCAGTCGAAATCCGCGCCTGCCATTTCATTCATTGAAAAATTTAAAACTTCATCCATATGCTCTCCTCCTGCCTATTTGCTAAACTGTTTTTCGTAATAAGTAATCCGCTCTACCTTTTCTGTAGAAGGCCCATCTTTGAATTCAAGCCCCATCCAGATATCCAGCAGATAAAGTGCCAGCTGAGGCGCCACCACTCTTGCCCCCATACACATGACATTTCCGTCATTGCTTAGGATAGAACGCTCTGTAGAGAATGGATCGTGGCAGACTGCCGCTCTAATACCCGGTACCTTGTTTGCCGTCATAGCCATACCGATGCCTGTGCCGCATACAAGGATCCCCCTGTCACACTCACCGCTGGTAACCTTCTCACAGGTCTTTACTGCAACATCCGGGTACAATGCGCTTTCTCCTGCTTCTACTCCATTGTCTACATACGTATGCCCTGTTTCTTCTAATCTCTTTTTGATCGCCTCTTTTAATTCATAAGCTGCCTCATCACATCCAATTGAAATCTTCATATGTATCTGCCTCCTTTGATTTTATGTCTCCATTTTACCTCGATATTTATGCAAAGTCCATAGAATTTATTGAAATTATGTATAAATATTTCTTTCTATGATGTATACAGACCAAAGCTTGCAACGAAAGCGATGACAACGGCCACCGGTCCTGTGATGACACGGGAATATAAAACGGACGGCACACCCAGTTCGATGGTCTCAGATTCACATTCCGCGAGACTCAATCCTACCGGGATGAAATCACAGCCCACCTGGGCATTGATGGCAAATAGTGCAGGCAGTGCGTACTGGGCCGGAATCTTTCCCATAGCGATCTGAGATCCCAGAAGTGTTCCCACCACCTGCGCGATAACAGCTCCCGGTCCGAGCACAGGTGACAAAAACGGCATCGCACAGATCAGAGAAATGATCAGCATTCCAGGGAGCGTGGCACACAGAGGCGAGATGGTCTTCGCTATGATGTTTCCAAGTCCTGTGGCAGTGATAATACCAAGGATCGTACTTGTGAAAGCCATAAACGGGAGGATATTTTTTACCACCATATCAATAGTCTCACGTCCTGCGGCAAAGAATTTTCCTACCACCTGCCCTACACCGATACCAAGCCTTGTGATCAGTCCAGGCTGTTCGCCTGCTTCCCCAGCTTTATTCTCCTGCCCGGCCTGTTTTTCTCCCTCCGGCGCTTTCTTTTCCATGACCGTCTCCCCATCTGCATAGGAGAGACAGTTTTCGTCAACTGCGGATACATAGATGTCAGGAGTGATGTATTTTGCCAGAGGACCAGACTGTCCTACAGGATTCAAGTTGATCGTAAAGATTCCCTTTTGAGGATAAATCCCACATCTTAAAGTACCTCCGCAGTCCACGATCGCCACAAGGATTTCTTCGTCGGGCACATTATTCTTGTGTCCGTCCACTGCCTCCCCTCCGGTCATCTGGGCAAGCTTTGCTCCCAGCGGATGGATGCCGCCGATGGCAGTCATACATAAGATCTTGTTGCATGTTTCTGTTGCCTGAACTACAAGCGGACCTCCGAATCCTCCGGAGCCTG